>NZ_JAXQNT010000007.1:0-370287 GCF_034427795.1 Janthinobacterium sp. GMG1
CCGATGTCAGCGGCGCCACGCAGGGCTTGCCGGACATGCCGCAAAAGCCGGACACGCAGAAGCAGGCGTTGTCGCTGTGGCTCGGTGGCGCGGTGGACTTCGGCCAGCATTATGTGAATGGCCGCGAGACGGGCTTCCGCTTCCGCACGAATGGTGTCAGCGTGGGTGGCGATTACCGCCTCAGCGACCTGGCCACCCTGGGTGTGGGCGCCGGTTTCAGCCATGACCGCAGCGACGTGGGCCAGAACGGCAGCCGCAGCACGGCCGACAGCGCCGTGGCGGCCGTGTATGGCAGCCTGCGTCCGAGCAAGGGCGTGTTCCTTGACGGCGTGCTCGGCTACGGTACCTTGCAGTACGACGCCTCGCGTTATCTGAGCGACGGCAGCGGTTTCGCCACCGGTGAACGTGACGGCAAGCAAGTGTTCGGGGCGCTGGTGGGCGGCATGGAGATGCGCCAGGAAACCTGGATGTGGTCGCCGTATGGCCGCGTGGAACTGATGTCGGCCAAGCTCGATCCGTACACGGAAAAGGCGGCGGGCATCAATGCCTTGAGCTACTTCAAGCAGACGGTGCGTTCGCGCATCGGCGCGCTGGGCGTGCGGGCCGAGGGTATCTATGTGGGCGGTCTGGGCACGTGGTTCCCGCGTGCGCGGCTCGAGTACCGGCACCAGTTCCAGGGCGCCGATGATGCGCGCCTGGCGTATGCCGACCTGGTGGCCGACGGCCCCGTGTACGTGATCCGCACGGTGCCGCAGCAGACGGGCAACTGGGCGGCCGGGCTGGGCGTCAAACTGCTGCTGTCGAACGGCATGACGATTACGCTGGACTACAACAGCAATCTGAACATCGATAGCGGGCGGACCCAGTCGGTGATGTTCGGCATCGCCATGCCGCTCAAGTAATCAACTAGCCCTCAACTTAGCCCTGATCGCCGGCCCGGAGCCAATCCGGTCCGGCGATTTTTTTTGTCCGCGCGCCATCACAGCGTCCACGGATGGTCTTCCGCGCCGGCAACAATGCCGCCCAGCAGTGCCTGGTCGCGTTCGGCATGGCTCTGGCGCAGGAAGACGGGCAGGTCGGCAACCAGGCGGGCGAAACGGGCATCGCGGCACAGGGGACCGGCGCCCAGCGCCCGCGTGGCCAGATGCAGGACCAGGGTGGCGGCGTCTTCCGTTGCCAGGCGCAGGCGCAGGGCCAGCCCCATGGCGTCGCGTTGCGGATGCAGGTCGATTTCGGCGGCTCCTTCGCGCAGCAGGGCGCAGGTGGCGCGCAGGACGCAATCGATTTGCCCCAGCTGCGCCAGGCGCACGGGGTCGGGGGCGGCGTGCTGCGCACGCGCATGCAGGTGGCCGGCGATGGCGCAGGCCGCGCCATACCAGGCGGCCGCGATGCCCGCGTTGCCATGCCAGAAGCCGGGCCGCTGCAGATAGGCACCCGGTGCACCAACGGGATAGGCGCGCGCGGCAGAAAAAGTCACGTCGACGCTGGCACAGGCATGCATGCCGACGGCTTGCCAGCCTTCGTCCGTGAGGTGCACACCGGGCTGCGACAGGGCCACCGAGGCGAGGCAAGCCTGGCCAGCGTCGTTCCAGCAGCTGACTAATGCGTGGCTGAGGCCCTGTGCCCCGGCACACCAGGCCTTGCGTCCATCGAGCACATGGCGGCCTTCGGCCGTCTGCCGCAAGCGCACGCGCGTACCAGGCATGTCCGCGCACCAGACGCCCCAGCTGCTGCCGGCCGGCACGCCGGAGCCGCCGATTTCCGCCAGGATGGCGAGCGCATCGGTATGGCTTTCATACAGCTTGAGCAGGGAAAGGTCGACGGCAGCGATGGCCGCCAGCATTTGCCAGCGCCGCAGGGTGGCGCCGTGGCCGGGCAGGGGCAGCTGCTCCAGTCCCGCGTCACGCAAGCGCCGCAAGCCTTCGATCGGGTGGAAAGCGTTGTCCTGAGGCTGCAGCAGGGTGTCCAGTGCGGCGTGGGAGGGCAGGGGAAAGGTATGCTGCGACATGGCAAGCTCCTGTTTTTTAACAGGATAGCTTTTTATTTTTGCAATGTCTGTTCGATTTTGCACGGAAATACGCGAACGGCCACGACTCCATGACGTGGCCGCAACAAATCAGGCGTTTACTTTTTCACGTAGTGCATGTCCAGGACATACACGCCCTTGTCCAGCACCACCGAGTACAGGTCGTTGCCGCGCAAGGACAGGCCGCCGGGGACGCTTAGTGCGGGCTGCATGCCTTCATCCCACATGCACGATTCGCCATTGTCCACATCGACGCACCATTGCTGCTGGTTTGCTCGCAGCACATATTTCACGGTGGCGCCGCTGCGCTGGAAGGTATAGGCCGGAACCGACGAGGTGAACTTATCGACGCGCAAGTTCGTTGCCGCGGTATTTTCTGCCAGCTTGATCAGCATGTCGGCGGTGCCGTCCGGCTTGCCGGTGATCTTCGCGCTCATACCGTCCGTCGCTATCACGGGGCCGGAGCAATCGGCCTTGAAGTAGGTTTCGCCGGTCGGCGTCATTTCCAGCGAACCGCTGCCGTCGCTCTTGAGCGCGATGACGAGCATTTGACGGTCGTGATCGTCGCACGCGGATTGCCACGTGCCGATATACGCGGCCAGTGGCGAGGTGCTGCCGGAATCGCCGGCAAGTTGCTGTGTCGAACCGCCGCCACCGCCGCCGCAGCCCGTCAGGAGTACCGCAGCCGAGCCAGCCAATACTGCCAATAATTTTTTCATTCAGAGTCCTTTTTATCCGGCAGTGGTGCGTGCCGTCAACGCGGCCTGATTATAGAAGTATTAATAGGGAGGAATTCTCACCGAATCTATCGCTGACTTGATTTGGATCATGTCGCGGCAAGGCGCTGAAATGGTTTGATGGACTGCAGGGGGGAAGTGGTGTAACTGGTGCGCATTGCGCCGAGCACGCGGCGCAATGGCTGATTATTGGCTGGTTTATTGTTTTACATAGTGCATATCGAGCACATAAGCACCGTCTTTTTCCATTACGGTAAACAATTCGTTACCGCGCAGATAAAAGCCGCCCTTGCCACTTACTGTAGTTTGTACGCCGGTATCCGGAATGTCCGTGGTGTTGCCACTGCCATCATTGATGTGCCAATGAGGTTTACCATCCAGCATCACGGTGGTGACGGCCGGACCCGTAATCTGGATGGTGTGGGCTGGAAGCGACGATACGACCTTGTCGATGCGGATGTCCGAGGCCGGGCTGTCCGCCACCAGTTTGAGCTGAATATTGCCTGCGCCATCCGGCGTCGCGGTAATCTTTTCACTCGTCGTTTCCGTAAATTGCACGGGGCCGCTGCAATCGGGAGTGGCGAAGGTTTCGCCGTAGGTCGACATTTCCAGAGCGCCGCTGCCATCGTTTTTGAGGGCGACGACGAGGCGCTGGCGGTATTGGTCGTCACAAGCGGGTTGCCAAGTGCCAACATACGCGGCCAGTGCCGGCGGAGGCGGGGGCGCGACCACCACTGGCGGAACGACTGCATCACCGCTGGCGCTATTCGCACCGCTATTGCCACTGCTGCCACCACCGCAGCCTGTCAATGCCACCGTGCCCGATACCATTAATAATGCCAATACTTTTTTCATGCGTTATTCCTATTAATCTTCAACCGGCTGAAAGCGTGCCGTATGCGCGGCGATATTATAAAGTACATGCGCATCTTATTTTTTTTGAAATCTGAAATGGGTCGCAATACCTGTATTGAAAGTGCGGCCATTGAATGGCGGGGAGGAGAAACAGGCGGGTGCCGCGCATGGTAATGCGTGAGGCAGGTATGGATATGGCAGATTATGAAACGCGTGCCGGCGCCTGAGTATGGCGCCGGCCGAAAGCGGAAATGTCCGGCTTAAAACTCTTCCCAATCATCACCTGCCGGTGTCTTGGCGGGCGCGTGCTGTGTCGCTTGCGGTTTGGCAACATTCAGGCGCTTGGCTGGCGCGGGTGTCTTGGGCGTCACGGCACGCGGCGCTGCTGCCGCTGGCGTTGCTGTCGGCGTTGCCTGGCGCGCCTGCTCGCCCAGCTTGAACACGCTGACTACCTCGGCCAGATGGCTGGCCTGGTCTTGCAGGCTTTCGGCGGCCGCTGCCGCTTCCTCGACCAGGGCAGCGTTTTGCTGCGTCACGCCATCCATCTGCGCCAGCGCCTGGTTGACCTGGGCGATGCCGTCGCTTTGCTCGGTGGTGGCGACGCTGATGTCGGCCATGATGGCGGTCACCTTGCGCACGCTGTCGACCACTTGCTCCATGGTGGCGCCCGCCTCATCGACAAGCTTGCTGCCGGCGGCCACCTTGCCGACGGAATCGTCGATCAGCAGCTTGATTTCCTTGGCCGCCGCGGCGGAGCGTTGCGCCAGGTTGCGCACTTCCGTGGCGACGACGGCGAAGCCGCGTCCCTGTTCGCCCGCGCGCGCCGCTTCCACTGCCGCGTTCAGGGCCAGGATATTCGTCTGGAAGGCGATGCCGTCGATGACAGAAATAATGTCGACGATCTTGTTCGACGAGTCATTGATCGAGGTCATCGTTGCTATCACCTTGCCGACCACTTCGCCGCTCTTCTGCGCCACGCTGGAGGCGGAGGCGGCCAGTTGATTCGCCTGGCGCGCATGGTCGGCGTTTTCCTTGACGGTGCCCGTCAGTTCTTCCACCGAGGCGGCCGTTTCTTCCAGCGAACTGGCTTGCTGTTCCGTGCGCGCCGACAGGTCGTTATTGCCTTGCGCAATTTCCGCGCTGGCACGGGCCACATTGTCGGCACTGGCTTGCACTTGCAGCAGCACGGCGTGGATCTTTTCCACGAAGGCGTTGAACCCCTTGCCGATGACAGCCAGCTCGTCGGTGCCCTTGACTTCCAGCTTGACGCGCAAGTCGGCGTCGCCGCTGGACAGGTCCGTCATGGTGCGGCCCAGGGTGCGCAGCGGGCGCGTCAGCTGGTTGACGACGAGGATCAAGATGCCGGCCGTGGCTGCCGCGCACAGCAGGGCGACGATCAGCGTGTAAGTCATCAGGTCGCGCGCCGAGGCGGTGGCCACGCTTTTCGGGAAATTCAGTTCCACGCTCCACGGCGCGATGTCGGGGTGGATCTGCAGCGGCTGCAGCAAGTGGATGTAGCCCTTGTCGTCCTCGTATTCATACGCCTGGCCCTGGCGCACCTTGTCCAGGCCGGTGGCTGGCACGTCGTCCGCCTTCTTGCCCAGCCGTTCAGGCGCGGGATGGCTGGCGTACAGGCCGCCGTTCGAGATCAGGGCCAGCTTGCCGCCTTCGATCACTTTCAGGTCGGCCAGGATTTTCGCCAGGCGCGTGAGCATGAAGTCGGCGCTGGCCGTGCCCTTGAAGCTGCCGTCGATCATGATGGGCGCCACCAGCGAGGCCATCAGCACATCCTTGCCATCGACGGGGTAGATGTACGGTTCCGTAAAGTAAGTCCTGCCCGTGCGTTTGGGCACGTCGTACCAGTCGTTGGCGCCCGGTTTCGGGTCGAAGACGATGGGTTCGACTTGCAGCTTGCCGCCGGCACCGCGTGTCCAGTAGGGCATGAAGCGGCCGCTGGCGTCGTAGTTCGGTTTCTGGTTGGCAAATTCCGCATCCTTGCCGTCGAGCGCGTTCGGCTCCCACGTCACGGCTGAGCCCAGCAAGTCTTCCGAGCTGGTCAACGTTGCCTTGGTCAGTTCATTGATCTGCTCGCGCTGCAGGGGCAGGCTGGCGCTTTTGGTGCCGCGCATGGCGCCGGCCAGGCTGGACACGCTGGACAGGTTGCTGGCGATGCGCGCCTGCAGCGCGCCGGCCACTTCGCGCGCCGACGTACGGGCCAGTTCCAGTGCGGCCGCTTCGGCGCTGGCGCTGCTCTTGTAGCCGATCACCGCCGCCGTGACGCCGAGGCTGAGGATGGCGAGCGCGGTGGCGGCGACGCAGATTTTACTGTTCAGTGATAGTTGCATGAGGCTGTTCCTTGATGGGGAGGGGTATCGGTGTCTCGGGCGTCGCGGGTAGCGTGCCTAGAAAGTCTTGCTGACGGCCAGCACGAAGGTCGTCGCGGCCGGGTTCGAGGTGTCGAACTGACCGGCTGCATTCGGGATGCCTAAAGTGTAATGGTCGTAGGCGTCGCTGGCGCCCCAGGCGCGCGTGACGGCGCCGCTCAGGCTCAAGCCGCCGTCGAAGGTTTTGGTGACGCCCACCTTGGCGTCGCGCCAGTTCCACATGGCATTGCCCGTGCCCGCCACGCGGCCATTGCCGGCGTGCAGGTTCAAGGTCCAGGCGTTGCCCAGGTCGACATTCGCGCCCACGTCCAGGTAAGCCGTGCCGCGCGCATTGGTGATGCCGAAAAAATCCCGCGTGACGGTATGGTTGTACTTGGCATACAGCATCTTGTAGCTCAGGCCCAGCGACAGCTCGCCATAGTCGTACTTGACGCCCGTGGCGCGGTAGACGGCGCCCGGATATTTGTAATAGTAGGCCAGCACGCTGTAACCGAGTTCGCCCGCCGTGCCGCTGTAGCCGCCGTACAAGTCCCATTCGATGGTTGCATCCTCGATATAGCGGTCGCTGACGGTGGACGCCCAGGTGCCCAGCGACCAGCCGCTCGGGTGCGCGTAGTCGGCACCCGCCTGCAGGGCCGGCTTGCCCCAGGTCTGGCGAAAGCCGCGCGAGATGTATTGCGAGGTGAGGCTGGCATTGGCGCTGAAGGTGGCGGCGGGGCTGTCCGTGGTCTGCGCCTGCACGGGCAGGGCGGCCGCCAGCAGGAAGGCGCAGCCCAGCAACGATGAGGCGGGGAAATGGTGGTGCGATGGCATGGCAGTCAGCTCCGTATTTGCTGGCAGCGGCCGTCCAGGCGCGTTGCCCTGATGGTTGCAATAAAAATGCGGAATGGACTTTTGTGGAGGCAAGGCGAGGCTGCGTGCATGCTCGTCTGAACATGCACACATTCTCACCAAACGTAACTGAAAGGATAGGGGCTAGGGCTAGTGGAAGTCAATAAAGTTGCGTTGAGGAAAGCGTAAGTTGTTGTTTCCTGGCACTTTTTCATGCGCCTGTCATATTGCTGGCGTGCCTCGGCTGGCTGAATGTTGCAAGCTGGCCAGCAAGCCGGGCAGGGCCGCATGCAAGGCTTGCAGGTCGCCAGCATTTAGATCTGCCTGCATTTCCACCAAGCCCGAGGGCTGGCCCCAGACAACCTGTGCGCTGAGCCGGGCGCCGGCGTCGAGGCCCGTGACGCTGACCAGCAGGGCGACTTCTTCCGGGGCATCCTCGGGCACGTCCTCAAGCAGGCAGGAAATGCCGAAATGATAATCCTGAAAGGTGCTGGCCGTGCCGCTGGAAAAAGCGAAGACGGAGGCAAGCACCTGTGGCGCAGCGGCCGCAAGTGACGGCAGGGCGGCGCGAAACAGGGGCAGCAAGTCGTTTTCCAGCTGGCGTACCAACGGATGAGTGTGGCTGAGGACGGTCATGGTTGGATGAAAGGAGTGGCGGCGCGCGATGGTAGCAGTTTTCGCCGCCGCCGGGGCCGTCGTCAGGCGGCGTAGCGGCTGGCCATGCTGGCGATAGTGCTTTTCATCTGTTCGCGCAGGGCGGCAGGCGCCAGCACTTCCACGCCATCGCCCAGGCCCAGCAACCACCACTGCAGTTCGCGCGTGCTGGGCACGGTGGCGGTCAGGTGCAGCGAGCCATCGGCGCGTTCCTGCAATTGCTGGTCCGCGCTCAGCGGCGTCTCGTACAGGTGCTCGCCGCTGCGACGGGCAAACACGGCTTCCAGCAGCAGCGGTTCGCCCTCGCGGATGCCCATGGCGCCCGAAGCAATATACGCATCGATGTCGAAGCCTGGCTGCGCGCGCGCGGCCAGATAGAGCATTTCCGCCTGCTGCACGCGGTGCAGGACCAGCGTGCGCACGTCGTTGTAGTCGGCGAACAGGCATACCAGGTAGAGCAACTGACCGCGCTGCACGATGGCCAGCGGATGGACGGCGTCATAGCTGACGGGACTGTCGTTGTCACGCTTCTTGTAGCTCAGCTTGAGCTGGCGGTTTTGCATCAGCGCTTCATACACGGTGCGCTGGCAAGCTTCGTCGATGTCGGGCGCCAGCAGCCGCTGCATGGGGGCGATGACGCGTATCTTGTCCAGCCAGGCGGATGCGCTGGCACGTTCGCTGGCCGCGTTCAAGGTCTGGCGGGCCGCGCTGAAATACGGCTGCATGCTGTCCAGGGTGGATGGCGGCAATGCATGGCGCATGTGCTGTTCCATCAGGGCCAGGGTCAGCGCGGCTGGCGTCGACAGGCCCGGCATGTCCATGCGCGCCGCATTTTCCATCCAGCACCAGCCAAATGGCTTGCTGTCGGCGGGATTGGTCAGCGGGAAAATTTCGGCCAGGTCGAGCAAGTCGCGCTGGATCGTGCGCACGCCGATTGCAAAGTCGATGGCCTTGAGCTTGTCGTGCAATTCAGCGACGGTGATGGTGCGTGGCGCCTGCGGTATCAGGCGCAGCATTTGCCATTGGCGCATGATGGTGGAAGGGCGGGGCGCGTGTTCAGACATGGTGATTCCGTTCTCTTCAGTGGCAGGATGTGTACTGACAAGTACACAAGTTAACGAATGGTAACATTGATTCGATGGCAATTACAGGGCGTCCAGCATGGCTGCCCTGACGCAATTGCGCCCCGCGTGCTTGGCCTGGTACAGCAGGCGGTCGGCCGCCGCGACCAGGGCGGCGGCGCCGGGCGCCCGGCTATCGGGCGTACACGCGAGGGAGGCGACGCCGAAGCTGGCCGTCGTCCCGATGTGCCGTGCCAGGCCGTCGCGCAGGCGTTCGGCCAGGCGCACGCCGCCCGCCAGGTCCGTTTCAGGCAGGATCAGCAGGAATTCCTCACCGCCGTGGCGCACCACGCTGTCGATGCCACGGCGCGTGGCGTTGCCGAGCAGGCCGGCAAAGGTGCGCAGCACGGCATCGCCCGCAGCATGGCCGTGGGCGTCGTTGATGCGCTTGAAGTGGTCGAGATCGCACAGGATGGCCGTCAGGCACAGGCCATGGCGTTGTGAACGCGCAAGTTCGGCGCCCAGCAAGTGCTCGTCGAGGTAGCGGCGGTTGTAGCAGCCGGTCAGGTGGTCGCGCACGGCCTGTTCTGCCAGGATGGCGTGTTGCAGGACGTGCGCGCGGCGCTGGCGCTGCTGGCCATGGCTGGCACACAGGCCAGTCAAGTTGAGCAGCAGCAAGGTGGCGGCGTTGCCGGCTTGAAAGTCATCCTGCAGGCCGAGCCAGGCCAGGCTCGCCACGATGGCCAGGCCGGCGCCGCCCAGCAGTTGCCGCGTGATGCCGGCATAGGGGGCAACGAGCAGGATGCAAAAGGCGGTTGCGTGCCAGCCGGCGTCGGTTTCGCGCAATGCATAGCAGAGCAGGAACACGAGCACGTCCAGCGCCAGCAGCGCGGTGCCGGAGGCGGCGCTGTCAGGCTGTGCGGCGGGTGCGCGCAAGGCCCGCAGCAGCATGGCCAGAATAAGCAGGCAACAGGCCAGGCCCAGCGGCCAGCCGGCGGGCGGCAGCAGCGCGACGGCAAAGCTGGCGCTGGCGCCGGCATGCAGCGCCAGCAAGGGAAGTGGCGCCGGCTTGCGGAGATCGTCAATTGCATGGTGCAAATGCATGGAAACCTGTCGGATAGCGAATCGGGCCTCCATTCTTGCCCGGCCCTGCGACAAGCCACGACGCGTTGCGCCACCATGCTGCATATCAGATTGGTCCTACCAGTGACCCTTATTCGTCGCTGGTGACGCGCGTGCGCACGAAATCGATGTGGCCTTGCATGGCCGTGCGCGCCTCTTCGGGCTGGCTGGCGCAGATGGCCTCGCACAGCGTGCGGTGCTGCGACAGCAGTTGCAGCGAAGTCGCCTCGTCCTGCTGGCGCAAGCCCGTGCCATTGATGGTGATGTGTTCGCGCAGCATGCCGATGATGCTGGTGTGCAAGTGCAGAAACATGGTGTTGTGCGACGCCTGCGCGATGACTTCATGCAGCCGTGCATCGGCCTGCGCCTCGCCGTGCTTGTCGTCGCTGGCGCGTGCCTGTTCCAGCTCGGCCAGCAGCGCCATGATCTGCGCGCGCTCGTCGCCGCTGGCCCGCTGCGCCGCAAAATAGGCCGTCGCCCCTTCCAGCACGCGGCGAAATTCCAGGATGTCGTTGCGCAGGGCGGGGTGGTCGGCCACCAGCTGGCTCCACGGCGACGCCATGCCGGTGCGCAATTGATCCGTCACAAATACGCCGGCGCCGCGCCGGCTGCGCACGAGGCCCCGCGCCGCCAGCCGCTGCACCGCTTCGCGCACGGTGTTGCGCGAAACCGCATATTGCAGCGCCAGCAGGCGTTCGGCCGGCAGCTGCGCGCCCGCCGGCAAGCTGCCGTCCAGCAGGGCCGTTTCCAGCCGGCGCATCACCATCTCGACCCTGCCCCGCGTTTGCATGCCTGTCGCCATCGCTGTCTTCCGGTGTTGTTTTAAAGTGGTCCGAGCAATTTGAAGTGGCTCGCGGAAGCTGGAATTATGCGTGAACCGGTCATTCTTAACAACACACAGCGGCGCCGCAGCAACATACAGAGCGCCGGGGAGACACACTCATGCAGCCAGACCCGCGCCAGCCACGCCGCTATCCACCCGCACCGCTCCAGGTGTACCTGTTCGCCACCTGCCTGGTCGACCTGTTCGTGCCGCAGGCGGGACTCGACGCGGTGCGCCTGCTGGAGCGGGAAGGCTTGCTGGTGCATTATCCGCGCGGCCAGAGCTGCTGCGGCCAGCCCGCCTACAGCAGCGGCAATCCGGAACAGGCGCGCGCCGTGGCCCGCGCCCAGCTCGACCTGTTTGCGCAGCCTTGGCCCGTGATCGTACCGTCCGGCTCTTGCGCCGGCATGATGCGCCACCACTGGCCGCAGCTGTTCCAGGACGACCCCGTCGCCGGCCCCAAGGCGGTTGAACTGGCCGAGCGCGTGTATGAACTGAGCGAGTTTCTCGTCTGCGTGCTGAAACTCGACCTGGCCGGCCTGGCAGGCGCAGGGCAGGCGCAGGAAAGCGTGGTGCTGCACACCTCGTGCGGCGCGCGCCGCGAAATGGGCACGCGCCTGCACGGCGTGGCCCTGGTCGACGCCTTGCCCGGCGTGACGCGCATCGAACACCAGCGCGAATCGGAATGCTGTGGCTTTGGCGGCACGTTTTCATTGAAGCATCCGGACATTTCCGGCGCCATGGTCACCGACAAGATCGCTTCGGCCTGCGCCACCGGCTGCGACCGGCTCGTCTCGGCCGATTGCGGCTGCCTGCTCAATATTGGTCACGCCGCGCAGCACCAGGGCGCGCTGCTGCCCGTCGAGCACCTGGCCAGCTTCCTGTGGCGCCGCACGGGAGGCGCGGCATGAGCGCGATCTTGACCGCCCGCGAACGCATGCTGGGGCGCTTGCGTGCCGCGGCCCCCACCGCGCCCGAGACGGTGGAGGTCATCGATACGGCCATCGACCGGCATTACCTGGCGCGCCGCGCGCAAGCGCCGCAGTCACCGCGCCAGCAGCTCGACGCCATGCAGACAGCCTTGCGTGCCGCACATGCGCAAGTCGACTGCGTGAGCAGCGACGCCTGGCCCGCCCTGCTGGCGCAGCGCCTCGGCGCGCAGCAGGTGCGCCGTTTGCTGATGGATACCGGCAGCGCCGAAGGGCTGGCCTTGCGCGCCGCCTTGCCCGCTGGCGTGGAAACGCTGTCCTTTGACCGTCCGCTGGCGCAGTGGAAGGGCGAATTGTTCGACACCGTCGACGCGGGGTTGACTGTCGCCCGTTCCGGCATCGCCGCCACGGGCACCCTGGTCATCGCGCCCGACGCGGCCACGCCGCGCACGGTGTCCTTGGCGCCGCCGCTGCATATCTGCCTCGTGTATGCGAGCACCCTGCACGCGGATTTGCATGCGGCGGCGCGCGCCGAGCGCTGGATGGATGGCATGCCATCGAATCTGGTGCTGGTGTCGGGGCCCTCGAAAACGTCCGATATCCAGCAAACCCTCGCGTATGGCGCGCACGGTCCGCGCTGGCTGTGGGTGCTGATCATCGATGATTTATCTGCCCATGAAGGAGGCCAGCCATGAACGCCAAGCCGCTGCAATTCGTCAAGCCGGCGGACTTCCATGCGCGCGCCCGCGCCGCGCTGGACGACCCGAAGCTGCGCCAGAGTTTTCGCGGCGCCATGGATTTTTTACAGGACAAGCGTAGCGCCCAGTTCCCCGACGGCGACGAACTGGAGCGCCTGCGCGACCTCGGCGAAGCCGTGCGCCGGCATGCGCTGGCGCGCCTGCCCGATTTGCTGGTGCAGCTGGAAGACAAGCTGACGGCGGCCGGCGTGCAGGTGCACTGGGCCGAGGATGGCGAGCAAGCCAACGCCATCATCCACGCCATCGCGCAGCGTAATCAGGCGACGCGCTTCATCAAGGGCAAGTCGATGGCCAGCGAGGAAATCGAGCTCAATCACTACCTGGAAGCGCGCGGCATGAGCTGCCTGGAATCGGACATGGGCGAGTACATCGTGCAGCTGGCCGGCGAAAAGCCGTCGCACATCGTCATGCCGGCCATTCACAAGACCAAGGCCGACATCGCCGGCCTGTTCGCCGAGCACATTCCCGACGCGCCCTACACGGAAGACGTCGACAGCCTGATCCAGACGGGACGGCGCGCCCTGCGCCAGGCGTTTGTCGAGGCGGACATCGGCCTGTCGGGCGTGAACTTCGCGGCGACCGACACGGGCACCCTGTGGCTGGTGGAAAACGAGGGCAATGGCCGGCTGACGACGTCCGTGCCGGAGGTACACATCGCCATCATGGGCATGGAAAAGGTGGTCGCCAAGCTCGAACATATCGTGCCGCTGGCCAGTCTATTGACGCGCTCGGCCACGGGGCAGGCCATCACCACGTATTTCAACCTGATTTCCGGTCCGCGCCGCGCCGGTGAGCTGGATGGCCCGCGCGAAGTGCACCTGGTCTTGCTCGACAACGGCCGCAGCCAGGCCTACGCCGACGAGCAGCTGCGCGCTACCTTGCAATGCATCCGCTGCGGCGCCTGCATGAACCACTGCCCCGTCTACACGCGCATCGGCGGCCACGCCTACGGCACCACGTATCCGGGGCCGATCGGCAAGATCATCTCGCCCCACTTGCTGGGACTAGCTGCGACGGCGGACCTGGCCACCGCGTCGAGCCTGTGCGGCGCCTGCGGCGAGGTGTGCCCCGTGCGCATCCCGATTCCGCAACTGCTGGTGCGCCTGCGCACGGAGGCCAACCGCAATCCGCACGAGGAAGTCAGCCATCCGCTGCGCGGCCAGGGTGCCAAGTTCAGCCGCGGCGAAAGCCTGATCTGGCGCTTCTGGAGCGGCGCCTTTGCGCGTCCTGCCAGCTACCGCCTGTTCCGCTGGGCCGCCACGCGGCTGCGGATGCTGACGCCGCGCGCGCAACTGGGCTGGACGCAGCACCGCAAGCCCTTGACACCGGCGCCGCGCAGCCTGGCCGACCTGCTCAATGCGCGGGGACAGGAAGAATAGCCCGGCCCCGCAGCCTCGCAGCACCGCAAAAAACACGCTACACACAATTACATCAAAAGCCGTTTTTTACTTAACCCGCATCCACCGGAGGAGACCCGACATGCAGACCTGGACCCAACTTTATACACCGCTCGGCAGCCTGTGGCTGTCGTCGCTGGCGGCAGCCGTTCCCATCATTTTCTTTTTCATCGCCCTGGCGGCACTGCGCATCAAGGGCCACGTGGCGGCCGCCGTCACCCTGGCGCTGGCGCTGGCCGTCGCCATCTTCGCGTATGGCATGCCCGTGCCGCAGGCGCTGGCGGCGGCCGGCTACGGTTTTGCGTATGGTTTGTGGCCCATCGCGTGGATCATCGTCACGGCCGTCTTCCTGTACAAGATCGTCGTGAAGACGGGGCAGATCGAGATCATCCGCGCCTCCGTATTGTCTGTTACGGACGACCAGCGTTTGCAGGTGCTGCTGATCGGCTTTGCCTTCGGCGCCTTCCTGGAAGGGGCGGCCGGTTTTGGCGCGCCCGTGGCGATCACGTCGGCCTTGCTGGTGGGCCTGGGCTTCAACCCGCTGTATGCGGCGGGCCTGTGCCTGATCGCCAATACGGCGCCCGTGGCCTTTGGCGCCATGGGCATCCCCATCATCGTGGCGGGCCAGGTGACGGGCATCGATCCGTTCCTGATCGGCGCCATGGCGGGCCGCCAATTGCCGCTGCTGTCGCTGCTGGTACCGTTCTGGCTGGTGTTCATGATGGATGGCTTTCGCGGTGTGCGCGAAGTGTGGCCGGCCGCGCTGGTGACGGGTTTGAGCTTTGCCGTGACCCAGTACTTCACGTCTAACCATATCGGCCCTGAGCTGCCGGACATCACTTCGGCCCTCGTCAGCCTGGTGTCGCTGACCCTGTTCCTGAAAGTGTGGCAGCCGAAGAATGCGAAAGTGGCCCATGCCGTCGGCGGTGGCACGGCTGCGCTGTCCGGTTTTGGCGGTGGCGCCGGCAAGGCGGACTTGCGCGGCAGCGGCAGCCGCGCCGCCTCGCCCTACACGACGGCGCAGACCATGCGCGCCTGGGCGCCGTTCGGCCTGCTGACGGCCATCGTCACCGTCTGGAGCCTGCCCGGCTTCAAGGCCCTGTTCGCCGCCGGCGGGGCGCTATCGAGCCTGGTTGTCAAGATCCACGTGCCTTACCTCGATAAACTGGTGATCAAGACGATGCCCATCGTGGCGGAGCCGAAGGCGTATGACGCCGTCTTCAAGCTCGACCTGCTGTCGGCCGTGGGCACGGCGATCTTGCTGACGGCCGTGCTGTCGATGCTGATGCTGCGCATGAAGCCGCGCGATGGCCTCAAGGCCTTCGTCGAAACGCTCGTGGAATTGCGCCGTCCCGTGCTGTCGATCGGCCTGGTGCTGGCGTTTGCCTTCGTTGCCAATTACTCGGGCATGTCGTCCACCCTGGCCCTGTTGCTGGCCGGCAGCGGCGCCGCCTTCCCGTTCTTCTCGCCATTCCTGGGCTGGCTGGGCGTCTTCCTGACGGGTTCCGATACGTCCTCCAACGCCTTGTTCTGCTCCCTGCAAAACACGACGGCGCACCAGATCGGCGTCTCCGACACCTTGCTGGTGGCGGCCAATACGACGGGTGGCGTGACGGCGAAGATGATCTCGCCCCAATCGATCGCCGTCGCCTGTGCGGCAACAGGCCTGGTGGGCAAGGAATCGGACCTGTTCCGCTTTACCCTGAAGCACAGCCTGATGTTTGCCGTGATCATCGGCATCATCACCATGCTGCAGGCCTACGTATTCACCGGCATGATCCCGCACTGAGCGGTCCGTAGAAGTACGTAGTAAAACTAGATGAATTGATAGTAAAACGTGCATCAGGTCATGAAAATGACCTGATGCACTGCAGCATATCCAAGATAGCCCGGCGCAATGCCGGGTCTGCGGCGATGCCTTCCGCATCGAGACCCGACCCCAGCAGGGGCAGGCTGATACAGGCCTCGTCGATCAGTCGTGCCGACATGGTGCGCACCGTTTCGCGCAGGGCCGCTTGCGCATGCGTGGCGCGCGGCGAGGCGTTCAGCAGCACCAGCGGCTTGTCGATGAACGATTCATTTCCCACCATCCAGTCCAGCGCGTTTTTCATGGGTCCACTCACGCCGTGCGCGTACTCGGGACTGGCCAGCAGCAGCACGTCGGCCGCCAGGATGGCGTCGCGCAGGCCCGTCACGGCCGGCAGGCTGTCGGCGTCGAGGTCGGGATTGAACAGGGGCAGTTCACCGAGTCCCGGATAGATGCGGATGTCGAATGGCTCTGGGGCAAGCCGGGCGATGGCGCGCAGCAGGGCGGTGTTCAGCGAGGCGGCGCGCAGGCTGCCGGCGATGGCGAGGATGGTAATGGGCGTTTGCATCCCGCCTGTATAGCCCATCCTGTGCTCAAGCGCAAGGCGAGCAGGATGGCGCTATCGTTGTTGCAACAGCCGATGATGGGCTGCGTGTTGCCGTATTAATTAACGGCTCAGACCGCTCATCCAGCTTGGCTGCGGGTTGGCACGGGCCAGTTCGCGCATGCGGTATTCCAGATCGTAGCGGTCGGTCGATTCGGCCAGGTAGGCTTCTTCGTAAGCGCGCTCGCGGCGGTCGCTGCTTTGGTTCAGCCAGGCACCGACGCGCTTGGCGGCGTGGACCAGGGTGGCGACGATATTGCTGTTTTGCGTGGTGTGATAGGTAAATGCGGTAGACATGGCAGACTCCTTATGTGGCGTGCCGCGTTGTGCTGCACTGCAATATAAGTATAGCGATTCCAAGTTATAAGGCTACTTTTGATTTCAAATGTCAGCTATTCAATTTTGAAATAACAGCCGCGAAAGCTGCGCAATACGGGGCTTTAAGGCATAATGCCGGCGCAGTATCGTAGTTTTACTACAAGACTGTTTTGTCCTGGATGTTGTTTTCAGACGCAGCCCGCAGGCGCGCCGCGTCCACAAGACATCATCTGACGAGAAACGGTCGGCCGTGCGCCTGCCGCGCGCAAGAGTCGCCATGCCTGCCCCCATTTCGTCAATGGCAGTCATGGCCCACGCTGATATCTGCGTGGCGCTTGCGCGTCCTGGTGCTGCCCGGGTGGAAACGCTTCCATGCCTGGCAAGATCAACTTGGAATTGAAAAATGGAGAAGGTATGGAATACGTAAAGCAAGGTCCGGGCATACAGTCCGCACAGGCCGGCACGCAAAACAATACAGGCGCCCTGATCATTGTCACGGTGCTGTTTTTCATGTGGGGACTGCTGACATCGCTCAATGATGTGCTGATCCCCCACCTGCGTTCGATCTACACCCTGACCTATGTCCAGGCGATGCTGGTGCAGTTCTGCTTCTTTGGCGCTTATGCCATCGTTTCGCTGCCCGCCGGCATGCTGATCAAGAAAATCGGTTACCAGCGCGGCGTCGTCGCCGGCCTGCTGATCGCGGCCGCCGGCTGCGCCATGTTCTACCCGGCGTCCACCGGCAGCTATGCGCTGTTCCTCTTGTCCTTCTTCATCCTGGCGGCCGGCATCACCGTGCTGCAGGTGGCGGCCAATCCCTACGTGACGGAACTGGGCGACCCGCAGACGGCGTCGAGCCGTTTGACCCTGACGCAAGCGTTCAACGCGCTGGGCACCACCGTGGCGCCTGCGCTGGGCGGCATGCTGATTTTGTCGGGCACCGTGCTGACGGTGCAGCAGTTCGATCTGCTGCCGGCCGTCGAGCAACTGGCTTACCGCGCCAAGGAAGCGGCTTCCGTGCAGGGGCCGTACCTGGTGCTGGCCGCTACCCTGGTGATCCTGGCGGTGCTGTTCGCGCTGGCCAAATTGCCGAAGATTTCGCATGCCGACGATGCGGCCGCGCTGGCGCAGGATGGCCACAAGGTCTCGATCTGGTCGCACCGCCACCTGGTGCTGGGCGCGCTGGCCATCTTCCTGTATGTGGGCGGTGAAGTCAGTATCGGCAGCTTCCTGATCAACTTCCTGGGCGAGAGCCATATCGCTGGTCTCAGCCACGCCGACGCCGCGTATTTCGTCAGCTATTACTGGGGTGGCGCCATGCTGGGCCGCTTCGTCGGCTTTGCTGTGATGCGCTATGTCAGCCCGGGCAAGACCCTGGCCTTCAACGCCGCCGTCGTCATCGCGCTGATCCTCGTTGCCGTGTTCTCCAGCGGTCACACGGCCATGTGGGCACTGATCGCCGTCGGCCTGTTCAACTCCATCATGTTCCCGACCATCTTCAGCATGGCCCTGAACAAGCTGGGCGCGCAAACGGGTCAAGGTTCGGGCATCCTGTGCATGGCCATCGTCGGCGGCGCCATCGTGCCGTTCATCCAGGGCTTCCTGGCCGACCACATCAACCTGCAGCTGTCCTTCCTCGTGCCGGCCCTGTGCTACACCTTCATTCTGTACTTCGGCTGGAAGTACGCCAGCATGTACAACGACGACGCCAAGTAAGCAAGGTGGCGTGATCAATCAAAAGGGTGGCTTCGGCCACCCTTTTTTGCATTAATGAGCGAACTGCGTGCCCAGTACGTCCTGGCATACCTCGAGCCAGGCGCGCGCCGCGTGCGACAGATAGCGCCCGCTCCAGATATGCGCCACCTGCCACGCCACTTCCGGCTCGACGATGCGCACCGCCTCCAACGGTTCGCCGGCCAGGCGGTGGATGAACGGCTCGGGCAACAGGGCCACGCCCAGGCCCGCCGAGGCCATCGCCACCAGCCAGTCCCACTGCCCGCTCTGCGCGGCGATGGTCGGCGTGAAGCCCGCTTGCGCGAAATGCTGGCGCAGGCTGCGCGTGAGCGCGAAATCATCTTTCAATAACACCAGCGGCAGCTCGGCCAGCGCCTTGAAGGGCAGTGTCGTGCGGTTTTTCTGGAAGGTGCCCGGCTCGGCCAAGGCCCAGATCGGATAGTTGGCCACTTCCACGGCCACGAGATCGAGTTCCGGGTCGGCCGGCAGCACCGTCATGCCGATTTCCAGCTCGCCGGCCGCCACCTTGCGCTCGATCTGCTGGCCCGTGTCTTCCTGCAAGGTCAGGCTGATGTTCGGATGGCGCGCGCGGAAGGCTTTTAGTACGGGCGTAAACAGCACATTGATCATGGGCGGGATGCCGACTGTCAGGCTGCCGCGCTGCAAGGCCTGCGTGTCGCGCACTTCCAGGGTCAGCTGGCGCATATTGGCCAGCATTTCCTGGCCATGCTGGTAGACGATGCGGCCCGTGTCCGTCAGGGTCAGCTTGCGCCCGTCGCGTACCAGCAGCTGGGCCCCAACCTCGTCTTCCAGTTGGCGCACCATCTTGCTGATGGTCGACTGGGTCAGGTGCAGCGATTCGGCCGCCTGCGTAAAGCTCGACAGGCGCACGGTTTCGACGAAATAGCGCAGGGAACGGATATCCAAGAGGAGGCTCGGCGTTGGCAAAGCATGAAAATATCGACTGGATATGACGAAATTAATTCATGCCATGCATGTAGGCGGGATTTTATACTGAATCCACTTATGGGGTTGGTGTATGACAGCCATCCAGTTTGAGAATATTAAGAATATCAGGAGCATCACGATGTACGAGGACCGTATTCGCCACCCAGGCTTGCTCAGCAAAATCATGAGCGCCGATGAGGCCGCCAAATTGTTCCACAACGGCATGCGTGTCGGCATGAGCGGCTTTACCCGTGCCGGCGACGCCAAGGCCCTGCCGCGCGCGCTGGCCGAGCGCGCCCTGCAAGATCCATTGAGCCTGACCCTGATCACGGGCGCATCGCTGGGCAATGGCAGCGATGGCCTGATGGCCGAGGCGGGCGTGCTGGCGCGCCGCATGCCGTTCCAGGTCGACCCTGTGCTGCGCGGCAAGATCAACAACGGCGAAGTCATGTTCATCGACCAGCATCTGTCGGAAACGGCGGAGCAACTGCGCTCGGGCAACCTGGCCGCCGTCGACATCGCCGTTATCGAAGCGACGGCCATCACGGCCGCCGGCGCCATCATCCCGACCATGTCGGTGGGCAACTCCGCCGCGTTTGCCCAGCAGGCCACGCAGGTCATCATCGAGATCAACCTGTCCACGCCGCTGGCGCTGGAAGGCTTGCACGACATCTATATTCCGCAAACCTTGCCGGGGCGCGAACCGATTCCCCTCACGCGCGTCGATCAGCGCCTGGGCAGCACGGCCATCGCCATCGATCCGGCCCGCATCGCCGCCATCGTCATCACGGACAGTCCCGACAGCCCGTCGAACGCCTTGCCGCCCGACGAAGAGACGCAAGCCATTGCCGGCCACGTGATCGCCTTCCTGGAGGGCGAAGTGGCGGCTGGACGCATGGGGCCGGAATTGCTGCCCCTGCAGGCGGGCATCGGCACCATCGCCAACGCCGTGCTGCATGGCCTGATCGGTTCGCCTTTCCGCAATATGACCATGTATTCGGAAGTGCTGCAGGACAGCGCCATCGAGTTGCTCGACTCGGGCCAGCTGGCGTTTGCCTCGGCCTCGTCGATTACCCTGTCGGCCGCCGTGCATCAAAAGCTGATGGACAATATCGACCATTACCGCTCGAAGATCGTGCTGCGCCCGCAAGAGATCAGCAACCATCCGGAAATCGTGCGCCGCCTGGGCATCATCGCCCTGAACACGGCGCTCGAGTTCGATATCTACGGCAACGTCAATTCCACGCACGTGTGCGGCACGCACATGATGAACGGCATCGGTGGCTCGGGCGATTTCGCGCGCAACGGGCAAGTGTCGATGTTCGTGTCGAAATCGGCGGCCAAGGGCGGGCGCATTTCCAGCGTCGTGCCGATGGTCTCGCATGTCGACCATACGGAGCATGATGTCGACGTGCTGGTGACGGAGTGGGGTTTTGCGGACTTGCGTGGCCTGGCGCCGCGCGAACGGGCGCCGTTGATCATCGAGCGCTGCACGCATCCCGCTTACCGCGATCAATTGCGCGCGTATTACGACGCGGCATGCCAGCGCGGCGGTCATACGCCGCACATCCTGGAACAGGCGCTGTCGTGGCATACGCGCTATCAGGAAACGCAGAGCATGCTCGAAGCGCAGTAAGCTTCGCACATATCAAGACGGGGCAGGGCGGTGCAGCACCGCGCCTGCCTTTACTTTTTTTTCAGTACATGTGCAGCGCCTTGGCGCCCAGGCCCAGCAAGGCAAGTTTGCGCTGGATCAAGCGTCAGGAAGCCGGTGCAAAGCGCAGGCGGATGCCTGTCGTGACGACGGCCAGCAAGTCGTCGATATGCGCGTTCATTTCCGGGTGCGGCGTCCACGGGTCGCCCGCATCCATGACGATGCGCAGCGACACGAGGCCGTGCAGCGACTGCCAGAAGATTTGCGTCATCGTATGCAGCGCCAGCTCGTCCTGGCGTACCAGGCCAGTTTGCGCCAGTTCGGTAAACAGGTGCAGCGCATAGGCGTACGGGTCTTGCTCGATATTGCCGTGTTCCACTTCGACGGCGTCGATTTCCGCGTGCGGACGCAATTCCATGAAGATCAGCGAATACTCGTCGGGATGCTGGAAGCCGTACTCGATATAGGCGCGGCCGACCAGGGCGATGCGCTGCCATGGATCGTCGCTGGCGGCGCACGCCGTGCGCATGGCGCGCACCAGTTCCAGCAAGTCCTTGTCCATGGCCTGGGCGATCAAGGTGGCCTTGTCGCGGAACAGGGCGTACACGACGGTGGTGGAAAAACCGGCCGCCTCGGCCACCTTGCGGATGGAGACGGCGCGCGCGCCACCCTTCTTGATGAGATCTTTGACGACGTCGATGATGTGCTCGCGCCGCGCCTGCGCCTCGCGTAACTTTCTTTCCTGGATGTTAGTTAACTTCTTGTCCACGACTCTTTCCTGGCGACTCTATGAAAGCAAGAATTATAGGGGGGCGACCGGGCGCCAATGTGTCAGCCGCTGTTACAAAGCAGTTTTTTGTCCGGTAGATGCAACAGCTGACCGATTTTTCGCGCTTTTGCCCGGCACTTTTCCATCGATGCCCCGGATTGGTGCATAAATCGCCGGGCCAGGCTTTGCGAACGGGGTCAAAGGGCGGAAAATAGCGGGATAGCTTACACTGCGTTTTTTAGCGCGACGGCGCTAGCCCACGAGGCAACGCCGTAACACTTACCTTCGGACGGGATCATTACATGACCATTAAAATCAGCCAGAACTTCGACTCGGGCGCCATCGACGTGGTGAGCGCCGCCAGTGCCGGCGCCATCGACCTGAATTTGCGCAAGGATAGCCACGCCGACATCCACCAGTGGTTCCACTTCCGCCTGCAGGGCGCGCGGGGCCAGGCATGCACGATGCGCTTCCTGAACGCGGGCCAGGCCACCTATCCGGCCGGCTATGAAGACTACCAGGCCGTGGCCAGCTACGACAGCGAAAACTGGTTCCGCGTGCCGACCTCGTTTGATGGCCAGGTCATGACGATCTCGCACACGCCGGAACTCGACAGCGTGTACTACGCCTATTTCGAGCCGTATTCGTGGGAACGCCATCTGCGCCTGCTGGGCGAAGTGGCCGAGCATCCGCTGGCGCGCGTGTCCGACCTGGGCAGCACGGTCGACGGCCGCGACATGAACATGATTACCATTGGCAATCCGCAGGCGGAAAAGAAAATCTGGGTCATCGCGCGCCAGCATCCGGGCGAATCGATGGCCGAATGGTTCGTCGAAGGCCTGATCGACTCGCTGCTCGACGATGCCAACCCGATCGCGCGCAAACTGTTGCAGCGCGCCGTGTTCCACATCGTGCCGAACATGAATCCGGACGGTTCCATCCGCGGCAACCTGCGCACGAATGCGGCAGGCGCCAACCTGAACCGCGAATGGATGACGCCATCGCTGGAATCGAGCCCGGAAGTGCTGTGCGTGAAAAACAAGATCCACGAAACGGGCGTCGACATGTTCTTCGACATCCACGGCGATGAAGCGCTGCCGTACAACTTTGTGGCCGGCAATGAAATGCTGGAAAACTTCACGCCGGCGCAAGCGGCGCACCAGAAGGCCTTTATCGAGCGCTACAAGCAGGCCAGCCCCGACTTCCAGGACAAGTTCGGCTATGCGGCCAGCAAGTACAAGTCGGACATGCTGACCCTGGCGTCGAAGTATGTCGGCCATCACTTCGGCTGCCTGGCGCTGACCCTGGAAATGCCGTTCAAGGAAAACGCCGACTTGCCGGATCCGGCCGTCGGCTGGAATGGCGCGCGCAGCGCGGCCTTGGGCGCGGCCATGCTGCAGCCTATCCTGCTGTCGCTGGATTGAACGGCGTTGTTCATGGGTATCGAGATCGAGCGTAAATTTCTGCTTGCCAGCGACGCCTGGCGTGGCCTGGGCCAGCCGGTCCTGCTGCGCCAGGGTTATTTGTCGTCCGCGCGCGAGCGCGTGGTGCGCGTGCGCATCGAAGGCGGGCAGGCGATGCTGACCATCAAGGGGGCGAATGTGGGCGCGACGCGCGGCGAGTGGGAGTATCCGATTCCGCTGGCCGACGCCGCCGAACTGCTCGACGGCCTGTGCGAACAGCCGCTGATCGAAAAGTACCGTCATCGCATCGAACATGCAGGCATGGTGTGGGAAGTCGATGAGTTCCTGGGCGCCAATGCGGGCCTGGTGGTGGCCGAGATCGAACTGGCCTCGGAAGACCAGCCCTTCGAGAAACCCGACTGGATCGGCGCGGAAGTGTCGGGCGATACGCGCTACTACAACGCAAACCTGATCCGCCACCCGTTTTCACAGTGGTGATGTTGGCCACAGGAACTGGAAAATCACGGCATTCATCGTCAGATTGAATGCCGCGTGCGCCGCCATTGCTGGCCATAGCGAAGCATGGCGGCGACGTAACCACGCGAACAGGCAGGCTGTCGCAAACATCAGCACCACCCACACTGCCGCCGAGACCACATTCAGCGACAGGCCTGCAGCCGTCATGCTCAGGCCATGATGGCACAGGTGTGCCAGGCCGAACAGCCCTGCTTCCACGCAGGTGCTGACGCGCACGGACAGTTTTTCCTCGAGTGCCTTTTGCAGCACGCCCCGAAAGAAGATTTCCTCCCCGATAGGGCTGAAGATGCAGGCCGGCACGGTGATCATCAGGTGCAGCATCCAGATGCTCAGCCCGGCCGTGGGCGCCGTGCGGCGAAAGCTCGTCGCTATGCTGACAAACCAGTTGTCCGGCGTGGCGTCATACAGCAGCATGCCCAGCGCAAAGCACAGGAGCGCGGCCGCCGCGCCGCAGATCAGCGCCAGGGCATAGGGCGCCTTGCCCGAGGGCGCTTGCAGGCCGATGCTGCGCCGTCCGTGCGGTGACAGCAAGATCCATGGCAAGGCCGCCATCACGCAAAAACTCAGTGGCAGCATCCAGAACAAACCCAATGGCCCCAGCGTGCCCATGACGCGCATGGCGATGAATACGCCTGCCAGCAACATTGCCAGCATGGGGAAGGACAGCGCCAGCAATGCTGGCCGCAGGGGAGGGAGCGAGGCTGGGCTGGAATGCATCGGCGGCCGGGGCGAAAAAAAAGGCCGGAAGAAAACTTCCGGCCCGATAAATCATCAATTAATGGAAATGCTCGGTGCCTTGCGGCGTATCTTCCGGCATTTCCGCATGCGCCAGCTCGCCGACAGGATCGGCAAACAGGGGCGCGCCGCAATCGTCGCAGTATTCGCCGACAAAACGTTCCGCATGGCGCTTGATCTGCGTCACGCCGGCGGCGTTCAGATGCTCGATGATTTCATCGACAGGCGTCTTTTGCTTGTCCAGCGCGGCGATGCCTACCTGGATCAGGCCTTCGATCGGCGTGCCATCCTCGTCTTCCTGGCCGTACAAAGGCCAGACGATGCCGTAGATGACGTCCGGCGCCTGGCGCAGGGTGAAGGCGATGCGGTACTCATCGACCTGGCCATCGGCCGCTTCCTCGCCGAAACCGGCGATGACGGCGCGCAGTTCCGACGGCTCGATGGCCAGCGTATGCGTCAGGTAATGCACGGCGGCGCGCACGGAAACGGGACGTATCAGCTTGTCCGCTTCGCGGCAGGCCACGTAATACGCTTCCGGCAGCAGCAATTCCAGGCCGCATCCGGGCAGCAGGCGGGCAATCGTCGGCGTCGCCTGCGTGCGCCATTGTTCCAGGGCGGCGCTGCGTTCGGCGATGAAGTCGAGCTGGCTGGCCGGCGTCTGCCAGCGGAACAACGGTGCGCCCGCAGGGGCGACCACGGCCACCAGCAGGTAGCGCGTATCGGCCAGGAAGGGCGCCGTTTCCGCCTCTTTGGCTGACGGCTTGACGGCCGTGCCTTTCAGCGCGGCCAGTGCCAGCTTCTGCGTCTTGGCATAGGTCTCGACGTGGCTGCGCGGCAGCTGGTCGATCGAGTACAGGGTCGGCGCCATGGCCATCTTCGTGCCATCGGCCAGCAGGTGGGCGGCGAAATGCGCCGACAGCACGCCGTGCGCGTCGCCGGCCATGGGGCCGGAGGCGATGGAGAAGCGCGTCCACGCGAGGATGGGCACGGCGACCAGCAGGGCGTCGTAGCGCACGTCTTCATGTGTGACGACGGTCGATTCGCTGACGGCTTCAACGCAGTCCATCAGCACGTCGTAGGCGTTCAAGTCTTCCTTGAACAGGCTGCCCAGGGTGTTGTCGATGGTGTCCTGGTGGCCGGTTTTGAGTAATTTCTGGAGCTGCGTATCCAGGCTGTGTTCCCAGGACCGCTCTTCGAGACGGCTGGCTGCCTGTACGATCGCCTGGGCAAAGGTGACCAGGCGCTGGCTGTCGGCAGTCAGTTTATGGGATGAATCTTTGGAAGGACGACGCATAGCGGGATAAGAGTCTCGGAAAGTGAAAAAAATGGATCAGTCAAACAATGATAAACCCTTATAACCGTATTGTAGAGGATTCAGCCGCACGCAATACGTAAGCTGTCCTTAGATCATGCCAATAGTCGAAATTTCAAGTCGGAACGGGATGCCGGGACGAAAAAAAGCGCCGGTCGGAACCGGCGCTTTTATCTTGCCTCACAGCTGGGCTGATTACTCGGCCAGCAATTGACGCAGGACGAATGGCAGGATGCCGCCATGCTTGTAGTAATCGACTTCGATCGGCGTATCGATGCGCAGCAGGACTTTGACTTCCTGACTGCTGCCATCGGCGCGGTGGATCACCAGGGTGGCCAGTTGCTGTGGCTTGATTTCGCCTTCGAGGCCTTTCAGGTCGAAGGTTTCCTTGCCGGTGATGCCCAGGGTTTGTACGCTGTCGTCGCCGATGAATTGCAGCGGCAACACGCCCATGCCCACCAGATTCGAGCGGTGAATACGCTCGAACGAACGGGTGATCACGGCTTTCACGCCCAGCAGTTGCGTACCTTTTGCTGCCCAGTCGCGCGACGAGCCCGTACCGTACTCTTCGCCGCCGAAGACCATGGTTGGCGTGCCTTCAGCAACATATTTCATCGCTGCGTCGTAGATCGACATTTCTTCGCCGGAAGGCTGGTGGATCGTGATGCCGCCTTCGACCGCCGAACCGTCTGCCTTGGCAGGGATCATGCGGTTTTTGATACGCACGTTGGCGAACGTGCCGCGCATCATGATTTCATGGTTACCGCGACGCGAGCCGTAGGAGTTGAAGTCCGCTTTCAGGACGCCGTTTTCCTTCAGCCATTTGCCTGCAGGACCGTTTTCCTGGATCGAGCCGGCTGGCGAGATGTGGTCGGTGGTGATGGAATCGCCGAACACGCCCAGTGCGCGCGCGCCTTCGATACCGGTGGCCACTGCCGCTGGCGTCATCGAGAAATTGTCGAAGAACGGTGGTTCCGCGATATAGGTCGATTTTGGCCAGTTGTAGACTTGACCGGAGACGGTCGTGACTTTTTCCCACAGCTTGCCTGGTGCGCCCTTGACGTCGGCGTAGTTGTCCTTGAATACCTTGGCATTCATGGCGAACTTCATCATGGCCGAGACTTCAGCCGAGGTCGGCCAGATGTCGCCCAGGTAGATGTCCTTGCCGCCCTTGCCCTTGCCGACAGGTTCCGTCATCAGGTCGCGCGTCATGTTGCCGGCGATGGCGTAAGCGACGACCAGCGGTGGCGAAGCGAGGAAGTTCGAGCGGATGTTCGGGTGAATACGCGCTTCGAAGTTACGGTTACCCGACAGCACGGCCGACGCGACGATGTCGTGCGTGGCGATCGCTGCGTTCAGCTCAGGCGTCAGGTCGCCCGCGTTGCCGATACAGGTGGTGCAGCCGTAGGCGGTGACGCCGAAGCCCAGTTTTTCCAGGTAGGGCAGCAGACCGGCAGCGGTCAGGTACTCGGTCACGACGCGCGAGCCAGGGGCCAGCGAGGTCTTGATGTGTGGCGCGACTTTCAGGCCGGCTTCCACGGCTTTCTTGGCCAGCAGGCCGGCAGCCAGCATCACGCTCGGGTTCGAGGTGTTGGTGCACGAGGTGATCGCAGCGATCAGTACGTCGCCGTTCGACACTTTCACGTTGTTGGTGGTCTCGTACACGGCGTTCAGATCGGCCGGGTTCTTGTTGAAGCCGTTCTCCGAGGTTGGCTTGGCGAACAGTTCGGCGAAGTTCGCTTTCACATTGCCGATTTCGATACGGTCTTGCGGGCGTTTCGGGCCGGCCAGCGACGGAGCGACCGATGCCAGGTCCAGTTCCACCACGCGGGTGTAGTCGATGTCGCCGGCTTTTGGCACGCCGAACAGGTTTTGCGCCTTGAAGTAGCCTTCGAACGCGGCGATTTCAGCCTTGCTGCGGCCGGTGCCCTTGAAGTAGTCGATGGTCGCTTCGTCGACCGGGAAGAAGCCCATGGTCGCGCCGTATTCCGGTGCCATGTTGGCGATCGTCGCGCGGTCGGTCAGGGTCAAGGACTCGGTGCCTTCGCCGAAGAATTCGACGAACTTGCCGACGACTTTTTCTTTGCGCAGCAGTTCGGTGATGGTCAGTACCAGATCGGTGGCGGTGCAGCCTTCGCGCAATGCGCCCGACAGGTTCACGCCGATGACGTCTGGCGTCAGGAAGTAGACCGGTTGGCCCAGCATGCCGGCTTCCGCCTCGATGCCGCCCACACCCCAGCCGACCACGCCGATGCCGTTGATCATGGTAGTGTGCGAGTCGGTGCCGACCAGGGTGTCAGGGTAGTACACGTCGCCGGCTTTCTTGCCGGAGTGGTGCACGCCGCGCGCCAGGTATTCCAGGTTGACCTGGTGGACGATGCCGAAGCCTGGTGGCACGACGCCGAAGGTGTCGAAGGCTTGCATGCCCCATTTCATGAACTGGTAACGCTCGTTGTTACGCGAGAATTCCAGTTTCATGTTCAGGTCCAGCGCTTTCTTTTCGCGGTAGTGATCGATGGTGACCGAGTGGTCGACCACCAGATCGACCGGTACCAGCGGTTCGATCTTCTTGGCGTTGATGCCCATCTTGGCGGCCACGTTGCGCATCGCTGCCAGGTCGGCCAGCAGCGGCACGCCGGTGAAATCCTGCAGCACGACGCGCGCCACTACGAACGGGATCTCGTCGGTGCGCTCGGCGGTCGGGCCCCAGCTCGCCAATTGCTTGACGTGTTCTTCGGTGACTTTTTTGCCGTCGCAGTTGCGCAATACCGATTCGAGCACGATACGAATCGACACTGGCAGGCGGGAGACATTGATGCCCAGGCTTTTTTCCAGCGCAGGCAGGGAGTACAGCTTGCCCTTCTTGCTATCCGAAATATTAAAGTCCTTGAGCGTGTTCAGAGTGTTGCGGGACATGACCTCTCCTTGTTGGGTATCGTCTATTTATTGATTATTCAAATTACAAAACATGACTGAGCCCCCGAAGAGGCCCTTGCTGCTCACATCAGCCGCCGGTCGCCGGCAGCACGCCCAGCGATGGCGCGGCTTCCACCGCTGCCGCCGGCTTGGCTTGTTCCGCATCCTTGCATTCATTGGCCAGCTGGCGGCCCTGCTTGGAATCGAGCAGCATGCCTTTGGCCGGGATGCCGATCCAGACGAGACCGTACAGACGGTTCTCGAAGCGGTTGGCGCCGGTGGTGGTACCAACGCGGCTCAGGCGGTGCAGGCGCTTCTTCCAGCGCAGGGCGATGTGTTTGTCGTCAGTCGCATTGGTGTAGATGGTAATTTTATTACCAAGTTCACAATTGAAATCGGTGGAGGCCGAGCCTGCGGTGTCCGGTTCGTCGGATTCTTCCTTGTCGGCGACTGACATGGCGAGCGGATGGGCTTCCTTGGCGGCTGCCTTGGCTTTGGTGGTCTTGGTCTTTGGCTTGGCCTTGGCAGCCTTCACTGCCTTGGGATTTGCCTCTGCCGTGGCGGCGAAGCTGGCTGGCGCCAGCGTGAGGGTCATGGCGCCCAGCGCGACGCTGCAGGCAATGGCTAATTTGGAGAGGGACATCGTGTAATTCCTGTCAGTTTTCAGTGGTGCTGGAAGAGGGGGTGTTGAGTAATGCAGCGGCCGCCTCGGGCAGGCCGAGGCCTGCCAGTTTGGCGCGTTGCAAAACGGTCCAATAATATCGGTAGCTGGCGCGGTCGTGCAAGCGGCCATTTTGCGCAATCGGTCCCCAGTTGGCGCGCAGCGCTTCATTGAGGATATTGCTGGCCTCGTTGACTTCGGACAGGCGCGGCGTGAAGGCCTTGATGATGGGCTTGATCTGGTCCGGGTGGATGCTCCACATGCGCGTGTAGCCGAACTCGGCTGTCGCGCGCTGGGCGTCATTCGCCACCACGGCCGAATCGCGCACGTCCGTCGTCACGTTATGCGACGGCACCTTGCCGTGCGCATGGCAGGCGGCCGCCACTTCCAGCTTGGCGCGCACCACCAGCGGGTGCGTGAACTGGCCCGGCGTGCGCATGGCGGCGGCGGGAATGGCGCCGTAGTGGGCCGAGACGAAATCCATGATGCCGAAGGACAGGCATTCGACCTGGGGCAGGGCGGCGATCGCGTAGGCGTCGCGCAGCGCGCCATGCGTCTCGATCAGGATGTGCACGGGCAGGTTGTCGCGGCCGGCGCGGCGCGCGTGCAGGTTGATCAGGTCGATGGCCAGCATGGCATCCTGCACGCCTGCCACCTTGGGCACGGCGATGTAGGCCAGGCGGGAGGCGGCACTGCAGATGATTTCCACGTCGCGCGCGAAAAACGGGCTGTCGACGTCGTGCACGCGCACGCCGATACGGTTGAACTGGTTGTCGTCGCTGGCCAGCAGGCCGGCGATCATCAGGGCGTGGGCTTCTTCATTGCCGGCGCTGGCGCCGTCTTCGCAGTCGAACGTGATGTCGAACAGGGGGCCAAGCTCTTGTTGCAAAGCAATCGATTTACGCATCAGCTTTTCAGAGCCGGCGTAGTGGTCGCAAGCGGCGAGCAACAGCGGCTGGCGTTTGCCTTGGAATAAAACCTCGGAAGGGTGCATGCTTAAGGCATTTCTGCAGGTAAAAACTACTTGGGAAAACAGCCGCGCCGCGAATCTCGCGGGGCGGCCTTCTTTGGCGGGCGGCGCATTGCCGCGCCGCCAAAACTGGACTTAGGCCAGCAGGTGTTTCACGCCTTCGCGCTCTTCGGTCAGTTCTTTCAGGGTCAGGTTGATGCGCTCTTGCGAGAATGCATCGATTTCCAGACCTTGAACGATGGTGTACTCACCGTTGTCGGTGGTGACCGGGAAGCCGAACACTGTGCCTTCAGGAATGCCATACGAGCCATCCGAAGGAACGCCCATGGTGGTCCACTTGCCTGCCGTGCCCAGCATCCAGTCATGGATGTGATCGATGGCGGCGTTTGCTGCCGACGCTGCCGACGACAGGCCGCGCGCTTCGATGATGGCCGCGCCGCGCTTGCCGACGGTTGGCAGGAAGGTGTTGGCGTTCCATTCCTGATCGTTGATCAGGTCTTTCACAGCCTTGCCGTTGACGGTGGCGAAGCGGTAGTCGGCGTACATCGTTGGCGAGTGGTTGCCCCACACGGTCAGCTTCTCGATGTCTTTCACGGCGGTGCCGGTCTTGGCAGCGACTTGCGACAGCGCGCGGTTGTGGTCCAGGCGCAGCATGGCGGTGAAGTTTTTCGCTGGCAGCGATGGCGCCGATTTCATGGCGATGTAGGCGTTGGTGTTGGCAGGGTTGCCGACCACCAGTACTTTGACATTGCGCGAAGCGACGGCGTCGAGCGCCTTGCCTTGCACCGTGAAGATCTGGGCGTTCGCTTCCAGCAGGTCCTTGCGTTCCATGCCTGGGCCGCGTGGACGCGCGCCAACCAGTACGGCCACGTCGACATCCTTGAAGGCGGTCAGCGGATCGGAGTGAGCGGTCATTTCCGTCAGCAGCGGGAAGGCGCAGTCGTCGATTTCCATCATCACGCCCTTGAGCGCCTTCTGGGCTTTTTCGTCCGGGATTTCAAGCAGTTGCAAGATGACAGGCTGGTCTTTGCCGAGCATGTCGCCATTGGCGATGCGGAACAACAGGGCGTAGCCGATCTGGCCGGCGGCGCCGGTCACTGCAACACGCATTGGGGTTTTAGCCATGATGAATCTCCAAAAATGGGAAAGAAAACGGGCTTGAAGCTGGGCTTACGCTTATCCGGAAAAACTATAATGATACCAAAACCGGCACGCGCCACCGAATTGCTGGTGTACGCTGCCGTCACGCTCGTGCTGCACGAGGCCAGAGTGGCTGGCCGACAACATAAAACGCTGGCTCACAAGTTTTATCGAGGGCAGTTTAGGCCCCCGATCTGTATCTGTCAATCATATCTTATGTCTTATATAAGACAGATAACTACGAGTCTTTTACTGGACGCGGGCAGTGATTTGTGTTGAAATGTCGGACTATGAATTCCGCCTCGTCCAATCTGACCAACAATGCCACTGCTGCAAGCGGGGCGGTCAGTCCGACCGCGGGCACCCCGGTCACGCCCGTTGCCGCAGCGGCCAGCACCGCCGCCACCCCTGTCGCCAGCATCAATACCACTGCCTCCACCGCCGTGGCCGCGCCTGCCGCAACTGCCTCGCCCACCTTCAGTCCCCTGTACCAGCAGATCAAGGCGCTCATCACGCAGAGCCTGCAATCGGGCGAATGGAAACCGGGCGAGCTGATTCCCAGCGAAGTCGAACTGGCAGGACGCTTCAAGGTCAGCCAGGGCACGGTGCGCAAGGCCATCGATGAACTGGCCGCCGAGAATCTCGTCATGCGCCGCCAGGGCAAGGGCACCTTCGTTTCCACCCACCATGAGGCGCGCGCGCATTTCCGCTTCCTGCGCCTGGTGCCGGACGAAGGCGTGCCGCATTATCCTGAAAGCAAGTTTATTGAAGTCAAGCGCGTGCGCGCGCCGGCCGACGTGGCGCGCCTGATGGACCTGAAGTCCGGCGACGCCGTCATCTTCATCAAGCGGGTGCAGTATTTCGACGGCGTGCCGACCATCGTCGAGGAGCTGTGGCTGCCTGGCCTGATCTTCAAGGGCCTGACGGCCGAGCGGCTGGTGGAATACAAGGGCCCCATGTACGGCCTGTTCGAAACGGAATTTGGCACGCGCATGATACGCGCGTCCGAGCAGATCCGCGCCGTGTGCGCGGACGCGGGCGCTGCCCAATTGTTAAATATCGACCTCGGCACGCCCTTGCTCAGTTCCGAGCGCGTGTCGTTTACCTACGGCGACAAGCCGGTCGAACTGCGCCGGGGCCTGTACCTGACCAGTCGTCATCATTATCAGAATGAACTCAGCTGAAGCGGCGGGGCACCCTTGGGTGCCCGAACAAGCAGCAAGGCTGAAGTGCATCGCTTGCAAGATGCCTGCCGCAAGGCGGGCAACGGAGACAACGGAAAGCGCAGCGACAGCATGGCCCGCTCCGGCGGGCCGTGTTTTGCCGGCGATTCTGTAATTAAATTACGTGAACTACGGAAAGTAGCGCGGTATTTTGTAGTAAAAAACCATTTTGGTTATATGTAACAATAGATATTGGTATGGGTTGCGAAAATCGGCGAAAATCGCGGCTTCAATATTTAGTTGAAATTCAAAGGGGAGGTTTTTGTTATGTCTGAAGCCGTAAGAGAAGTACCAAAAAAAGAACGGCCGCAATTCCGTAACATTCATGTTACCGAATTGTCGAACTACCGCATGGCTGTCGGCGCCATCGTCTCGATCCTGCATCGCATCAGCGGTTTCATCATTTTCGCCTTGCTGCCATGCATACTGTACATGCTGGAACTGAGCCTGCGTTCCGAAATGTCCTACGCCTACTTCCAGGGCATCGCCTCGCACTGGTTCGTCAAGCTGATCACCCTGGGTCTGGTCTGGGCCTTCCTGCACCACTTCTGCGCCGGTATCCGTCACCTGTTCATGGATGTGCACGTTGCCATCGAAAAAGATTCGGCACGCAAGACCGCTTCGTCCGTGCTGGTCGTGAGCCTGGTGTTGACGGCTCTGGTCGCTTTGAAACTGTTTGGAGTATTTTAAACATGGCAGACAATAATATCGGACCGAAACGCCTCGTCGTCGGTGCCCATTACGGCTTGCGCGATTGGCTGGCGCAACGCGTTACCGCCATCGTCATGGTGGCCTATGTGGCCATCCTGCTTATTTCTTTCCTGACCGGCAGCAACTTCAGCTATGAAGGCTGGGCTGGTCTGTTCGCACAGCAGTGGTTTAAATTGTTCAGCCTGGTGACCTTCGTCGCCCTGTTCTACCACGCATGGGTCGGCGTACGCGACATCTGGATGGACTACGTGAAAAGCGCTGGCCTCCGTCTGACCCTGCAAATTGCCACCATGCTGTGGTTGATCGCTTGTGCCGGCTGGACGGTACAGATACTCTGGAGTGTGTAATCGTGGCAGCATATAAATCTGCAATCCCTACCCGCCGCTTTGATGCGGTCATCGTTGGCGCCGGCGGTTCCGGCATGCGCGCGTCGTTGCAACTGGCTGAAGCCGGTCTGAACGTCGCTGTTTTGTCGAAAGTTTTCCCGACCCGCTCGCACACCGTGGCGGCGCAGGGCGGTATCGGCGCGTCGCTCGGCAACATGGCCGAAGACAACTGGTTCTGGCACATGTTCGACACGGTCAAGGGTGGCGACTATCTGGGCGACCAGGATGCCATCGAATTCATGTGCCGCGAAGCACCGAAGGTCGTGTACGAGCTGGAACACTTCGGCATGCCATTCGACCGCAACCCTGACGGCACCATCTATCAGCGTCCATTCGGCGGCCACACGGCCCACTTCGGCGAAAAGCCGGTGCAGCGCGCTTGCGCGGCAGCCGACCGTACCGGTCACGCCCTGTTGCACACCCTGTACCAGCGCAACGTGCGTGCGCGTACGCACTTCTTCGTCGAATGGATGGCACTCGACCTGATCCGTGACGCCGAAGGCGACGTGATCGGTGTTGTCGCGCTGGAAATGGAAACCGGCGAATGCATGATCCTGGAAGCAAAAACGACGGTCATGGCAACGGGCGGCGCAGGCCGCATCTTCGCCGCATCGACGAATGCCTTCATCAACACGGGTGACGGCATGGGCATGGCGGCACGCGCCGGCTTGCCGCTGCAAGACATGGAATTCTGGCAATTCCACCCGACCGGCGTGGCCGGCGCGGGCGTATTGATCACCGAAGGCGTGCGCGGCGAAGGCGGCATCCTGATCAATAGCGAAGGCGAACGCTTCATGGAGCGCTATGCGCCGACCCTGAAGGATCTGGCGCCGCGCGACTTCGTCTCGCGTTCGATGGACCAGGAAATCAAGGAAGGCCGCGGCTGCGGTCCGAACAAGGACCACGTGATGCTGGACCTGCGCCATATCGGCGCCGACACCATCGCCAAGCGCCTGCCGTCGATCCTAGAAATTGGCCACAAGTTCGCCAACGTCGACGCCACCAAGGAGCCGATTCCTGTCGTGCCGACGATTCACTACCAGATGGGCGGCATCCCGACGAACATCCACGGCCAGGTCGTCACCCCGACCGGTCCGGATAATTCGGCCAAGGTTGTCAACGGCCTGTACGCGATCGGTGAATGCGCCTGCGTGTCCGTGCACGGCGCCAACCGCCTGGGTACGAACTCGCTGCTCGACCTGGTGGTCTTCGGCCGCGCGGCCGGCAACCACATCGTCAACAGCGGCCTGAAAGCCAAGGAAAACAAGCCTTTGCCAGCCGACGCTGCCGAATTCGCCATGGGCCGCCTGGCGCGCCTGGAAAACTCGACCGGCACGGAAACCGTGCAGGGCGTGGCGAATGACATCCGCGCAACGATGCAGAAGTACTGTGGCGTGTTCCGTACCGACGAGATGCTGAACAAGGGCGTCGAAGAAATCATGAAGCTTGACGAGCGCCGCAAGCACGTCTCCTTCAAGGATAAATCGATGGTCTTCAACACGGCCCGCGTGGAAGCGCTGGAACTGGATAACCTGATCGAAACGGCGAAAGCGACCATCGTTTCGGCAGCCGCCCGCAAGGAATCGCGCGGCGCCCACGCCCAGGACGACCATCCGCAACGTGACGACGACAACTGGATGAAGCACACTCTGTGGTATTCGGAAGGCAACCGACTGGAATACAAGCCAGTCGTGACCAAGCCGCTGACGGTTGATACCTTCAAACCGAAACCACGTACTTTCTAAGGCTATACCATGGCACGCACTCTTAAATTCAAAATCTACCGCTACGATCCTGACCAGGATGCCAAGCCGTACATGCAAGACCTGACGGTCGAACTGAAAGACACCGACAAGATGCTGCTCGACGCACTGCAGCGCATCAAGGCGGACGTCGATGACTCGCTGGCCCTGCGCCGCTCGTGCCGCGAAGGCGTGTGCGGTTCGGACGCGATGAACATCAACGGCAAGAACGGCCTGGCATGCACCACCAACCTGAACGAACTGTCGGAGCCTATCGTGCTGCGTCCGTTGCCAGGCTTGCCAGTCATCCGCGACCTGATCGTCGACATGACGCAATTTTTCAAGCAATACGATTCGATCAAGCCTTTCCTGATCAACGATTCGATCCCGCCTGAAAAAGAACGCCTGCAGTCGCCGGAACAGCGCGAAGAACTCGATGGCCTGTACGAGTGCATCCTGTGCGCATGCTGCTCCACGTCGTGCCCGTCGTTCTGGTGGAATCCGGACAAATTCGTCGGCCCGGCTGGCCTGCTGCAAGCCTACCGCTTCATCGCCGATTCGCGCGACGAAGCCACCGGCGCGCGTCTGGACAACCTGGAAGACCCGTACCGCCTGTTCCGCTGCCATTCGATCATGAACTGCGTCGACGTCTGCCCGAAAGGGTTGAACCCGAACAAGGCGATCGGCAAGATCAAGGAATTGATGGTCCGCCGCGCGATCTGATCCTCCTGATCGCGTCCGCCGGGCGCCGTTTGCAGGAAGAGGGTATCCTCTCTTGCCTGCAGGCGGCGCCTGCAAAGCAGCACCGTGCCGCAAGGCACACGTAAAGTGGTAAACCAAATGACAGAATCAATTTTGTCCTCGCATCAGGCCGACCCGGCCAACCGCGCCCGCCTGCGCTGGCGTTCACGCCGTGGCCTGCTGGAAAACGACATTATCCTGACCCGTTTTCTCGATGCGTATGAAACCGAATTGACCGATGAAGAAGTTGACGCGCTGACGCGTTTGCTGGATTTATCGGACAATGCGTTAATGGATCTGGTACTGGCCCGTAAAGAGCCGGAAGGCGAAGTCGATCTGCCGCATGTGCGCGCACTGCTGCAACGACTGCGCATTGCCTAGACGCCTGGGCGATATATTGCAAACGGTGCGAGTGGCGCGCTGTAGCACTGCCGAATTGCGGTGCGAATTGCAGCCAGAATTTTTGATTTTAATTTCGACTCACTCCCGAGAAGGAAGAGCCCATGAATATCTCTGACACAAAAGCTACCCTGTCGTTCTCCGATGGCAGCCCATCGCTTGAATTTCCAATCTACAAAGGCACGGTTGGCCCGGACGTCATCGACATCCGCAAACTGTACGCCGGTAGCGGCAAGTTCACCTACGACCCAGGCTTTATGTCGACGGCCGCCTGCAACTCGTCGATCACCTACATCGACGGCGACAAGGGCGAGCTGCTGTACCGTGGTTACCCGATCGAACAATTGGCCGTCAACGCCGACTTCATGGAATCGTGCTACCTGCTGCTGAACGGCGAACTGCCGAACGCGGCGCAAAAAGCCAAGTTCGTCGACACCGTCACCAAGCACACGATGGTGCACGAACAGATGCAATTCTTCTTCCGTGGCTTCCGCCGCGATGCGCATCCGATGTCGGTCCTGGTGGGCACCGTCGGCGCGCTGGCATCGTTCTACCATGATTCGCTGGACATCAACGACCCGCGTCACCGCGAAGTGTCGGCCATCCGCCTGATCGCCAAGATGCCAACCCTGGTCGCCATGACCTACAAGTACTCGGTCGGCCAGCCGTTCGTGTACCCACGCAACGACCTGTCGTACAGCGCCAACTTCATGCACATGATGTTCGCCAACCCGTGCGAAGAGTACAAGGTCAACGACGTGCTGGTGCGCGCACTGGACCGCATCCTGATCCTGCACGCGGATCACGAGCAAAATGCATCGACCTCGACCGTCCGTCTGGCCGGTTCGTCGGGCGCCAACCCGTTCGCCTGTATCGCTGCCGGTATCGCCTGCCTGTGGGGCCCTGCCCACGGTGGCGCCAACGAAGCGGCACTGAACATGCTGAAAGAAATCGGCACCGTCGAGAACATCCCTGCCTTCATCGAGCAAGTCAAGGACAAGAACTCCGGCGTCAAGCTGATGGGCTTTGGCCACCGCGTGTACAAGAACTTCGATCCACGCGCCAAGCTGATGCGTGAAACCTGCTACGAAGTGCTGCAAGAACTGGGTCTGCAAGACGACCCGCTGTTCAAGCTGGCGATGGAACTGGAAAAGATTGCACTGAACGACGAATACTTCGTTTCGCGCAAACTCTACCCGAACGTCGACTTCTACTCGGGCATCGTGCAATCGGCGCTGGGCATCCCTGTGTCGCTGTTCACCGGTATCTTCGCTATGGCCCGTACGATCGGCTGGATCGCCCAGTGGAACGAAATGATCGCCGACCCAGAGCAAAAAATCGGCCGTCCGCGCCAGCTGTTCGTCGGTTCGACCACGCGCGAAGTACTGCCACTGGACAAGCGTTAATCCAGAGCGGTATCGAGCAAACAAAAAACGGGCTTCGGCCCGTTTTTTTATGCCGGGCTGTTATGCTCGGACCCTGGTTCAACAGGAAGTACAACGCGATGAATGAAGAAACCTGCGCCCCCGGCGGCGTGGCCCTGGGCGATACGGCATTTGGCTACACCTTGTCGCTGATCGGCGGCAAATACAAGATGCTGATCCTGTATGCGCTGGCGGAAAACACCGTGCTGCGGCATAACGAACTCAAGCGCCATCTCGGCGGCATTGCCTTCAAGACCCTCAGCGTCGTCCTGAAGGAGCTGGAAGCCGATGCGCTGATCATCCGCAAGGAATATCCCCAAGTGCCGCCCAAGGTGGAATATTCGCTCTCCAGCAAGGGCGCCTCGCTGATCCCCGTGCTCCACACCTTGTGCGAGTGGGGCGAACGGCACCAGCCAGCCTGATCCGGATACGCATGGCAAAGCGCTATTCTGCGGGCGAGTAACTTACTTTTTATAGGGTATGAGCAGTTAAGGTGCGTACTTGTGAAAGGTACTCGCCATCGCTATGCTGTTTTTGCCCCTGCAGGTGCGCGGCCACATGCTGCGCGCCACGGGGCAGGGTGCCGGCTTGCCTGCTTTTTTGTGAGCGCGGGGCCGGTGCGTCCATTTCATTTTCAGGAAAGCAGCATGATGAAAACCCTCGTTATCGTCTTCCATCCCTCGATTGACACGTCGGTCGCCAACAAGCGCTGGCTGCAGGAGCTGGCACAGTATCCCGACCGCTACACCATCCACGACGTGCATCGGGCCTACCCCGACGGCGTCATCGACGTGGCGCGCGAGCAGGCGCTGGTGGAGGCGCACGCCCATGTGGTCCTGCAATTCCCCGTGTACTGGTTCAACTGCCCGCCCTTGCTGAAGCGGTGGCTCGATGAGGTGCTGGCGTATGGCTGGGCCTACGGTACGGGCGGCGATGCCTTCAAAGGGAGAAAAGTGGCGCTGGCCGTCACGGCAGGCATCCGCCAGGAAGACTTCACGCCGGAAGGCAAGTGGAATGTCACCCTGGCGCAGTTGCTGGCGCCGTTCGATGTCACCCTGGCGTATATCGGCGCCGACAATCGCCGCTTCTTTGCCTTCTATGGCGCGGAAGACGGGCCGAAGGAAACGGGCTATGCCGAGCGGCTGACGCGCAGCGCGCAAGCGTATGAGCGCTTCCTGGCTGCGTTGTAGGGACGGCCTGCATCGTGTCAGTTCAAGGCCGCTGGCCGGTCGTGGTGATGGTGTGCGCTAACTGCGCGGCATCGGAAAGGTTGCCCAGGTACGCGAGGGGCGGGCGGCGCGTGCAAACATATTATTTGTCGTCGCATGGATCCTTTCGACCCGGCACGGCAAATAGGGTAGATTGCAAGCCTTAGTTGCATGAATCGGACGAATCAAGGGAGTACTGCATGGACCGCATCACCGCCGCACAAGTATTTGTCGCCATCGCCGAGCGTGGCAGCATGGTGGCCGCCAGCGACGCGCTCGACATGTCGCGCGCCATGGTGACGCGCTACCTGGCCGAGATGGAGCAGTGGGCGGGGGCACGCCTGTTGCACCGCACCACGCGCCGTTTGAGCCTGACGGATGCGGGCGAGGCCACGCTCGCGCGCTGCCAGCAGATGCTGGAAGTGGCTGGCGCCATGGCCGTCACCTCGCCCGAGGGCCTCGACACGCCACACGGCTTGCTGCGCATCACGTGCTCGCAATCGCTGGCGCAGACGGCGCTGGCCAGCGCAGTAACCGCTTACCTGCGGCGCTACCCGCGCGCCGCCGTCGACCTGCAGATGGAAAACCGCGCCGTCAACCTGGTGGAGCAGCGCATCGACCTGGCGATCCGCATCACCAACGCGCTCGAGCCGAACCTGATCGCGCGCCAGTTGGCCAGCTGCGCTTCGGTGGTGTGCGCCGCGCCATCGTACCTGGCTGTCCATGGCACGCCGCGCCGGGCGGAAGACCTGGCCCTGCACAACTGCCTGACGTACACGTATTTCGGCAAGAGCCTGTGGCAGTTCACGCATGACGGGGAAGCGCTTACTGTCCCCGTCAGCGGCCGCCTGTCGGCGAATGAGTCGCTGGTCCTGCTGGTGGCCACGGTGGCGGGGGCGGGCATCGCCATGCAGCCGCGCTATTCGGCCGCGCCGCTGATCGCCAGCGGCCAGCTGGTGGAGCTGCTGCCCGCTTATGTGCCGCAGGACATGGGCATCTACGGCGTCTACACCTCGCGCCAGCACATGTCGCCGCTGCTGCGCACCATGCTCGACTTCCTGGTGGAGTGGTTTGCCGGCGATGCCGAGTGGCTGGCGGCCATCGCGGCGGCGCCGTTGCCGGGCAGACCAGTTGGGCGCAAACGGCATGCCGGTAGGGCCGCCGATGTGTTGTAAGCATAACAGTGACAGGCTTGCAAGCCCGGGAAAATCAGCAACACAGCTTACATTTGCTTGCCAAATAAAATTCAACTAGCCGTTGTTGCGTTACAATACCGCGTGCTATTCTAAATGACGGTATGCAGAATGCTGGTGCAATAAAAAAGCCCTTCCCCACAACTTGATGTGCAATCCGCTAACCGGTCAGGCCGTGTCGCGGAAGGTTAGATTAACCCGCTAATTCCTCGCGAAACGCGAAGAAAGGTGAGCAATATATGCAGCAATTAACGACCAACTCCTACCTGTTCGGTGGGAATGCTCCGTACGTGGAAGACCTGTACGAGGCGTATCTGAACAACCCAGGCTCGGTACCCGATAACTGGCGCTCCTACTTCGACGCGATGCAGCACGTGCCTGCCGTCGATGGCACCAACAAGCCTGACGTGGCGCATGCCTCCGTCGTCGCCTCGTTCGCCGAACGCGCAAAAGCTGGTCCGATCCGCACAGTAACCGCTTCCTTCGATGCTGAAATGGGCCGCAAGCGCGTCGCCGCCACGCAGCTGATCGCCGCTTACCGCTACCTCGGTTCGCACTGGGCCAACCTGGATCCGCTGCAGCGCCAGGAACGTCCGATGATCCCGGAACTGGAGCCAAGCTTCTACGGTTTCACCGACGCGGACATGGACACCGTGTTCAACATCAGCAATACCTATTTTGGCCCCGAGACCGCCACCCTGCGCGATCTGCTGAACTATCTGCGCGATACCTACACGCGTTCGATCGGCGCCGAATTCATGTACATCTCCGACCCGGCCGAAAAGCGCTGGCTGCAAGAGAAACTGGAAGCGATCCGCTCCACCCCGAATTTCACCCCAGAGAAAAAAATCCACATCCTCGACCGCCTGACCGCGGCTGAAGGCCTGGAACGCTATCTGCACACCCGCTATGTGGGCCAGAAGCGCTTCTCCCTGGAAGGCGGCGAAACCTTCATCGCCTCGATGGATGAAACCATCCAGCGCGCCGGCGAAAAAGGCGTGCAGGAAATCGTCATCGGCATGGCCCACCGCGGCCGCCTGAACGTGCTGGTGAACACCCTGGGCAAGGCGCCGCAGGAACTGTTCGAAGAATTCGAAGGCAAGCATGGCGACGACCTGCCTGCCGGCGACGTGAAGTACCATCAAGGCTTCTCGTCGGACATCTCCACCGCAGGCGGCCCGGTCCACCTGTCGCTGGCGTTCAACCCGTCGCACCTGGAAATCGTCAACCCTGTGGTCGAAGGTTCCGTCAAGGCCCGCATGGATCGCCGCGGCGACGCGCAGGGCGCGCAAGTGCTGCCTATCCTGGTGCACGGCGATGCCGCTTTCGCCGGCCAGGGCGTGGTCATGGAAACGCTGAATCTGGCGCAAACCCGTGGCTACCATACCGGCGGCACGGTGCATATCGTGATCAACAACCAGATCGGTTTCACCACTTCGGATCCGCGCGATGCCCGCTCGACCCTGTACTGCTCGGACGTCGTGAAGATGATCGAAGCACCGGTCCTGCACATCAACGCCGATGATCCTGAAGCCGTGGTGCTGGCGACGCAGATCGCGCTCGACTACCGCATGGAATTCAAGAAGGACATCGTCCTCGACATCATCTGCTACCGCAAGCTTGGCCACAACGAGCAAGATACGCCGGCACTGACGCAGCCACTGATGTACAAGAAGATCGGCCAGCACCCAGGCACCCGCAAACTGTACGCGGACAAACTGGTAGCGCAAGGCGTGATCCCTGCCGATGGCGGCGACAAGATGGTGGCCGCCTTCCGCGACGCCATGGACGCCGGCAAGCACACCGTCGATCCGGTCATCTCGAACTTCAAGAACAAGTACGCCGTCGACTGGCTGCCGTTCCTGAACAAGAAATGGACCGATTCGGCCGACACCGCCGTGCCGATGACGGAACTGAAACGCCTGGCCACCCGCATCACCACCGTGCCGGAAGACTTCAAGGTCCACTCGCTGGTTGAAAAAGTACTGGGCGACCGCGGCACCATGGGTCGTGGCGAAATGAACCTGGACTGGGGCATGGGCGAACACCTGGCCTACGCATCGCTGGTATCGTCCGGCTACGCCATCCGCCTGACGGGCCAGGACGCCGGCCGCGGCACCTTCGTGCACCGCCACGCCGTCTTGCACGATCAAAACCGCGAGCGTTGGGATGCAGGTACCTACATTCCGCTGCAAAACGTGTCGGACAACCAGGCGCCGTTCACCGTCATCGACTCGGTGCTGTCCGAAGAAGCCGTACTGGCCTTCGAATACGGGTACTCGACCGCTGAACCGAACACGCTGACGATCTGGGAAGCCCAGTTCGGCGACTTCGCCAACGGCGCGCAAGTGGTGATCGACCAGTTCATCAGCTCCGGCGAAGTGAAGTGGGGCCGCGCTTCGGGCCTGGTCATGATGCTGCCGCACGGTTACGAAGGCCAGGGTCCTGAGCACTCGTCCGCGCGTCCTGAGCGTTTCCTGCAGCTGTGCGCAGACAACAACATGCAAGTGGTGCAGCCGACGACGGCTTCGCAGATCTTCCATTTGCTGCGCCGCCAGATGGTGCGTCAGTTCCGCAAGCCGCTGGTCATCCTGACGCCGAAGTCGCTGTTGCGCAACAAGGATGCCGGTTCGCCGCTGACCGACCTGGCCAAGGGTGGTTTCCAGACCGTCATCGGCGAAGTCGACGACAAAATCGACGCCAAGAAAGTCAAGCGCGTGGTCGCCTGCTCGGGCAAGGTCTATTACGACCTGGTCAACGCACGCAAGACCCGCGGCCAGACCGACACGGCCATCGTGCGCCTGGAACAGCTGTATCCGTTCCCGCACAAGTCGTTCGCTGCTGAACTGAAGAAGTTCCCGAACCTGGTCGAAGTCGTCTGGGCGCAGGACGAGCCGCAAAACCAGGGCGCCTGGTTCCAGATCCAGCACAACATCTTCGAAGGCCTGGAATCGGGTCAGCGTCTGGCTTACGCCGGCCGTCCTGCTTCGGCGTCGCCTGCTGTCGGTTACTATGACAAGCACTACGCCCAGCAAAAAGATCTGCTGGAAACGGCATTCTCGAAGCTGAAGGGTTTTATCCTGACCAAGTAAGTGGCAGGATGAGGGGCGCCATGCACATGCATGGCGCTTGCTTGCATACATCATGACGGAGCGCTGCCCTTGCTACGCAGGGGCGGCGCCGCAATAACAAAATAAACGGAGTTTTACATGGCACAAATCGAAGTCAAAGTTCCCCAGTTGTCGGAATCGGTTGCAGAAGCGACCCTGCTGGCATGGCACAAGAAAGTCGGCGAACCAGTCGCGCGCGACGAAAACATGATCGATATCGAAACCGATAAAGTGGTGCTGGAACTGCCGGCGCCAGCCGCTGGCGTGATCGTTCAAATCATCAAGGCTGACGGCGCCACCGTCGTCGCCGGCGAAGTCATCGCCATCATCGACACCGACGGCTCGGCCAAGGTCAGCCCGATGGAAGTGTCGGCCGTGCCTGCACCAGCCCTGGCTGCCGCTGCGCAAGACGCATCGACCGCTTCGGCGCCTGCCGCCGCGACCAAAGGCGATGTCGCCATGCCTGCCGCTGCCAAGATCCTGTCCGAAAAAGGCTTGTCCGCTGGCGACGTCGCCGGTTCCGGCAAAGACGGCCGCGTGACCAAGGGCGACGCCCTGGCAGCTTCCGCCAAGCCAGCTGTCGCGCCACTGGCGCCAGCCGCTGCCAAGCCAGCGCTGCAACAAGTTGCCACGCCATCGGCCGCCAGCCTGGGCGACCGCCCTGAAGAGCGCGTGCCGATGAGCCGCCTGCGCGCACGTATCGCCGAGCGCCTGCTGCAATCGCAATCGACGAACGCCATCCTGACCACGTTCAATGAAGTGAACATGCAGCCGGTCATCGACCTGCGCAACAAGTACAAGGACAAGTTCGAGAAAGAGCATGGCGTCAAGCTGGGCTTCATGTCCTTCTTCGTCAAGGCCGCCGTCGCCGCCCTGAAAAAGTACCCGATCATCAATGCCTCCGTTGACGGCAACGACATCGTCTACCACGGCTACTTCGACATCGGTATCGCCGTCGGTTCGCCACGCGGCCTGGTCGTGCCTATCATCCGCAACGCGGACCAGCTGTCGATCGCCGACATCGAGAAAAAAATCGGTGAATTCGGCGCGAAAGCCAAGGAAGGCAAGCTGACCCTGGACGACCTGACGGGCGGCACGTTCTCGATCTCGAACGGCGGCACCTTCGGCTCCATGCTGTCGACCCCGATCATCAACCCGCCACAATCGGCCATCCTGGGCGTGCATGCGACCAAAGACCGCGCTGTTGTCGAAAACGGCCAGATCGTGGTGCGTCCGATGAACTACCTGGCCATGTCCTACGACCACCGCATCATCGACGGCCGCGAAGCCGTCCTGGGCCTGGTGGCGATGAAAGAAGCGCTGGAAGATCCTGCACGCCTGTTGCTGGACCTGTAAGCACTGTAGTCCCCCGGCGTCGCCGCCGGGGCAATGTAGCTGATACCCCTTGCCAGAAGACGCAGCTGGCTGATCTCAATGAAAGAGGATTCCCATGAACGTCTCTGAAGAAATCAAGCGTCTGCACGAGTTGCACCTGGCGGGCGCCCTGAGCGACGCGGAATTCGCGCAAGCGAAAGCCAAGCTCCTGAGCAATATCAACCTGGACAAGCCGGACAACGCGTCCGGCGCCGATGCGGCCCCCGGCCCGGCGAACGACCTGGTGCAGGAATTCAACCGCCTGCGCCGTTCGCGCAACGACCGCTGGCTTGGCGGCGTCTGCGGCGGCCTGGGACGCGCTTCCGGCATGGAAGCGTGGATCTGGCGCCTCGTCTTCGTCCTGTTTACATTGACCTTCGGCTTCGGCGTGGTGATTTACCTTCTATTGTGGATTTTCGTACCAGACGAAGAGATTGGAATAACAAAACATGAGTACTAAACAATTTGACGTAGTTGTCATCGGTGCGGGCCCTGGCGGCTACATCGCCGCCATCCGCGCAGCGCAGCTGGGCTTTTCCGTCGCTTGCGTCGACGAGTGGTCGAACGCCAAGGGCGGCGCCGCTCCTGGCGGCACCTGCACCAACGTCGGCTGCATCCCGTCGAAAGCGCTGCTGCAATCGTCCGAGCATTTCGAACACGCGGGCCACAGCTTCGCCGAGCATGGCATCGACGTCGCCGGCCTGAAGCTGAACCTGGGCCAGATGCTCAAGCGCAAAGACACCGTCGTCAAGCAAAACAACGACGGCATCCTGTACCTGTTCAAGAAGAACAAGATCGCCTTCTTCCACGGTCGCGCCGCTTTCGCTGCCGCCGCCGCTGGCACGTACGAGATCAGCGTGACGGGCGAAGCCAACGAAACCCTGACGGCCAAGCACGTGGTCATTGCCACGGGTTCGAACGCACGCGAACTGCCGGGCGCGCCATTCGACGAGAAACTGATCCTGTCGAACACGGGCGCACTGGCCATCGACGCCGTACCAGCCAAGCTGGGCGTCATCGGTGCCGGCGTGATCGGCCTGGAAATGGGCAGCGTATGGCGCCGCCTCGGTTCCGACGTCACCGTGCTGGAAGGCCTGCCGGTCTTCCTCGGCGCCGTCGACGAGCAGATCGCCAAGGAAGCGTCGAAGCTGTTCATCAAGCAAGGCTTGAAGATCAACCTCGGCTGCAAGATCGGTGCGATCACGCCAGGCAAGAAAGACGTCACCGTGGAATTCGTGGACGCCAAGGGCGAAGCGCAAAAAGCCGTGTTCGATAAGCTGATCATCTCGATCGGCCGCACGCCGAACACGAATGGCCTGGGTGCCGACAAGGTCGGCCTGCAGCTGGACGAACGCGGCTTCATCGCCGTCGACGGCGACTGCAAGACCAACCTGCCGAACGTCTGGGCAGTGGGCGACGTCGTGCGCGGCCCGATGCTGGCGCACAAGGCCGAAGAAGAAGGCGTTGCCGTGGCCGAGCGTATCGCCGGCCAGCATGGTCACACCAACTTCAACACGATTCCTTGGGTGATCTACACCTCGCCGGAAATCGCGTGGGTCGGCAAGACCGAGCAAACCTTGAAGGCCGAAGGCATCGCCTATAAGGCCGGCACCTTCCCGTTCCTAGCCAACGGCCGTGCGCGCGCGCTGGGCGACACTTCGGGCATGGTGAAATTCCTGGCCGATGCGACCACCGATGAAATCCTCGGCGTGCACATCGTCGGCCCGATGGCCTCCGAACTGATTTCCGAAGCCGTCGTGGCGATGGAATTCAAGGCCTCGGCCGAAGACATCGCACGCATCTGCCACGCTCACCCATCCCTGTCGGAAGCGACCAAGGAAGCGGCACTGGCGGTTGACAAGCGTACGTTGAACTTTTAATTGTAGTTAGTCCTGCAGGGGCGCTCGCGGAATTTTTCCGCCGGCGCCCTTGTGCGTTAAAGCGAATCCCATGAACGTAGAAGAGTTTTACCAGCACGCGTTGCAGAAGCGTGATTTCAAGGCCGATGCCGCCCAGCGGCGCGCGGTCGACCGCCTGCAGCTGTGCCATGACGAGTGGGTGGCCTACAAGGGCCAGCGCTCGAGCACCTTCAAGCGCCTGCTGAACCGTCCTGCCGTGCCGAAAGGCGTGTACATGTGGGGTGGGGTGGGGCGCGGCAAGTCGTTCCTGATGGATAGCTTCTATTCGGTCGTGCCCCTGGTGCGCAAGACGCGATTGCACTTCCACGAATTCATGCGCGGCGTGCACCAGCAGCTCGATGAATTGAAAGGCGTGGCCGACCCGCTCGACGAGGTGGCCAAGCGCATCGCCAAGAAATACCGCCTCATCTGTTTCGATGAATTCCACGTCTCCGACATCGCCGACGCGATGATCCTGTACAACCTGCTGTCGGCCCTGTTCGCCAACGGCGTGTCCTTCATCATGACCTCGAACTACGATCCGGACCTGCTGTATCCGGACGGCCTGCACCGTGACCGCATGTTGCCGACCATCGCGCTGCTCAAGGACAAGCTCGACGTGATGAACGTCGACGCCGGCGTCGATTACCGGGGCCGCGCACTGGAACAGGTGGAAAGCTATTACACGCCGCTGGGCGCCGATACCGACAAGGCCCTGCGCGACGCGTACACGCGCATCGCCGAGACGGCCGACGAAGACGCGCGTATTCGCATCGAGAGCCGCGAAATCCATTGCCTGCGCCGCGCCGGCGGCATCATCTGGTTCGATTTCGCCACCCTGTGCGGCGGTCCCCGCTCGCAAAATGATTACCTGGAAATCGCCAGCCGCTTCCATACGGTGATATTGTCCGGCATACCGGCCATGTCGGCGGCGCAGTCGTCCGAGGCGCGCCGCTTCACGTGGCTGATCGACGTGTTTTATGATCAGAAGGTCAAGCTGATCATGTCGGCCGAAGTGGCGCCTGAAGAGCTGTACACGAACGGCATGCTGGCCAACGAGTTTCACCGCACCGTTTCGCGTATCATCGAGATGCAATCGCGCGAATACATGGAAAAAGAACAGCGCGGCGCGGCCGACGCGATCGTTTGAGGCAGGGATAAGGAACATGATGGCAAATACACTATACAAGCTGGGTGCGGTGCTGGGCCTGGTCCTGGCCCTGTCCGCCTGCGCCCACCAGGGCGCCGCGGCACTGGATGAAGTCGGCGCGCCGCAGGTGCCCGCCACCTTGTCGGTGGACGAGGCGGACGCCAAGCTGAAGCAGGTCGCCAGCGAGCGCGCGGCGGCGGAAAACGAGTTTGCCGCGCGCGAACTGGAGTGCTACGACAAGTTTTTCGTGAATAACTGCCTGGACACGGCCAAGGAAAAGCGCCGCCTGATCCTCGTGCGCCTGCGCGCCGTCGAAGCGGAAGCGAATTACTTCAAGCGGGCCGAGTCCGTGCGCCTGCGCGATATCGACCTGGCCCGCACGCAGGAAAGTGCGCGTCTGGACGCCGAGCAGCGGGCCGCGGCCCTGCCCAAGCCTGTGAAAGTGGTCGCGCCCGAGCCGGCGCCGCCCAAGCCGCAAGGCAAGAGCGTTGCCGAGCGCGAAGCCGAGCATGCGGCAAAGGTGGCGAAGCAGGCTGCCGCCGATGCCGCCGACGCGCCGCGCCGCGCGGCCCGCGAAGCGCAATATGCGAAAAAACAGGCTGACGCCGTGGCGCGCCAGAAACGGGTGGCGCAACGCCTGGCCGAGCGCCAGGCCGAAGCGCAGGCCAAGGCGGCCAAGGCGGCCGCCGCCGCTGCCAGCACGCCGGCCGTTGCTGTACCTGTGCCGCCTGTCAAATAAGACCACCGCGCAGGGGCATGCCGGAAATGGCGTGCCCTAACGCGCGCGGCAGGTTAAACTACGCACGATGGCTGCCTGCGTACGCTGCACGCCCCGGTTTCCCAACACTGTCACCAACACTGCCTGGAACGCAACACATGAGCGATGCACAGCAAATAGAGCGGCGCCTGATTGAACTCAACGTGGAACACCGCGACCTCGATGCCGTCATCGAGTTGCTGATACTCGATGGCCACCATGACGAGTTGCAGCTGCGCCGCCTGAAAAAGCGCAAATTGCAATTGAAGGATCACATCACCTTGCTGAAAATGCAGTTGGTGCCCGACGTTCCCGCCTGAGGGGCGCCAGTAGCGTCCAGTCCAGCCTTCACCTAAGTATATTTTGACCGATCACAATTTATTGCCAGTAAACCCAGATGGCCAGCCTGCTGTCTTGCCAGCCGATGTGCCAGCCGAACCGCAGGCGGCGCCTGGCAAGCACGATGCCGACATCGAGCGCCTGTTCGGCGCCGGCGGCCCGCTCGGTCCGGCCGTGGGCAGCTACAAGCCGCGCCGTTCGCAAACGGAAATGGCGAAAGCCATCGCCAGCGCCATCGACAGCCAGACGACCCTGATCGCCGAGGCAGGCACGGGCACCGGCAAGACCTTCGCCTACCTGGTGCCGGCCCTGATGTGGGGCGGCAAGACCATTGTCTCCACCGGCACGAAGAACTTGCAGGATCAATTGTTCCTGCGCGACATCCCCACCGTGCGCGCCGCGCTGCAGGCGCCCGTTTCCGTCGCCTTGCTGAAAGGCCGCTCGAACTACGTCTGCCACTATCACCTGGAACGCACCCTGCAAAACGGCCGCATGACGTCGCGCGACGACGTGGGCCATTTGCGTGAAATCTCGCGTTTCATCAAGATGACCAGCTCGGGCGACAAGGCCGAGCTGACCAAGGTGCCGGAAAACGCCATGATCTGGAACCTGGTGACGTCCACGCGCGACACCTGCATGGGCGCCGAATGCCAGTACTACCAGGATTGCTTTGTCATGAAGGCCCGCAAGGAAGCCCAGCAGGCCGATGTGGTGGTGGTCAACCACCACTTGTTCTTTGCCGATGTGGCCCTGAAGGATACGGGCGTGGCGGAATTGCTGCCCTCGGCCAACACCATCATCTTCGATGAGGCGCACCAGCTGCCCGATACGGCCACCTTGTTCTTTGGCAACACGGTATCGACCTCGCAAATCCTGGAGCTGTGCCGCGACGTGCTGGCCGAGGGACTCGCGCACGCGCGCGGCATCGACTGGGCCAAGACCGTCACGGTGGTGGAAAAGGCGGCACGCGACCTGCGCTTGACCTTCCCGCAGGATATCGTGCGCCTGTCCCTGCCGCAGATTGCCCCGTCGAGCGATTTCTTCCCTGCGCTCGACACCCTCAAGGATGAGCTTGACGGCATGGTGGCCGTGCTGGAAACCCAGGCGGAACGGGCGGAAACGCTGGAGCAGTGCCGCGTGCGCGGTGTCGAGCTGGCGCAGCAGCTGAGCGGCTGGAAGTTCGATCCGAAGGCGAAAGTGGCGGCCGGCGAAGAAGCCGTGTTCTGGGTGGAAGCGTTTTCCAGCTCCTTGCAATTGCATAAAACACCGTTGTCGATCGCGCCAATCTTCAACAACCAGCGCGAAGGCACGCCACGCAGCTGGATCTTCACGTCCGCCACCCTGGCCGTGAAAAACGACTTCAAGCATTTTTCCGAACAGATGGGCTTGACGGGCGAACCGTCGCATACGTGGCCGTCGCCGTTCGACTATGGCCAGCAAGGCTTGCTGTTCGTGCCGCAAAACCTGCCGCAACCGAACTCGCTGGGCTACACGGATGCCGTCATCGACTGCGCCCTGCCCATCATCGAGGCGGCCGGCGGTCGCACCTTCTTCCTGTGCACCACCTTGCGCGCCGTCAAACGGGCCGCCGAGCGCCTGGCCGACGAATTCAAGCAGCGCGGTTTGAACTTCCCCCTGTTCGTGCAGGGAGAAAAGGGCCGCACGGAATTGCTGGACCAGTTCCGCGCCGCCGGCAACGGCGTGCTGATCGGCAGCCAGAGTTTCTGGGAAGGCGTCGACGTGCGCGGCGATGCCTTATCTCTGGTAATCATCGACAAGCTGCCGTTCGCGCCGCCCGACGACCCCGTGCTGGCCGCGCGCATCGAAGTGATGGAAAAGCAAGGCAAGAACGGTTTCATGCACCACTCGCTGCCGGAAGCCATCATCAACCTGAAGCAGGGTGCGGGCCGGCTGATCCGTGACGAGGGCGACCGGGGCGTGCTGATGATCTGTGATCCGCGCCTGATCTCCAAGCCATATGGCAAGCGCATCTGGCAAAGCCTGCCGCCGTTCAAGCGCACGCGCGACACGGCTGAAGTGGTAGAGTTCTTCCGCAACCTGCCCGCCAAGGGCGCTTAAGTCCTTGTTGCCGGCGCCTTCCGCGCGCCGGCATATTTCCCTTTGTTATCAAGCGAGTAGCGTTTTTTGTGCGGCGCCGCCTTGCGCGCCTGGCATGCCAGAAATCGGCGTGATCGCGCCAGTTTCTGGCTTTCTTGCGAATGTCCAGGACGCCAGACACATCTTTGCGCCAGCGCAAACAGGCCGTTGCTCAGCGGTCTACAGTGACTTCATGCCTCGTGGGATCAAGGCGCGGCGATGGCAGGGCCGCACGGGGAACAGGGGGATGCCATGGAGATCCGCTACGGCTGTTTCTTGAGCTACGCGCACGGCCAATATGCGTACATGAACAAGTTCAAGAATGACCTCATCGAGGCGCTCGCATGCTATCTGGAACCGCACCTGGACCGCGAGGAAGTCCTGTTCATCGACAGCGAGCAACTGGGAGGCGGCGACGATATCGACCTGCGCGTGGCGCGCGCCATGTGCCAGAGCGTCTGCATGATCGTGCTGTACACGCCTAAATATGAAGCGCACGGCTACACGCGGCGCGAATTTGCCGCCATGCAACTGATCGAGCAGGAGCGGCGCGCCTGGTATGAACTGCCCAGCCATTTGATTATCCCCATCATCATGACGCGCCATCCCGACGGCTTGCCGCCGCAAATCACGGAATCGGGCCTGTACGTCGATTTCTCCGGCTACACCCTGGCCAGCGGCGACCTGAAATCGAATCCGCAGTACCTGCCCGACATAGAACGCATCGTGCAGCGCATCGCCACGCATTACCACTTGCTCAAGCGGTCAACACCGCCCGGCCACGATTGCAGCCGTTTCGTGTTGCCCGCTATTCCGCCGGAATGGCGCGCCATTCCGCCTCCCCACTTTCCGCGTTAATCACGTAAAAGGTCCTGTCATGGAATGCCAACGCCTCTCCCTGCCACCTTTGAGCGCCCCTGGCGAAGTCGTCACCTTCTATTCCTACAAGGGCGGTACCGGCCGCACCATGGCCCTGTCGAACATCGCCGTCCTGCTGGCGCGCCGCGAAAACGCCAGCGTGCCCGTGCTGATGCTGGACTGGGACATGGAAGCACCGGGCCTGCACCACTATTTCGAACAGCACGAGGAGCGCCCGGGCGTGCTGGAATTCTTTGAGGCGTGCCGCCAGCAGCTCGAACGCCTCAGCCTGGAGACGGGAGGCAAGCGCGGCTCGGTCGCCGACGATGTCGCCCTGGCCCAGCGCGTGCTCGATGCCATCGACTGGCAGCAATACGTGGTGCGCGTCGACCAGGGCAGCCCGCTGTACCTGATGCGCGCGGGGCGCTTCGACGCCAGCTACAGCGAGCGCCTGGCGCAGATGCGCTGGGATCAGCTGTTCGACAGTTGCCCGGCCCTGTTTCGCTGCTTCGCCGATACCCTGGCCCAGCATTTCCGTTATGTGCTCGTCGACTCGCGCACGGGCCGCACGGACAGCGCCGGCATCTGCACCACCTTGCTGCCGAAAAAACTGGTGGTGGTCTTCACGCCGAACCGGCAAAGCCTGGAAGGCGTCGATGCACTCGTCACGCGGGCCATCGAGTACCGCCGCAGCCATGAAGACGAACAGCGTCCGCTGCTCGTCTACCCCTTGCCCTCGCGCATAGAAATGGGCGATGGCGCGCAGCGTGCCGAGTGGCGCCGCGGCGACGCGCACAAGGGCATCGCCGGCTTCCAGCCCATGTTCGAGCGCCTGCTGCGCACTTCCTACGGCTTGCCGCAGATCGCCCTCGACAGCTATTTCGACGAAGTCCAGCTGCAGCAGACGAAAACCTTTGCCTATGGCGAGCAGTTGGCCGTGCGCATCGATCAGGGCGGCGACCGCTTTTCCCTCACGCGCACCTTCGAAGCCTTTTTGCACTGGCTGACGGGCGGCTACTTCCCCTGGCAATCGAGCCGCGAAATCGCCTTGCTGGGCGCCATCAGCGAAGCGCGTCAGGCTTTGCTTGCCGAACCGGGCCGCGCCGTGGCCCTGCCGCTGGCGCGCGACCTGGCCCGTCTGGGCGAGCTGTACCGCAAGGATGGCCGCAGCGGGCAGGCGCTCGAGGCCTTCCGCCAGAGCGTCGAGATCCGCGTGCGCCTGCTGGGCGAGGAGCATCCCGACAGCCTGGCGTGCAAGAGCGGCATGGCGCGCCTGCTGCGCCAGCTGGGCAAGCTCGAGGAAGCCCGCTTCCTGGAAGAAGACGTGCTCGACGTGCGCGAACGTGTGCTGGGCAGCGAACATCCCGACACCCTGGCGGCCCGCGCCTGCCTGGCGAAAACCCTGTTGCTGCAGGGGGAACTGGCGGCGGCGCTGCTGCTGCAGGATGCGGTGCTGGCAAGCTACGCGCGCCAGCTGGGCGGCGAGCATCCGCTGACCCTGGAAGCGATGGATGGCCGCGCCGCCACCTTGCTGCGCATGGGCCGGCTGGCGCAGGCGCAGCAAGTGCTGGCCACGGTGGTGGCGGCGCGCGAACGCCTGTTTGGCGCTGAGCATGGCGATACCTTGCGCAGCAAGCTGGCCCTGGCGCAGGCGCTGGGGCGCGAAGGCGACCTGGAAGGCGCGCGGCGCCTGTTCGTTGCCGTGCTACAGGCGCAGGAGCGGCGCCTGGGCGGCGACCATGCGGCCACCCTGGCCACGCGCGATTTGCTGGCCGACATCGTGGCCGGGCAGGGTGACTGGGCCGGCGCGCGCCAGTTGCACGAAGACCAGGTGGCGGCGCGCGAGCGCACGCATGGGCTCGACCATCCGGAAACCCTGATGAGCCAGCGCAAGCTGGCCGAGGCGCTGTTGCGGCGTGGTGAGCTCGATGCGGCGCGCAGCGTGCAGGAGCAGGTGCTGGAAGTGCATGCGCGCCTGCTGGGCGAAGACCATCTCGATACCTTGCACAGCAAGACGCAATTGGCCGGTACCTTGCAGCAGCAGGGCGACAGCGAGGCGGCGCGCCTGCTGGAAGACGCCGTGCTCAGCGGCAGTGACCGGCTCCTGAATGCGCCCGTCACGGGGCATGCGGACAGCGTGCTGGACGGTGCGCGGCATTTGCAGGAAACCATCCTGGCCGGGCGCGCCAGCGGGCACGAGGGCGCGGAGCCGGATACCCTGGTCAGCATGATCTCCATGCTGCAAGGCATGATCGAGCGCGAACAGTATGCGCAGGCGGGCGAACTGGCCGAACATTTGAAGTCTTGCCTGCTGCGTCCGGGCGTGCCGGGCAAGCTGCGCCGGCGCGGCATGGCGCAGCTGAAAAGAATGTACAAGTTGCAAGGCGATTTGAATGCCTTGCTGGCCTTGCAGGAAGATGAAGTGCAGGCGCTGGAAGGGGCATTGTCCGAGGCGCGCATCGAGCAGCGCTGATCCTGTGCGCCATGTCCGCGCGGCAGCACAAATAATGCTGTCTATCGGCGTGCGGCATGCGCAGTGTTGGCATCGCTTCGGGTAAAATCCCGTTATGAGAATTCTTATCAGTAACGACGACGGCTACCTGGCGCCTGGCCTGGCGGCCCTGGCCGACGCGCTCGCACCCATTGCCGACATCGTCGTGGTGGCGCCCGACAGCAACCGTTCGGGCGCCTCCAATTCGCTGTCCCTGGACCGCCCCTTGTCCGTGCACAAGGCCGCCAACGGCTTTTATTTTGTCAACGGCACGCCCACCGACTGCGTGCACGTGGCGCTGACGGGCATGCTCATCGAGCGACCCGACCTGGTGGTCTCCGGCATCAACAATGGCCCCAACATGGGCGACGACACCCTGTATTCGGGCACCGTGGCGGCCGCCACGGAAGGCTATCTGTTCGGCATTCCCGCCATCGCCTTTTCCCAGTCGCAGTTTGGCTGGGCCAACCTGGACGCGGCTGCCCGCGTGGCCAGGGAAATCGTCGAGCGCCAGTTCGACGCCCTGCAGAAACCGTATCTGCTGAATGTGAACATCCCCGCCATCCCTTACGAGCAAATGCAAGGCATGGCGGCCACGCGTCTGGGCAAGCGCCATTCGGCCGAGCCCGTGATCCGCGCGCTCGACCCCCGTGGCCGTGAAATCTTCTGGATCGGCCCGGCCGGCGCCGCCAAGGAAGGCGGTCCGGGCACGGACTTCCATGCCGTTGAACATGGACAAGTATCGATCACGCCGCTGCAGATCGACCTGACCCATACCACCCAACTCGATGCACTGGCGAAAGGCCTGGCATGACCGCTCACTATGACTGACAAGCCGCGCACCTTCCCCCTTACCCTCGATTCGCTGGCCGGCAAGCCCGCCAGGCCGGGCGGGGGACAGTCGCTGGCCCAGTCCAGGATCGCCACGCCGCAGACGGCCACGCAGAATGCGGCGCAAAACGCGGCGCGCGGCGTGGCGCAGCCGTATGGCGCGCACGCGGCCATCGCACCGTCGCGCGCCCAGGCCATCGCCAATGAGCGGGCGCAGCCGGCGGTGGTGTCGCCGCCACGGCAAAACCCGCTCGTCTCGGAGGCCGTGCGCCGCGCCATGGTGGCCCGCGTGGCGAAGCAGGGCGTCAAGGACCAGGTGGTGCTCGACGCCATGCAGGCCGTGCCGCGCCACATGTTCATGGACGAGGCGCTGGCGTCGCAGGCGTATATCGACGCGTCCCTGCCCATCGGCCACCACCAGACCATTTCGCAGCCATATATCGTGGCGCGCATGATCGAAGTGATGCGCCAGGGCGGCAGCCTGCAGCGCGTGCTGGAAATCGGCACGGGCTGCGGCTACCAGGCGGCGGTGCTGTCGCTGGTGGCGAAAGAGGTGTATTCGATCGAGCGCATCCGGCCCCTGCACGAGCTGGCGAAGGCCAATCTGCGCCCGCTGCGCGTGTCAAATCTGCGCTTGCAGTACGGAGATGGTATGCTTGGCCTGCCGCAGGCGGCGCCCTTCGACGGGATCATCCTTGCCGCAGCCGGCCTGGAAGTCCCGCAAGCCTTGCTGGAACAGCTGGCGCCCGGCGGGCGTCTGGTTGCGCCGGTGGGGGCTAAATTGCAACACTTACAACTCATTACCCGGGTGGGGAAAATGGAATGGACTAGCCAAACCCTGGAAGATTGCCATTTCGTACCTTTGCGCCCGGGCACCATATGATCCCCGGATCAGCTAGCAAGCAGGACATACAATTACATGCGAATGATTAAGAAAAGTAACATACTTCTATGTGGCATCACCTTGGCCGCGCTGTTGAGCGGTTGCGGCACGACGGGCGTCCAGGCGCCCGTCGTGGAGCGCCACCCATCGAGCAGCAGCAGCGCCGCAGCCAGCGATCCGCGCGACCGCGATCCGGCTTATTACACGGTCAAGCGTGGCGATACCCTGTTGCGCATCGCCCTCGAGCACGGGCAGAATTACCGCGACCTGGTGGCCTGGAATGACTTGAGCAATCCGAACGACATCAAGGTCGACCAGGTGCTGCGCGTGTTGCCGCCGAATGGCGATACGGGCGGGGCGCAAACGTCGGCCATCGTCATGCCGCCGGTGACGGAAGTCAAGCCGGCCGCGCCTGTCGTGCCGAAGAAAACGGGTCCGCGTGGCGAGAAGCGCGCGTATTCCGACGCTACCCTGGCCGAGCTGCGCGCCGATGGCGGCAACGGCGACGCCAAGCCTGCGCCGGCCCCGGCAGCAGTTGTAGCCGCCGCACCGGCCGCCGCCGCGGCAGCCCCTGCGGCATCGGCGCCTGGCGACGAGAAGATCAGCTGGATGTGGCCTTCCGAAGGCAAGGTCATCGGCACTTTCGACGAAGGCAAGAACAAGGGCGTCGATATCGCCGGCAAGGCGGGCCAGCAGGTCGTGGCCGCCGGCGCGGGAAAAGTCATGTATGCCGGGAGCGGAATCCGTGGTTATGGTAATCTTGTCATCGTGAAGCACAGTAATAGTTTATTGTCGGCGTATGCGCATAACCGCAGCATCCTGGTGAAGGAAGGGCAGAACGTCAACAAAGGCCAGGCCATCGCCGAAATGGGCGATTCCGATGCCGACCGCGTGAAACTGCACTTTGAAATCCGCCAGCAAGGCAAACCTGTCGACCCATCGAAATTCCTGCCTAACCGTTAGGTAAAGCAATGACACACGCGCCGCACGACCAGCTGGACGATGACCCGGAACTGCCGGAAGACGGGGCAGACGAAGTCGTGACGGACGATGCCGGTGAACTCGACGGCATTGACGCCGTCGACGCCGTCGACGCGGGCGAGGTGGCCAGCGTAACCGTGTTGGTCGAAAGTGTCGATGAACTGAAAAAGGTGCTGGCGGCCGAGCTGTCGACCGATACCACGCAGCACTATCTGAACCAGATCGGCACGCGGCCCCTGCTGACGGTGGCGCAGGAAGTGCATTACGCCACCCTGGCCAAGCAGGGCAATTTTGAAGCCCGCCAAACCATGATCGAGCACAACCTGCGCCTGGTCGTGTCGATCGCCAAGCATTACATCAACCGCGGCGTGGTCTTGCTCGACATGATCGAGGAGGGCAACATCGGCCTGATGCGCGCCATCGACAAGTTCGAACCCGAACGCGGTTTCCGTTTCTCTACTTATGCCACCTGGTGGATACGCCAGAGCATAGAGCGCGCCATCATGAACCAGGCGCGCACGGTGCGCCTGCCCGTGCACATGGTGCGCGAACTGAACCAGATTTTGCGCGGCAAATACCACCTGGAAGCCCAGCACCACGATGGCAAGGATGCCACCGCGGAAGATATCGCCCACCTGGTGGGCCGTCCCGTGGAAGAGGTGCAGGATATCCTGGCCCTGTCCGAGCACGCCACTTCGCTCGACGCGCCGCTCGACAACGATCCGCAGTCGTCGTTGATGGACATGTTGCCCGGCGCCAGCGAAGACAGCCCCGACGCGCGCGCGGAACACCATGAAATGACGGTGCTGGTGCGCGACTGGCTGACCAAGCTGCCCGACAAGCAGCGCGTGGTGATCATGCGCCGTTTTGGCCTCGACAATGACGATCCCGCCACCCTGGAAACCCTGGCCGAGGAAATGGGCGTGACGCGAGAGCGCGTGCGCCAGATCCAGCAGGAAGCCCTGATTAAACTGAAGCGGGCCATGGCGGCGCGCGGCGTAGTAAGAGATTCCCTTTTGTAATCCCCTGGCCCGGCTGTCGCGGGCCCGCATCTGCTATCATACGCCCCGCTCGCGGCGCCTGACCTTTCCCCCGTTCTTTCAAGTTCCAGCGCGGCCCTGCGTCCTGGCCCACTCTTACCTATTGATCGCTATGCAAGAAAATATCATCGAAATCAAATCGCTCGACATGGACGCCCGCGGCGTTGGCCATATTGAAAACGAAGACGGCTCGCCGGGCAAGGTCGTGTTTGTCGAAGGCGCATTGCCGGGCGAGCGCGTCAGCTTTGTGACGTTCAAGAAAAAGAAGAACTGGGAAATGGCCCGCATGACGGCGCTGCACCGCGAATCATCGATGCGCGTGACGCCCAAGTGCAAGCATTTCGACAATTGCGGCGGCTGCTCGATGCAGCACCTGGAGCCGTCGGCGCAGGTGGCGATCAAGCAGCGCGTGCTGGAAGACAACTTGTGGCATATCGGCAAGGTGCGTCCGCAAAGCATCATGCGCCCCATGTATGGCCCGACGTGGGGCTACCGCTACCGCGCGCGCCTGTCCGTGCGCCACGTCAAGAAGAAAGATGCCGTGCTGGTAGGCTTCCATGAAAAGAAATCGGCGTTTGTTGCCGACATGGATAGCTGCGAAATCCTGCCGCCGCATATCTCCGCCATGCTGCTGCCGCTGCGTGGATTGATTGCTTCGCTGTCCATCTTCGACCAGATGCCGCAGATCGAGCTGGCCGTGGGTGAAGACGTCACCGCCATGGTCTTGCGCATCATGGCGCCGTTGACGGCGGACGATGAAACGAAATTGAAGGCCTTTGCCGACGAATACGGCGTGCAATGGTGGCTGCAGGTGAAAGGTCCGGAAACGGCCGTGCCGTTCTATCCGCTCGACAAGCAATTGCACTACCTGCTGCCGGAATTCGGCGTCAAGATGCCGTTCAAGCCTGTCGATTTCACGCAGGTGAACCACCACATCAACCGCGTGCTGGTATCGAAAGCCCTGCGTTTGCTGGAAGTGCAGCCGACGGACCGCGTGGCCGACTTGTTCTGCGGCCTGGGCAATTTCACCTTGCCGCTGGCCACGCAGGGCAGTGAAGTGGTCGGTATCGAAGGTAGCACCACTCTGACGGAGCGGGCGCTGGAAAACGCGCTGGCCAATGGCCTGGCGGAAAAAACCTCGTTTTCGACGCGCAACCTGTTCGAAGTGACGACGGACGACCTGATCGCGCTGGGCCGTTTTGATCGCATCCTCGTCGACCCGCCGCGCGATGGCGCCATGGCCCTGTGCCAGGCGCTGGTCGGTTTGTCGCAAGTGCGTCCTGACCTGCTGCCGAAACGCATCGTCTACGTGTCGTGCAGCCCGTCGACCCTGGCGCGCGACGCCGGCATCCTGGCGCTGGAAGCCGGCTATGTGCTGAGCAAAGCGGGCGTGGTGAACATGTTCCCGCACACTTCGCACGTCGAATCGATGGCCGTGTTTGATCTGCCGCAATAAGTCTGCCTGACACGGCGGGTGGCCAGGCAGGCACCCGCCGTTGCCGTATGTGACGGCACAGCAAGCTCCCCCAATACCACTTACAGCGTGTTATAAAACTGGTCTGTCTTTTCCCGATCCAGCGTCTTTTTTCATCCTTCCTCTGCCGTTTTTTTGCTTGTCCAGTAGGACAACGCGCCGTCCGCCTCCGCCGTTATGCTTTCTTTGTAAAGTGGTATTGCCCACTTTGAGGCCACTTCAAAACCACTTGACCGCCTATTTTTTCAGCAGCATGCTGTTCTTGCAACTGCAAAAAACAAAATCACAGGTAGCTTTTTATTGAAGCAGAGTGGTATTTCCGCAAACCTGAACAGGAGACAACGTGGAAAATTTAATACTCAAAAAAACGATCAGAAACATGATGGTATGTCTGGCCAGCGGTGGCGTGCTGGCCGCATGCGGCGGCGGTGGTGGTGATGCCGGCGCCCCGGCTGGCTCGCAATTGCTGGCGGCCAGCACCGTCGTCGCCTGCGTGCCTTGGCAAGAGGGTGGCACGTATAACGCAGGCACGGTGGTCACTTACCTGGGCGCCAACTACACGGCCCTGGTGACGCAGACCGATCACGTGGGCTCCGGTTGGAACCCCGTTTCCACGCCGAGCCTGTGGAGCGCCGGCGGCACTTGCGACGGCGGCACCACGCCGACGCCGACTCCCACCCCAACGCCTACTCCAACTCCCACGCCAACCCCGACCCCGGCGCCTACGCCGAACCCGACGCCCACTCCGACGCCAACGCCAACCGGCGGCACCTGCGCGCTGGCCTGGGTGGCCGGCACGGCTTACAGCGCGGGCGCCACCGTCAGCTATGCGGGCACGAATTACCGCGCCAACTACTGGACGCAGGGCGACAACCCGTCGACCAGCAGCGGCGCCGCCGGCACGGGCAAGCCATGGACCAGCCAGGAGATATGCAGCACCACGCCGACTCCGACACCTACGCCTACCCCGACACCGACACCGACACCGACGCCGACTCCAACGCCGACTCCGACCCCAACGCCAACGCCAACGCCAACGGGCCGCGAAGTCGGTTCCTATTTCGCGCAGTGGGGCGTGTACGGCCGCGACTATGAAGTGGCGAACGTGCACACGAGCGGCGTGGCCGACAAGCTGACCTTCATCAACTATGCCTTCGGCAATATTTACCCGAAAAACGGCGGCTATGAATGCGCCATGATTACCAAGACGGAGCCGGGCGCGACGAATCCGAATTCGCCGGACGCGGGCACGGGCGGCGATGCCGAGGCCGACTACATCCGCACGCCGAAGCGCACCGTCGATGGCCAGGCGATCCCTTGGGACGCTCCGTTGTCGGGCAACTTCCTGCAGCTGAGGAAACTCAAGGCGGCGCACCCGAACCTGAAGCTGTTCATCTCGCTGGGCGGCTGGAGCTGGTCGAAGAACTTCTCCGTCGGTTCGGCCACGGATGCGCTGCGCAAGCAGATGGTGCGCTCGTGTATCGACATCTACATCAAGGGCAACTTGCCGGTGCAGGGCGGTCGCGGCGGCGCGGGCGCGGCGGCCAACATCTTTGACGGCATCGACATCGACTGGGAATATCCGGTCGGCGGCGGCCAGCCGTACAACACGGTCAGCCCCAACGACAAGCGCAACTTCACCTTGCTGATGGCGGAATTCCGTGCCCAGCTCGATGCGCTCGGTGCAGCCAACGGCAAGCGCTACCTGCTGACGGCCGCTGTCGGTGCGGGCAAGGACAAGATCGACAACACGGAACCGGCCCTGTACTCGCAGTACATGGATTGGATCAACCTGATGACCTACGACTTCCACGGCGGCTGGGAAACGAGCACCAACTTCAACGCCCAGCTGTTTGCCGATCCTGCCGATCCATCGACGGGCATGGCGCGCGAGTACGTGGGCGACAAGGCGGTGCAGTACATGATTGCCGCCGGCGTACCGCGCGACAAGCTGCTGCTGGGCATACCGTTCTATGGCCGCGGCTGGACCGGCGTGGCGCCGGGGCCGAACGGCGATGGCCTGTACCAGGCGGCGACGGGCACGGCGCCAGGCACGTACGAGTCGGGCATCGAGGACTATAAAATCCTCGTGGCCAAGGCCGGCACGCGCTACTACCACCCCGTGACCAAGCAGCTGTACCTGTACACGGGGGCGGGCGGCCAGTGGTGGAGCTATGATGACCCGACCGTCATCGGCACCAAGGTCAAGTACGTGAAGGACCAGGGCTTGCGCGGCGCGTTCTCGTGGGAACTCGATGGCGACGCGAATGGCGTGCTGGCGACAGAGGTGTGGAAAGTGCGGTAATGTTGATGTAGCGTAAGACGCGGCCGGATAGCCATGCTGTCCGGCTGCTTGTTCACATAAAAAAACAGGAGACGGGCGATGGCGGCAGTATCGACATTCGGAGTCAAGCAGCAGCAGGAGCAGCAGGAGCTGAGCCGCGAGTGGCGCAGCTGGATCGCGGAAAACCTCATGCTGGGCAGCCACCCGTCGGCGCTGATGCCTGTGCTGCAACAGGCCGGCATCGCGGAGCCGCTGGCGCGCCGCGAAATCGAGCTGGCGCTGCAGAGTCCCTACCTGGCCGGCGCCGTGCGCCTGTCGAACCGGCTGGCCAAGCGCGACTGGGTGATCGACATCCAGCGCAAGCTGAACCAGCTGCGCCCACCCGAGATTCCCCGCCGCGAGAAACTGACGGCGCAAGAGTTCCTGACGGAGTTCTATTCCACCAACCAGCCCGTCATCATCACGGGCATGATGGACGACTGGCCCGCCATGGCCAAGTGGAGCCCGGCTTATTTCCGCGACCATTACGCGCAGCGCGAAGTGGAAGTGCAGTTCGGCCGAGAGGCGGACGCCCAGTACGAAATGAACAGCGTGGCGCACAAGCGCAAGATGGCGTTCGGCGAATACGCCAGCCTGGTCGAGGGCAGTGGCGCGACCAACGATTTCTACATGACGGCGAATAACAATTCGCAAAACCGGCAAGCCTTGCGCGAGCTGTGGGACGATATCGGCCAGCTGCCCGAATACCTGGAACAGAGTGGCGGCCCCACGGGCTTTTTATGGTTTGGCCCGGCCGGCACCGTGACGCCATTCCACCACGACCTGACGAACAACTTCATGGCCCAGGTCAAAGGGCGCAAGCGGCTGCGCATCATGGCCGCCTGCGAGGTGGCACGCGTGTACAACCAGCGCCACTGTTTTACGCCCGTCGACGGGCGCGACATCGACCTGCGGCGCTATCCGCTGATGGCCGACGTGCAGGTGCGCGAATGCGTGCTGGCACCGGGCGAGATCCTGTTTTTGCCCGTCGGCTGCTGGCATTTCGTCGAAGCGCTCGACGTATCGATGACGGTGGCGTTTACCAATTTCAAATGGGATAACGATTTTTACAGCAAGTACCCGTCGAATCACGACTTTTGATGGTGACATGACTTGCTGCGAACAGCCGCCGTACAGGCGGCTTTTTTCATGCTGCGGAGCGTTTCGTAAGAAAAATATTTCCATAAAAAAATTGATTCAAATCATTTGGCAGCAATTATTTTGATATGAATGACCATGATGTTTCATTATCCAGATGGGCATGGCAGGCGGATAATTTTATGACTGGTGCGTCGCCGGGCATCTGAGTGCATTGCCGGCGCGTGCCAGCACCGACAACCATCTGGAGGCGGCAGGGCATGAACACGCAGCAAATGACACAGTTACAGCAAGCACCAGCAGGTAGTACTGAACTCCAGCTCGACACGCGGCTGACCCGCGAAGCGGCCGAATTGCTGGCCAGGGCCGACATCCATCTGAATGGCCGCGCCGCCTGGGACATGCAGTTGCGCAAACCGGGCGTGCCCGAACGGGCCTTCGCCAGCGGCAACCTGGGCCTTGGTGAAGCGTACATGGACGGCGACTGGGATGCGAAGCAGCTCGATGAATTCTTTTGCCATCTGCTGCGGGCCAGGGTGGCCGACGACGTGCGTCCCATGCGCCTGGCCTTCCACGCCCTGTACGCGCGTCTGTTCAACTTGCAGACGGAGCGCCGCGCCTGGATGGTGGGCAAGGAGCACTACGACCTGGGCAACGCCTTCTATGCGGCCATGCTCGATCCGCGCATGACGTACACGTGCGGCTACTGGAAGGATGCCAGCAACCTAGCTGAGGCACAGGAAGCCAAGCTCGATCTGATCTGCCGCAAGCTCAGGCTGGAACCTGGCATGCGCGTGCTCGACATCGGCTGTGGCTGGGGCAGTTTCATGCGCTATGCGGCGGAAAAATACCGGGTGCAGTGCGTGGGCGTGACGATATCGCAAGAGCAGGCAGCGTATGCGCGCGGCATGCCGGGCGGCGAGCAGCTGGACTTCCGCCTGCAGGACTACCGCGACACCGATGAAAAATTTGACCGCATCGTCAGCATCGGCATGTTCGAGCATGTGGGGCATAAAAATCACCGCACTTTCATGGAAGTGGCGCACCGCTGCCTGGAAGATGACGGCCTGTTCCTGCTGCACACAATCGGCAAAAACAAGCGCCATTCCACGTGCGACCCGTGGATCGACAAATACATCTTCCCGAATGGCGATTTGCCGTCGATCGGCCAGATCGGCGACGCCATGGACGATCTGTTTGTGGCCGAGGACTTGCACAACTTCGGCGCCGACTACGACAAGACCCTGATGGCCTGGCATGCGAACTTTGAGCAGGCGTGGCCACGCTTTTCCGCCCAGCTGGGCGAGCGCTTCCATCGCATGTGGTCATACTATTTGCTGTCCTGCGCCGGCGCTTTCCGCGCGCGCGACCTGCAGCTGTGGCAATGGGTCTTGTCGAAGCAGGGCGTATTGGGTGGTTATGAACGCATTAGTTGAGATGTACGGCAACTGATATGATGGATTGATGGATATCAATCAAGCGCGTACCTTCCTGGAAGTGGCCTCCTGCGGCAGCTTCATCATGGCCGCCGAACGCATGCACGTGACGCAGACGGCTGTCAGCGCCCGCATTCGCACCCTGGAGCAGCAGCTGGGGCGCCAGCTGTTCGTGCGCAACAAGGCAGGCGCGCGCCTGACGTCGGCCGGCGAGCGCTTCATGCGCCATGCGGCCACCATGGTGCAGGTGTGGGAAAGAGCGCGCCACCAGGTGGCCTTGCCGCCGGGGCGCGATGACGCCGTCAGCATCGGCTGCGAGCTGAGCCTGTGGCAGCCGCTGCTCGGCGACTGGCTGATACGCATGAGCCGTGATTGCCCGGAGATCGCCTTGCGCGCGGAAGTCGACAGCCCCGCGCGCCTGCTCGACGCCGTGCACGACGGCTCGCTGGACCTGGCCGTACTGTACAACCCGCCGCAGCGCCCGGGCCTGGCCAGCGAATTGCTGGCCGAGGAAAAGCTGGTGATGGTGACCACGCGCGATGACGGCCAAATGCATGCCGATACGTATGTGTACGTGGACTGGGGGCCCAGCTTCGCGGCCAATCACCAGGCGGCCTACCCGGAGCTGAGCAGCCCGCCCATCTCCATTTCCCTAGGGCCGCTGGCCCTCGTCTACCTGCTGGAGGTGGGCGGCGCCAGTTACTTCCGTATCGGCAGCGCGCAGCCCTATCTCGATGCGGGCCTCTTGTACCGCGTGCGCGACGCGCCAGAATTCTCGCATTCCGCCTACGCCGTCTACGCGGCGCAGCGCGACAACCCGACCCTGGACCGCGCCCGCGCCTGCCTGCTGGAAGTGGCGGAGAGAATCAAGTAGATTCGAAAGACGTAAAAAAGCCGACCCGAGGGTCGGCTTTTATTTTCATGCGCTAGCGCTTAGTCGCGGCTGCCGCCGGCGAAACCGAGCAGTGACAACAGGCTGGTGAAGATGTTGTACACGTCCAGGTAGATGCGCAGGGTGGCCGAGATGTAGTTGGTCTCGCCGCCGTTGATGATTTGCTGCACGTCATACAGGATGTAGGCCGAGAAGATGGCGATGGCGACCATGGAGATCACGATCGACAGTGCCGACAGGCCCAGGAAAATATTCGCCACCGATGCGAGGATCAGCACGATCACGCCGGCGAACAGCCATTTGCCCATGGCCGAGAAGTCGCGCTTCGAGACCGTGGCGATCGTTGCCATCACGGCCAGGATGGTGGCCGTGCCGCCGAATGCCGTCATGATCAGCATGCCGCCGTTCGAGTAGCCGAGCGTGCGCGTCAGGATAGGCGTGAGCATCAGGCCCATGAAGAAGGTAAAGCCCAGCAGGACGGCGACGCCGAGACCCGAGTTCTTGGTTTTTTCAATCGCGTACATGAAGCCGAAGGCGACGGCCATGAAGATGATGAAACCCATGCCGCCGGTCAGCATCGGCAAATGCATTTGCACGCCGATGAAGGCGCCCAGCACGGTCGGGATCATGGACAGCGCCAGCAGCCAGTAAGTGTTGCGCAAGACCTGATGGCGGACTTGCTGCATGCCCCCCGACAGGTCAAAGGTGCGTTGCATGTTCTGATTCATAGTGCCTCCGTGTTGTCAATTCAAATTACTGCTTTACCCAAGGATAGCATGAGGGCCGGAATTTGCCAAAAAAGCAGCTTAAGATTTCATTAAACTCAAGCGGCAGGGAAGGATGCCCCCTGCCTGTCTGGGTAATATGGGGTGGAGTATGGTAAAATCAAAGGTTGATTGAGTTATCAATTTACCGTTTTAAACCTTACTTTTTATTGGAGTTTTCACACATGGCAATCGAACGCACCCTGTCGATCATCAAACCAGACGCAGTTGCAAAAAACGTAATCGGTCAAATCTACTCCCGTTTTGAAAACGCTGGCCTGAAAATCGTTGCTGCACGCATGACCCAACTGTCGCGCGAACAAGCTGAAGGCTTCTACGCAGCGCACAAAGAACGCGGCTTCTTCAAGGATCTGGTCGACTTCATGGTTTCCGGTCCAGTCATGATCCAAGCCCTGGAAGGCGAAAACGCCGTTCTGGCCCACCGTGACCTGATGGGCGCGACCGATCCGAAGAAAGCAGAAAAAGGCACGATCCGCGCCGATTTCGCCGATTCGATCGACGCTAACGCCGTACACGGTTCCGACGCTGTCGAAGCTGCTAAAGTGGAAATCGCTTACTTCTTCCCAGAACTGAAGGCTTAATTGCCTTAGATAACGTTATTTCCTGGCGTTATCTGTGAAATAACTTATCACCCCCTGTTCCCGCTGCGCTGTGGAGTTTTCTCTCCGGATGCGCGCGGGGACGGATTTTTAGAATAGACAAGATCATGAATACGACGACCCTCACCAACTTGCTGGACCTCGATCCCGCGCAACTCATCGCCTACTGCGCCGAGTTGGGAGAGAAACCGTTTCGTGCGAAACAATTGCAACGCTGGATACACCAGTTCGGCGCCTCCGACTTCGACGCCATGACGGATCTGGCCAAGTCGCTGCGCGACAAGCTGGCCACGCGCGCCGAAGTGCGCGCCCCGGCCATCATCAGCGACCACACGTCGACGGATGGCACGCGCAAGTGGCTGGTCGACGTCGGCAATGGCAATGCCGTGGAAACCGTGTTCATTCCGGAAGAAAACCGCGGCACCCTGTGCATCTCGACCCAGGCCGGCTGCGCCGTGAACTGCCGTTTCTGCTCGACGGGCAAGCAAGGCTTCAACCGCAACCTGTCCGTGGGCGAAATCATTGGCCAGCTGTGGATGGCGGAATTCGAATTGCGCCGCACCAAGGGCATCGAGCCGGGCCCGAAAGGCGAGCGCCAGATCACCAACGTGGTGATGATGGGCATGGGCGAACCCCTGCTGAACTTTGAGCCGACCGTCACAGCCCTGAAATTGATGCTCGACGACAACGCCTACGGCCTGTCGCGCCGCCGCGTGACCCTGTCGACCTCGGGCGTGGTGCCGATGATGGACAAGCTTTCGCAGGAAGTGCCGGTGGCCCTGGCCGTCTCGCTGCACGCCTCGAACGATGCCTTGCGCGATGGTTTGATTCCACTGAACAAGAAATACCCGCTGAAGGAATTGATGGCGGCCTGCAAGCGCTACCTGGAATTCGCCCCGCGCGATTTCATCACGTTTGAATACTGCATGCTCGACGGTGTCAACGACAGCGACGAGCATGCGCGCGAACTGCTTGCGCTGGTGCAAGACCGCGAGTTCGGCGTGAACTGCAAGTTCAACCTGATTCCGTTCAACCCGTTTCCCGAGTCGGGCCTGTTCCGCTCGAAAAACCCGCGCATCAAGGCCTTTGCCCAAGTCCTCATGGATGGCGGCATCATCACCACCGTGCGCAAGACGCGCGGCGACGATATCGATGCGGCCTGCGGCCAGCTGGCCGGCGAAGTCAAGGACCGCACCCGGGTGCAGGAGCGCATGGAAAAAATGACTGAGTATCAACAGAAATTTGGCGCCAATTTCGGCAAGATCGTGGAGATCCGCTCCTGATGCGGGGAAGCATGGCTTATCCTGGCGTACTTGCCGCGGCTGTTGTCAGCCTGGGCGTGCTGCTGGCCGGCTGTGCTTCCACCGCGGACAAGGAGCAAGCCGCATCGGTCGAGCAGCGCGCCGCCTTGCGCTTGCAGCTGGCCAGCGCCTATTATATGCAAGACCAGTTTGCGGTGGCGTTGACAGAAGCGGATCAGGCGGTGCAGCTGCTGCCGGGCAATGCCCAGGTGCGCGGCATGCGCGCCCTGATTTTTGCTGCCCTGCGCCAACCTGCTGCTGCTGAAAAAGATTTTCTTTACGCATTGCGCCTTGCGCCCCACAATCCCGAGTTGAGCAATAATTATGGCCTGTTTCTGTGCCAGACCGGGCGCGCGGCGCAGTCGCTGGCGTATTTTGATGCCGCATTGCAAGATACCGCCTATGGCACGCCTGAACTTGCGCTGCATAATGCGGCCGCGTGCAGCCTGCTCATGAAAGATTACCCGCGCGCCGCCAGCTACTGGCTCAAGGCGGAGCGCATCGCACCTGGCGCGGCAATCACGTATGCCGGCCTGGTGCGCGTGTATTACGAACAGCAAGACTACCGGCAAGCGGCTCAATACCTTGAGCGGCTCGGTAAAGCAGCGACAATGGAGAGCCAGACGGCCGATGTGCTGTGGCTCGGGATCAAGGTGCAGCATAAGCTCGGGGATGCGGGTGCGGAAGCTGGCCTGGGGGCGCATTTGCGCCGCCACCATTCCGGCTCCCCCGAATATGCTGCTTATCAAAATGGGGCGTTTGATGAGTGAGACAGGGATACCAATGAATTCAGAGTGGGCAGAAACGCCTCAGCAGCAGCCCCAGGGCAATCTTGCGTTGGCGGGCGCACAGTTGAAGGCGCAGCGCGAAGCGCTGGGCTGGCCGGTGGAACAGGTGGCCGACCAGCTCAAGCTGGCGCCACGCCAGGTGATCGCGCTGGAAGAGGGCGACATGGCGGCCTTGCCGAACGTGGCCGTGGTGCGCGGTTTCGTGCGCGCCTACGCCAAGGTGGTGCGTCTCGACGCGGCGCCGCTGGTGGCCATGATCGAAGTCCATCCGGCGCCGGCGCAAGACCCGGCCGCGCCCGTGCGGCGTGAAATTTCCGCCACGTTTTCCGAGTCGCGCTTCCCGTCGATGACGCAACGCTCGTCGAACCAGACTCCCCTCTGGATCGCCGGCGCCGTGGCCGTCGTCGTGGCGGCCGCCTTTGGCGCCTATAAACTCGGTTATGTGCCGGCCAGCCTGCTGTCCTCGCACACGGAGAAAGAAACGGCGCATGCGGAAGTGGGGCCCGTGGAAACGACCCTGATCAAGCCGGGCCAGGACTTGACGCCGGTGCAGTCGCCATCCGTGCCGCTGATCTCCGTGCCGCCGCCGCCAGGCAACGATACGCAGACTGGCGCACCGGCCTCTGGCGTCGCTTCGGTGCCGGCCGCCGCCGTGCCGCCAGCAGCTGCGCCGGCAACGACGGCCGCCGTCACGCCGCCCGCGGCGGCTGCTACCGCTGCAGCTGCCGTGGGCGCGAATGCGCTGGTGCTGAAGGTCGAGCAGGATTCCTGGGTGGAAATCCGCCGTCCTGGCAGCACGCCGCTGATTTCGCGCATGGTGAAGGCGGGCAGCACGGAAACGTTTGATATCACGGGTCCGGCTACCCTGGTGGTGGGCAAGCCTGGTGTTGTGCAGGCAACTTTGCGTGGCGCCAAGCTGGATCTGCCAACCGTTGCCGGCGGCACGATTTCGCGCGTCAGCATCAAATAATTGCAGTAATCGTTCAAGCAAACTCAGAAGATAATATTATGGCTACCTCGAAAACAGCGATCGGCTCCGGTCCATCCGGCCGGCGCGACAGCCGCAAGGTGCTGATCGCGCACGGCCAGCGCCAGATCTGGGTGGGCGGCGACGCCCCCGTGGTGGTGCAGTCGATGACGAACACGGATACGGCCGACGCCATCGGCACGGCGATCCAGATCAAGGAACTGGCGCGTGCGGGTTCGGAACTGGTGCGCCTGACGGTGGACCGTCCGGAAGCGGCCGCGGCAGTGCCCTACATCCGCGAGCAGCTCGACAAGATGGACATCGACGTGCCGCTGGTGGGCGATTTTCACTATAACGGCCATACCCTGCTCAACGATTACCCCGATTGCGCGCGCGCGCTGTCGAAGTACCGGATCAATCCAGGCAACGTGGGCAAGGGCGCCAAGCGCGACACGCAATTTGCGCAAATGATCGAGGCGGCTTGCCGCTACGACAAGCCGGTGCGCATCGGCGTGAACTGGGGCAGCCTGGACCAGGCCTTGCTGGCGCGCATCATGGATGAAAACGCGGGTCGTGCCGAACCGTGGCCGGCGCAAGCCGTCATGTATGAAGCGCTGGTGACGTCGGCGATTGAAAATGCCGTGCGGGCCGAAGAGCTGGGCCTGGCGCGCGACAAGATCATCCTGTCGTGCAAAGTTTCTGGCGTGCAAGATTTGATCGCCGTGTACCGCGAACTGGCGCAGCGCTGCGACTATCCGCTGCATCTGGGCCTGACGGAAGCGGGCATGGGCAGCAAGGGCATCGTGGCGTCCACCGCGGCGCTGTCCGTGCTGCTGCAAGAGGGCATCGGCGACACCATCCGCATTTCGCTCACGCCAGAACCTGGCGGCGACCGCACGCGTGAAGTCATCGTCGGCCAGGAAATCCTGCAAACCATGGGCTTGCGCAAGTTCGCGCCCATGGTCATCGCCTGCCCGGGTTGCGGCCGCACGACGTCGACCACCTTCCAGGAGCTGGCCGACAATATCCAGACGTATCTGCGCGAGCAGATGCCGGAATGGAAGAAATCGTATCCGGGCGTGGAAGCGATGAACGTGGCCGTCATGGGCTGCATCGTCAACGGCCCCGGCGAATCGAAGCATGCGAACATCGGCATCAGCCTGCCCGGCACGGGCGAGTCGCCGGCCGCGCCCGTGTTTGTCGACGGCGAAAAAGTCGTCACCCTGCGCGGCGAACGCATCGTCGAGGAATTCCAGGACATCGTCTTGAAGTATGTACAGAGTCACTATGGAAACACGGTTGCCGTCTGAGCCTGATCCGATAAAAAAGTAAAGAAGAACACTATGTCCGAAAATAAAAAGCTCGACAAGATCACTGCCGTCAAAGGCATGAACGATATCCTGCCGGTCGACGCCCCGCTGTGGGAGTTGTTTGAAAACACGGCGCAGTCCGTGCTGCAAAGCTATGGCTTCCAGCAGATCCGCACGCCGATCGTGGAAGAAACGAAATTGTTCGCGCGCGCCATCGGCGCCGTGACCGATATCGTGGAAAAGGAAATGTATTCGTTCACCGATTCGATGAACGGCGACAACCTGACCCTGCGTCCTGAAGGCACGGCCGGCGTGGTGCGCGCCGTGGTCGAGCACAACCTCGTCTACGAAGGTCCGAAACGTCTGTGGTACAAGGGCCAGATGTTCCGCCACGAGCGCCCGCAAAAGGGCCGCTATCGCCAGTTCCACCAGTTCGGCGTGGAAGCCATCGGTTTTACAGGGCCGGATATCGACGCCGAAATCATCATGCTGTCGCGCCGCCTGTGGGATGACCTGGGCCTGGAAGGCATTCGCCTGGAACTGAACTCGATCGGCGACGCGGCCGAGCGCCTGCGCCACCGCGCCGACCTGATCGCCTACCTGGAAGGTCACAGCGAGCTGCTCGACGAAGAAGCCAAGCGCCGCCTGCACAGCAATCCGTTGCGCATCCTCGACACCAAGAACCCTGCCATGCAGGACCTGGTCAATGGCGCGCCGAAGCTGCTGGACTACCTGGGCGAGGAATCGCTGGCCCACTTCCATGGCGTGCAGAAGATTCTGAACCACAACAATATCCCGTTCACCATCAATCCACGCTTGGTGCGCGGCCTCGATTACTACAACCGCACGGTGTTCGAGTGGGTCAGCGATAAGCTGGGCGCGCAAGGCACGGTCTGCGCCGGTGGCCGCTATGACGGCATGGTGGAAATGTTTGGCGGCAAATCGACGCCCGCCGTCGGTTTCGGCATGGGCGTCGAACGCCTGGTGCTGCTGATGAAGGATGCGGCCGAGCCGGAACAGCCGGCCCAGTGCGACGTCTACCTGGTGCACCAGGGCGAGCAGGCAGGCTTGCAAGCCTTCGTGCTGGCCGAGCGGATTCGCGATGCGGGCCTGGACGTTGTGCTACATTGCGCAGCGAGCAACGGTGGTGGCAGCTTCAAGACGCAAATGAAAAAGGCCGACGCCAGCGGCGCGGCGTTTGCCGTGATCATGGGCGACGATGAAATCGCCAATAACGTCGCGACGGTGAAAGCCATGCGCGAAGCCGATGCCGGCGCGCAGCAGAACACGGTGCCGTTCGACGATGTCGTCGATTACGTGGTGGACCAGATCATCGGCGACCACGATTGCGGCCATGACCACGGTCCTGGCGGCCACGTGCATCACCACCACTGATTTGCAGCAAGACCGTTCTACCCTCGATCAACTACTCATTAAAACTGACGACCCATGGCATACGATCACGAAGAACAAGAACAACTGGCAACCCTCAAGGCCTGGTGGCAGCGCAATGGCAATCTGACCTCCTGGGTCCTGATCGTGGCGCTGGCAGGCTACAGCGGCTGGGCTGGCTGGCAGTACTACCAGCGCACGCAGGCCGCGCAAGCGGGCCAGCTGTACGACGAACTGCAAAACGCCATCGTCGCCAAGGACACGGCCAAGGTGATGCGCGCGGCCGGCGACATGCAGTCGCGCTTCGGTGGCACGGCATATGCGCAGATGAGCGCCCTGTCCGCTGCCAAGGTGGCGTTCGACGCGAATGACCTGAAAACGGCCAAGACCCAGTTGCAATGGGTGGCCGAGCATGGCACGGAAGAGTACAAGTCCATCGCCAAGCTGCGTCTGGCTGGCGTCCTGCTGGACGAAAAAGCCTACGATGAAGCGCTGAAAGTGCTGGCGACGGCTTCCGTGGCGCAATTTGCCGGCGCCGTGGCCGACCGCAAGGGCGACATCCTGGTGGCGCAAAACAAGCTGGCCGATGCGCGCACGGCTTATCTGGCCGCGATAGCCGCGACGGACAAGAACAATCCAGGCCGTCAATTGATCCAGGTCAAACTGGAAGCGATCGGCGGTACGGTACCGGAAGACAAGGCCAAGGCTGACAAGGCTGCCGCCTGACAGGAACACTGATGGCGTGGCCGCGCGGCGTTCTGCGCCGCCTGCCTTGCCCTTACAAGTACAAGAAAAAGGTTGGATAACACTTATGCGTGTCACTGAAAAGCTGGTAGCTGCAAGTCTGTTGGCCCTGATGGCCGGTTGCTCGTCGTGGAACCCGTTCGCCTCGAAAGATCCGAAAGTCGAACCGGCCAAGCTGGTCGAGTTAAAATCGAGCATCGCCGTGCGCGACGCCTGGAAGTATTCGATCGGCAAGGCCGGCGTGTACGCGTTTACGCCTGCGCTGGCTGGCAGCAGCCTGTACGTGGTCAATGCCGATGGCGCGCTGGCGCGTCTGGATGCGGCCAGCGGCCGTGAAACGTGGCGCATCAAGGCCGGCAGCGACATCACGTCGAGCGCCGGCAGCGATGGCACGCTGGTGGCCGTGGGTGCCGCCAAGGGCGTCGTGCTGGCGTTCGACGCCGATGGCAAGCAGCTGTGGAAGGCGCAGGCGTCCAGCGAAGTGTTGACGGCGCCTGTCGTGGGCCAGGGCGTGGTGGTGGTGCGCAGCGTGGACAACCGCATCGTCGGCTTCGACGCCAAGACGGGTGAGCGCAAGTGGACGGTGCAGCGCGCCACGCCAGCCTTGACCTTGCGCAATGCGCCGGGCATGGTGCTGGGCGGCGCGAATATCTACGTGGCCCAGCCGGGCGGCAAGCTGCTGGCACTGACGGCCGCCACCGGTGTGGTACGCTGGGAGATCGTCGTCAGCGAACCGCGCGGCGCTACCGAACTGGAGCGCGTCTCCGACATCGCCGGCACGCCGGTGGCGTTCGAAGGCGAAGTGTGCGTCGTCACGTACCAGGGCAAGGCGGGCTGCTTCGACGCCGCCACGGGCGTGCCGCGCTGGACCAAGCCGATCTCGTCCGATGTGGGCGTGGCCGTCGATCAGCGTTTCGTGTTTGTTGCCGATGACCAGGGCGGCGTGGTGGCGTTCAGCCGCGAAGGCGGCCAGAGCGCCTGGAAGAATGAGGCGCTGGCGCGCCGCCGCCTGTCGACGCCGGCCTCCTACGGCCGCAGCGTCGCCGTCGGCGACTATCAAGGTTATATCCACTTCCTGTCACGGGAAGATGGCGCATTAATAGGTCGTGTCAGCACCGACGGTAGCCCGATTGTTTCGGCTCCCGTTGTTGCCGGTTCGAATTTGATTTTTCAAACCCAATCAGGGACAGTGACCGCTCTCGCGGTCGAGTAATACAATGAAGCCGGTAATTGCACTAGTAGGTCGACCCAATGTTGGGAAATCGACTTTATTCAATCGTCTGACCCGCTCGCGCGATGCGCTGGTGGCGGATTTGCCTGGGTTGACGCGCGATCGTCACTATGGCGAAGGCCGTGTCGGCGAACGTCCCTTCCTGGTCATCGATACGGGTGGTTTCGAACCCGTCGCCAAGGAAGGCATCATGCACCAGATGGCACTGCAGACCAAGCAGGCCGTGGCCGAGGCCGACGTGGTGGTGTTCATCGTGGACGGCCGTCAAGGCCTGACCCCGCATGACAAGACCATCGTCGACTTCCTGCGCAAGAGCGGTCGCCCGGTCTTGCTGGTGGTCAACAAAAGCGAAGGCATGCGCTATACGGCCGTCGTGTCCGAATTCTATGAATTGGGCATGGGCGATCCGTATGCGATCTCGTCGGCGCACGGCGACGGCGTCAACGACCTCGTCGAAGTGATGCTGGACCTGGCGTTCGCGCAGCGTCCGGATGAGCCTGAAGAGCTGGAAAAGACCGACCGCGGCATCAAGATCGCCCTCGTCGGCCGTCCGAACGTGGGCAAGTCGACCTTGATCAACACCCTGCTGGGCGAAGAGCGCGTGATCGCCTTCGACATGCCGGGCACGACGCGCGATTCGATCGAGATCCCGTTCGAGCGCGATGGACAGCAATACACCTTGATCGACACGGCAGGTATCCGCCGCCGCGGCAAGGTGTTTGAAGCGATCGAGAAATTCTCGGTGGTGAAAACGCTGCAGTCGATTTCCGAAGCCAACGTGGTCGTGCTGATGCTCGACGCGCAGCAGGATATCTCGGAGCAGGACGCGCATATCGCCGGCTTTATCCTGGAATCGGGCCGCGCACTGGTCGTGGCCGTGAATAAATGGGATGGCTTGCAATCGCACGAGCGCGATGAAATCAAGATCGATATCGACCGCAAGCTCGACTTCCTGTCGTTCGCGCAGATGCATTTCATTTCGGCGCTGAAGGGCACCAACATCGGTCCGCTGATGAAGTCGCTCAACGCCGCGTATGCGGCCGCCATGTGCGACCTGTCGACGCCGAAGCTGACGCGCGCCCTGATCGAGGCCGTGGAGAAGCAGGAGCCGCGCCGCAAGGGTTCGATCCGTCCGAAGCTGCGTTACGCCCACCAGGGCGGCATGAACCCGCCTGTGATCGTTATTCACGGCAATGCGCTCGACGCTGTTGGCGATCCATACAAACGCTATCTGGAAAAACATTTCCGCGATACGTTTGCGCTGGTCGGCACGCCGCTGCGCATCGAACTGCGCACGGGTAAAAACCCGTTTGCACGCACGCCAAGCAAGTAATGATTTAACTGCTGAATTAAGTGCATATTAAGGCGCCGCAGAGATAATGCGGCGCCGACAGCCAATTAATGGCTTTTGCACGGAAATAATAAAGTGTTAATGCGCCATGCGCGACAGCGATCGCGAAAACAGGTTACAGTAGCTATGACGCATCTTTCTTTCTTTGAAAGGTGTGAGAGCACTTGAAATCAAGCGAGTCGCCTCCAATTCTTACACAACAACATAAACAACGGAGCTGTTATGAGCAACAAAGGGCAACTGTTACAAGACCCATTCCTCAATGCATTACGCAAAGAGCATGTTCCTGTCTCGATCTACCTGGTCAATGGCATTAAATTGCAGGGCCATATCGAATCGTTCGATCAATATGTCGTATTGCTGCGCAATACGGTGACACAGATGGTGTACAAGCATGCCATCTCGACAGTGGTGCCGGCCCGTGCCGTCAATCTCAATATTGAATCTGAAGCGGAGTAAAGCGTTGAGCTTGACGGCCCAGCGCCTTTCACCCTCCATCGCCCCCGTCCGCGCCAGCGGCGCTGATGCGTTTGCATCGGCGTCGGCGTCCGCCACAACTCATCAGTTGCCATCATGCGCGCGGCACTAGTCGGGGTTGACTTCGGTCACAGCGACTTTGCCGCCAGCATGGAGGAACTCATGCTGTTGTCGCGTTCGGCTGGCGCCGACCCGATTTCCACCATCACGGCCAAGCGTTCCAGTCCCGATTCCGCGTATTTCGTCGGCAGCGGCAAGGCCGATGAAATTGGCGACGTCGTCGTCAACGATGGCCTGGAAATCGTCATCTTCAACCATGCCCTTTCGCCGGCTCAGCAGCGCAATCTGGAAAAGCGCCTGAATGTGCGCGTGCTCGACCGTACCAGCCTGATCCTCGACATCTTCGCGCAGCGCGCCAAGAGCCACGAGGGCAAGCTGCAAGTCGAGCTGGCCCAGCTGCAGCATCTGGCCACGCGCCTGATCCGCGGCTGGACCCACCTTGAGCGGCAAAAGGGCGGTATCGGCTTGCGCGGTCCCGGCGAGACGCAGCTCGAGACCGACCGCCGGCTGATTGGCGACCGCGTCAAGGCCTTGCGCGCCCGCCTGGAAAAGCTGCACAAGCAGCGCGAAACGCAGCGCCGCGCGCGCGGCCGCAATCACACATTTTCCGTGTCCCTGGTCGGCTATACCAATGCCGGCAAGTCGACCCTGTTCAATGCCGTGACCAAGGCCGGCGTGTATGTCGCCGACCAGTTGTTCGCCACCCTCGACACCACCTCGCGCCGGGTTTACCTGGGCCAGGAAGTGGGCAATGTGGTGATCTCCGACACGGTCGGCTTCGTGCGCGAATTGCCGCACCAGCTGGTGGCGGCCTTCCGCGCCACGCTCGAAGAAACCATCCATGCCGATTTGCTGCTGCATGTCGTCGACGCCGCGTCGCCGGTGCGCATGGAGCAGATCGAGCAGGTCAACCTGGTCTTGAAAGAGATCGGCGCCGATCATATTCCCCAAATCCTCGTGTGGAACAAGATCGATGCGGCCGGGCTGGAGCCTTCGGTGGAGCGCGACGAATATGCTACGATCAGTCGCGTGTTCGTCAGTGCGCAGAAGGGCAGCGGGCTCGACCTGCTGCGCGATGCGATCGTCGAGATGGCCAGGAAGGCGCCCGGTTCGGCCCACCTGTACCAGAACGACGAAGCACCGCAGGAAGATCAGTTTGACGGTCAGTACGACCAGCACGATGGCGCCGCCCCGGACCAGGACGAAGAGCCTGGCGAGGACGATAGGATTTCCACCCACTCCCAAGTCGGAACACGATAGTTATGCTTGTCTCCCTACTCAAAAAAACAGGCTTGAAGTTGTCCCTGAACGACCCCCGCTGGGGCAATCGCAAGGACGACGGCAAGAAAGCCCAAGAAGGCAAAAAGCCCGGCGAAGGTCCGCCGGACCTCGATCAGTTGTGGCGCGATTTCAATCAGCGCCTGAACGCCTTTTTCGGACAGAAGAACCGTCCCGACAACGGCGGCAATAACAACGGCGGTGGCGGTGGCCCGCGTCCCGACATGAAGGGCGCCGGCATCACCGCCGGCGTGGTCGGCGTGATCGCCGTCTTCATCTGGCTCGCCAGCGGTGCGTTCATCGTGCAAGAGGGCCAGAGCGGCGTCGTGCTCACGTTCGGCAAGTACAGCCACACCACGCCGGCCGGTTTCAACTGGCGCTGGCCGTATCCGTTCCAGACCGACGAAACGGTCAACGTGTCGCAGGTGCGCACGGTGGAAGTAGGTTACCGCCAGTCGCTGCGCAACAAGCAGGCCAGCGAATCGCTGATGCTGACGGATGATGAAAACATCATCGACATCCAGTTCGCGGTGCAATACACGCTGAAAGACCCCGTGGCGTGGCTGTTCAACACGCGTGACCAGGAAGACACCCTGCGCCAGGTCGCCGAAACGGCGATCCGCGAAGTGGTCGGCCGCAGCAAGATGGACTTCGTGCTGTACGAAGGTCGTGAAAAGGTCGCGTACGATACGCAGCAGCTGATGCAGCAGATCCTCGATCGCTACAAGGTCGGTGCCGCCATCACCAACGTGACGATGCAGGCCGTGCAGCCGCCGGAGCAGGTGCAAGCCGCCTTCGACGATGCCGTCAAGGCAGGCCAGGACCGCGAACGCCAGAAGAATGAAGGCCAGGCTTACGCCAATGACGTCATTCCGAAAGCCCGCGGTGCCGCTTTCCGCCTGATGGAAGAGGCGCAAGCCTACAGTGCGATGGTGACCGAGAACGCTGCCGGTAATGCTTCGCGCTTCAAGCAGGTGCTGGTCGAGTACCAGAAGGCGCCGGTCGTCACGCGCGACCGCATGTATCTGGAAACGATGCAGCAGGTGTTCAGCAGTGCCAGCAAGGTCATGGTCGACGCGAAGACGGGCAGCAATCTGCTGTACCTGCCGCTCGACAAGCTGATCGCCCAGACGGCTGCCACCGATGCTGCCGCTGCCGCCGCCCGTGCTGCCGCGACACCCGCAGCCAACACCGTTTTGCCACAGGAAGCCATGCCGACAGTAGAAGTCAATCAGCGCCGCGACAGCCGCTCTTCGCGTGAACGGGAGAGCCGCTAATGAACCGTATCGTAGCCGCCCTGATCGCGGGCTTTATCGCGATCATGCTCTTGTCCTCGACCGTGTTCGTGGTCGACCAGCGTAAGTATGCGGTCGTCTTCGCCCTCGGTGAAGTCAAGGAAGTCATCAGCACGCCAGGCCTGTATTTCAAGCTGCCGCCGCCGTTCCAGAACGTGCTGTATCTGGACAAGCGCATCCTGACCCTGGATACGCCGGAGCCGGAACGCTTCATCACGGCCGAGAAGAAGAACATCCTCGTCGACGCCTATGTGAAATGGCGCATCGCCGATCCACGCCTGTATTTCCGCAGCTTTGGCGGCGATGAAAAGCCGGCCCGCAACCGCATGTCGCAAATCGTCAAGGCGGCGCTGAACGATGAAATCACCAAGCGCACCGTGCGCGAAGTGATCTCGGGCCAGCGCGGCAAGGTGATGGAAGCGATCCTGGCCAAGGTCTCGGCGGAAGCCAAGGCCATCGGCGTGGAAATCGTCGACGTGCGCCTGAAGCGTGTCGACTACGTCGAGCAGATCAACAACTCCGTGTACGAGCGCATGAAGTCCGAGCGCGTGCGCGTGGCCAATGAGCTGCGTTCGACCGGTTCGGCCGACTCCGAGAAAATCCGCGCCGACGCCGACAAGCAGCGCACGGTGATCCTGGCCGAAGCGTATCGCGAAGCCGAGAAGATCCGCGGCGAGGGCGATGCCAAGGCATCGCAGGTCTATGCGGAAGCGTTTGGCAAGAATCCGGAGTTCTACAAGTTCTACCGTAGCCTGGAAGCCTATCGCGCCACGTTCAAGGACAAGGGCGACGTGATGGTGGTCGATCCGAGTTCGGAATTCTTCAAGTACTTCAAGGGTAACGGCACGGCCGCTCCGTCCAAGAAGTAAGGCAGCATCGAGACTGCCCCCGGCCGCAAGGACGGGGGGCGGCAACAGCGGGGCCGGCATCGATGCCGGCCCCGTTTTTTTGTGCCCGTCATGCTGTTGCGGGAAGGCGTAAAATGCGGTGTTTTTAGGGCTGTGCGGCAGCGTTTCGGAGAACTTATCCCTAAAGGCCCGTGTTTTCGCGTAAAATATCAGGTTCGGCCTCTTGCCTGGCGCGCCCGCCGCTGCCTCGCATGATGCATTTTTTCAACTTTCTTCCGTATCTCGCTCCCTCATGCCGAATTGGCTTTTGCCCGAAAATATTGCCGATGTTCTGCCGTCGGAAGCGCGCAAGATCGAAGAGCTGCGCCGCCTCATGCTGGATAATTTCCGTCTGTACGGATATGAACTGGTGATGCCGCCGCTGCTCGAGTATCTGGAATCGCTGATGACTGGCGCTGGCAAGGATACCGACCTGCGTACGTTCAAACTGGTCGACCAGCTGTCGGGCCGCATGCTCGGCCTGCGCGCCGACATGACGACGCAAGTGGCGCGCATCGACGCGCACCTGCTCAACCGTGCCACCGTCACCCGCCTGTGCTACGCCGGCAGCGTGCTGCATACCCGTCCGTCGGGCCTGCACGCCACCCGCGAACCGCTTCAGATCGGCGCCGAGATCTATGGCCACGCCGGCCTGGAAGCGGATGCCGAGATCCAGGAACTGGCGCTCGCTTCGCTGGCACTGGCAGGTTTCGATAGCGTCCGCCTGGATTTGTCGCACGTTGGCCTGTTGCGCGCTATCATTGCGCAAGACGCCGCCGCCGTGCGCGACGAAGCTGCGCTGTACACCTTGCTGCGCGCGAAAGATGCGCCGGGCCTGCGCGCCCTGACCGCATCCTACGATGCCGTGACGCGCGATGCGCTGCTGGCCTTGCCGAACCTGTACGGCGACATTGATGTGCTGGCGCGTGCGCGCGAAGTGCTGCCGCCGTTGCCGGGCGTGCTCAAGGCGCTGGCCGAACTGGCCGCGCTGGCAGGATCTGCCCTCGGCCGCGCCGAAGTGGCGATCGACCTGGCCGACCTGCGCGGCTACCAATATGAAAGTGGCGCGATGTTTGCGCTGTATGTACCTGGCTTGCCGAACGCGGTTGCGCGCGGCGGCCGTTATGACCACGTCGGCGAAGCGTTCGGCCGGGCACGTCCCGCGACCGGCTTCTCGCTCGATTTGCGCGAACTGGCGCGCCTGTTGCCGACCGCGGAACGGAAGCATTCGATCCGCGCGCCGTGGGGCAGCGCGCCAGAATTGAAGGAAAAAATCGCCGAGTTGCGCAAGGCGGGCGAGGTCGTGATCCAGAGTATGCCGGGTCACAGTAATGAACAAGACGAGTTCGAGTGCGATCGCGTGCTGGTACTTGCCGATAATGGTAGTAGCTGGATTCTTAAAAACTTAGGTTGAGTGATGTCAAAGAAAATTATGGCAAAGAACGTTGTTGTCATCGGCACCCAATGGGGCGATGAAGGTAAAGGCAAGATCGTCGATTGGTTGACCGATCACGCCCAGGGTGTGGTGCGTTTCCAGGGCGGCCACAATGCAGGCCACACGCTGGTCATCGGCGGCGTCAAAACCGCGCTGCAGCTGATCCCGTCGGGCATCATGCGTCCAGGCGTCGCCTGCTACATCGGCAACGGCGTGGTCGTTTCCGTGCCGGACGTGCTGCGTGAAATCGACAAGCTCGAAGCGGTCGGCGTCGAAGTCGCCTCGCGCCTGAAAGTGTCGGACGCGGCGCCCGTGATCCTGCCTTACCACACCGCGATCGACCTGGCGCGTGAAGCCAAGCGTGGCGATGCGAAGATCGGCACCACAGGCAAGGGCATCGGCCCGGCCTACGAAGACAAAGTGGCGCGCCGCGCGATCCGTATCGCCGACCTGCTGAACGAGAAGCGCTTCGCTGAAAAGCTGGCCGAAAACCTCGATTACCACAACTTCGTGCTGGAAAACTACCTGAAGGCGCCGAAAGTCGACTATCAGAAGACCCTCGACGACGCGCTGGCCTATGTGCCGCGTCTGCGTCCGATGGTCACCGACGTGTCGAGCGCGCTGTACAAGGCGCACAAGGCTGGCGCCAACCTGCTGTTCGAAGGCGCGCAGGGTTCCCTGCTCGACGTCGACCACGGCACCTACCCGTTCGTCACCTCGTCGAACTGCGTGGCCGGCAATGCCGCCGCCGGTTCCGGCGTGGGTCCTGGCATGCTGCACTACATCATGGGCATCACCAAGGCCTACACGACGCGCGTCGGTTCCGGCCCGTTCCCTTCGGAACTGCCAACGGATGCGGGCGTCGGCCACCATCTGGCGCAAGTCGGCCATGAATTCGGCACCGTGACGGGCCGTGCCCGCCGCTGCGGCTGGTTCGACGCCGCCTTGCTGCGCCGCTCCGTGCAGATCAACGGCGTGACGGGCATGTGCCTGACCAAGCTGGACGTGCTGGACGGTATCGAAACGCTGAAACTGTGCACCGGCTACACCATCGACGGCGTCGCTACGGACATCTTCCCATCGGGCGCTGAAGAAGCCGCCCGTTGCGTGCCGGTGTACGAAGAGATGCCAGGCTGGACGGAAAGCACGGTCGGCGCGAAATCGCTGGCGGCCCTGCCGGCAACGGCGCGCGCTTACATCAAGCGCATCGAAGAACTGGTCGGCGTGCCGGTGGACATGGTTTCGACCGGTCCGGATCGTGAAGAAACGATCGTGCTGCGTCACCCATTCGAGTAAGCTGCTGGACACAATCCGCCGCAAGGCGGATTTTTTTAATCACGCTAATAATAAGATTCCACTATCATGACTACCCCACAATCGAACGATCAACACCTCTGGGTCAACTGGGAAGAATACCACCGCCTGATCGAGCGCCTGGCGCTCAAGGTCTACGAATCGGGCTGGAAATTCGACCAGGTATTGTGCCTGGCGCGCGGCGGCGTGCGTCCCGGCGACGTCTTCTCGCGTATTTTTGATTTGCCACTGGCTATCCTGTCGACCAGCTCCTACCGCGAAGACGCGGGCACGGTGCGCGGCGACCTCGATATCGCCAAGTACATGACCATGACCAAGGGCCCGCTGGCCGGCCGCATCCTGCTGGTCGACGACCTGGCCGATTCGGGCGTCACCCTGGACAAGGTCACGCGTCACCTGAAGGAAAACTTCCCTGACGTGACCGAAGTCAAATCGGCCGTGATCTGGCTGAAGGGCTGCTCCGTCGTGCGTCCCGACTACTTCCTCGACGAACTGCCGCACAATCCGTGGATCCACCAGCCGTTCGAAGACTACGACGGCCTGCGTCCGCACCAGTTGGCGGCGTGGATCAAGAAGGGCGAAGCAGGCAAGTAATTGCGTGCGCGCTTGCAAAAAAAAGACGATCGTGTATCGTCTTTTTTTTCGTCCAAGGAAATGCGATGACCATACTGACGACGGCGCGCCTGCGCCTGGAACCGATCAACGAGAGCCATTACGAGCGCATGCGCACGCTCAACACCGATCCCGAGGTGATGACGTATCTGAACGCGGGCCAGCCCGAGACGGAAGAGGACACGCGCGCGGCCATCACGCGCACCATGGGCCGCTGGGCCGAGTGGGGCTATTCGTGGTGGGCGATGATACGCCTCGACGATGGTGAGCTGGTGGGCATGGCGTGCCTGCAGCACCTCTCCGGCGTCAAGGCCAATCCCCTGGAAATCGGCTGGCGCCTTGCGCGCACCAGCTGGGGTCAGGGCTATGCCAGCGAAGCGGCGGCCGCCATCGTCGCGCATGCGTTCGACGTCGTCGGCGCGCCCGAAGTGGTGGCCGTGGCCCACCCGGACAATGCCGCCTCGATCAAGGTCATGACGCGCCTGGGCATGCAATACGTCGGCATGGAGCGCCATTACGACCTCGATAGCGTCGTCTACCGCCTGGCGCGCCCATGACGGCAGCGCAGAAGCCCCTGAAGCTGGGCTGCAGCTACGGCGTGCGCTTTTCACCGGATGGCACGCGCCTGGCCGTGCTGGGCCGCGACCTGGTTCTGTGGAACGTGGCGGCGCGGACCAAGCTGTGGCGCGGCAAATTCATCGCGCACATGTCGGGCATGGCCTTTTCTCCCGATGGCGGCCGGCTGGCCATCAAGAGCACGACGGGGCAGATGGCCGTGGTGGATGCCCACGCAGGTCAGTTGCTGCTGAACTTCCAGAACAAAAAGGATGGCGAAGGCTGCGGTCCCGTGTGGTCGCCATGCGGCCGGTATCTGGCCGACGGCGGCTGGGATGGCCGTCTGCGGGTGCGCGACGCGCAAACGGGCGAGGTGCTTTTCACGCAGCTGCATCCGGGCGAGATGCTGCGGGGTGTCTGCGCCATCGATGGCGGGCGGCGTTTGCTGGTCCATCATGGCGTCAAATCGGTGGACGAAGGGCAGGTGCAGCCGCCTGATTACTGCCGTGTATGGGACTGGCCCTTGCAAGACGGCGGCGGGCGCAAGGTGCTGTCGCTGCCAGGCTTGAAGTCCTGCGCGCCATCGCCGGATGGAAAGTATCTGGCCGTGCTGCACCATGCCGGTGGCGAGGAGTATCTGTCCATGTATGCGCTGGCCGACGGCCGCTGGCAGGCCAAGGTGCCCGTGGAGGCGGGTGGCGGCACGGGTAACGGCTTGCGCTGGCTGCCCGACGGCAGCGCGCTGGGACGCATCGGCAAGGGCAAGCTGCTGTTCTACGCCTGGCCTGGGTTAAACGTCCTGGCGCAGGAAGATTTTATCTATCCCTGCGCGCTGGACTTTTTGCCTGGCTCGCCATTGGCCGCCATCGGCTCCTGGGAGTCCGGCATGCTGATGGATCTGAACCTTCACAAGGAAACCGCATGATCACCTGTTATTTGCGTTACATCATCGATCCGTATAAATTGCGGGAATTCGAAGCCTACGGCAAGCTGTGGATACCGCTGGTCGAACGCTTCGGCGGCCAGCACCACGGTTACTTTTTACCATCCGAAGGCGCCAGCAACGTGGCGCTGGCCATGTTTTCGTTCCCCAGCCTGGCCTTGTACGAGCAGTACCGCAGCGACTCGATGCAGGACGCCGAGTGCCAGGCCGCCTTCCGCTACGCCGAAGAGACGCGCTGCATCGTCAGCTACGAGCGCAGTTTTTTCCGCCCCGTGTTTGCCTGAACAGGGTCAGTCGCGCTGCGGTGCACCCAGCGGGAAGAGGTGGCGGTACGGGCGCGCTTCTTCCATCGCGCGGGCGAACGATGGGCGGGCCAGCAGGCGCGCGCGGTAGGCGCGCAGCAGGGGTAGTGTGGCGGGAATCGGCTGCGTCCAGTCCGCATAGAACAGTGAAGGAGCGGCGGCGCAGTCGGCCAAGGTGAAGTGGTCGCCAGCGGCCCAGGACCTGCCGGCCAGGCGGGCTTCCAGCCAGGTATAGGCGAGGTCCAGCTTGTCGCCGGCAAATGCGCGGCCTTCGCGCGTCTTCACCGGGTCGCCGCTCAGGGCGGCGCCAACGGCATGCTGCACGGGCGTCATCACATGCAGGTCGAAATAGCGGTCGAGAAAACGCACGTCCAGCGCCTGCATCGGGTCGTCCGGCAGCAGGCGCAGCGGACCCGGATGGGCCAGTTGCAGGTATTCGATGATGATGCTGGTCTCGGCGACATTGCGCTCGCCGTCCACCAGCAGGGGAAACTTGCGCAGCGGCCAGCGCTCCAGCCATTCCTGAAGGTGCTGGGGTTCGTCCGGCGCCAGGCAGCGGAAGGCGAACGGTATGGCATTCTCGTACAGGGCGATGAGTACCTTTTGCGTGTATGAGGAAAAGGGATGGCCGTAGAGGATCAGCGACACGATGGGATCTCCTGTCATTGCGAAGGGTTGGCAACACGCGCGTGCAGCAACGATAGTGCAATGACAGGATCAATGCAAGCGGTCCGGGACGTCCCCGTTTGTCTCCGTGGCCCGTCCGCCTAGCCGAGGTTCGCCAGGTAGCGCAAGCCCGTGATGCTGGGGAAGAAGCAATACACGCCGCCACGCGTGATGACGCTGCGCGAGAAATGCTGCAGTTCCGTGTTGCCGCTGCCCTTGGGGCCCACGCCGGGCAAGGTGAAGGAACTGACGGCCGGGTCGTTGACACCCAGAAACACGTCCTGGCCGCTGATGTTGAGCGTGGCATTGCCCGCCTCGGGACCGGCCGGACCGACGGCCGATTTGACGAAAATATCCTCATTGTTCCACTGCTTCATCAGGAATTCAAACTGATTGCGCAGGCTGGCATTGATGAAATAGCCGACCAGGCCGCGCTGTTCTGCGATGGGGGCGGCCGGATCATATTCGCTGCCGTAAGGCATGGCGCGCCGCACGATGCGGTGGTGGCGGGCGGAGGCGCCCACGACGGCTTCGTCGCGCGGATTGTTGCGCCGGATATGCGAACCGATCGGGCATTTCAGACCCAGCGTGTCGTCCTGTTCCGGCTGTTCATCGACATAGTGAAAGCGGTTCAGGCTGGCGTCCGGCAGCACGGGGCCTGCCTCGTCCGGCCTGAGCACGAGCGGATTGCCATTGCGCCAGCGCCCGCACATCTTGGCGGCCACCATTTCGGTGCTGAGCCCGGAACTGGCCGCGCCCTGGCTCAGGATGCTGTCAAACAGGGGCACGTCCTGCTCCAGGATGCGGAAGGCGGCGTAGCTGCCATTGGTGGACAGTTGCGGCGGTTGCACCTCGTAGGTGCCGCCGTTCTCATTCTGATAGCCGAGCAGGAATTCCCCCGTCATGACGCTGTTGAGCGGGTCAGGGTCGTGCTCGTGCTTGCGCTGCGGTGCGCCATCGACGTCCGGCTGGGCGATGCTGTCGCGGTAGCCGAAATGCACGCGGTTGTCTGGCAGGGCCACGCCGTCGTGTGCATACAGTTCACGCCAGCCGGCGGCAAAGGCGCGGCGGAGTCTGGCCGAGCTTGCCTCCAGCACTTCCGTCGATTCGCTGACCCATAGGCTCAGTATCGCATGCACCTGGCCCGCTTTGGTGGCCGGCCCCAGGTTGCCGAGCCAGTGTTCGGGGGCGCTGTCGCCCACGTCGCCCACGGCCTTGACGCTGGCCGGGTCGGCTGCGCCCCGTTGAAATGCCTGGTCAAAGGTGCTCAGGTCGGTCGCGGCAACGCCCAGCGCCGACAGGCCGGGAGCGGTAAAGCTGAGGTTCAGGAAGCAGGGCGGCTTGGGGCGGATATGGCGCGCGGTGGTAATGGACGGCAAGCCGTCGCTGCCGTCGAGCAGGGCCGCGATGGTGCGTCGTGCCAGCGCCGCATCCGTGATGCTGAAGATGAAATGGCGCGCCAGGTTGACGCGGTAGCCGCGCAGGATCGTGCCTTGCACGTCGTCGTAATCGATGGTGGGATCGGCCATGCTGTCTCCGGGGGCTGGGGTGGTGGCTGGCAGGGTGGTGGGGCCGCTTGCGCAGCCCCGGCGTGGTGTTCGGTTCAGACCGAGGCGAGGATTTTCTGAACGGTCTGCGGATAAGCGCTATACAGGCCATTATTGGGCACGTGCTGCGCGGCGTCGTTGGCCGTGATGAAGGCTTCAAATGCGGTCACGTGCTTCGCAACGGGCATCAACGCCTTGCCACCCACGACAAACTGCAGCAGTGCGTCGAATACCTCGCCCAACTGGTCCACGAAATCTTCGATGTAGTCGTTGAAGCTGCCGTCATATTCGGTGATTACGCCGATGATCAGGGTATCGGAAGGGCCCACCGATTGAAGGTTGGGCAGCAGATTGGCCTGGGAGCGGTCAAGCAGGGTGAAACGGGCAAAGTGCACGGTACCGATATCGGTGAGGGCGGCATTGATCTTCGCCTGGTACTCCACCAATGTTGCGGCGATGGCGGTCGGATTGGTGCCGGGAAGTACCGGCATCATTAAGCACAGTGGATTTGCCATGGGAGGCTCCTCATTACGTGGTTGTCGGGAGGACCGACACTACGCCGCGGCGCCCGGTGCGTCAAAAACTATATTTTCGCGTCTGTTGTTAAATGTATACTGTTGCAACATGATAAATTTGCGAAATGCGGTCTCATGTGGATAGTTGCCGAGGCTGGCCGGCGCCGGCGGACACTCTGCCGCCAGGCTGTTCCCGCCTGTTTCAGGAAGCGCAAGTGGCGCCGTCGGCAGCGCCGGGTTCCGCAGGTTTTATTGGAGGCGCGCTGCATCGCCCGCTGTTAAAACCGGATGGGACAAGGCGCCGCCGTCCCTTCGCCGAAACCGGCGTAGCCGGACCGCGCGCTGAGGTTCAGCGACATGCTGCCTTTGTCGGGTAAATAGATGCAGTATTCACCGGTCGCCGTGATGACGCGGTAGATGCGTTTCGGGTCGTTTGGCGCGCTGAACAGCTCAATGCGGGCCGCTTCGAACCACTTCGGCTTGACCGCCGCATGCGCTTGCGCAAATCCCTTTGCCAGGCGCGTCTGCGGCGTATCGGGCGGCGCCACGAACTCCTGCGGATGCTCGGCGCGCAGCTGGCGGTCGATGGCGCCGGCTGCCAGCAGCGCCTGTTGCGCCAGGGTGAGGGTGCCGGTCTTCGGGGCGGCCGGTGCCGGTTCTGCCGGCAGGGCATCGTCTTGTGGCTGGTCCTGCAGCGATGCCGTCGCCGCCTTTGGCGGCGACACGCTTGCCGCGCTCGATGGATGGGCTGGCGCGCGTGCCGGTGCCGGCGCCGGATCGGGCTTGGCGGGTGGAATGAAGCGTTGCATTGGGCGCTGTGGCGGCATCAGCTGCAGCCAGATCCGGTCATCGTGCTCGACGCTTGTGTGTACAGGCCGCGTGGCTACCCAGAACAGCGCCAGGTGCAGCACGATAATCGCGGCGATGTAGCGGCCATGGGGACGCTGGCCGAGAGAAAAATCATGCGCTTGTCCTGCAAGGTCGATGCGCATTTGTTTCCCGCCTGCCCAGGCCGCCACGCCTCAATCCTCGGCCTGGAATTCGCTGGCCGAGACGAACAGATCCCACGAGGCGATGAACAGGGCCGCCACCACGGGGCCGATGACGAAGCCGTTCAGGCCAAACAGGGCCATGCCGCCCACGGTCGACAGCAGCACCACGTAGTCGGGCATCTTGGTATCCTTGCCGACCAGGATGGGGCGCAGCACGTTGTCGACCAGGCCGATGACGAAGACGCCGAAGGCGGCCAGGCCTGCGCCTTGCCAGATGGCGCCCGTGGCCAGGAAGTAGACGGCCACGGGCGCCCAGACGAGGGCGGCGCCGACGGCCGGCAGCAGCGACAGGAAGGCCATCAGCACGGCCCACAGCAGGGGCGCGGGCACGTCGAGGAACCAGAACGCCAGCCCGCCGAGGGCGCCCTGGGCGATCGCCACGAGTATATTGCCCTTCACCGTGGCGCGGATCACCGTGGTGAAATTGGTGAACAGGCGTTGCTTGTACTTGCGGCTCAGCGGCACGGCACCCTTGATGCGGGCCGACAGGGCGGAGCCGTCGCGCATGAGGAAAAACAACAGGTACAGCATGATGCACAGGCTGGTGAGAAATTCGAAGGTGTACAGGCCCACATTGATGGCTTTCACGGCCACCACCTGGCTCACTTGCGTGGCGCCCTCGGCCAGCTTGTCCTGCAGGCTGGCCAGGCTGGTCAGGTTGAAGCGGTCGAGCAAGTTGATCAGCCATTGCGGCAGCACCGCCATGATCTTATTGAAGAACATGGTGACCGTGATTTCACCCGAACGCACCATTTCCACGACGCTGGCCGCCTGGTTTACGAGCGACACGGAAATGAGCGACAGTGGCAGGATCACGATGACGATGATGAGCAGCAAGGTCAGCAGCGACGCCAGGCCGGCGCGGCCCTTGGTTTTCCTCAGCAGCCAGCGGTACACGGGGGCGAACAGGATCGCCAGGATGACGCCCCAGAAGATGGCGCCCGCATACGGCGCCAGTATCCAGCCGAAGCCGATGGTGACGATGCTCAGGAGGAGCAAGAACACTTTCTGGTGCAGCGTGAGGGTATGCATGGGCGGTAGTGGAATGATAAGGGTTGAGTTGTCCCATCATAAGCGAGGCATGGTGCGGCGCGCCATAGAATTGTCGTGATGCGTGCGCGAGCGCACCCGGCACCGGCGGGCTGACAACGCGGTGGCGGCAATTCCAGTAAGCTGTTGCTCCAGGCGTTCCATCCCGGGCGCCTAAGACTTCGACTTCAGGAACGCGCGTGGCCGACAATATTCACTTTTATGAACCGGCACAGGGCCATGGCCTGCCGCATGATCCGTTCAACGCCATCGTGGGGCCGCGGCCCATCGGCTGGATCGCTTCGCAGAGCAGCGAGGGCGTGCTCAATCTGGCGCCGTACAGCTTTTTCAACGCCTTTAATTACCATCCGCCGCTGATCGGTTTTTCCAGCATCGGCCGCAAGGATACCTTGCGCAATATCGAACAGACGGGTGAATTCGTGTGGAACCTGGCGACGCGTCCGCTGGCCGGGGCGATGAATATCAGCTGCGCGCCGGCGCCGCCCGAAGTCGATGAATTCGCGCTGGCCGGCCTGACGCCGGCCGCCTCGCGCATCGTCAACGTGCCGCGCGTGGAGGAAAGCCCCGTCTCCTTCGAATGCCGGCGCACGCAGATCATCGAGCTGCAAGGCGTCAATGGCGACGGTGTCGGCAGCTGGCTGGTGCTGGGGGAAGTGGTGGGCGTGCACATCGCGCACCACCTGTTGACCGATGGCGTGTACGACACGGCCGCCGCGGCGCCGATCTTGCGCGGCGGCGGCCCGGCCGATTATTTCGAGATCGGACCGGACAGCTTGTTCCACATGCGCCGGCCCAGCTATCCCTGAGCCAGGATTTATTTCTGCATGATGGGGTCGCGTCCCAGGGTGCGCGCCAGCGCGCCGCCGTCGCCGCGCCAGAATTCGCGGTCGGCCAGGCGCACGCGTTCGGCCGCATGCTGCATGTGTTCCATGGCCGCCTGGCGCGCCCGTTGCGGGTCGCCGTCAGCAATCGCCTGCACGATCTTTTCATGTTCGCGCCGCACTTCGATTGAAAAGTCCGTGCGCCGCGCTTCATTCGCGCGCGTCACCTTGACGGCCGAGCGGATCGGGTCGGCGAACATGGCGACGAATTTCGGCCAATAGGGATTGCCCGTCGCCTCGGCGATGCACAAGTGCAGGCGCACGTCTTCTTCCACGCCATCGACGCCGGCCGCCACCGCTTCCTCGATGCGCCGCAGCGCGTGTTCGATGTCGGCCAGCTGGCCCGGCGTGCGCCGCACGGCCGCCAGCGCGGCGATTTCCGCTTCCAGGCCCTGGCGCACTTCGATCAGGTTCAGCAGCGATTGCACCGATTGCTCCGTCAGCGCGTCGCCCCGTTCGCCGCTCTTCGCGCCATCCTGCGCACACACGAAGGTGCCGCTACCCTTGCGCGTGACGAGGATGCTTTCGGCTTGCAGCAGGGCTATGGCTTCACGCAGCACCGTGCGGCTCACACCGAAATGCTCGGCCATCGCCTGCTCCGACGGCAGGCGCGTGCCGGCGGCCAGACCGTCGTGGTGGAGCTGCTGGCGCAAGCGGGCCGCCACGCGCGCACCCAGGGTGCCGGTGGTGAAGCTGCCCGCGGCGGGCTCCGGCGCGGGGAGGGTGAAGCTAAACGTGCGGTCCATCGGGTGCATCCTTGCGCTAACGGTTTTCAAATGGGATTGCCTGCTTGCCATTATATGGAATATACAGCTTGACACACATAAAACACACACATAATATACATCCATACAAATTTTAGACAAGTTGCCAGCCACCTCCGGTGGACCATAAAAACCCGGCACGGTCGATCCCTTCGTGATCAGGAGACAAGCATGGAAGTGTCACAAACAATGCCGGGCCAGCCGGCAGGCGCCGCCGCCAGCCAGAAAATCATCGATGACGCCGTCTACCGCAAGGTGACCTGGCGCATCATCCCCTTCCTCATGCTGTGCTACATCGTCGCTTACCTCGACCGTGTGAACGTGGGCTTCGCCAAGCTGCAGATGCTGGCCGACCTGCAGTTTTCCGAAACCGTGTATGGCCTGGGCGCCGGCGTGTTCTTCCTCGGCTACTTCCTGTTCGAAGTACCCAGCAATGTGATGCTGCATAAAATCGGCGCGCGCGTGTGGATCGCCCGCATCATGATCACCTGGGCCATCATCTCGGGTGCCTTCATGTTCGTCACCACGCCGACCATGTTCTACATCATGCGCTTCCTGCTCGGCGTGGCCGAAGCGGGCTTCTTCCCCGGCATCATCCTGTACCTGACCTACTGGTATCCATCCGAGCGCCGCGCACGCATGGTCTGCACCTTCATGGCGGCCATTCCCGTGGCGGGCCTGATCGGCGGCCCGCTGTCGGGCTGGATCATGGAAACCTTCGCCGGCGTGCATGGCTATGCGGGCTGGCAGTGGATGTTCGTGCTCGAAGCCATCCCCGCCGTGATCATGGGCGTGGCCGTGCTGCTGTACCTCGATAACAGCATCCGCGCCGCCAAGTGGCTGACGGAAGACGAAAAAGTGATCCTCGAGCAGCGCATCGCCACGGAAGCGAAGGGCAAGGTGTCGCACCCGTCGATCCGCGCCATGTTCGCCGATCCGCGCATCTGGGTCATGGCCCTGATTTATTTCTGCTGCGTGATGGGCCAGTATTCGCTGACGTTCTGGCTGCCCAGCCTGATCAAGGCGGCTGGCGTGACGGGCGTGCTCAATATCGGTTTGTTTACCGCGATTCCCTATTCGTTTGCCGTGGCCACGATGATTTTGCTGGGCCGCAGCTCGGACAAATACCGCGAACGCCGCTGGCATATGGCCATTCCGCTGGTGATCGGCGCGGCCGCCATCGTTTGCAGCGCGCTGGCCGGCGCCCATAACACGGGCTGGGCCATCTTCTTCCTGACGATCGCCGCCGGCGGCATCCTGGCCGCCTCGCCCATGTTCTGGAGCCTGCCGACGGCCTTCCTCGGTGGCGTCTCGGCCGCCGCCGGCATCGCCGCCATCAATTCGGTGGGCAACCTGGCCGGTTTCGCGGCGCCATACATGATCGGCTCGATCAAGGACCTGACACAGTCGACCGACATCGCCATCTACCTGCTGGCGGCCATCCTCGTGATCGGCGCGGTCATCATCATGCGCGTGCCGGCCAAGCTGGTGAACAAATAAAACTGGAGTAGCAGATGAACGTAGCAATCAAAAAAGTAGGTGTGATCGGCCTGGGCGCCATGGGCATGGGCATCGCGCAATCCTTGCTGCGCGCCGGTTTTGAGGTGCATGCCTGCGACGTGCGGCCCGAAACCGTGCAAGCGCTGGCAGACAAGGGCGCCCGTGCGGCGCAGTCGCCGGCCGCGCTGGCGGCGCAGGTGCAGGCCGTGCTGATCGTCGTTGTCAACGCGCAGCAGACGGAGTCCGTGCTGTTTGGCGAGCACGGCGCGGCCAGCGCCCTGGCGGCGGGCAGCGTGGTGATCGCCTGCGCCACCGTGGCGCCGGAGTTTGCCGAAGCCCTCGGCGCGCGCCTGGCGGCCATGGGCTTGCGCTTCATCGATGCGCCCATCTCTGGCGGCGCGGCCAAGGCGGCGGCCGGCGAAATGTCCGTCATGGCGGCCGGCGCACCCGAGGCGTTCGATGCCTGCGCCGGCATCTTTGACGCCATCTGCGCAAAGTTGTACTGCCTGGGCGAACAGCCGGGGCAGGGCTCGAAAGTCAAGATGATCAACCAGCTGCTGGCCGGCGTGCACATCGCCGCCGCCGCCGAAGCGATGGCCTTGGGACTGCGCGCTGGCTGCGACCCGGACGCGCTGTACGAAGTCATTTCGAACAGCGCCGGCAGTTCCTGGATGTTCCAGAACCGGGTGCCGCATATTTTGAAAGGCGACTACGCGCCGCTGTCGGCCGTGAATATTTTTGTGAAAGACCTCGGCATCGTGCTCGATTACGCAAAAAAAAGCGTGTTCCCGTTGCCCCTGTCGGCCACGGCGCACCAGATGTTCATGCAGGCGTCGGCAGCAGGCTTTGGCGGCGAGGACGACTCGGCCGTCATCAAGATTTTCCCGGGCATTGAACTGCCGGCGCAAGCGTCACTGAATCAAGAGGAACCATCATGACCGTACTACTGGGATGTATCGCCGACGATTTCACGGGTGGCACCGACCTGGCCGGCATGCTGGTCAAGGCCGGCATGCGCACGGTGCAGCTGATCGGCGTGCCGCAAGGTCCGCCGCCGGCCGACGTCGACGCCGTCGTCATCGCGCTGAAGTCGCGCACGAATGCGCCCGAGGAGGCGGTGGCTGAATCGCTGGCTGCGCTGGCCTGGCTGCAGCAAGCCGGATGCAAGCAGTTTTACTTCAAGTACTGCTCCACGTTCGACTCCACGCCGCGCGGCAATATCGGACCCGTGGCCGAGGCGCTGATGCGGGCGCTTGACACGGATTTTACGATTGCCTGCCCGGCGTTCCCCGCCAACGGCCGCACCATCTACAAGGGCAACCTGTTTGTCGGCGACGTGCCGCTGGCCGAATCTGGCATGCGCGACCATCCCTTGACGCCGATGACGGATTCGAACCTGGTGCGCGTGCTGCAGCAGCAGGTGCAAGCCAAGGTAGGTCTGGCCGATTTCTCCGTGGTGGAGAAGGGCGCCGCAGCCATCGCCCAGCGCTTCACGGACTTGCGCGGCCAGGGCTGCCATTTCGCCGTCGTCGATGCCGTCTCGAACCGCGACCTGGAAGCCATCGGCGCCGCCTGCGCGGACTTGAAACTGATCACGGGCGGCTCCGGCATCGCGCTGGGACTGCCGCAGAATTTCCGCCAGCGGGGGCAATTGGCGCCATCGCCCGCCGGCCAGGCGGGGCGCCTGCCGCCGCCGACAGGCCTGCGTGCCGTGATCTCGGGCAGCTGCTCCGTGGCCACGCAGCAGCAGGTGGCGCACCTGCGTGAACTGGCGCCATCGTTCCACGTCGACCCATTGCAGCTGGCCGCGGGCGGCGAGGTGGTTGACGCCGTGATCGAGCAGGCGTTGGCCTGGGCCGGCGCGCATCTGGCGCAAGGCCCTGTGCTGATCTATGCCACGGCCACGCCGGATGCCGTGCGCGCCGTGCAGGCGCAGCTGGGCGTGGAGCGGGCCGGCGCGCTCGTCGAGGAAACCCTGGCCGCCATCGCGCAAGGCCTGGTGCGCCTCGGCGTGGGCCAACTGATCGTCGCCGGCGGCGAAACCTCGGGTGCGGTGGTGAAAGCGCTGGGTGTGGCGGGTTTGCGCATCGGCCCCGAGATCGACCCTGGCGTGCCGTGGACGCAAGCCTTGCCTGCATTGGGTGACGATGGCGCGGCGCCGCTGGCGCTGGCGCTCAAGTCCGGCAATTTCGGCACGGTCGATTTCTTCAGCAAAGCGTGGCAGGTGCTGGCATGAGCAGCAGCGAATCGCGCCAGCGCGAGCAGATCGTCGACTTCGGCAAGTCGCTATACGAGCGTGGCTTGACGGCGGGCAGCAGCGGCAACCTGAGCGTGCGCCTGGATGACGGCTGGCTGCTGACGCCGACGAACGCCAGCCTGGGACGGCTCGATCCCGCGCAATTGTCCAAGCTCGATTGGGACGGCAACTTGATCAGCGGCGCACCGCCGTCGAAAGAGGCGTTCCTGCACCGCGCCATGTACGCGGAGCGGGGCGGCGCCGGCGCCATCGTGCATCTGCACTCGACGCATTCGGCGGCCGTGTCGTGCATGTGCGGCTTGAACCATGACGACTGCATCCCGCCGCTCACGCCCTACTTTGTGATGAAGGTGGGGCGCCTGCCGCTGGTGCCGTATCACCGTCCGGGCGACCCGGCGCTGGCTGGCGCCATCGGTGCCATGGCACGCAAGCATTCGGCCGTGCTGCTGGCCAATCACGGCCCCGTCGTCTCGGGCTCGAATCTGGAAGCGGCCGTGTATGCGGCCGAGGAACTGGAAGAGACGGCCAAGCTGTTCCTGCTGCTGCGCGACGTGCCCACGCGCCCGCTCGACGCGGCGCAGATCGCCGACCTGAAACACACATTCAAACTCGACATATAAAAAATCCAGGAGATACGCATGCCCCGCTTTGCCGCCAATCTGACCATGATGTTCAACGAAGTGCCGTTCCCGCAGCGCTTTGCCGCCGCCGCGCAAGCGGGTTTTAAAGGCGTCGAATTCCTTTTCCCGTATGACCACGCGCCGCAGGAAGTGGCCGGCTGGCTGCGCGAGCATGGTTTGATAAATGTGCTGTTCAACCTCCCGCCGGGCGACTGGGCGGCGGGCGAGCGGGGCATCGCTTCGCTGCCGGGCCGCGAGGAAGAATTCCGCGCTGGCGTGGCGCGCGCCATCGAGTATGCGCTGGCCCTGGGCACCCCGCGCGTGCACATGATGGCGGGGCTGGTGCCGGAGGGCGCCGACCTGGCGCTGCACCGTGCCACGTACCTGACGAACCTGCGGTACGCGGCCCAGGCCGTGGGCCAGCATGGCATCGAACTCTTGATCGAACCGATCAACGGGCGCGACATGCCTGGCTACTTCCTCGTCACGCAGGCGCAGGGCCATGCGCTACGCCTGGAATCGGGCCAGCCCAACGTCAAGGTGCAGATGGATTTTTATCACACGCAGATCGTCGAGGGCGATATCGCCATGACGTTCAGGAACAACTTCGACGGCATCGGCCACGTGCAGATCGCCAGCGTCCCGGCGCGCAATGAGCCGGACGATGGCGAAGTCAATTACCCGTATTTATTCAGCCTGCTCGATGAACTGGGTTACGACGGCTGGATCGGCTGCGAATACCGTCCGCGCGGGCGCACAGAAGATGGCCTGGGCTGGCTCGCCGCATACAACAACAAACAAGGAGCATGAACATGAAAGTACTCATTACCGGCGGCGCCGGTTTCCTCGGGCAGCGCCTGGCGCGCCAGTTGCTGGCGCAAGGCCAGCTGACGGACAGCCAGGGCCAGTTGCAAACGATCAGCGAGCTGGTATTGGTCGACGTGGTGGCTGCGCATGACTTCAACGATGCGCGCGTAAAAGTGGTCACGGGCGACATCGCCGACGGTGCCCTGATGCGTGCCACCATCGATGCGCGCACAAGCTCGATCTTCCATATGGCCGCCATCGTCAGCGGCCAGGCGGAAGCCGATTTCGAGCTGGGCATGCGCATTAACCTTGATGCGTCGCGTTTGCTGCTCGATATCTGCCGCGAACTGGGACACAAGCCGAAAGTGGTGTTTACCAGTTCCGTGGCCGTCTACGGCGGCCAGCTGCCGGACGTGGTGCAGGATACGACGGCACTGAACCCGCAGTCGTCGTACGGCGCGCAAAAGGCCATCGGCGAACTGTTGCTCAACGATTACAGCCGCCGCGGCTTTGTCGATGGCCGCGTCTTGCGCTTGCCCACCATCAGCGTGCGTCCCGGCAAACCGAACAAGGCGGCGTCATCGTTCGCCAGCGGCATCATCCGCGAACCCTTGAATGGCGAGGCGGCCGTCTGCCCCGTGTCCACCGACCTGCGTCTGTGGCTGCTGTCGCCGCGCGGCGCCATCGCCTCGCTGATCGCCGGCCACGAACTGGCGGGCGAGGCGTTTGGCGCCAGCCGCACAGTGAACTTGCCGGGCTTGAGCGTGAGCGTGGGCGAAATGATCGCCGCACTCGAAGCCGTGGCCGGCAGCGACGTGACGGCCCGCATCAGCTATGCACCCGATCCCGCCGTCGAGCGCATCGTCAGGAGCTGGCCCGGCGCCTGGGATACGGCACGGGCCGAAGCGCTGGGTTTGACGGCCGATGCAGATTTCGCCGCCATCATCCGTGCGTATGTCGACGACATGAAAGCGGCCGGCTAGGTGACTGTCGCCAGCTGCGAGCGGCGATAGTCGAGCGGCGTGCTGCCCACCAGGTCCGCAAAACTGCGGCTGAAATGGGCCTGGTCAAAAAAGCCCAGTTCCTGCGCCAGGCTGGCCAGGTCGGGCGCATCGGGCTGCGCCAGGCGCCAGATCGCTTCCTGCAGACGGTAGCGCTGGATCACCCACTTTGGCGGCACGCCCACGTAGTTGGCGAACAGGCGCTGCAGCCGTCGTTCGCCGATGGCCATTTTTTCGCACAGTTGCGCCACGCTTGCCGGGCCGTTGTGGGCCGCCGCCGCGGCAGTCAGCCTGGCTGCCAGCAGGGCGGCGGCGTCGACTTGCGGCAGCCTTGCCAGCAGCAGTGCCTGTGCCTGCGCCACCATGGCCGTATCGTCGGCTTGTTGCAGCACCAGCGCCTCGGCTTGCGCGGCAGGCATGTCCAGCATGGCATCGGCGGCGATGGTCGTATCGGTGAATGACGACAAGGGCTGGCTGATGAACGGGCGCAGGCCGCCCGGTGAAAAACGCACGCCCAGCACCTTGCCCGTTCCGCTCAATGGCCGGTCGAAGGCGCCGCGCACCACGCCATGGATGGCCGTGCGTCCAAGGTCGAACACCAGGTGCGCGTTCGGGTAGGGCAGCACGCGCTGCGTCTCCGGCGCGCAGTCCCGCCTGTCCCATTCGACCATCCAGAAGTAGTCGACGAACGGCGCCAGCGCGCCAGCCGGCGGATAGGTCGCCAGCCGTATGCGGCGCGCCGCTGCCTGCGGGTCGACGATGCCTTTCGGCGCCTGGCCGCGTGTGGCGAGCACATTGCGCGGGTTGTCGGGTTTATCCAATATTTGTCTCCTGCGTGGCTTTAAGCTGGCTCTCTCGCATCGATTGAAAGGGAGTCATGAAATCACACAGCTTGTCTGGCCTGGTGCTGGCCGCATGTTGTCTATTGGTGGCGCCAGCCGGCGCCGCCTCGTCTGCACAGGGGGATCATCGCATGCATGTACGCGCCACGGGAAGTTTCAGTATCACCATGACGCCAGCCGCGGCGCCGCAGCGCGCGGGGCGCACGACTCTGGGCAGGGTGCTGCTCGACAAAGTCTATGCCGGCGACCTGGTCGCCACGGCAAAGGGCGAGATGCTCAACGCCGTCACTGACACCAGGGGCGCGGCAGGCTATGTCGCCATGGAAGCCATCACGGGCGTGCTGCAGGGCCGGCAAGGCACCTTCGTGGCGCAGCATGCGGGCACCATGGCCGACGGCCAGCAGACGTTGTCCATCGTGATCGTGCCGCATTCCGGCACGGGGCAGCTGACAGGCATCAGCGGGACGCTGGCCATCCGCATCGTCGATGGCCAGCATTTCTACGACATCGACTATTCGCTGCCGGAGCCGTAGGCGGGTCAAGGCACGGATAGCCGTCTATTTGCCCAGTATCGACGCCACATTGTCGGTACCGGGCGCGCCGAACAGCTGCTGTTTGAGGACGTGCAGCTGGTCGCGCACCTGCGCCGCTTTTTCGAACTCGAGGTTCTTTGCGTGGTCGACCATCAGTTTTTCCAGGCGCTTGATTTCCTTGCTGACCTGTTTCTCGCTCATGGCTTCGAACTTCGCCGCTTCCTGCGCCACTTGCAGGGTTTCGCGCGCTTCCTGCGGGCTGTAGACGCCATCGATCATTTCGCGGATCGATTTTTTCACGCCGATCGGCACGATGTTGTTGGCTGTGTTGAAGGCGATCTGCTTGTTGCGGCGGCGTTCCGTCTCGTCGATGGCGCGGCGCATGGAGTCCGTGATGCGGTCGCCGTACAGGATCGCCGTGCCGTTCAGGTTACGCGCGGCGCGGCCGATGGTCTGGATCAGGCTGCGCTCGGAACGCAAGAAACCTTCCTTGTCCGCGTCGAGGATGGCGACCAGCGACACTTCCGGCAAGTCCAGACCCTCGCGCAGCAGGTTGATCCCCACCAGTACGTCGAAGGTGCCCAGGCGCAGATCGCGCAGGATTTCCACGCGCTCCACCGTCTCGATATCGCTGTGCAGATAGCGCACCTTGATGCCATGGTCGCCCAGGTATTCCGTCAACTGCTCCGACATGCGCTTGGTGAGCGTGGTCACCAGCACGCGCTCGTCCTTCTTGATGCGCTCGACGATTTCCGACATCAGGTCGTCCACCTGGCTGCTGGCGGGGCGCACGATGATCTGCGGGTCGACCAGGCCGGTGGGGCGCACGACTTGCTCGACCACCTGGTCGGAATGGCTCTTTTCGTATTCGGCCGGCGTGGCCGAGACGAACACGGTCTGGCGCATCTTCTGTTCGAATTCCTCGAATTTCAAGGGCCGGTTGTCGAGTGCCGACGGCAGGCGGAAGCCATAGTCGACCAGATTCGTCTTGCGCGAACGGTCGCCGTTGTACATGGCGCTCAGCTGGCCCGTCAGCACGTGCGACTCGTCGAGGAACATCAATGCGTCTGGCGGCAGGTAATCGACCAGGGTCGGCGGCGGTTCGCCCGGCAGCGCGCCGCTCAAATGGCGCGAGTAGTTCTCGATGCCCTTCGTAAAACCGATTTCCGCCATCATTTCCAGGTCGAAGCGCGTGCGCTGTTCCAGCCGCTGCTCCTCGATCAGCTTATTCTCCTTGCGGAAGAATTCGAGGCGTTCACGCAGCTCGTCCTTGATGGTTTCCACGGCGCGCAGCACGGTGGAGCGGGGCGTCACATAGTGCGAGCCCGGGTACACGGTGAAGCGGGGGATTTTCTGACGCACTCTGCCCGTCAGCGGGTCGAACAGCTGGATCGATTCGATCTCGTCGTCGAACATTTCCAGGCGCACGGCCAGTTCCGCATGCTCGGCGGGGAAGATGTCGATGGTATCGCCGCGCACGCGGAAGGTGCCGCGGCCGAAGTCGACTTCATTGCGCGTGTACTGCATCTGGATCAGGCGCGCGATGACGTCGCGCTGCGCGACCCTGTCCTTGACGCGCAAGGTCAGGATCATCTGGTGGTATTCGTTCGGATTGCCGATACCGTAGATGGCCGAGACGGTGGCGACGATGATGACGTCGCGCCGTTCCATCAGCGACTTGGTGCATGACAGGCGCATCTGCTCGATATGCTCGTTGATCGACGAGTCCTTTTCGATGAACAGGTCGCGCTGCGGCACGTAGGCTTCGGGCTGGTAGTAATCGTAGTAGCTGACGAAGTATTCGACGGCGTTCTGCGGGAAAAAGTCGCGGAACTCGCTGTACAGCTGCGCCGCCAGGGTCTTGTTCGGCGCGAAGACGATGGCGGGCCGGCCCATGCGCGCGATGACGTTGGCCATGGTGTAGGTCTTGCCCGAGCCGGTCACGCCCAGCAGGGTCTGGAAGGCCAGTCCGTCGGCGATCCCCTCGGATAACTGGTCGATTGCCGTGGGCTGATCGCCGGCCGGAGGGAAGGGCTGGTGCAGCTTGAAGGGGGAGTCCGGGAAAGAGATAATTGCGCTTTCCGCCTCGCTGGCGGTAGATAATTCGGGCATGTGAATCAGACCTTTGTTAGAATAGTGCTCTGCTGGCGGCCCTGGCGTTGTATTTTGGGGCGCTGTCTACAACTCCGCTGTGAACCTGCTTCCAATCGAATCCAATCTTATCATGACGAACCCAACTGTTTCTGCCAGTCTGTTTAGCGCCATCGAGATGGCCCCACGCGACCCGATCCTGGGCATCACCGAAGCATTTAACGCGGACCAGAATCCCGCCAAAATCAATCTGGGCGTTGGCGTCTATTATGACGACAACGGTAAAGTGCCTCTGTTAGCTTGCGTACGCAAGGCGGAAGCCATCCTGATCGAACAGGCGGCGCCACGCACCTACCTGCCGATCGAAGGCCTCGCCGCCTACGACAAGGCTGTGCAAGAACTCGTATTTGGCGCCGATAGCGCCGTAATTCAAGAGCGCCGCGCCGTGACCGTGCAAGCCATCGGCGGCACGGGCGCACTGAAGATCGGTGCCGACTTCCTGCAGCGCTTCGCGCCGGGTGCCCAGGTCTACATCAGCGACCCGAGCTGGGAAAACCACCGCGCGCTGTTCGAAAACGCCGGTTTTGTCGTGAATAACTACGCGTACTACGATGCCGCCACCCATGGCGTGAACTTCGACGGCATGTTGGCCAGCCTGAACGCCATGCCAGCCGGTTCCATCGTCGTGCTGCACGCCTGCTGCCACAACCCGACCGGCGCCGACCTGAGCGTGGCCCAATGGGATCAGATCATCAGCGTCGTGACTTCGCGCGGCCTGGTGCCGTTCCTGGACATGGCCTATCAAGGCTTCGCCAACGGCATCGCCGAAGACGGCGCCGTGGTGCGCCGCTTCGCCGACGCGGGCGGCCCGCTGCTGGTGTCGAACTCGTTCTCGAAATCGTTCTCGCTGTACGGCGAGCGCGTGGGCGCCCTGAGCGTTGTCGCTGCCGACGCTGACGAAGCGGCCCGTTTGCTGTCGCAGCTGAAACGTGTCGTGCGCACCAACTACTCGAATCCGCCTACGCATGGCGGCAAGGTGGTTGCCACCGTCCTGGCCACGCCGGAACTGCGCCAGCTGTGGGAAGAGGAACTGGCCGGCATGCGCGTGCGCATCCGCGAAATGCGCAATGCCTTCGTGGAAAAACTGAAAGCCAAGGCGCCAGCCCACGATTTCGAATTCGTGCGCCAGCAAATCGGCATGTTCTCGTACTCGGGTCTCACCAAGGAGCAGGTGGCGTCCTTGCGCGAGCAATCGATCTACGCCGTGGACACGGGCCGTATCTGCGTGGCAGCATTGAATTCGCGCAATATCGACATCGTCATTGACGCGATCGCCAAAGTACTTTAATATCTTGCTTCTTCGGCGTTGCATGCAAGTGCGGCGCTGATGGCGGTAGAAAGTCGGCGATGGCCGTGTTTGTGAAGATGCAGTATCAGTCTTGCAAATATGGAACAAGCGACATATAATATTGCCTCTTTTCCCTGATAGCTCAGTTGGTAGAGCGACGGACTGTTAATCCGCAGGTCCCTGGTTCGAGTCCAGGTCGGGGAGCCAGAATTCGAAAGGCCACGTTGAAAAACGTGGCCTTTTTTGTTTTTGCGGCGCCGGCGCGTAGTTTGGGGCAGGGTAAGATTTTCCCTATGGGAATCTGGACAGCGCCAAGTTTGGCCTATATAATACGGCCTCTTTTCCCTGATAGCTCAGTTGGTAGAGCGACGGACTGTTAATCCGCAGGTCCCTGGTTCGAGTCCAGGTCGGGGAGCCAGAATTCGGAAGGCCATGTTGAAAAACATGGCCTTTTTTGTTTTCCGCAGCCATCAGCAGGGCTTGCCTGTGCGTAATCGCGTTTTGCGCTATCCTGAATGCATCACTTCAGGAGCACCTTCCCATGACTTGTACCTCCGCCTTGCGCCATATCGTCCTGTGCGACTTCCTCGATGGCATCACGTCCGCCAAGCACGCCGAGCTCGTCTACGAATTTTCCCAGTTGAAACACCGCATACCCGGTGTGCGGCAATTTGAATGGGGGCCGAACGTCAGCCCGGAAGGCCTCGATGATGGCTTTACCGATTGTTTTACCCTGACCTTCGATGACGCCGGCGCGCGCGACGTGTACCTGACCCATGCGGCCCACCTGGCCTTTGTCGAGCAGCTCAAGCCATGGCTGGGGCGGGTGCTGGTATTTGACTACTATCCGCAAGAGCAGCCCGGCTGACCGCTGCCGGGCAGGCTGACGCCGGGAAAATATACATTTTTCCGGGGGAAATCTGGACACCGTAAAATTTACCCTATAGAATGCGGCCTCTTTTCCCTGATAGCTCAGTTGGTAGAGCGACGGACTGTTAATCCGCAGGTCCCTGGTTCGAGTCCAGGTCGGGGAGCCAGAACATCAGCAGCATCGAAAAGCCCAGCCTTCACGGTTGGGCTTTTTGCGTTTCAGACGCTCTTTACTTGCTTGGTTGAACTGTATCCAATGTCTTGATGATGGCCTCTTGGAATTTCACCGGTTCATCCTGGTGTATCTGATGCCCGGAATGTTCGAAGAAAAACAGCCCCTTCCTTGGCGCCTTCAAGGTGTCGAAATACGCTTGCGTGATCCTGGTCGAGGTCTGGATGTCGTTTTTACCGACGAAGAAGTACACAGGGCAGTCAACGCTCTTCAAGGTCTTGGGCAGATCAATGTTCATGACCTCGTTCCAGACGGGCGACCAGGTTTTTGACCATTGAAGAAAGCCCGTCTTGAATCCCTCGCTCGTCGCGAATGCCTTGCCATCCTTGTAAAAAAGCCATTTCCTTAAGTAAAACATGCTTTCGTCACTAGTAAACGGGAAACTGATACTGTTCAGTTCCTGGCTGGCGACGGCATTGTCCTTGAAATGCGCTTTCAAGGCTTGCAGCAATTCTTTCTCGCTTTCCAACTGGCTCACGACAGGATTCGACGCGAAATAGGCATGCAGCAGTTCCGGGTGATGCTTGACGATATCAAAGCCCAGGACGTTGCCCCAGGAGCTGCCCAGCAAGTATATTTTGTCCTGCCTGAATTCCTTGCGCAGAAATTGGACGACCTGATACGTGTCGTTCTCCATCTGCCTGACGGATGGCTGCGTGGGGGAAGGATTCAGTTTCAAGGTTTTTCCGGCGTCCCGCTGGTCCCATTGCACAATCGTGAATCTGCTTTTCAGGATATTCGTAAAGGCCTCCGCTCCCTTGATCATGGAGCTGCCCGGACCGCCGGACAAAAACAGCAGCACGGGCTTGTTCGCGTCGTCCGTCTTGATTTCCAGCACCTGCTTTATCCCGCCAATGTCAGGTGTCAGGGTGGTGGTGACTTCCGCGGAAACGGGTTTCGCTTCCGCCATGGTTTGCGCCTGGCATGCGTAGAAGGGAAGCAGGGCCGTAAAGAATACTGCCAATGTCATTTTTTTTATCATGGTGTGAGGGTCAATTTCAGGTTGTCAGAGGTTGGTTTCATAGAAATCATTGGCCTTGCCTTGCAGGCAGCCGCAACGCTTCCAGCGCCAGATAGCCGGGCTGTAACTGCGCGGCGATGGCAGCCAGGCCGTCTGTTGCTGGCACGGGCGGATCGCCGTGGTAAGCCGTGCCGTACTTTGCATGCACACCGCCTTGCGCGTGCATCGCTTGCAATTGCGCCGCCGTGGAGGTGATGCCGAAACGGGCCAGCAAATCGCTGAACACGATGTCTGGCAATTGCTTGTAGTTAATTAACTGCAGCTGGCCTGCGGCAGCATGAGGCAGGGCGGCGTCGAACAGGCTGGCCAGCACGAGGCCCGTGTAGCCATCGATATCGCCCGGCGTCAGCAGGTGCGCGGGCAGCGGCAGCTGTGCCGGATGCAGCATGCCGGGCACCATTTGCGGTCCGCGCTGGCGCTGGTGCGAGGCCAGCACGGCCAGCGGTTCGCGGTAGACGAACAGGCAGGGCGTGCCGGGAAACGCTTGCCGCAGCAAGTCCAGGCTGTGGATGTGCCAGCAGTCGAACTTGATGATGAAATGCGTCTCGTCGCCCGAGCGGCGCCGGCCGAGGGCCAGGATGGCCTGGCGCAGCAGGGCGATGCTGTCGCTGCCCGCCATGCCATCGTGATGCAGCCGCAGCAGCGAATCGATGACGGGCGGCTCGGACATGACGATGCATTGCGGCAGGGATGCCAGCAACTGGCTCAGCAGGGTTGAGCCGCAGCGCGAGACGTGGAAGATGAAGGCGTCGGGCGCCAGGCCATCGCCCAGCGTGGCCACCATGGCCAGCGCCGCCAGCGGCGTGCGGCAGACGCGGCGCTCCTCGTGCGGCTGGCGCGCCAGGGTGTTGACAAAAAAGGCGTCGTTGAAAGGTGTTTTTCCCAGGTGGCGCCAGCACATGGTGGCGTCCGCCAATGTTTCGCCACGCTCCACGTACAGCGGATACCAGCCGCGCAGATCCATGCCCTCGTGCCACGTCACCGTCTCGCCCCTGGCCAGCAGACGTTCCTGCTGCGCAAGGCCCGGCGCGGCGCTCACGGGGCGACCCCGTCTGCCAAGGCAGACAGTTGGCTTGCCAAGGCCAGGCTGGCAGGCGAGGGCGACAGTCGCAGCTGGGCGATGACGGCCCGCACATTGCCATCGTTGATGCAGGGATCGCCATATTTTGGGGCCGCTTTCGGCACGAAGCCGGCCGAGGCGAACAGCGCTTCGAGCCAGGCATTGGTGACGCAGTCGAGCACGAGGTGGATGCGCGGCGCCGTGCCCTGGTTGTGCACCGCGTGCAGGCAGCTGGCGTCCATGTACCAGGCGTGGCCGGCCGTAAAGTGCACGCTCTCGCCATCGATGGTAAACAACACCTGTGGCGAAGTGTGGATGGGGATGTGGATGCGGATCAAGCCATCGGCCAGCGACGTGCCGGCGTCGCGGTGCGCGCGGATGACGGCGCCCGGCGCCAGGGCCATCAGGCGCGCGGCGCGGATATCGCAGGCGAAGCTGGCGAGCACTTCGCGCAGGCCGGGACAGCGCGCCAGCTGCGGCGTGGCGGCGTAGGCGGCGCCATCGACGGGCATGATGTCGCCGGCTGCTCCGTCAGGCGAGCGCAGCGGCACGCAGCTCCAGCCGTTTTCATAGGCGCCCGTGTTGAAATGGCTGATCCACTCGCTGGTGGAGAACTGGTCGCTGTCGCCTTGCATGCGCGCCACGTCGAAGCGCAGCGGCAGTTGCAGCCAGGTGCTGGGGGTATTTTGCGCCGGCACTAGGGTGCGCTCCATTCCAGTTGCTCCTGGACGTCGTTTTCCCCGCGCAGGCGAAAGCCCAGCCGCTGGTACAGCGCGCGCGCGGCGGTGTTGCTTTTGTTGACGGCTAGGTGGAGGTGTAATTGCTCCGCACTGGCTTGCGCCTGCAGGCCGCGCAGCACGGCGCTGCCGGCGCCCTGGCCTTGCGCGGCAGGCAGGATGGCGATGTCGACCAGGTGCAGCACCTGATCCTGGCGCTCCAGGACCAGGCGGCCGATGGGGATAGTGCCGTGCTGCAGCACCAGGTATACGGCGTGCGGATACGCCTGGCGGTAACCGTGGCTTTGCATGCGGCGCTGCATGGCGATCAGCTGTTCGATGACGGCGGGCTCGGCCGGCATCTGGCGCAAGTCGTCGCGCGTGGAGCTGTACAGCGCGGCGGCAAAGCCATCGTCGTCGTCGCGCTGGACGCGCAACTGGTAGGGGGCGGAAAGCGGTAAGTTGTGCATCGGTGCTCCGGCAGGTTGTGGCAAATGCGCAGGCGTGTATTTATTTGCTATGCTGCCAATTTTTCCGCGTACTTGCAATCATTTCAAGGAAGCCGCCATGCATTCTGTCTTTATCCTGCCTTATCCGTGGAGTGATGCGTGGAGTTGCGCGTGACTTCGGCGCGAGCGGAACTGGCCGCCATCGCGGCCGCGCTGTGCGATCCGCGGCGTTCCCTGGCCAGCCTGGTCGGCGAAACGGTGCAATTGCGCCAGCTCGTCGAGCGCCATTCGCGCCTGTCCATGGACCGGCAGGACGGCTTGCGCGATGGCGAGAGTTTTCTTCCCAGCGGCTGGGCCATCTCGCCCGTGCAGGCGGGACTGTGCGCGCGCGAGCCCTACCGCAGCGCTGCCTTCATCCAGGGCCTGGCGCTGGCCGTGCGCGAGCGCCTGGACGTGAGCGGCGGGCGGCCCGTACGCGTGCTGTATGCGGGTTGCGGCCCGTTCGCCCTGCTGGCCTTGCCGGTGATGGCCTTGCTCGATGCGAAGCAGGTGCAGTTTGCCATCCTCGACGTGCACGCGGAGACGCTGGCGTATGCGCGCGAGCTGATTGCAGTCCTGGGCCTGGACGGCCATGTGACGGACTACCTTTGCGCCGACGCGGCCGCCTATCAAATGCCTGCCGGCGCCACACCGGATGTGATCGTCAGCGAAACCATGAATACGGCGCTGGGCAAGGAGCCGCAGGTAGCCATCCTGCGCAATCTGCACGCGCAAGCGCCTGCGGCGGCGCTGTTGCCGGCGGCCGTCACCGTGCACCTGGGCCTGGACCGGCGCGCGCCGGGCGAACCGTGCACCGACTGGGGCCGCGTGTTTGCACTCGATGCGGACGCCTTGCGCACTTGGCAGGGTGAGCCGGGCGACAGTTTGCCGGCCGCCAGCATCCGCCTGCCCGACGTGCTGGAACAGGCGCCGCGCTTGCTGACGCGCATCCGCGTGCATGGCGACATCGTTCTGGGCGACCATGAGTGCAGCCTGAACCTTCCACTGCCCTTGCCGGGCAAGCCAAGTCTGCCTGGCGGCAGCGTGCTCGACTTCCATTACCGCCTGGGCGGCCAGCCGGGACTGGCGTTTTGCCTGCGCGAAACGCCTGCATCCCTGCAGGCATTGCACCAGCCAGTGCCTCAGTAGTAGTACTACATTGGCAGACTATTTACTTCTGTAGGATAATATGGAACCGGTTCCATTTATGCGCAAATGCAATGTGGCGCAATCATCGAAGTCAATAAAACAACAAGTCTTGCGGGAGTCTCATGAACCATCCAGGCACTGAACCATCTGCAACATCCGCTTCATCCCTTCCCCGTATCAGCCGCCGCCACGCCCTGATTGGCCTGGCCGCCTTGCTGGCGCAGGCCGGTTTCTGGAGCAATCCCCTGTCCGCCGCCATGCAGGCGCCGGCCAGCGTTCCCGCGACGGGCGTGGTGTCCGCCACCATGCTGTTCTATACCTTGTCGCAAACCATCACGGGCCACCGCGACCTGTCCACCGCGACGGCGGCGCGCATGGAACAAGCCATGCGCAGCAACGTGCCCGGCTTCGCCGAGCGCTTGCCGCAACTGGGCGCGCTGCTCGTCACGGGCCAGGAAGCCAAGGCCTTGCTGGCGGCCGCCACCGCCGCGGATGCCGGCTTGCGCGAGCTGGCGCTGGCCATCGTCGCCGCCTGGTACACGGGCACTGTCGCCGGCAACGCGGCGCAGGGCACGAAATCCATCGTAGTCGCCTACGCCGAGGCCTTGATGTACCGCACGGTGGCCGATGGCCAGGTCGTGCCCACGTATTGCAATTACGGCCCCCTGTGGTGGTTGAAGGCGCCGCCGGCCGTGCGCGTCTCCGCGCCCGTGGCGCCAAAACCTGTACCGGCCCCGGCCACCACCGGCACTCCCGAAACGAAAGGCAAGCAAGCAAAATGAAATCACCCCAATTCAAGAGTAATGGCGACGTCGTCGCCGATGTCGTCATCGTCGGCACCGGCGTTGTCGGCGCCATGATGGCCGACCAGCTGGCTGCGCAGGGTCACTCCGTGATCATGCTGGAAGCGGGCCTGCGCATCGAGCGCGGGCAAGCCGTGGAAAACTGGCGCAACATGCCGTTCGAAAACCGCGTCGGTTCCGACTTCCAGGGCCTGTATCCGCAGGCCGAGAATGCGCCCGCGCCCCTGTATTTCCCGAAGAATAATTACGTGGAAGTGTCTGGCCCCAACGGCAGCAGTTTTCAGCAGGGCTATCTGCGCACGGTGGGCGGCACGACCTGGCACTGGGCCGCGTCGTGCTGGCGCCACTTGCCATCCGACATGCGCATGAAGAGCGATTACGGGGTAGGGCGCGACTGGGCCATTTCCTATGACGAGCTGGAACCGTACTATTGCCGCGCCGAGCAGGAAATGGGCGTGGCCGGCCCCAACGATCCGGCGCTGCAATCGCCGAGCGAGCGCAGTGCGCCATACCCGATGGACATGGTGCCCTGGGGCTATGGCGACAAGCGTTTCGCCGAAGTGGTCAACCCGCACGGCTACCGCTCCGTGCCGATCCCGCAAGGCCGCTCGACGCGCCCGTGGCAGGGCCGTCCGACTTGCTGCGGCAACAACAATTGCCAGCCGATCTGCCCCATCGGCGCCATGTACAACGGCATCCACCACGTGGAGCGGGCCGAGCTGAAAGGCGCCGGCGTATTGGCCGAGGCCGTCGTCTACCGCATCGATACGGATCAGAACAACCGCGTCACCGCCGTGCACTGGTACGACGCCAAGAAGCAGTCGCACATGGCGACCGGCAAGGCTTTCGTGATCGCATGCAACGGCATCGAGACGCCGCGCCTGTTGTTGCTGGCGGCGAACCAGAACAATCCGAACGGCATCGCCAACAGTTCGGACCAGGTGGGCCGCAACATGATGGACCACTCGGGTTTCCACTGTACCTTCCTCGCCAATGAGCCGATCTGGACGGGCCGTGGCCCGGCGCAGAGCAGCTGCCTGGTGGGACCGCGCGACGGCGCCTTCCGCGCGCAGTATTCGGCCAACAAGATGATTCTGAACAATATCACTCGGGTGGGGCCTGCTACCCAGCAGTCGTTGAAGCTGGGGCTGGTAGGCAAGGATCTCGACGACGAGATCCGCCGCCGCGCCGCGTTCGGTGTGGACTTGTCGATCAGCCTGGAACCGCTGCCCGAGGCGCACAACCGTTTGACCTTGAGCAAGACGCGCAAGGATCCGCTGGGCCTGGCCTGTCCCGACATTTACTATGACGTGGGCGATTACGTGCGCGATGGCGCGAAGGCCGCGCATGCACAGCTCAAGCACATCGGCAAGCTGTTTGGCGCCGTGGAATTCCATATCACCGACAGCCTGAACGCGAATAACCACATCATGGGCGGCGTCATCATGGGTTCGAATCGTCTTGACTCCGTGGTCGACGGCAATTGCCGTGCCCACGATCACGCCAACCTGTGGCTGCCGGGCGGCGGCGCCATGCCGTCGGCCAGCGTCGTCAACACCACCCTCAGCATGGCCGCGCTCGGCTTGCGCGCGGCAGACGACATCGCCCGCACCCTGGCAAGGGAGGCCGCATGATGCGCCGTTTATTCCTGAGCCTGGCTTTGGCAGCTAGCTTGCCGCTGGCCGCGTACGCCGTGCCACCTGTTCCTCCCGTCACCCTGACGCCGGACCGCCCGGCCGCACCCGTGGCCGCCAAGCCCGATGCGCGCCTCGAACGGGGCCGCTACCTGGCCATCGCCGCCGACTGCATGGCGTGCCATACGGCTGCGGGCGGCAAGCCGTATGCGGGCGGCTACGCCATCGATTCGCCGCTGGGCACGATCTACGCGACGAACATCACGCCATCGAAAACAGGCGGCATCGGGCATTACAGCGAAGCGGATTTTGCGCGCGCCCTGCGCGAAGGCGTGCGCGCCGATGGCAGCCATTTGTATCCGGCCATGCCCTACACCAGCTATGCGCAGCTGACGGATGCGGATGTGGGCGACCTGTATTACTACTTCATGCAGGCCGTCAAGCCCGTCGATGCGCCGGCGCGCCAGACGGCCCTGCCATTCCCGTTCAATGTGCGCCTGTCCATGCTGGGCTGGAATACCTTGTTCCTCGACAATAAACGCTTTGTGCCTGATCCAACGAAGAGCGCGCAGATCAACCGGGGCGCTTATTTGGCCGAAGGCCTGGCGCACTGCAGCGCCTGCCACACGCCGCGCAACGCGCTGATGGCGGAGATCGGCAGCCAGACCCTGGCCGGCGCCTCGCTCGGTTCCTGGCATGCGCCGAATATCACGTCCGACAAGGTCAGCGGCATCGGCGCCTGGACGGATGCCGAACTCACGGCTTACCTGAAGACGGGCCACGTGGAAGGCAAGGGGCAGGCGGCGGGCGGCATGGCCGAAGCCATCCAGAACAGCCTGCAATTTCTGCGCGACGATGACGTGGCCGCCATCGTTGCCTGGCTGCGTACGGTGCCGCCCGTGCGCGCGCCGGGCCAGACGAAGGCTGCCTTCAGCCATGGCAGCGCCGCCAGCGAAGAACCGCTGCTGCGGGGCATGGCCAGTTCCACCGAGCATCATTCACTGAACAGCGGTGCCGTGCTGTTTTCCGGCTATTGCGCCAGCTGCCATTCGGCCAGCGGCGCCGGCAGCACGGGCCAGGCGTATCCGGCCCTGTTCAAGAACACGGCGACGGGCGGCAGCACGCCGGCCAACCTGGTGTCGGCCATCCTGTTTGGCGTCGAGCGCAAGATCGAAGGGGAGGAGCACGAAGCGTTCATGCCCCGTTTCGACCAGCGTTCCTACGTGCAACCCTTGACGGACGAGCAGATCGCCTCGATTGCCAATTATGTGCTGAAACAGTATGGCAACCCGGATGTGTCCGTCACGCCCGCATATGTGGCGCAGGCGCGCAGCGGCGGCGAGAAACCCGTGCTGGCACGTGCTCAGCCGTTCATGCTGCCGGGCGGCATCGTGGGCATCTTGCTGCTGATCGCGCTGTTTGTGTGGCTGCGCCGGCGCCGCCAGCGCAGAGGATGAACGCTGAAACGACGGCGAATATGAACGTTGGGCGCAACTTGCAGTAAAATGCAGGCTGAAAAATGGTTACGAGCAATCGTAGCCATTTTTTATTCTGGCACTATCCTGGCGAGTGTGTTCGCCTTATTTTAAAATTGACAATGTCCCATTCCCTGCATCACCAATTTTTACGTTTCGCCGCCGTCGGCGCTTCCGGCACGGCCGTGCAATACAGCGTGCTGTGGGGCGGCGTGGAATGGGCCGGCATCAGCGCCGCCGCCGCGTCCGGCATCGGCTACATCCTCGGTTCCGTCGTCAACTACCTCCTCAATTACTTTTTCACGTTTAAAAGCGACAAGGGCCATGGCGAGGCGGCAAGTAAATATTTCACCTTGCTGGGCATCGGCTGGTGCATCAATACAGGCCTGATGTGGCTGCTGGTACACCAGTTGGGCTGGTATTACTGGCTGGCGCAGGTGTTGGCGACGGGCATCGGGCTGGTCTGGAATTTCGCGGGCAGCCGCTGGTGGGCCTTCAAGCCGGCTAGCGCACCGACCAAATAACTGGTTATTGCAAGAAAAAAAGATGCGTCTTGGCCAAGACCAGGCGCGCGGTTTTACCAATACAAGGGGTTAATCATGCAGTTCCTGGAACGCTATTTCAAACTGAAGGACAACGGAACCAATGTGCGCACGGAGCTGCTGGCTGGCCTGACCACGTTCCTGACGATGGCCTACATCATCTTCGTCAACCCGTCCATCCTCGGCGACGCGGGCATGCCGAAAGACTCCGTTTTCGTTGCCACTTGCCTGGCGGCCGCCATCGGCACCCTGATCATGGGCCTGTACGCGAACTACCCGATCGCGCTGGCGCCGGGGATGGGCTTGAATGCGTACTTTTCGTACACGGTGGTCAAGGGCATGGGCATGAGTTGGGAAGTGGCGCTGGGCGCCGTCTTCATTTCCGGCTGCCTGTTCATCCTGGTGAGCCTGTTCAAGGTGCGCGAGATGATCATCAACAGCATTCCGCCCGCGCTGCGCACGGCCATCACGGTCGGTATCGGCCTGTTCCTGGCGATCATTTCGCTGAAAAGCGCCGGTATCGTGGTGTCGAACCCGGCCACCATCATCGCCCTGGGCGACTTGCACCAGGCGGCGCCCATCCTGGCCATCCTCGGCTTTTTCATCATCGTCGCGCTGGACCGCCTGAAAGTGCCGGGCGCCATCCTGATCGGCATTCTCACTATCACGATTGCCAGCTTCTTCTTTGGAGGCAACCAGTTCAACGGCATCGTCTCGGCGCCGCCCGCCATCGAGCCGACCCTGTTCAAGCTCGACATCATGGGCGCTCTGTCGATCGGCATCGTCAACGTGGTGCTGGTGTTTTTCCTGGTCGAACTGTTTGACGCGACGGGCACTCTGATGGGCGTGGCCAACCGCGCCGGCTTGCTGAAAGACGGCAAGATGGAGCGCATGAACAAGGCCTTGCTGGCTGACAGCACGGCGATTGCCGCCGGCGCCTGCCTGGGCACGTCGAGCACCACGGCCTTCGTCGAAAGCGCGGCCGGCGTGCAAGCGGGCGGACGCACGGGCTTGACGGCCGTGGCCGTCGCGCTGCTGTTCCTGGGCAGCCTGTTCTTCGCCCCGCTGGCACACACGGTGCCGCCGTACGCGACGGCGCCCGCGCTGCTGTACGTGGCCTGCCTGATGCTGCGCGAACTGACCTTCATCGACTGGGATGACAGCACGGAAAGCATTCCCGCCGCCATCACGGCCTTGATGATGCCGTTTACCTATTCCGTGGCCAGCGGCGTCGCGTTCGGTTTCATCACCTATGCTGTATTGAAGCTGTTGACGGGCAAGGGCAAGCAGGTATCCGTGGTGGCTTACATCATCGCCGCCATCTTCCTGTTCAAGTTTATTTACCTGGGTGAGTAGCGTGGGCGAATAGCGCGTTTGCCGCCGCATGCGACAAGGCCGCCCGTGCATCCGCACCGGCGGCCTTTTTTGATGGCGCCGCCTACATCAGCAGCGCCGCCACCAGGTCTTTCTTGGCGTCGCCGGCGCTGCCGTCGAAGCGCAGGGCCGCTTCCACATGCGACAGATGTTCGACCATCAGGCGCGCGGCAAGATCCGCGTCGCCGCTGCGCGCCGCCTCGAGAAAGCGCCCGTGCTCGTCGTACGAGCAGGCGGCGGCGTCGCCCGACTGGTACAGCATGGTGATGAGCGAGCTGCGGCCCACCAGTTCGCGCACGATGTCGCGCAGCACGGCGTTGCCGGCGATATCGGCCAGCAAGACGTGGAAGTCGCCCAGCAGTTGCGAGCGCAGCGGCGTCGCTTGCGCCAGCGCCAGGCGTTCCGCTTTCAGGTGGCGCTCCAGCATCCTGTAGTCGGCAGCTTTGGCCCGCGCGACGAATTCGCGTGCCAGGGCCGCTTCGATGATGCGCCGCGCGGCAAAGATGTCGCGCGCCTCTGTCTCGGTCGGCTGGCTGACGAAGGCGCCCTTGTCGGGCACCATGCGTATGAGTTTGTCCTTCGAGAGTATGAGCAGGGCGGCGCGGATCTTGGTGCGGCTGACGCCGTACAGCCGGCACAGCGCCTCTTCGCGCAGCCGCGTGCCAGGCGGCAATTGGCGCGCCACGATGGCGGCCGCCATATGCTTGGCAATTTCCGCCGAGCTATCGCCGCTGCCGGCTTTGTCCACCAAGGTTGCGCTTGATTCTGTCATGTCGGGTGAGAGCAGTAAGCCAGGGGCAAGGTGACCTTGCAAGCGCATGTCCGCGCGGCGGCGTGGTTGACGCCCCGCTGCCGGCATGCCGTTATGCGCCTTGCATATCAGCAAGGCCTGGCTATTCTACTATCTTGCGTGGCGCCGCGCAGACGGCCCCTGCCACATTGCGAGGCTCGCCCGCCGGTGGCCTGTTTTGCTGGCCATGCAGCAACCATGCAGCAACCATGCAGCAACAACTGGACACGAGAAATTTTGACGTATATAATTCGGCCTCCTTTCCCTGATAGCTCAGTTGGTAGAGCGACGGACTGTTAATCCGCAGGTCCCTGGTTCGAGTCCAGGTCGGGGAGCCAGAACAAGCAGCAGCAAAGGGCCACGTGGCAACACGTGGCCCTTTTGTCATGCGCGCACGGTTTCTCATTCACGCCAGTCATCGCTTCAGTGCGTCAGCGACGTGCACGGTGTTTCCCGGATCAGGGATCGACAAACACGTCGAAACGCACCTTGAGCGGGCTGCCCCACGAGATATCCACCCAGGCACGGAAGCCGCCGTTATAGGGCGCGATGTTGTACACGGCCATGCGGGCGGCGCCGATGAAACGGTCCTGGGGCGTCGCGGCATACTCGCTGATGTTGAGCAGCACGCGCGAGTTGGCTTTCACGTTGGCGTTGGCGAAGTTGACCGAAGGATTCACGCCATTGGCCGTCCACGTGTAGTAGGTGGTGAAGGCGGCGGCGCTCAGGTTCAGGTCCTGTGCGGCCGCGCCTTTCGCGGCTTGGCCGTCCTGCTCCAGAGGCAGATCGGTGGTTTCCGGCGCCAGGTTGCTGCCGGTGCGATGTTCTACTTTCATTTCCATGATGTACTCCTGATCGATAGTTTGGACGCCGCGCCTGTCGTCGTGCGGCAAGACGCCCTATCTGTTGCCGTGACGGCCAGTGTCACGTCCTGGCTGATAAGGTAGCCGCCTGCTCCATGCTGTTGGAGTAATTCATTCTAGGCGTACACAGGGGACGAATGCGCGCGGCGCCACCGGAAAAACGGCGCTTGCTTGTGCTGGCGCAAACACCTTGCAGGCAGGCGGCAGGATCTTTTCTCGCAGGCTATTTTTATGGGGCGCCACGCATGCCGCGCAGGACAATGGCACAATAGGCCCAGCCGACCTGTCGATGCGGAACCCGTTGCGAGCCTAGCCCATGCCGATACTAAACCTGAGTGCCGAAACCGATATCTATTACGAATTGATCGAAGGCGACCCCGCCAAGCCCTGCCTGGTATTCCTGCACGAGGGACTCGGTTGCTGTGCGATGTGGAAAGATTTCCCCGCGCTGCTATGCCAGGCGACAGGGTGCCGCGGCTTGCTGTATGACCGTCATGGCTATGGGCAGTCGTCGCCGCTGGCGGCGCGGCGCCAGCTCCACTACTTGCACGACTATGCGCTGTGCGAGCTGCCGCAGGTGCTGGCCGCACTGTTGCCGGGACAGGATCATTTTCTCGTCGGCCACTCGGACGGCGGCAGCATCGCCCTGATTTATGCGGCGCAGCAGCCGCCGCGTTTGCGCGGCATCATCACCGAAGCGGCGCACGTGTTTGTCGAGGATATCACGCTTGACGGCATCCGCGTGGCGGACGCGGCGTTTGGCGCGGGCAAGTTGCGCGCGCTGGCGAAATACCATGGCGACAAGACGGAAACCATCTTCAAGGCCTGGTCGGATACATGGCTCAGCTATGGCTTCCAGTTCTGGAATATCGAGTATCTGCTGCCCTCCATTGAATGCCCGGCGCTGGTGCTGCAGGGCAGCGAGGACCAGTACGGCAGCGCGGCCCAGGTCGACACGATCGTGGCGCAGGCGCTCAACGCTGTGCCCGCCATGGTCGAACAGTGCGGCCATACGCCGCACCAGGAGCAGCCGCAGGCATTGCTGGCGCTGATGGAAGGCTTTTTGCAAGGCCGCATGGACGCGGCCACTCACCCGAGAAATATATGCTAGACCACCTTGATCACCTCGTATTGACCACCCGCGACAAGCCGGCCTGCATCGATTTCTATACGCGCGTGCTGGGCATGCAACTGGAAACGTTTGGTGCCGGCCGTCATGCCTTCAAGTTTGGCGCGCAAAAAATCAATCTGCATGAAGCCGGCAAGGAATTCCTGCCCAAGGCGGACGTGCCCACGCCCGGCTCGCTGGATCTGTGCTTCATCGCCGCCGTGCCGCTCGACGTGTTCATCGCCCACCTGGCGGCGCTGGGCATTGCCATCGAGGAAGGACCGGTGGCCCGCACGGGCGCCAATTGGCCCATCCGCTCTGTCTATCTGCGCGACCCGGACCGCAACCTGATCGAAGTGTCCGAGCGCGCCTGAGGTTCGTCAATGCTCATCAATGGCAGGCGGGATCGCTGTCCCAGCGGCCCGAGCAGATGCGCGAGCGGCACAGCATGCCTTCGATCAGGCCCAGCTGCTGACAGCGTTGCAACAGTTCTGCCGTCTCTTCTTCCTGCCTGCGCAGCACCACGTCGCGCACGGGCGTCGTCGTGCCTTCTTGCCGGTGCGCATGGGCCACCATCGCCGTCAGCAGGGTGACGTCGCTGTCGCCGGGTGCGGCAGCCGGCCTTGTCCCCTGTGGCCGCACGTTTGCCGGGCGCACGGGCGGCGGCGCCTTGCGCGGCGCGCTCGCGGCTGCCACCTCGGGCAAGGATGGTGCCGCCGTATTGACGATGGTGGCCGCCTGCGCCGGGTGTTGCAGCACCGTTGACGCCGGCATTGCGGGCGCAGCCATGGCGATGGCGGGTGCCGGCGGCAGGGGCAGGGGCAGGGGCTGAACCTCCGTATCGTAGGCGAGTACGGCCGAGACCAGCACCGCCAGGCACAGCGCGGCAGCGGCCCAGTGCCGCCAGCCGGGGCGCCAGCGCAGGGCCGGCATGGATGCGGGCGCGGCGATGCCATGTTCGAGCTGCGACAGGATGCCCTTGCCTTCGATGCGCGCACCAGCGGCGCCGGCTTTGCTCAGCAGGTTGGGACCGCGCCCCTGGCCATCCCCGGTTTTCAGTAAAGACAAAATATCACCTCCGCAGTGGATCAAATTCGACTGACCTTGATGTAAACCGCGCTCATGCGGGCCGCGGACGCCTACGATCTAGCGATACCGCCGAGCAATGGATTGCCCGGTCCCGCCGATTCCCGTCACGGAGCGCCCCATGTTCGTCGCCCTGGTCCTGATGTATTTCCTGTTGGCCTGTTTTGCCTGCTGGCTGCTGCTGTTTCCCGGCGGCCGCGCCATCGTGCTGCACACGCTCGTCAACCTGGGCTGGCGCGTGCAGCGGCGCGCGCAGCATTTGAAGGGCGGCAGCGGCGCGCAGTGGCAGCGCGTGCAACGGCACACGGGCTCGGGCATGGCGCGCGCCTGGCAGCTGCTGTGGCGGTATCGCTGGTTGAGTCTGGCCGGCAGCGTGCTGGTCATCGTGCCGCCGCTGCTGGCCTGGCTGTCCAGCGACCGCATTGCCCTGCGCGGCTATGCCGATCAGCAACACGTCATCAACGACCAGGTCAGCGACTTGCTGAAAGGCGAGCAGCTGGTGCCGCCGCCAACTCTGCCGCCGCTGCTGTTTTCCACGGCGGAAGTAACGCAGCTGCGTCCGCTGCTGGGCGGCGCCAGCCGCAACTGGCAATTGCTCGACCACGATTTCGCGCAGCGTTTGCTGCTGGTGTTCAGGATCATGAAAGACGTGCATGGCTATGACATGGTCTTGCTGGAAGGCTATCGCAGCCCCGCGCGCCAGGATCAACTGGCGGCGGCCGGCCCGAACGTGACGAACGCGAGGGCGTTTCAAAGCTATCACCAGTATGGCCTGGCGGCCGATTGCGCATTCATGCATGAAGGAAAGCTCATCATTTCTGAAAAAAATGCCTGGGCCATGCGCGGCTACCGTTTATATGGCGTGACGGCCGAATCGGTGGGCCTGCGCTGGGGCGGGCGCTGGACCATGATGGATTTTGGCCACACGGAATTGCCGCAACCGCGCGTGCTGGGCAAGTAAGCCGCGCCAGCCATTCTAGCGCCGGGTCGGGGTCTGAATTTCACCGCTGCAAACTTGCTTGCGCAGCGTCAAGGGCACACCGGCAACTGCCGCGCGCTGGCGCCTGGTACTTGTCATATGTCAACAAAGGCGCGCCGCATTGCTGTCAGCATGGGCCGACTCCGCCTTACTGCGCGGCGGCGCTCCTCCTGCTTTGCGACCTTACCCTGGGCTCATCATGCTGCGACGACTCTGGCATTTCCTCATCGACAGCCGCCATCTGACCATACTCGGCTTCGTGGCGCTGGCCGTGTTCCTGTACCTGGGTGCCGAGGTGCTGGAAGTGGCGCTGATCTGGGCACTGGTCTTGCTGCTGCTGGCCTTTCTTACCTGGCTGGGCCTGTGGCTGTGGCGCCGGCGCCGCGCGCGGCGCGATGCGCAGGCGCTGGGCCAGGCCATCCTCAACGAGGCCGAGATTGCCGCCGCGCAAGCGGCCTCGGGGTCCACGGCCAGCAGTCCGCAGCAGGGTGAACTCGGCGCCGTGCGCACGGGCATGCTGGCCGCCATCGAGACCATCAAGACATCCAAGCTGGGCCTCAAGTCGGGCGCCGCCGCCCTGTACGAATTGCCGTGGTACATGATCATCGGCAATCCGGCCGCCGGCAAGAGCAGCGCCATCCTGCATTCGGGCCTGCAATTCCCTTTCGCCGACGGCAAGGTCGTGCAAGGCGTGGGCGGCACGCGCAACTGCGACTGGTTTTTCACCACGGACGGCATCGTGCTCGACACGGCAGGGCGCTATTGCGTCGTCGACGAGCACCGCGGCGAATGGTTCGGCTTTCTCGACCTGCTGAAAAAATACCGGCGCAAGGCGCCCGTCAACGGCATCCTCATCGCCGTCAGCATCGCCGAATTGAACGGCGACCCTGACGTTGGCATGCAACTGGCGCGCAGCCTGCGCAAGCGCGTGCAAGATGTCATCGAACGCCTGGAAGTGTTCGCGCCGCTGTACATCGTGTTCACCAAGGCGGATCTGATCGCCGGCTTCACGGAGTTTTTCGCGGATGCCGAGCGCAGCGAGCGCGAGCGCGTCTGGGGCGCCACCATGCCCTACCAGCGCAAGCTGCCGACGGCCGACTTGCTGGCGTTTTTCGACCAGAGTTTCGATGAATTGCACGACGGCTTGACAGAGCTGAGCCTGGCCAATATGGCGCACCGGCAACGCAAGACGATGGCGCCCGGTGTATTTACTTTTCCGTTGGAATTTGCCGCCATCAAGCCGGCCCTGCGCGCCTTCATCGCCACCTTGTTCGAGGAAAACCCGTTCCAGTTCCAGCCCGTGTTCCGCGGCTTTTACTTCACCAGCGCGCTGCAGGAGGGCGAGCCCGTCAGTGCCTCCTCGCAGCAGGTGGCGCGCCGCTTCGACCTGGCCTTTGCACCGGCCCCGGCCGCCGCGTCATCGGGTGTGCGCCAGCACGGCTATTTCCTGCTGGAGTTGTTCCGCAAGGTCATTTTTGCCGACAAGCACCTGGTAGCCAACTATGCCAACCGCGCCAGGCTGCGCTTCAAATATGCCGTGTTCTTTGCCGCCACCGTGTCGCTGGGCACTTGCCTGGGCGGCTGGAGCTGGTCCTATCTGGGTAACCGGCAACTGGTGGCCAACGTCGAGGCCGATTTAACTAAAGTGGTGAAGCTGCAGGAGCGGCGCCTGGACTTGCAGTCGCGCCTGGAAGCGCTTGAAATATTGCAGGACCGCATCGAGCAGCTGGAAACGTACCGCACGCAACGGCCGTGGTCCTTGCGCCTGGGCCTGTACCAGGGCGAACTGCTTGAACGCAAGCTGCGCGAGGAGTATTTTGCCGGCGCGCGCCAGGTCATGCTGACCCCCGTGGCGGGTGCGCTGGAAGCCCTGCTGTTTGAAATGAACGCCAGCGCCGACCAGTTGCAGCCCGCGGCGCGCACGCCGCAGACGCCGGCCGCCGCATCCTCTGCGCCACGCAATGTCCAGTACCAGGCGGCCAGCGCGACGAATGTGGAAGACGCCTACAACGCGCTGAAAACCTATCTGATGCTGGCCGATAAATCGCATGCGGAAAGCAGCCACCTGAACGACCAGCTGACGCGTTTCTGGCGCGCCTGGCTGGAGGGCAACCGGGGCGCCATGCCGCGCGAACAGATGATACGCAGCGCCGAGCGGCTGCTGACGTTTTACCTGGCGCAGATCGGCGACCCGTCCTGGCCGCGCATCGAGCAAAAGCTGGCGCTGGTCGACCAGGCGCGCGAAAACCTGCGCCGCGTGGTGCGCGGCATGCCGGCGCGCGAGCGCGTGTATGCCGACGTCAAGGCGCGCGCCTCGACGCGTTTTCCCGGCATGACGGTGGCGCGCATCGTCGGCGAGCAGGATCAGGCGCTGCTGGCGGGCAGTTACGCCGTCTCCGGCGCCTTTACACGCCAGGCCTGGGAAAAGTTCGTCGAGGGCGCCTTTCGCGACGCCGCCAACCGCGAGCTGCAAAGCGCCGACTGGGTGCTGAAAAGCGCTTCCACCGACGACCTGACCCTGGAAGGCAGTCCGGAGCAGATCGAGAAAAACCTGGTGGCCATGTACAAGGCCGACTACGCGCGCGAGTGGCAAAAATTCGTGCAGGGCGTGGCCGTCGCGGACCTGAAAGGTTTTGACGGCGCCGTGCAGGCGATGAACCGCCTGGGCGACCCGCAGTCGTCGCCGATCGCCAAGCTGCTGACGACCATTTACGCGGAAACTTCGTGGGACAACCCGGCCTTGCAGAACGCGCAATTGCGCAAGGCGGAACGGGGCATCGTCGCCTGGTTCAAGGAAACCGTGCTGCGCCGCGCGCCGTCGCAACTGACGGCCAATCCCGGTCTCAATGCGCAGATCGACCCGGCCCGCCTGGACAAGCCCATGGGGCCCGTGGGGCGCGAATTTGCCGGCGTGGGCAAGCTGGTGTCGGCCCGGGACAACAATGCCTCGCTGATGCGCGCCTACCTGGAAGCGCTGTCGAAACTGCGCAGCCGCCTGAACCAGCTGAAGAACCAGGGTGACGCGGGACCGGGCGCGCGCCAGTTCATGCAGCAGACCCTGGAGGGTAGCGGTTCCGAGCTGGCCGACGCCCTGAAGCTGGTCGACGAGCAGGTGCTCACGGGGATGAGCGACGCGCAAAAGCAGGCGATACGCCCCATCCTCGTGCGCCCGCTGATGCAGACCTTTGCCGTCATCGTCGCGCCGGCCGAACTCGATATCAACAAGACCTGGGCGGCGCAGGTGTATGAACCGTTCCAGAAATCGCTGGCCAACAAATATCCGTTTGCGCCCACGGCGCGCATCGAGGCGAGCAACCTGGAAATCGGCCAGTTCTTCGGCCCCGAAGGCCTGGTGGCGAAATTCGTCACGACGTCGATGGGACCACTGGTGGTGCGGCGCGGTGACGTGCTGGCGCCGCGCACCTGGGCCGACATGGGCATCAGCCTGTCGCCGCAGGTGGTGGCGCGTTTCCCCGGCTGGATCGCGCCGCTGGGCGCGGGCGGCGTGGCGGCCACCTCGACGGCGGCGCAAACCGTCTTCCAGATCCAGCCGTCGCCCGCGCCGGGCACCCTGGAATACACGGTGGAGATCGACGGCCAGCAGCTGCGTTACCGCAACACCCCGGCGCAGTGGACGAACATGGTCCATCCCGGCCCGCAAGGCGCGGCGGGCGCCCAGGGCGCGCGCATCACGGCCGTCACCTTCGACGGACGCACGGTGGAACTGTTCAACGAGCCGGGGCAATTCGGCTTGAAGCGCATGATCGACGCGGCGGCCAAGAAGCGCAAGGAGGGCGGCGTGTTCGAACTGCGCTGGGCGCGCGGCGAGGTGGCCGTGGCGGTCGACCTGAAAATCACCAGTAGCGCCGAAACCTCGGGCGCGGGATCCGTCACGGCGCTGCAGGAGCAGGGCTTTCGCGGCATGCAGCTGCCCGAGACCATCGTCGGCATGCCGGGCGGGCCTGTGCCAGTCGTCGCTGCAGTTGCGGCAAACGGGGTGGCGCCATGATGCGCGCGCAACAGCAGGTGCGCCTCGGTTACTTTGGCAAGATCCCCGCGCGCGGGGACTTCATCAAGGCTTGCGACAATCACGCGCTGGTGCAGCTGCTCGACGACTGGCTGGCGCAGGTGATGACGGCACTGACGGTGGAACCGCGCTGGAAGCTCAATTACGACGCCTTGCCGCCGCTGCGCTTTGCCTTTGTCGGCACGCGCAGCCGGCGCGCCATCGCCGGGCGCCTGGAAGCGAGCAACGACCAGTCGCTGCGACGTTTTCCCTTCATGGCCATGGGCGCGCTGGAAGTCGATGACGCCGAAGCCTTTGTCGCCTGCAGCCCGCTGGCGCTGGCGCCCCTGTGGCAGCGCGTGGAGCAGCTGTCGCACGGCATCGTGGCCAGCGCCGAACCGGGGCCGGCGTTGCTGGCGCTGGCCGGCAACGTGGTCGACATCGAACCGGCCGCACCGGATCACGCGGCGCGGCTGGTTGCCTTTTTGCAGGCGCAGACCGTGCATGGCCTGCAAACGCTGCTCGCTTCGCCCACCTTCCCCGTGACGGTGCGCGAATTGCTGCTGGGCCTGGGCCTGCTGCTGCAGCCCGTGCGCCAGAGCGGCTTGCCGCGCCTGGAAAAAAGCCTGGTGCTGCCGCTGCCGCAGGACGCGCAGCTGCGCGACCTGGTGGCCAGCTTCTGGCTGCATCTGATTGCGCCCTTCCTGCGCCAGGCCGATTTCGAACTGGCGCTGTTCTTTTCCCACCTCGACGAGGCGCCCGTGCTGGTGATCGGGTTTTGCGGCGCCGACCCGCATGGCTTGCGCGCGCTGATCGATCCGCAGGCCGGCTGCGAACGGCTGATCGTGTTCGACCAGCTGGACTGGGTCGAGGAGCAGCTGGGACACGATGCGGCGCTGCGCCAGTTGTCCGCCTGCCTGCAGCAAGAGCAGCTGTCGTTGCGCTCGGCCTGCGCCATGTTTGCCGATACCTTTGTCTGAAGGATTGCGATGAAGTCACCTATTTTCCTGTTGCTATTCGCTGTGGCCACTTCCTGCCACGCCCAGGCGCAAGCGCCCCAGACGCCGATGCCGGGGCAGATCCTCGTCACGGGTACCCTGGCCGACGAGGCGGGCAAGGCGGCCGTGCTGGCTCGCCTGCGCGAACTGTATGGCGCCGAGCGCGTGGTCGACCAGATCGCCATCGGCAACGTGGCCGTGCCGGCCAACTGGAACGGCTACGTGCACAAGCTGATCGCGCCGAACCTGAAGCTCATTTCACGAGGACAGATCAGCATCGACGGCAACAACGTCAGCGTGCGCGGCGAAGTGGCGAACGAGGCGCAGCGCCAGCAGATCGCCAGCGACATCGCCACCAGCCTCAATCCCACGTATGTCGTCAATAATGGCTTGCGGGTCAAGGCGGCCGAGGCCGAGCAGGGCTTGCTCGATGCGGCGCTGGATAAACGCATCATCGAATTCGACAGCGGCAAGGCCACCATCACGCCGGCGGGCCTGGCCATTCTCGACGAAATGGCGGCCGCCATGCTCAGGCTGCGGGGCCGCAAGGTGGAGGTGATTGGCCACACGGACGACACGGGCCTGCGCGCCAGCAATGTGGCCCTGAGCCAGGCGCGCGCCGAAGCCGTGCGCGCCTACCTGGCCAGCAAGGGCGTCGCGGCCGATACCGTGCTGGTGTCGGGCCAGGGGCCGGACCGCCCCGTGGCCAGCAACGCCGCGGCCGATGGCCGGGCGAGAAACCGGCGCATCGAGTTCAGGATTGCGCAGTAGATTGGGTTGACACCTCACAAAACCGACGCGCAGTAGGTTTTGTGAGGTGTTCAGGGCAGGGTGATGGTCAGGTGTGCCGGGCGCGGCGCCAGCTTGACCAGGTCCGCATACGCGGCCAGGGTCGTTTGCGTGCCGCGCGTCAGATGCGTTTTCAGGCCCAGGTAGGCGCAGATGGCCAGCAGGGCGAAAAAGCTCGACAGCGCCCACAGCGGCACGTCGCTGCCGCGTTTGTTGACCACCTGGTCGGGGCGTTCCGCGCGCGGCGCGAAGCCGCGGCTCTTGCCCTTGATGTGGGCGATTTCGTCGCCCAGGCGCGCCGTCAGGTAGCTGAGTTTTTCGCCGCCGTCGATCGCATACTTGCCCTGAAATCCCAGTAATAGACACATGTGGAAGACCTGCAGCGCCTGCACGCGCATGGCGCCCTTGCCGCGCAAGGCGTCGAGGCGGTCGAAAAAGTGTTCACCGGCCAGCTGGTCGCCAAAGATCAGCAGCTGCAGCGGGCGCCGCTCCCACTGCTTGCGCAGGGCGAAGGGCGAGGCCAGGATGATTTCATCGACGGCCGCGCAGAACGCATATTTGGCCGCCTCGATATCGTCGCCGTCGGCGCGGATCTTTTTCGCTTCGCGCTCGAAGTCGTCGAGAAAGGCCGTGATGCGGTCCATGAAGCTTTGCTCGTCGCCGGGCGCCGAACCGTGCTTCAGCATGAACAGCATATAAAAGCCTTCGTGCATCAGGTCCAGCAGGGCGCTGCCTGCATGCCGGCCGCTGCCTGCAGGAGCGGAGCCGCGTTGTCCCAGCAGGGAGGGCGCCGCGCGCCGTTCGATGAGCTGGCTCATGCCGTCACCGCGATCAGTTCCAGCTGCAGGTCGCGTATGCCGGCCGGCACGTAGACGGAAATCGACTGCGCCTTGAGCATCTGTTCATACAGCGCGCCGCGGTTTTCAATCGCAAAATAATAGGTATCGGGGCGCACGGGAATGGCGGCCGGCACTTGCGGCGCATGCGACAGCTTCAGGCCGGGCATGGCCGTGAGCACGCATTTTTCCACGTCGTCGGGCGCGCCCACTTTCACGCGCAGCGGCACCACGTCCACCAGTTCGATGGCGGGCATGGCGGCGCGAATGGCCAGGTACAGGGTGGTGTGCTGGTCGATCTTGCCCGAATCGAGCTTGCCCAGGTAGTACGACGGCTTGTCCTCGATCAGGGCGATGGAAAAGTATTTCGACGAGATGACGGTGTCGAGCAGTTCGCGGATGATCGCGTCGATGGCGTCGAAGCAGGCGCCTGGCTGCGCGTGGTCGTAGGCGGGCAGGCTGGCCAGGGTGTAATGCTTGGAGTAGCTGAGCAGGCCGCCCGCCAGGCCCAGCAGCGCCTCGTACAGGCGCTCCGGATGCAGGGCCGGATGGCGCACATAGTGCATCAGCGCAGCGGCGGACGTGCTGACCGTGTGCAGCAGCCAGAAAGACGACACGTCGCCTGAGCGGAACTCAATCACGTTGCGGCTTGGCTCGCGGTGGTGGCCGTGCAGCGCGCTCACTTTCGCCTGCAGCGCGTCGAGCAGGTGTTCCAGCACGCCCTGCAGGCGCGGCGCGCCGGCGATCGCCAGGCTGGGCGCCATGAACGAGGGCACGGGTTCGAAGCCGCCCGATACCGTGCGCCGCAGGGCGATCAGCGGCAGGCAGTCGTAGGAGCCGCGCGCCTCGCTGTCGGGAAGCAGGCGCACGGTCTTCTTCAGGTAGGCCACGTCGGCCACGGCGGACTCCGTGAACAGGTCGGGCGTGGCGCGCATGGCGTGCGCAAAGCGCGTGGCCGCCGGCGTGCCTGCCGTTGACGCTTGCGCCGTGTAATTCATGCCTTCGCGGTTGAGGATGGGCAGCGCCGCGTAATACGTCACTTCCTGCACCGCCGGCGGCAGCGCTTCCAGGTCCACCGGCGGGGGCAGGGTATCGCTGCCGGGCGCGCCGTCGCCCAGCGCCTCGAACACTTCGCCGTCGCGGAAGATCGCCGACAGGGCGTGCAGGCGCAAGCTGCCCGTCTTCAGCGCCGCCAGGTCCCATTCCATGTGCGCCACGCCCCACAGGTAGGGATGCAGCGCGCTGGCCGTGTGATGCAGGCGCGCTTCGTGATATTGATCCTGGCGCTGGAAATGCTGCGGCCGCAGGAACAGACCCTCTCCCCACAAGACTTTCGCTGCCATGCCCATCTCGTTTCTCCTTGAATGTGTGGCGTGTTTGTGTGTGCTAATGGCAGCGCGGGGCCGACAGCGCGGCCATGCCGCTGACGCTCAGCGCGCAGGCGTGCAGGCCGACCGTGATGCCGCCGCGCTCCGCGTCGGCGGCGGCAAAGGTGGCGCGCCAGCGCTGCGCCGCCGGAGCGCGGAACAGGGCCACGACGCCGATGAAATACGCTTCCTTGCTGACTTTCTCCTGGACCTCGTAGCGCTGGCCCGGCACCAGCAGCACTTCCTTCACTTCCATCAGGTCGGCGCCCAGCGCGACCTTTTCGCGCTGCGTATCGAGGAAGCTGTCGTAGGGCGCCTGCTCGAAGGCGGCGCTCTGGCGCAGCTTGTAGATGCGCGCCACCAGCGCCAGCGGCCGGCCGTCCGCATCCGTGTTGAGGCGCTGCGCCGCATGCAGGCGGATGCTGACGTTGCGCGGCGGCTTTTGCGCGTCGGGCAGTTCCGGCGGCGGCTTGGCCACGCCGGCCATCTGCAGCGCCGCGTTGGCCAGGGTACCGATGGCGCCGCCTGCACAGCCGGCCAGCAGCAATGTCTGCGGCAACACCAGCAGCAGTAGCGCGACGGAGCGGGCCAGGCGGCGGAGCGGGGCGTCAATTGGCATGGCGGATCTTTGCAAGGTGAAGGGTGGAAATAAAAGTGTTGCAGTCATTTAAGCGCATGCATGGGCGGCCTGCTTGCGCTGGCGCAAAATCGGACAGCGATCAAGGTAATTACTGCGCCAGATCAGGTTTCATGTCGCTGTACGCGGCTCTGATGTGGAACTTCTTCTTTGCTGATTAATCTCAATCTTGCAAAAAAATTGGCGATCAATAATGGCCTCCACCAAGGCGCCGCCCATCTTTCCCAGCGGTAGCGTCCTCCACGTGAAGGAATGCCCCGATGAAGCCAGCCACCATATTGCCCCGTATTGCCTGCCTCGCCAGCGCCTTGCTGTTGGTCGCCTGCGCCACGCCGGACCAGCCGGCACCTAAAAAACCTGCCGCGCCGACCCTGGCGCAAGTGATGAACGACGCCGATGCGGCCGCGCGCGCCGGCCAGTACGAGCGCGCCATGACCCTGCTCAAGGGCGGCGGCAGCAGCTACCCGGCCGACAAGGCGCCGTGGCTGCAAATGGCGCAGATGAAGTTCGACCGCGGTCAGTACGGCGACGCCATCGGCCATGCGCTCGAAGCGCTGGAACGCGACCCGGACGACAAGGTCGCCAACAGCATCGTCGCCGTCAGCGGCTTGCGTTTGTTCGGCAAGGCGCTGGCCGACCTGTCGCGGCAAAACAATCTGAATGGCTCGTTGCGTTCGGAAGCGCAGGACCTGGCCAAGCTGCTGCGCGCGAGCATCGGCGAAGACGTGCTGGTGCCGCCTGCCAGACGCCCGCCGGCGGCCGGCAAGCGCGCTGCCAGCTCCAGTTCCAGCGTCGGCACGCCGGCGGCGAAGGGCGCGGCAGCGCCAGGCGGCACGGCCGACCCGTTCAGCGGCCTGAAATAAGCGAGCATTCCCACCATCCCCTTGCAAAGGAAGCGCCATGCCCAAGTCCGACAGCGTGCAAAAACGCCTGCAAAAGATACGCGCGCCGCGCGTGCAAATGACCTACGACGTCGAGATTGGCGACGCGATTGAAAACAAGGAGCTGCCTTTCGTGGTCGGCGTGCTGGGCGACTTCGGCGGCAATCCGGACAGCGAAAAAAAGCGCCTGAAGGACCGCAAGTTCGTCGCCATCGACCGCGACAACTTCGACGAAGTGCTGGCCGGCGTGGAGCCGGTGGCCCGCTTCGCCGTGCCGAACCGCCTCAGCGAGGCGGGCGGCACGTTCGCCGTCGACCTGCACTTTCGCTCGATGGACGACTTTCGCCCGGAATCCGTGGTGCACCAGGTCGAGCCCTTGCGCAAGCTGCTCGAGGCGCGCACCAAGCTGGCCGACCTGCGCAACAAGCTGGCCGGCAACGACAAGCTGGAAGACTTGCTGACGGAAGTGCTGAACAACACGGACAGCCTGGCCACCCTGAAACCGCAGTTCCCAGCGCAGGAGGATTGAGATGAGCGCCCAGGCAGAAGCCCCAGAAGCCCTTGCGGTATCCACGCCCGACGCGCCGGCCGCCACCGACTTGCTCGATCAGATCGTCGAGCAAAGCCGCGTCGCCAAGTCCGGCGCCGAACATGCGCGCGCACGCGATCTGATCTCGGAACTGGTGGCGCAGGTGCTCGACGGCACGGTGCTGATGTCCAGCAGCCTGTCGGCGACCTTGGACGGGCGCGTGGCGGAAATCGACCGCCTGATTTCGGCCCAGCTCAGCGAAATCATGCACGCGGCGCCATTCCAGCAGCTCGAACAAAGCTGGGCGGGCCTGCGCTACCTGGTCGGCAATTCCGATACGGGCACGCGCCTGCAGATCCGCATGTTCAACGCCACCAAGCGCGAACTGGTGAAGGATTTCCAGGCCGCGCTGGAGTTCGACCAGAGCAGCATGTTCAAGAAGGTGTATGAAGAGGAATTCGGCACTTTCGGTGGCGCGCCGTTCGCCGCGCTGCTGGGCGACTTCGCCATCTCGCGCCAGCCGGAAGACATGTATTTCGTCGAGCAGATGTCGCACATTGCCGCCGCCGCGCACGCGCCCTTCATCGCTTCGGCCGCTCCGGAACTGTTTGGCCTGGAAAGCTACGGTGACCTGGGCAAGCCGCGCGACCTGGCCAAGGTGTTCGACACCATCGAGTACGCGAAATGGAAAGCCTTCCGCGAATCGGAAGACGCGCGCTACGTCGGCCTGACCTTGCCCCGCTTCCTGGGCCGGTTGCCCTTCAATCCCGTCGACGGCACCACGGTCGAAGGTTTTAACTTCGTCGAGGAAGTCGACGGCAGCGACCATCACAAATACCTGTGGTGTAACGCCGCGTATGCGTTCGGCTGCAAGCTGACGCGCGCCTTTGCCGACTACGGCTGGTGCGCCGCCATCCGCGGCGTGGAGGGCGGCGGCCTGGTGGACGACCTGCCGACCCACACCTTCAAGACGGACGAGGGCGACGTGGCCCTGAAATGTCCTGCCGAAGTGGCGATCACCGACCGCCGCGAAAAGGAATTGTCGGATCTGGGCTTCATCTCGCTGGTGCACTGCAAGAACACGGCGTATGCAGCGTTTTTCGGCGCGCAGTCGGCGCAGAAAAGCCGCAAGTACAACAGCGACGCGGCCAACGCGAATGCGCTGCTGTCGTCGCAGCTGCAGTACATCTTTGCCGTTTCGCGCATCGCCCATTACATGAAGGCCATGATGCGCGACAAGATCGGCAGCTTTGCCGCTGCTTCCAACGTGGAAGATTTTCTGAACCGCTGGCTGATGCAGTACGTGCTGCTCGACGATAACGCCAGCCAGGAACAGAAGGCGCAGTTCCCGCTGCGCGAGGCGTCTGTGCAGGTGCATGAAGTGCCGGGCCGGCCCGGCGTATACCGCGCCGTGTCGTTCCTGCGGCCGCACTTCCAGCTCGATGAATTATCCGTTTCGCTCCGACTGGTCGCGGAGTTGCCGAAGTCGACCAATTCCTGATCCACCCATCTTTCAACCACAGGAGCACACCATGGCAATCGATGTATATCTGCAGATAGACGGCATCAAGGGCGAGTCCACCGATGACAAGCACAAGGACTGGATCGAGTGCAAATTGGTCAGCTGGAGCGTCGAGCAGCCGAAGTCCGCCACCGCTTCGACGGGCGGCGGCCACACGGCCGAACGCTGCGAGCACAAGGACATCGTCATCTCCAAGCTGGCCGACCTGGCCTCGCCGGTGCTGCTGCAGACCTGCTCGGCCGGCAAGACCATCCCCAAGGCGCGCTTCGAATTCATGCGCGCCGACGGCCAGGGCGAGCGCGTCAAGTACTTTGAAATCGAAATCGAAAATGTGCTGATCGGCGCCGTCACGCCGAACGTGGAAGAGGGCGACATCCTCGGTGAACACGTCGGCTTCAAGTTCTCGAAAGTGAAGTGGAAATACACGCAGCAAAAAGTGACGGGCGGCGCCGGCGGCAATACTTCGGGCGGCTGGGACCTGGCCGCGAACCGCGTGGCTTGATCCATGGTGCGCGGCGCGCGGCGGACATCCTCCTGCGCGCGCCGCGCCGACTTTTCGGGAGAGCGCATGGACAGTTATGTACCTGGCCTGTTCGACCGCCTGATGGGCGACGGCGGTGCGGCGGGCGGCGTGGCGGTGCGCCTGTCGCTGGAACAATTGAAGGATGCGGTGGCGCGCGACCTGGAAGAGCTGCTCAACACGCGCGTGGCGCTGCCGCCTGGCGCGCTCGACGCCTATCCGGAATGCGCGGCCTCCATCGTCAACTATGGCCTGATCGATTTCGCCGGCATGTGTTTGTCCAGCAGCGAAGACCGCACCCGCATCTGCGCCGCGCTGAAGGCGGCCATCGAACGCCACGAACCGCGCCTGCGCAATGTGCGCGCCCGCCTGGAGCGCGAGGCGGGCGCCATCAACCGCGTGGGTTTTGTCATCAGCGGCACCCTGGCCGTGAGATCCGGCGGGGAGACGGTCAATTTCGACGCCGTGCTGCAGCCGTCGTCGCTGCGTTATTCGATCAACCGCAAGGGAGCCGCCGCATGAGCAATAACCTGAAAACCCTGATCGCCAAACTGAATGACACGGCGCGCACGGCCGCCACCCGCGCCGCCGCCATTTGCGTGGGGCTGGGCCAGTATGAAGTCGATATCGAACACCTGTTCCTGGCGCTGCTGGAGCAGGAGCGCAGCGATTTCGTCACCATCGCGAAGCGCAGTGAAATCAGCCTGACGGCGCTGGAGGCGGACCTGCGCCGCGAGATCGGCAGCTTCCGCACGGGCAGCGCGCGCACGCCCGTCTTCTCGCCCCATTTGCCGCTGCTGTTCGAACACGCCTGGCTGATCGCTTCGCTGGACACGGCGCAGCCAGGGCCCATCCGCAGCCGCCATCTGCTATTGGCGCTGCTGACGGAGCCGGAACTGTCGCAGCTCGCATACCGCGGCTCGAAGCTGTTCGCCCGCTTCAGCGTGGAGCAATTAAAGCACCATCCGGACAAGCTGACGGCCGGTTCCGCAGAGGAAAGCGCGGCAGTGCCGCAGCTTGCCGACACGTCCGACGATCTTGTGGCTAGCCTGGCCAGCAAAACCCCGGCGCTGGACCAGTTCACCACCGACCTGACGCAGCTGGCGCGCGACGGCAAGCTCGATCCCGTGATCGGCCGCGAGGCGGAGATACGCCAGGCCGTCGACATCCTGCTGCGCCGGCGCCAGAACAATCCGATTCTCACGGGCGAGGCGGGCGTGGGCAAGACGGCCGTGGTGGAAGGCCTGGCCTTGCGCATCGCCGCCGGCGATGTGCCCGAGGTGCTGCAGGGCGCGCACATCCACGCGCTCGACATGGGCTTGCTGCAAGCCGGCGCCAGCGTGAAGGGGGAATTTGAAAGCCGCCTGAAAAATGTCATCGACGAGGTGACGAAAAGCCTGCACCCGATCATCCTCTTCATCGACGAGGCGCACACGATGATCGGCGCCGGCGGCCAGGCGGGGCAGAACGATGCCGCCAACCTGCTGAAACCGGCGCTGGCGCGCGGCGCCCTGCGCACCATCGCCGCCACCACCTGGAGCGAGTACAAAAAATATTTTGAAAAGGATGCGGCGCTGGCGCGGCGCTTCCAGGTGGTGAAGGTGGAGGAACCGAGCGAAGACATCGCCTGCGCCATGCTGCGCGCCATGGCGCCGCTGATGGAGCGCCATTTCGGCATCCGCGTGCGCGATGCCGCCATCGTCGATGCCGTGCGCCTGTCGCACCGCTACATCAGCGGACGCCAGCTGCCCGACAAGGCCATCAGCGTGCTCGATACGGCGTGCGCCAAGGTGGCGCTGGGCCAGCGCGCCACGCCGGCGCAGCTGGAAAACGCGCACCGGCGCCAGGAACGCATCGGCGCGGAGATCGCCGCCCTGGCCCGCGAGGCGGCCGATGGCGAAGCGCCCGACAAGGCCGGCGCCGCGCGCCTGGCGCAGCTGCGGCGCGAGCATGACGAAGGACAGGCGGCGATTGCGGCGCTGGCGCAGCGCTGGGAGCGTGAAAAGGCACTGGTGGCGCAGATCGGCGACTTGCGCGGGCAGCTGCGCGGCGAGCGGCCGGGCGAGATCGGCGCGGCGCGCCTGCTGGCGCTGAAGGAAGAACTGGCGGCCCTGCAGGGCGAAGCGCCGCTGTCGCCGCTGGAAGTCGATGCGCAGGTGGTGGCCGGCATCGTCGCCGGCTGGACCGGCATCCCGCTGGGGAAAATGCTCAAGGACGAAATCCGTACGGTGCTGACCCTCGATGGGGCGCTGCGCGAACGGGTGCTGGGACAGGAGCACGTCATCGAGGCGGTGGCGCAGCGCGTGCGCACGGCGCGCGCCAGCCTGGACGACCCGAACAAGCCGCAAGCCGTGTTTTTGTTCACGGGGCCGTCCGGCACGGGCAAGACGGAAACGGCGCTGGCGCTGGCCGACCTGCTGTATGGCGGCGAGCGCAAGCTCATTACCATCAACATGAGCGAGTATCAGGAGGCGCACAGCGTGGCCGGTCTGAAAGGCTCGCCGCCCGGCTATGTCGGCTATGGCGAGGGCGGCGTGCTGACGGAAGCCGTGCGGCGCCAGCCCTACAGCGTGGTGCTGCTCGATGAAGCGGAAAAAGCCCACCCCGACGTGCTGGAACTGTTCTTCCAGGTCTTCGACAAGGGCGTGCTCGATGATGCCGAAGGGCGCGAAGTCGATTTTCGCAACACCATCATCATCGCCACCTCGAACCTGGGGTCCGGCGCGATGATGGCCGCCTGCCTGAACAGGGCGGCGCAAGACTTGCCCACGCCGGCCGCGCTGGAAGAACTGGTGCGCCCGCAATTGGTGGCGCACTTCAAACCGGCCCTGCTGGGGCGCCTGAAGGTGCTGCCTTTCTATCCGTTGAACGACGCGGTGCTGGCCGAAATCATCGCGCTGAAGCTGGCGCGGATAGGTACACGCATCGCGCGCAACCACCAGGCGCAGTTCAGCCATGACGCGGGCCTGGTCGACGCCGTGCTGGCGCGCTGCACCGAGGTCGATTCGGGCGCGCGCAATGTCGACCATATCCTCAACGGCAGCCTGCTGCCGGCGATCGCCGAAGCGGTGCTGGCGCGCATGGCCGCAGGCGAGCCGGTGGCATCGATACGCGTCAGCGCGAATAAGCAGGGGCAGTTCAAGTACACGATCCGATAATCCACCTTCCGGAGAGCGCCATGTTCAATCTGGAGCAATTGCTGCACCCCGTCAGCGCCGTCAGTCCATGCGGCGAAGATATCACCTTCAGCCAGGAGCTCGACGCCATCGCGCGCGCGCGCCAGCACGACGACCCGAGCCTGGACCAGGGCGAGTGGGTGACGGCGCTGAAGGAAGCCGACTGGCCCTTCGTGGCGACGCGCTGCGAACAGCTGATCGCAGCGCGCAGCAAGGATTTGCGCGTGGCAGTGTGGCTGGCCGAAGCGCACGCAAAGACGCGCCACTTCCGTGGCCTGGGCGATGGCTATGCGCTGCTGGCCGGTCTGTGCGAACGTTACTGGGATGGCCTGTACCCGCCGGCGGAAGAGGGAGACCAGGAACAGCGCATCGGCAATGTCTTCTGGCTGCTGTCACGCACGCCCCAGCTGCTGCGCGAGATCCCGCTGACCGAAGGCGCCGACGGCTTGTACTCGCTGCAGGATTTCGAGGCGGCGCGCCAGCGCGCGGCCGCCAGCCTGGCGCAGGGCGCAGCGGATCAGGGCTGGGGCGATGCGCGTCACGAAGAAGGGACGACCCTGGCGCAGATGGAGGCGGCGCGGCAAAGGAATACGCGCACCTTTTCCGACGCCTTGCTGGCTGATGCGCAGTACTGCATGCAGTCGATGCTGGCGTTCGAGCGCAGCGTCGATGCGCGTTTCGGCGCCGATGGTCCGAGTTTTCGCGCCGCGCGCGAAGCGCTGGAAAACGTCATTCACTTCATCGCGCCGCTGTCGCCTGGCGCCGACTTTGCCGGCGCGCCGGCCGCCGCTGGCCAGGGTGCCGGTGGCAGCGGGGGCGCCATTGTGCAGCGCCAGCAGGCGCTGGCCCAGCTGCGCCAGGTGGCCGATTTCTTCCGCCGCACGGAGCCGCACAGCCCCGTCGCCTACCTGGCCGACAAGGCCGCCAGCTGGGGCGAGCTGCCGCTGCACCTGTGGTTGCGCGCCGTCGTGAAGGACTCCAGTACGCTGGCGCAGCTCGACGAAATGCTGGGCACGAACAGCGCAAGCGGATGATGGCGTTTGCCCCTTCCATGCTACTCTTCGGGCATGTCCAGAATGCCCATCCTGCCTGCCGCGCTATGCCTGTTGATCGCTGCCAGCGCGCAGGCCGAGGGGGTAACGCCGCTGGTGATTTATGGCGACGATGATTATCCGCCGTACTCCTACGTTGAAAACGGCCAGCTGAAAGGCATCTACACGGAGATCGTGCGCGAAGCGGCGCAATCGATGCCGCAGTATGCGGTGCAGCTGCGTCCCGTGCCCTGGAAACGGGGCGTGCTGATGCTGCAGACAGGCGAGGCGTTTGCCCTGTATCCGCCGTATTCGTGGCGCAGCGAGAGGCCGTATGTGCGCTATTCCGTGCCGCTGCTGATGGAGCAGCTGGTGGTGCTGTGCAACCGGGAGGTGCTGGCCAGGCGCACGCTGCGGCAGTGGCCCGCCGATTACGGCGGCCTGCACATCGGCGTGAATGCGGGTTTTTTGCTCGGTGATGCGAAGCAGACGGCAGCCCTGCAAGCGGCCAGCATCGTGTTCGATACGGCCAAGGGCACGCGCACGAATCTGCTCAAGCTGATGCGCGGTCGCATCGATTGCTATGTCAGCGACCGCCTGTCGGCGCAGTGGGAATTGCAGCGCATCCGGCGCGAGGGGGCGCCGGGCACGCCGATGCAGGCGATACAGGAAACGGCGCAGCTGGCCAGCCAGCAGGGCCACCTGGGTTTTACGGCGCGCCGGCCCGCCACCTACCCTTATCGCGATGACTTTATCGAACAATTTAATGCCGCCATCGTGCGCATGCAACATAGTGGCGCGATCCGCCGCATCGTCGACCGTGCGCTGCTGCCCTGATGCTGCTGCCCTGACGTTGCCACCTTGATTCACCCGATGGAGAAGACCATGAAAAAACTGCTGTTCCTGTGTGTGCTCGTGCTGGCCGGCTGCGTGGGCCGTCCCGAGAATATTGTGCCTGTTAGTAACTTCGACACGACCCGCTATCTGGGCAAGTGGTATGAGATCGCGCGCCTCGACCATTCCTTCGAGCGGGGCCTGAGCCAGGTGACGGCCGATTACAGCCTGCGCCAGGATGGCGGCCTGAAAGTGCTCAATCGCGGCTACAAGGATGCGGACGCGGTCTGGAAGGATGCGGAAGGCAAGGCGTATTTCGTCGACAAGAAAGACGTGGGCTACCTGAAAGTGTCGTTTTTCGGCCCCTTCTATGGTTCCTACATCGTTTTTGATTTGGACCAGCAAGATTACAGCTATTCCATGATCAGCGGTCCCGACAAGTCCTACTTCTGGCTGTTGTCGCGCACGCCAACCATGGATCCGGCCTTGCAGCAGCGCCTGATCGGAAAAGCCGCTGGCCTGGGTTTCGATACATCAAAATTGATCTATGTAAAGCAAAACTGACCTTGCTTGCCTGCCGCCCGTTCGTGGCGGCATACCATCTTCTGAGTGTTGCTTTTCTGCATGTTATTTCTTGCAATACCACTCTGATTCACTCACAATCTGCTCCAAAGTAGTGCGCTGCGGCGCGCTGCCATTCCGGTGGCGACCTTACCGTTGCGCCACCGCTCGTGATTGTCGCACGGCAGATGCCTGCTATATTGGTACGTAGCAGTAGCTCGGTTTCGTGGCGTCTGTGCATCGTTTTCTTCAGATAGGAATCACGCAATGAAAAACCTCAAGATCGGCGTACGTCTCGGTGGCGGTTTTGCCGCCGTCCTGTTCCTGTTGACCAGCCTGACCGTGGTGGGCATCGTGCAGATGCAAAGCGCCAGCAAGGAAACCGATGCGCTCGTCAACGTCAAAGTGCGCAATGAGCGCCTGATCGCCGAGTGGACCAAGGTCATCGAGGTCAATGCGGCGCGCACGGCCGCCGCCTGGAAAGTTAGCGATCCCGAACACCAGAAGCAGTTCGAAAAGGAAATGGCGGTCTCGTCGGCACGCGCCACGGAAATCCAGAACGATATCGGCAAGAGCGAGCTGAACGCGGACGAGCAGGCGCTCTACCAGGAAGTATTGAGCACGCGCAAGGCGTACACAGAAGTGCGCAAGAATGTGTTCAAGGCCAAGAATGCGGGCGACCTGGAACTGGGCAAGCGCCTGTATGAAGGCGACATGGCCGTCAAGCGCGATATCTACCTGGCGTCGCTGAAGAAGCTGGAATTGCTGGAAGCCAAATTGCTCGATGAAACGGCCGCGCAAATCCGTTCGCGCTACGAAAACGGCCGTTTGCTGCTGATCTCGCTGGGCGTGGTGGCCATCTTGCTGGGCGTCGCCTGCGCATACTGGATCACGCGCTCGATCACGCGTCCCATCACGCGCGCCGTCGAGGTGGCGGAAGCCGTTTCCGCTGGCGACCTGACCAGCCATATCGTGGTGGAAAGCCGCGATGAGACGGGGCAATTGATGCATGCGCTGAAAAACATGAACGATAAACTGGTCAGCATCGTGGGCCAGGTGCGCGCCGGCACCGAATCGATCAGCACGGCGTCGAGCGAAATCGCCGCCGGCAACCTGGACTTGTCGTCACGCACGGAAGAGCAGGCCAGTTCGCTGGAAGAGACGGCGTCGTCCATGGAAGAGCTGACCTCCACCGTGAAACTCAATGCCGACAATGCGCGCAGCGCGAATCAACTGGCCATCGACGCTTCGCAGATCGCCAGCAAGGGTGGCGTGGTGGTGTCGGAAGTGGTCAGCACCATGGGTTCGATCAACGATTCCTCGCGCAAGATTGTCGACATCATCAGTGTCATCGACGCCATCGCCTTCCAGACGAATATCCTGGCCCTGAACGCGGCCGTGGAAGCGGCCAGGGCCGGTGAACAGGGCCGTGGTTTTGCCGTCGTGGCTTCCGAGGTGCGCAACCTGGCGCAGCGTTCCAGCGCGGCGGCCAAGGAAATCAAGGGCTTGATCGACGATTCCGTGCAAAAGGTCGAGGCCGGTTCGCAACTGGTGGACAAGGCTGGCCGCACCATGGATGAAATCGTGCAAAGCATCAGCCATGTGACGCAGATCATGAACCAGATCACCGACGCCAGCGATGAACAGCGCGCCGGCATCGAACAAGTCAACCAGGCCATCGGTCAGATGGACCAGGTGACGCAGCAAAACGCGGCCCTGGTGGAAGAAGCGGCCGCGGCGGCCGAATCCATGCAGGAACAGGCGGCCAGACTGGCCGAGGTCGTGGGCGTGTTCAAGCTCGATGCGACGCAGCAATATGTTGCCGCCAGTGCTGGCCCGTCCGTGACGGCGTCTGCGCCAATCAAAGCTGCCACGCGAGTTGCCATGCAAGCTGCCGCGCGACCTGCGATACGGCCCGCCAAGCGACACGCGCCGGCATCGGCTGTGACCGCGTCCACGTCGGACAAGGCGGCGCCAGTGGAAGCGATGCGCCCGCGCGCGCCAAAGGCGCCCGTGGCATCCGGCGCTGACGAATGGGAAGAATTTTAAGCGCAGATTCCCCTCGGCATGGCGCGGGCGCTACAATCGCGGCTTGAAGACAGCCGCGAACGCGCTCCGCCATGACCACCCGCCGTACCTCCAGCCTTACCCTTAGCTCTAGCGCTATCGCCAGCCCTGCCACCGCCTCGTCCTCCCTGGCTGAACCGGCCAAACGGGCGCGCTGCCCAGCCTGCCTGCGCGCCGCATCCAGTTGCATCTGCCGCTGGATCGCCCCCGTTGCCCACACGGTGGACGTGCTGATCCTGCAGCATCCGCTGGAAGTCCACAATGCCAAGGGCAGCGCCCGCTTGCTGCACCTGAGCTTGCCCAACAGCCGCATGCTGACGGGCGAGCAGTTTGCCCCCGATACGCTCGCCGGACTGCTGGCCGGCAAGCACAACGTGCTGCTATACCCGGATACGCCCGGCGACCGTTCGCTGGGCATCGCGCCGCCGCCAGCGCTCGACCCCGCCATCTTGCTCGATCCCACCTTATTGCGGCTGGTGGTGCTGGATGCCACCTGGCGCAAGAGCCGCAAGATGCTGTATCTGAATCCCCCGTTGCAACAGCTGCCGCGCCTGCCCCTGCGCGATACGCCCGCTTCCCATTACCTGATCCGCAAGGCGCACGCGCCAGACCAGTTATCGACCCTGGAAGCGACGTGCTATGCCTTGATGCAGTTGGAGCAGGACGAGGCTCGCTTCGTTCCCCTGATCGCGGCATTTGACGGTTTTGTCGCGCAGCAGTTGAGTTATGTCATACCGGAGGGTGAAAAAGCGTGAAGCGGCATCACGCCAACCCTTGATCTTGTCCGCATGGCGGCATAGTATACTGTACGTATATACAGTTGATGGGGCCGTTCATGAAAGCAATCATTCCAGAGCACGATGACAGCTTCGCCGGGCAAGCCATGTTGCCGCCGCAATCGGTGAAAGCCCACAAGGGGCGCGGCGCCGTCTCGAACTTGCAGGGGCGCTACGAAGTGCACGCGCGTGCCGGTTTCGATGACGGCTGGAGCGTGGGCGGCCTGGATGCGGCAGATGGTGAGGCGCCGGCGCCGGGCTGGAAGACGCAGGTCAGCGACGAGCAGGCGCGCACTATTCTCACGCGCAACGCTTCGCCCGATTTGCCATTCAACGTCTCTCTGAACCCGTACCGGGGCTGCGAACATGGTTGCATTTATTGCTTTGCCCGCCCTACGCACAGCTATCTGGGCCTGTCGCCGGGCCTGGACTTCGAAAGCCGCATCTACGCCAAGGTGAATGCCCCCGAACTCTTGCGGCGCGAGCTGGCCAACCCCTCGTATGTGCCCGAACCGATCGCCCTGGGCGTCAATACCGATGCGTATCAGCCGTGCGAACGCGAACGGCAGCTGACGCGGCGCGTGCTGGAAGTGCTGCACGAATGCGATCATCCCGTGGCGCTGATCACGAAATCGTCGTTGATCGAGCGCGATATCGATATTCTGGCGCCCATGGCGGCCAAGCGCCTGGCAGCCGTGGCCGTGACTGTCACCACGCTCGACCCGGCCATCGCGCGCACTCTGGAACCGCGCGCGGCCGCCCCGGCGCGGCGCCTGCGCACCATCCGCACCCTGACGGAGGCGGGTATTCCCGTGGGCGTGAGCATTGCGCCCATCATCCCGTTCGTGACGGAGCCGGAAATCGAGCAGCTGCTCGAAGCCGTGCGCGATGCGGGCGCCATCCACGCCCATTACGTGGTGCTGCGCCTGCCGTGGGAAGTGAGCCCCTTGTTCCAGCAATGGCTGGAAGCGCACTTCCCGGAACGGGCCCAGCGCGTGATGAACCGGGTGCGTGAAATGCGTGGCGGCAAGGATTACGACAGCGCGTTCGGTGCGCGCATGCGGGGCGAAGGCGTGTGGGCCGACCTTATCCGCCAGCGCTTTGAAAAAGCCGTGCACCGGCTGGGGCTGCACGGCAAGGGCGGTCGCTTCAAGCAGCTCGATTGCACGCAGTTCCGCCGGCCGCTGGTGGTGCCGCCGCTGGGAAACAAGGCAAAAGGAGGGAATGCGGGTCAGCTGGATTTGTTCTAGCGCATGACGTGACCGGACTGCGGCCAATGCAGTTCCCGCTTCCGGCAGAGGCCAGGAGGCGGGAATCTGGAGAGCGGATTCGGTGCTCAGTGGCAGATGGCAAAGGTGCCATTCACGCCTTGCCAATGAATCGCGCCGCGCCGGGCGCAGCAGGCGCTGCAATTATGGGCTGTCGGTCCGCCTATCGGCCCGTGTGTATCGAAGCACTGGCCTTGGCCCGTGTTGGTCGGTCCGCAAGCGGACGGCTGTATGCCGCTGGTATGCGGGCCGCTGGCTTGTACGTTGGCTTGTGCGTTGATAGGGCCACGCGCGCTGCGCGAAACAGGCGGGCTTTGTAGTGGGAGTCGCATCGCTGTCCTTCCTTAATCGTGGGTGACGCCGGCTGGCTGAACGGGCGACGAGAAACTCATCGCCCGCAGGCATGCCGGGTTTAGCCGGGATGGCTCGATCTTGCTGGCTTGATCAGCAAACGGTGGCGTTGCAAGCCATCAGGCAGAGTTGCTGTGCGGTGCCGCTCAAGGCGCCGCAAGCCGCTTTGCACAGGGTGCAGGTAATGCCGGAAGGAGCGACGCCCTGGCTGATGGCGGAGATGCTGGGGCTGCGTTGTACGGCTTTGGCTTGCAATGGCAGATTGTTCATTTCGAAACTCCTTGTGGTGGCGCCGCCGCGGGCAGCGGCAATGGGTGTGCGTACCGAAGTACGGTGCTGATCGTTTCCCGCCAACGACCGTATGCTGAAGCGCGTGCACGCATCGCTGCGCCCACGTGCCCCGACATTCAAATGCTGTTAGCGTTGCGACCAGTAGCGCACTGCGCCGACGCTGACCGGTATCACATCGCTGACGTCGACGGCGAAGCGGGCGACCGTGTTGGCTACCTGCAGGTTTTCCGGGTTGAAGAAGGTCATGATAATGTCGTAGCATTCGGAGCCCGGGCGGCAGACAGGGCTCTGTTGCACGACGATGGTATCGAGCTGCATGCCGGTGGTCTTGGCCAGCATTTCCGCCGCTTGCATGGCATTCGTGGCCGAGAAGTTGAGCGCGCGGTCCATGCCCGTGACGCCCAGGTTGCGGAAGTCGTAATAGATGCGGTTCAGGAAGTTTTCCAGGCGCGCGCCCGTGTTGCTGCTGTTGATTTCCAGGCTGTCCTGCACCGCCATCAGGCTGTCGATCAGCTGCGGCACATTCCAGCTGAACATGCCCCGGATGGCCGGCTGGATCACGGGAACGACCTGGCCGGACATCAGCCTGGCGGCGCCCGAGATTACGCCGGGAAACGAATTCATGACGACCAGGCCATCGATGGTGCCGACATAGGCCTCGAACAGCAGTTCATAGGTCAGGTCGGCATATGGGCCGACGGGAACGATCGCGTAAATCGGCGTGGCGTCCAGGTTGACGGTCCAGGTCAGCGATTGGCGGAAATATGGCTTTGCGCGCAGGAATTCGATCAATTGCTGCGGATCGCCAGGATTGTCCCTGCCTGGTGGCATGGCCTGGACGAAGGAATCGCGGCGCGCTTCACTGCCGAAGTCGATGCCCAGGTTGCCCAGCGCATACACCAGGGTCGGGCCCTTGGCGCTGCCGCCGCAGCCGCAATCGGAGGCATCGATGCCGGAAGCGCTGATGCCTTGCCGCGTCGCGCCGGAAGGGCCCGCGAAGTTGGCCGGAGAGGGGGTTTCCAGCATGGGAATGCTGAGCGGATGCGCCTGCGCGGAAGTGTCGGCATTGGCTGGGCTCGCTTCAATCACAGTATCGTCTGACATTTCAATTTTCCCTTTTAATAATAGTTGAGTGGCGTCCGGCACATTCAATGTCCCAGTCAGGAGGCGGCGACAGTCCAGCTCGCCATTGGTGTTGCAACGCGTTGCGCTTTGCAGCAATGCGCTGCAAACTCCACGAGGGTCAGGACGATCCCCATGTTGGTGTTGCCGGCATAGCAGCAAGGCTGCGATGGCCGAGACGATCGGGGTGGCAAAGCTGGTGCCGCTGCTGAGCCGCACGCGCCCAGCGGCAGCGGCGCCGAGGATGTCGGTGCCGGGCGCCATGATGCCGCGCGCGCGATAGGCTTCACCCCAGTTGCTGTTGGGCATGGGCGCGCCTTGCCGGTCCAGTGCGCCGACGACCAGGGTGTACTCGATGGAGGCGGGAATATGCAGGCAATCGCAGCCGTCATTGCCCGCCGCCGCGATCAGCAGGACGTTGCGTTCATGGCACAGCTGTATGGCTTTTTGCAGCAGGCCATCGGCGCTGCCGCTGTCGGACAGTTCACCGCCGCTGACATTGATGATGTGCGCGCCGTGCTCGACGGCCTGGGTGATGGCGCGGGCCAGGTCGAGCTGCGTGCATTGTGTCAGTGCGCCGTCGGCGCGGTCGGCAAAGATGGGCAGGATCAAGCCCCGACAATGGGGGGCCAGGCCCGTGACGGGGCTGCCGGGCTGGCCAAAGATGATGCTGGCGACATGGGTGCCGTGTTGCGATGCCCGGCCGCTGCCGCTGGCACCCGTGGCGAGCGTGTCGAGCAGTTGCAGCCTGGCGCCGGCAAAGCAGGGATGGCTGGTATCGACGGGACCGTCGAGCACGGCGATGCAGATGTCGGCACAGCCGGTGTTGCCATCTTGCAAGGCAGCCAGGCCGGGCAGCAAGCCATGATTGGCCCGGCTGTCGTGGGTGGTGGATATTTCCATAGTCGTCGGCACGGCGGCGCTCCTTGCTGGGTCCTGGAGGGCGTGCGGCTCACCGCTTGAGGTGCTCCGTCCGCCTGCTGCGGCGCCTGTTGCTCAAGCGCCGATAGCATGATCTTTAGCAAAGGGTGTGCCAGAAGGCCAAGTGCTTGATTTTCAAGGGATGGCGCTGATTTGCATTGTCGTGACGCAACAATGATGGCGGATATCGTCCACTCTTTTTGAGCGTGATGGACGAAAACGGCAGGCGGCAAGGACGGGGAGGGGGCGCCCGGGATACGGCATGGCGTGACGCGGGCGCGTGCGGCGCTTCAGCTATCCTTGCTGTAGCAGGCGCGGCTGGGCCGCAGGCGCATGCGCACGAGGGACACCAGGAAGCTGAAGCCTGCCTGGTTCGGATCGATGACCGGCACATAGGTCTGCAGCGCGTCCTCCAGCAGCGCGCTGACGCGCGCGGCGACGCCCACAAAGCCGGTGCAGCCGAGCAGGATGGACTGGGCGCCGTCTTCCTGTATCGCCAGCATGGCGGCCTGGAAGGTTTTTTCGACCACCGTGTCCAGCTTGCCGAGGTCTGCGACGGGACAGTCGATGGAGCGGATGGAGGCGAAGCTGTCCTGCAAGCCGTAAGTCTGCATGTGGCCCCGCTGCATGGCGAGCGTGCTGGGCAGTATCGTCATGATCGACAGGCGCTGGCTGAGGGCCAGCGCCGTAAAGGCGGCGGGCGGGAAGCCGCCGAGGATGGGAATGTCGATCACTTCGCGCGCGGCCTCCACGCCGCACATGTCGAAGTCGCTGAGCCAGATGCCGTCATAGCCTTCGCCTTCGATTTCCCTGGCCAGTTGCACCACCGGATAACCGTTTTGCAGCCAGTCGACGCGGTATTCGATGCAGTCGTGCCCGCTCGAAATATTGCGCACGGACACTTCGACATCGGGCGGCATCACGGGCTCGATGGCATCCAGCAGGCGCTGGTTGTAAATGGACGTGGCCACCGGCGCCACGATACAGATGCGCAGCGGCTTCATGCGGCGCTCCCTGCCGCTGCGCCGGCGTTGCCCGCCAGCGGCACATAGGGTCCCAGGTAGCCGATGGTGTTGAGCAGTTGCATGAAGCTGTCGAGTATTAGGCCGCCCCGTTCCCGCAATGCCGGGTGGGTTTGCAGGCCCAGCAGCGTCACCTTGCGCTGCAGGAGGGCCGGGTTGAGCGTGCCGTCAGGCAGCAGCAAGTCGCCATTCGAATACACGGCCTGGCCATCGCCCTCGACAAAGTAACTGATGGTGTCGGGCGCCATGCAGAGGGGCGTGCTGCGGCTGCTATCCCAGGCCAGCAGCGATTCGTTCTGGTACAGGACCGTGCATAGCCGTTCACCCGCGCGGATGGTGATCTTGCCCAGGTCGAAGCCATTGCGCGAGTCGACTTCGGCGGCGACGAATGTACCCTGAGGAAACAATGGCCAGGCGCGCATGTCGCATTGCCGCGCAAGATAGTCGACCAGTTCGTCCGCGTTGCGCAAGCGGCCTGCCTGCAGTTCGCGGCCCAGGCGCAGGGCGCGTCCCAGGGTGCCGCGCACGGGCAGCGCGCGGGCCAGTTCCGCCGGCGCCATGATCCACATGGCCAGCCCGCCGAACTGCTTGAAATCGGCCTGCGAGACGATGGGGCGCATCATCTGGTCGATGATCGTTGCCACGTCCTGCTGGTGGGCGTGGGCGCCGTTCACGCCCTGGCTCGGCTGGACGTCGAGTTCCACGCGCAGTCCCGACTGGCTGACGAGGAAGGCCGGGCGCGGATTGATCTGCTCGGCCGCATACGTCAGCTGCGGCAGCGAGGGAACGGCGCGGCCGGCGCCATCGGCGTCGATCACCGCCAGCCCCAGGTGGGCGGCGACCAGGCAGGCGACGAGAAACCCCAGTGCCCCGCTCTCGGGCGGCGCCAGGTAGGCCAGGGTGCGGTTTTCCAGCGCCAGGCGCTCCCTGACGGCGATCACGGCATCGACGGGACCTTGCGGAAGTTGGGCGCCATTGATCGCCACGGGCGAACCCAGGTAAGCCACCATGACCGTCTCGCCATCGGTGGCTTCGTCGACGCTGACCACGCGCACTTGGGCGTCCGGATAGTAATCGCCGGCGTGGAATTGGGCCAGCAGGCTGCGCGCGGAAGTGAGCGTGCCGCCGCCACCGCTGCCGAAGAAGCAAGCTCCCAGCAGTAGCGATTCAAGGTCATCGTGGTTCAGCACATAGCTCATGTTGCGGGTCCTCAGGTTGGCATGGCATGGAGATGGTTTGCGCCAGGGTGGTCTGCAACTGCAGCGCCTGGGCAAACCGGGGGAAAGCCGTGTCACGTTCCACGCCGCGCAAGGCGCGCGTGAGGTGTTCGAGTGCTTCGGGCCGGCGCCCGCGCTGCTGCAGCAGTTGCGCCAGGCGGGTTGCCACCAGCAGGCCGCCGGCCGTCGCGCCCAGCGCCTTGGCGGTCGACAGTGCACTGCCCAGTTCGCGTTCCGCGTTGTCCAGATCACCCACCGCGATCCACGTCTGCGCATGCATGTCGAGCAGTTCGACCAGATAGGCCCGTTCGCCATGTTCCAGCGCCAGTTCGATGGCGCCGTGCAGCAGTTGCCGGGCTTGCGATGGCTGGCCTGCCGACAGCAGCAGTTCGCCCCGTTTCCAGGCCTGAAATGAATGGAAGAGCATGCCGCCTTCGCACAGCATGTATTGCTGGTAGCCATCGGCGATGCGCTGTTCGGTCCGCGCATGGACGTTGCCAGACGCCAATGCGCAGGCATGGAATATCTGGCCCACCCCCAGGTAGAATTGATAGCCATATTCGCTGGCGACGGTTTGCAGGTCTGCCGCCAGGTTTGCCAGCCGGCTCCAGTCCTCGAACATGCAGGCGAGCCACGCGGCGCCCTGCAGTGCGATGGCGCGATGGAAGGGATGCGGGTTGTCGGCGCCGCCGCGCAATGCCAGGTGGTCCATCACCTGGCGCGCGCGCCGGAAGGCGCCACTCTGGAAGCAGGACAGGCCTTCGAAAGTGGTCGACAGCGCGGCGATGTCCAGGCCCTGTCCCCCGGTGTCGGCCGATGCCGCGCCGCATAGCAGGTGTCCGCGCTCCAGGCAGGCCAGCGTCTCGCGGTAATCGCCGAGCCAGAACAGCGTGTTGGCCAGGGCCAGGTGGGCCTGCGACAGCAAGTCCGTGTCACCTATGGCTTGCGCCCGCTGCAGCATGTCTTGCGCCGTAGCCCGCGCCGCCACCAGGTCCAGCGCCATCAGTTGCGAGCTCCAGATGCCGAAGCGCAGGGCGGTGATTTCCACCTCGTCGCCCAGCGCCGCCGCTTCCTGCAATGCCTGCTGGTAGCAGGCGAGCGCTTCGGCGCTTTGCCAGCCGCTGATGCCGCGGTGCGAAATGGCGAGCCAGCGGTGCAGGTCGCAGCTCAGGCGGCGCGCGGTGCAGGGGTGGGAGTCGGCGGCCAGCAAGGTGAGGCCGCGACGCAATACTTCGATGGCTTCCTTGAAACGGGCCGCCTCGATCAGCGCACGTCCCTCCAGCAGGCAGACGCGGGCAAAATTGCTGCGCTCCTCGTCGCCATGCACGCGGCGTTCGATGACCTTGCGGTTGATGCCCAGGTGGCGCGCCGCGATCGTCTTGTTGCCATCGGCAAGGCGCATCGCATAGTCGATCAGCAATTGTTCCGCGGCCTCCAGCTTGTCGTCGCCTTCCAGCCGCATGAGGGCTTCCGCCAGCAGCGTGTGATCCGCGTCTTCCGGCATGCCCGCCGACAGGAAGGCTTCCAGGCTGTGGGCATCGATCAGCGCCGATTCGGCCAGTATCGACAGCCGTTCAACCAGGTTGCGCAGTTCGCGGATATGGCCGGGCCAGGCATGCCGGCCCAGGCGTTCCATGGCGGTGGCGGTAAAGCGGATGGGCCGCTTCTGCAGGCTGGCAAAGTGGGCGGCGAGGGCGGCGACGTCGCCGCGGCGCTGGTCCAGGCCCGGTACGTCGAGTTTCAATACCGCCAGCCGGTAATACAGGTCTTCGCGGAAACGGCCCGCTTGCACCATCGCGGCCAGGTCGCAGTGGGTGGCGGCCACGATGCGGCCGTTGAACGGCTGGGTATCACCTCCGCCCAGTGGCCTGAAACAGCGTGCTTCGAGTACGCGCAGCAGCTTGCTCTGTACACCTAGCGGCAATTCGCCTATTTCATCGAGAAACAGCGTGCCTTGTCCCGCCTGGGCGAAGAACCCGGTGCGGCTGTTGAGCGCTCCCGTAAATGCGCCCTTGGTATGGCCGAAGAGTTCCGCGTCGATCAGGTGTTCCGGCAGTGCGCCGCAGTTGAGATCGACAAAGGGCGCAGCGGGATCGCCGCTGTGCCGGTGCACGAGCTGGGCGATGATTTCCTTGCCGGAACCGGTTGGGCCACTGATGAGCACCGTGCAGCGGGTCGGCGCCACGGCTTCGACCATGCGCAGCAGGCGTTGGAATATTGGAGAGCTGCCAATGATGTTCAGCCCGCCCCCGGCGCTGCCGCAGTGGACGGGGACATGCACAGGGGCAATAGCGCCTGCTCCGGGAAGCATGCAATGCGGCTGCCTCCCATGCTGTTGCAGCATAGACCTTTCGGACATGGTCGTCTCGCTCCGGTGATTTCGCTCCGATCATGCAGGGCCGTATGTTCTGCCCCGCTGCCTGCCGACGCGTACCGTTGCTCCACTCATGCATAAAGGAATCGCGCGTTCCGATTATGGCCGTTAATAAAACGGCGATAGTCGCCAATTGTCACAATGAAAATATATTCATCGCTTGCATCATGCAAGCTGGTTACCTGCCGTCACTCACTGCGTTGCTGGCGGCGCATCCTTCAATTGCGCCAGATGTTGCTCGATGGCAAAGACGTGCGGGTCGCTCTTGCCCAGCTCGCGCAGGGCGCTGGCCAGGTGCAGCAGGTATTCGCTGTTCGGGCCGCTGGGGCCGGCAGAGCGGGCGATCTGGCGCGCGATGTCCAGTTCCGGGGCGGCGCCGAGGAAGGCGGCGTTTTCCTCGTTGGCGATGTACACCAGGCCTTCGACCTTGCTGCCATCGTCGAAGGTGATGTCGGTGGCCAGGCGCAAATAGCCGTTCTTTTCGCGGTGGTCGAGGTGGGCGAAGACTTCGGGCGTGATCAGGTAAGCCATGCCGTCGCACACGGCGCCCGCTTGCGGCACGATGGTGGCGACGCGGCCCGGCGCCATCGGCGTGCCCCGGTGGTCGTGCGAGCCTTGCCAGAAGCGCCGCGTCCAGCCGGCGATGCTGGCCGGGCGGCGCTCGATGTAGGGGAAATCGGCCTTGTAGATCAGCGAGCCATAGCCGAACAGCCAGACCTGTGCATGGCCGTCGAATTTGTTCATGCGCTGGTTGATGGCGATGGTGGCGGCGTCGATGGCGGACAGATCGTTCTGGTGAGGCTGAGTCATGGTGCGAGCGGTGAAAGGGCGATGCCCGATTATAAAGCGGCGCCAGCCGGGCCGCCCGCTCCCACGTTCCACTCGTGCGTCTCGACAAAGCGGAACAGGAAGGCCATGAAGCTTTCGGCTGCCGGCGACAGCGACCGCCCCGTCTTCGTGTAGACGAAAAAGCGCCGCGTCAGTTCCGGCTCGTGCAGGGCGCGCATCTGCAATTGATATAGTTTGACCATCGGTTCCGCGTACGGCAGGCAGACCGTGATGCCCAGGTTGGCGCTGACCATGGCCAGCGCCGTCGTCATGAAGGTCACTTCGTTGTACGGATTGAGCGACAGCTCGCGAAACGCGCCGTGCATGTCGCGCAGCAGGCGTTCCGTGAACTGGCCTTGCAGCGAAATGAACGGATAGTCGCCCACGTCGGCCCAGGTGACCCTTTCCTTTTGCTGCAGCGGGTGCTGTTCGGGGAAGACCAGCACGAAGGGCATTTCAAACAGCACTTGCGCGGCGATTTCCGCCGTGGGGTCGCGCTCGGGGCCGATGCCGAAATCGACTTCGCCGCTGAAGACACGCGCCGACACATTCTCCACGGGGCAGTCGACGAGGCGCAGCTGCACGTCCGGGTGCGCCTGGCGGTAGGCGGCGATCACTTCCGGCAGCAGGGTGCACGCCATCATCTGCGGCGCAGCGATGCGCACCATCCCCGTTTTCAGAGCCTTGCGCTGGGCGATGCCGGCCATGGCGCCGTCGAGGTCCTCGATCATCTTTTCAAACAGCGGATACAGTTCGCGGCCGATTTCGGACAGCTGCGTCTTGCGCGTGCTGCGCTCGACCACGCGCACGCCCAGCACGCTTTCCAGTTCCTTGATCAAGCCACTCAAGGCCGATTGCGTCACGTGCAGGTATTCGGCGGCCAGGGTGAAACTGCCGGTCTTGGCCAGCGCCACGAAGGCGCGCATCTGTCGCAGGCTGGGACTCATAAGATAATCCGATAAATCAATGGTTAAAAATTGTTTGTATGATAGCTGGAACTCGATTCTAATGGTGAAAAGCTGAAAAACAGGCCAGCCATTGCGCCCAGGGCGCCATCCATTGGAGACAAGCACATGAAGATCAAGCAAATCCACCACGTCGCCTACCGCTGCATCGACGCGAAGAAAACCGTCGAGTGGTACGTCAAGCATTTGAACATGAATTTCGTCCTCGCCATCGCCGAAGACCTGGTGCCGTCGACCAAGGCGCCGGACCCGTACATGCACGTCTTCCTCGATGCGGGCCAGGGCAATGTGCTGGCCTTCTTCGAGCTGCCGACGCAGCCGCCGATGGACCGCGACCGCAATACCCCGGCCTGGGTGCAGCACCTGGCGCTGGAAGTGGGCAGCATGGACGAACTGCTGGCCGCCAAGGAGCGCCTGGTGGCCGGCGGCATCGAGGTGCTGGGTCCCGTCAACCACGCCATCTTCCAGTCGATCTACTTCTTTGACCCGAACGGCCACCGCCTGGAGCTGGCGGCCAACGTGGGCACGCCCGAGATGATGGCCAAACTGGACGCCGTCAAATGGGAAATGCTGGAAGAATGGTCGCAAACGCGCCGCGCGCCGAAACACGCCGCCTGGATGCACGCGCCGGCCGACGCCTGAGCGCCGCACACGGAAATCATCTGAACAATACGCCAAACAAGGAACACACTCCATGAAACTCGCAACCCTGAAAAACGGCAGCCGCGACGGCGCCCTGATCCTCGTCAGCCGCGACCTGCGCCAGTACCAGCGCGTGGCCGCCATCGCGCCCACCCTGCAGGCGGCGCTCGACAACTGGGACGCTGTCGCGCCCAAGCTGGAGCAGGCGTATGCCGACCTGAACGCGGGCAAGGCGCCGGACGCGCAGCCATTTGATGCCAATCAATGCCACTCGCCGCTGCCGCGCGCCTACCAGTGGGCCGACGGTTCCGCCTACATCAATCACGTGGAACTGGTGCGCAAGGCGCGCAATGCGGAAGTACCGGCCTCGTTCTACACGGACCCGCTGATGTACCAGGGCGGCTCCGACAGCTTTATCGGCCCGCGCGATCCGATCTTCGCCTTGTCGGAAGAGTGGGGCATCGACCTGGAAGCGGAAGTGGCGGTGATCACGGGCGACGTGGCCATGGGCGTCGGCGTGGACGATGCGGCGAAAGCGATCCGCCTGGTCATGCTGGTCAACGATGTCTCCTTGCGCAACCTGATTCCGGGCGAGCTGGCCAAGGGTTTCGGTTTCTTCCAGTCGAAGGCGGCCAGCGCATTTTCCCCCGTCGCCGTCACGCCCGATGAACTGGGTGCCGACTGGGTTGGCAGCAAGCTGCATTTGCCGCTGCTGGTGGACCTGAACGACAAACCGTTCGGCAAGCCGAACGCGGGCGAGGACATGACCTTCGACTTTGCCCAGTTGGTCGCGCATGCGGCCAAGACGCGCGAACTGGGCGCCGGCAGCATCATCGGTTCCGGCACCGTGTCGAACAAGCAGGGCAACCTGTTTGGCTCCAGCATCGAGAACGGCGGCGTCGGCTACTGCTGCCTGGCCGAAGTGCGCATGTATGAAACCATCGAACACGGCGCGCCAAAGACGGCCTACCTGAAGTTCGGCGACACGGTGCGTATCGAAATGCGCGACGCGGCCGGCGCCAGCATCTTCGGCAGCATCGAGCAGACCGTGGCCCTGTACGCTGGCCGCGCCTGAGGGGAGGGCGCCCCATGAAGCTGTACACCTACTTTCGCAGTTCGGCCGCCTACCGCGTGCGCATTGCCTTGAATCTCAAGGGTATCGCCTACGACAGCATCCCCGTGCATCTGCTGCAGGATGGCGGCCAGCAGCTGCTGCCAGCCTACCGCGCCGTCAATCCGTCGGCCCTGGTGCCGGCGCTCGATGACGACGGCGCCATCCTGACGCAGTCGCTGGCGATGCTCGAGTATCTCGACGAGACGCGCCCTAGCGTGCCGCTGCTGCCGGCCGATGCGCTGGGCCGCGCCAGGGTGCGCGCGCTGGCGCTGGCGATCGCCTGCGACGCCCATCCGCTGACAAATCTGCGCGTGTTGAAATACCTGAAAAACACTCTGGGGCTGTCGGACGAGGCCAAGCAGGAGTGGTACCGCCACTGGATGGCCGAGGGACTGGCGGCCGTGGAGGCGCTGCTGGCGCAGGGCGATCCTGCCGGCGCGGGCCTGTTCTGTCATGGCGACAGCCCGACGATGGCCGATTGCTGCCTGGTGCCGCAGGTATTCAATGCGCAGCGCTTCGCCATCGACCTGGCGCCATATCCGCGTGTGGCGCGCATCCATGCCCATTGCGCCGGCTTGCCCGCGTTTGCTGCCGCCCATCCGTCGCAGCAGCCTGACGCCGAATAGGCTGGAAGTAGCTCAATGCAGAGATCCCCGGCCTGGCAACAGGCTGGGGATTTTTTATGCGTGCTTGATGTTGGGCAGTCAATGCATGCCTGCCGGTGCGCTACAATTTGCGTTTGCCCAAATACTGTACGTCCCATGACCGCGACAACCGTTCCTGCCAGCATCACCGATGCCCTGTCCCTGGCGCACGCTTCCTGGCGTCCCATCCTGCTGCGCGGCTTGCAGGCCGTGATGGCGGCCGATCCCGCCTACCTGCCGGCGCTGGCCATCGACGATTACCTGCCCACGCAGGGCCGGCTGTTCGCCGCCTTTGCCCTGCCGCTGGCGCAGGTGCGCTACGTGCTGGTGGGCGAGGGGCCGTATCCGCGCGCCGACAGCGCCACGGGGGTGTGCTTCATGGACGGCGCCGTCGGTAGTCTGTGGTCGGCCACGGGCCTGTCGAAGCCCGTCAACCGCGCCACCTCGCTGCGCAACTTCATGAAGATGCTGCTGGTGGCCGATGGCCAGTTGCAGGGCGGCGACACGTCCGGCGTGGCCATGGCGCCCGTGGCCGCCGCCGCGCAGCTGCCGGGCAGCGGCGTGATCCAGACCCTGCCCGACTTGCAGCGCAAGATGACGGAGCAGGGCTTCCTGCTGCTCAACGCGGCGCTGGTGTTCCGTGCCCACGTGCCGCCCGTGCAGGATGCGCGCGGCTGGCTGCCCTTCCTGCAGGTGGTGCTGGAAGCGCTGGCGCAGCAGGGCGGGGCGGCCACGCCGCAACTGGTGCTGTGGGGCAAGATCGCCGAGCTCATCAAACGCCTGCCGGTGGCGGCATTGTTGCCGCAGGTGACGGCGGAACATCCGTATAATCTGTCCTTTATCGGCAATCGTGACATGCAGGCCTTGTTTGGCCCGATGCAACTATTGCGTGCTTGAGCTTGAATCATCGCCTGTCTGGCGGAAGTGCGGGGAATATGCAAATCAGTAACGTGGAAGAATTGAAGGCGTGGATCGCGGCGGGTGGCGTGCCCGACTATCTGTATTTCTGGGGGCACACGCCGGCGCAGCCGCAGGTGCCCGACAAAAGCTGCTTCAGCCAGTGGTTTCCGTCACCGTTCAGCCTGGCTGGCGTGACGTATGCGACGGCCGAGCACTACATGATGGCGCAAAAGGCGGCCCTGTTTGGCGACACTGCCGTGCAGGCGCGCATCGTGGCGGCCGGGCGGCCGTCGGAAGTGAAGAAGCTGGGGCGCGAAGTGGCGAATTTTGACGCCAAAGTATGGGAAGCGGCCCGCGCCGGCATCGTCTTCGATGGCAACTTTGCCAAGTTTTCGCAAAAGGCCGCGCTGCGCAAGTTTCTTCTGGGCACGGGCGAGCGCGTCATCGTCGAAGCCAGTCCCGTCGACCGCATCTGGGGCGTGGGCCTGGCGTCGGACAATCCGCGCATCCTGGACCCCGCCACCTGGGACGGCTTGAACTTGCTGGGATTTGAACTGATGAAAGTGCGGACTGCTTTACGGGGCTGAGAACGCCCTGCGATTTCCCGACTGTTGTTTTCCTGATGCCGCCGCGCCTGGCGCGGCCGGCCATGCCCCTTCCAGCCCTGTGGTCATCGAGGGGCGCTCTGACAAACCCCGCCGAATTTGTTATACTTGACTAAATCATTCAACTACTCGGGGTTTGAGGAGTTGAAAAACCGCAATATTTTAAACCAGTTGACCAGAGGATGTATGCGTCTGACTACAAAAGGCCGTTTTGCCGTGACAGCGATGATCGATCTTGCCCTGCGCCAGGGCAAGGGACCGGTCACCTTGTCCGGCATCAGCCAGCGCCAGTCGATTTCCCTGTCCTACCTGGAACAGCTGTTCGGCAAGCTGCGCCGGCATGAGATCGTCGAGTCGATCCGCGGTCCCGGCGGCGGCTACAGCCTGGCGCGCCGTGCGGACAAAGTGACGGTGGCCGACATCATCATCGCCGTCGACGAACCGCTGGACGCCACGCAGTGCGGCGGCAAGGAGCATTGCCACGGCGCCGACGCGGCCACGGGTGCGCGCTGCATGACGCATGAATTGTGGTCCACACTCAACGAAAAAATGGTCGATTATCTGGATTCTGTGTCCTTGCAGGACCTGGTCGACCAGCAGAGACAAAAGATTGCCGAGCAAAGCGTGATGGTGATGCACCGTAACCACGCCGCCCTCGGTTGATAATGACAAAAATACCAGTTGCTGATTGCAGGAGTTATTGATGAACGCCCCAGAAAAAAACGTAGGCCAAGTGCACTTTGAAACCGCACCGCATTTCCCGATCTACATGGATTACTCGGCCACGACGCCGATCGATCCACGCGTCGCCGACAAGATGATTCCGTACCTGCGCGAGCAGTTCGGCAATCCGGCATCGCGCAGCCACATGTATGGCTGGACGGCGGAAAAAGCCGTGGAAGAGGCACGCGGCCACGTGGCGGCCCTGGTGAACGCCGATCCGCGCGAAATCATCTGGACCTCCGGCGCGACGGAAAGCAACAACCTGGCCATCAAGGGCGCGGCACAGTTCTACAAGACCAAGGGCAAGCACATCATCACTGTCAAGACCGAGCACAAATCGGTGCTCGACACGGTGCGTGAACTGGAACGCATCGGCTTTGAAGCGACCTACCTGGAACCGCAGGACAACGGCCTGATCACCGTCGAGCAGCTGGCCGCGGCCGTGCGCCCGGACACCATCCTCGTGTCGGTCATGCTGGTGAACAACGAAATCGGCGTGATCCAGCCGATCGACGAAATCGGCGTGTTCTGCCGCTCGAAAGGCATCATCTTCCATTGCGACGCTGCGCAAGCGACGGGCAAGGTCGTCATCGACCTTCAAAAAACCAAGGTCGACCTGATGACCTTCACGGCACATAAAACCTACGGCCCGAAAGGCGTGGGCGCCCTGTACGTGTGCCGCAAGCCGCGTGTGCGCCTGGAAGCGCAGATGCACGGTGGCGGCCATGAGCGCGGCCTGCGCTCGGGCACTCTGCCGACGCACCAGATCGTCGGCATGGGCGAAGCGTTCCGCATCGCCAAGGAAGAAATGGACAGCGAAATCGGCCGTATCAAGGCCTTGCGCGACCGCCTGGCCAAGGGCCTGCAAGAGATCGAAGAAGTCTACATCAACGGCGACATGGAGCACCGCGTGCCGCATAACCTGAACGTCAGCTTCAACTACGTCGAAGGCGAGTCGCTGATCATGGCGATCAAGGATATCGCCGTGTCGTCCGGTTCGGCCTGCACCTCGGCCAGCCTGGAACCATCGTACGTGTTGCGCGCCCTGGGCCGCAGCGACGAACTGGCGCACAGCTCGATCCGTTTCACCATCGGCCGCTTCTCGACCGAGGAAGACATCGACTTCGCCGTGAACCTGCTGAAATCGAAAGTACACAAGCTGCGCGACCTGTCGCCGCTGTGGGACATGTTCAAGGACGGAATCGACATCAATTCGATTCAATGGGCCGCCCACTAACCAATACCCGGGCCTCCACTACGGGGCCGGCAAGAATATTTAAGGAGCATCAAAATGGCTTACTCGGACAAAGTACTCGATCACTACGAAAACCCGCGCAACGTGGGCGCTTTCGACAAGGGTGATGAAACCATCGGCACCGGCATGGTAGGCGCGCCTGCCTGCGGCGACGTGATGAAACTGCAGATCAAGGTTGGCGCCGACGGCCTGATCGAAGATGCGAAATTCAAGACCTACGGCTGCGGTTCGGCCATCGCGTCGAGCTCGCTGGTGACCGAATGGGTCAAGGGCAAGACCCTGGACCAGGCACTGGCCATCAAGAACACGCAGATCGCCGAAGAACTGGCCCTGCCGCCAGTGAAGATCCACTGCTCCATCCTGGCGGAAGACGCCATCAAGGCAGCTGTTCTGGATTACCAGACCCGTCACCCGGCAGCAGCTTAAACGTTGGTAGCCCGCCCCGGCCGCAAGGCCGGGGCAGTTACGGAGAAATACATGATCACACTGACCGAAAAAGCGGCGAAACACATCAACCGTTATATCGAACGGCGCGGCAAGGGCATGGGCCTGCGCTTTGGCGTGCGCACCACGGGCTGCTCGGGCCTGGCTTACAAGCTCGAATATGTCGATGAAGTGGCGGCCGAAGACAGCGTTTTTGAGTCGCACGGCGTGAAAGTCTTCGTTGACCCGAAAAGCCTCCCTTACATCGACGGCACGGAACTCGATTTCGCGCGCGAAGGCTTGAACGAAGGCTTCAAGTTCCACAATCCGAACGAAAAAGACGCCTGCGGCTGCGGCGAGTCCTTCAGGATTTAAACAGCTGGCAAGACCCCGGTCGGTGCGCTGTACCCATCGATTGCGGTACAGCGACCACCGACCATTATGCAAAATCACTTCGAATTATTCCAGTTGCCGGCACAGTTCTCGCTCGACATGAGCGCGCTCGACTCTGCCTACCGCGACGTGCAGGGCAAGGTCCACCCTGACCGCTTCATCAATGCCAGCAGCGCTGAAAAGCGCGTGGCGATGCAATGGGCTACGCGCGCCAATGAAGCCTACCAAACCCTGAAAAGCCCGCAAAAACGCGCGCAATACCTGTGCGAACTCAATGGCGTCGACTTGCAGACGGAGTCGAACACGGCCATGCCTGTCAGCTTCCTGATGCAGCAGATGGAATGGCGCGAAGAGCTGGGCGATGCCCGTGCCGGCAAGGATGCCGACGCGCTCGACGCCCTGGACCGCCAGCTGCGCGGCGAACGCAAGGCCTTGCTGGCCCAGGTGGCGGCCCAGCTCGACGCCGCCGACTATGTGAATGCCGCGCAAAGCGTGCGCGCCCTGATGTTCCTCGACAAATTCGGCGAGGAAGTGCGTTTTGCATATGAGGCCATGGAAGCCTGACTGGCCAATCGCTTGACCGGCGTGCCAAGCGCCAGTCCGGCGCGCGTCTTATAATGCGCGACAGGCATCAACTGCATCACGCAAAAAATTAATCGAGGCACGAATACAATGGCACTTCTGCAAATTTCCGAACCAGGCATGTCGACCGCGCCGCACCAGCACCGTCTGGCCGTCGGCATCGATCTGGGCACCACCAATTCCCTGGTCGCCACCGTCCGCAACAGCATTCCCGAGGTGCTCAACGACGAAGAAGGGCACTCGCTGCTGCCGTCCGTCGTGCGCTACCTGCCGAATGGCCACGCCAACATCGGCTACAAGGCCCTGGCCGCGCAGACCACCGACCCGAAGAACACCATCGTTTCCGTCAAGCGCTTCATGGGCCGCGGCCTGGCTGACATCGCCTACGCGGAAAACCTGCCCTACGACTTCCAGGATACGCCTGGCATGGTGCAGCTGAAAACCGTGGCCGGCGTGAAAAGCCCCGTCGAAGTGTCGGCGCAAATCCTCGCCACCCTGCGCCAGCGCGCGGAAGATTCGCTGGGCGACGACCTGGTGGGCGCCGTGATTACTGTACCAGCGTATTTCGACGATGCCCAGCGCCAGGCCACGAAAGATGCGGCACAATTGGCCGGCATCAATGTCTTGCGCCTGCTGAGCGAGCCGACGGCCGCCGCCATCGCCTACGGCCTCGACAACGCCTCCGAAGGCGTGTACGCCGTGTATGACCTCGGCGGCGGTACCTTCGACATCTCGATCCTGAAGTTGAGCAAGGGCGTCTTCGAAGTGCTGTCCACGGGCGGCGACTCGGCCCTGGGCGGCGACGATTTCGACCGCCGCCTGTTCTGCTGGATCAGCGAGCACGCCAAGCTGGCGCCCCTGTCGGACGAAGACACGGCCATCCTGATGGTGAAAGCGCGCGAGATCAAGGAAACGCTGTCGACCAAGTCGGAAACGATGATCGATGCGGCCCTGAATTCGGGCGAAGAGATCCACCTGCGCATCACGGCAGCGGACTTTGCCGCCATGACGCAGCACCTGGTGGCCAAGACCATGAACGCCATCAAGAAAGCCCTGCGCGACGCGAACGTGGATGCGGACGACGTCGACGGCGTGGTGATGGTGGGCGGCGCCACGCGCATGCCGCACGTGCAGCGCGCCGTGAGCGAATTCTTCCACACGACGCCGCACGCGAATATCGACCCGGACAAAGTGGTGGCGCTGGGCGCCGCCATCCAGGCGAACTTGCTGGCCGGCAACCGCGCCGCCGGCGACGACTGGCTGCTGCTGGACGTGATCCCGCTCTCCTTGGGCATCGAGACCATGGGCGGCCTGGTGGAAAAGATCATCCCCCGCAATTCGACGATCCCGTGCGCGCGCGCGCAGGAATTCACGACGTTTAAAGATGGCCAGACGGCGCTGGCCGTGCACGTGCTGCAGGGCGAGCGCGAACTGGTCAGCGACTGCCGTTCGCTGGCGCGCTTCGAGCTGCGCGGCATTCCGCCGATGGTGGCGGGCGCCGCGCGCATCCGCATCACGTATCAAGTCGATGCGGACGGCTTGCTGTCCGTCTCGGCGCGCGAGCTGCGTTCGGGCGTGGAAGCGTCGATCAGCGTCAAGCCGGCCTATGGCCTGGGCGACGACGACATCGCGCGCATGCTGCAGGATTCGTACACGTCGGCCGACGTCGACATGGTGGCGCGCGCGCTGCGCGAAGAGCAGGTGGAAGCGGAACGCATCCTGCTGGCCACGCAGTCGGCGCTCGATGAAGACGGCGGCTTGCTCGACGATGCCGAGCGCGTCATCGTCGACGGCTTGATGCAGCGGGTGCGCGACGCCATTGCGCAATCGCAAAGCGGCGCCATCGACCACCAGGCCTTGAAGCTGGCGATCGAGCTGCTCGCCGACGGCACCGAGGATTTCGCCTCGCGCCGCATGGACCGCAGCGTACGCACGGCCTTGACGGGTAAATCCCTGGACCAGGTCGTACAAGACTAATTGAACAGCGCGCCGCCGAAGCTGCGGCCGCGCTCCGAATGACAGACTGAAAGAAGAAACCATGCCACAAATCGTTATCCTGCCGCACGCCAAGCTTTGCCCGGACGGCGCCGTCATCGAAGCCCCTGCCGGCAAGTCCATCTGCGACATCCTGCTGGAAAACGACATCGATATCGAGCACGCCTGCGAAAAATCGTGCGCCTGCACCACCTGCCATGTGCTGGTCCGCGAAGGCATCGATTCGCTGAACGAAGCGACGGAACTGGAAGAAGACATGCTGGACAAGGCCTGGGGCCTGGAAGCCGTGTCGCGCCTGTCGTGCCAGTCCATCGTGGCCGAGGCCGATCTCGTCGTCGAAATCCCGAAATACACGATCAACCAGGTCAGCGAAGGCAGTCACTAACATGAAATGGTCCGACATCACCGCAATCGCCGAAGCCTTGTTCGACGCGCATCCGGACATCGATCCCCTGACCGTGCGTTTCACCGACCTGCATAACTGGGTGGTGGAACTGGACGGCTTCGACGATGACCACACGCGCGGCGGCGAAAAAGTGCTCGAAGCGATACAGATGGCGTGGATCGATGAAGCGCGCTAAGGGCGCGGCAGCCGCCGCCACCGCAGCCGCTGTGCCGAAAGACGTCATCACGGCCGCCAGCAACATGCCCGAGATCAAGGATGGCCAGTCGGTCGCCTTGCTGCAGGAATTGCACATCCTGACGCGCGACGGCAAGATGAACCAGGACAGCCGCCGCAAGCTCAAGCAGGTGTACCACCTGACGCAGTTCATCGAGCCGCTGCTGCGCGAAGTGCAGCTGGATCACCCGGGCGTGTCGCTGGTCGACCACGGCGCCGGCAAGTCGTATCTGGGCTTCATTTTGTACGACCTGTTCTTCAAGAATGGCAACGATGGTTCGCACATCTACGGCATCGAGACGCGCGAAGAGCTGGTGCAGCGCTCGCAAGAGCTGGCGAAGAAATTCAAGTTCCCCGGCATGTCGTTTTTGCCGCTGTCCGTGGCCGAATCGACGGAGTCGAACCTGCTGCCGCAGCAGATCGACATCGTCACGGCCTTGCATGCCTGCAACACTGCCACCGATGACGCGATCCACTTTGCCTTGAAGAAAAAGGCGAAATTCATGGTGCTGGTGCCATGTTGCCAGGCGGAAGTGGCGTCCGTATTGAAGAAGAACAAGGGCAAGAGCCTGGGCAAGAGTGTCTTGACGGAATTGTGGCGCCACCCGCTGCACACGCGCGAGTTCGGCAGCCAGATCACCAACGTGCTGCGCTGTTTGCAGCTGGAAGCGCACGGCTACCAGGTCAGCGTGACGGAACTGGTGGGCTGGGAACATTCGATGAAGAATGAACTGATCATCGCCAGTTACAAGAACTTGCCGCGCCAGCGTCCGACGGAACGCCTGCAGGAAGTGCTGCAGACCCTGGGCCTGGAAGAGATGGGCCACCGTTTCTTTGCTGAAGAGCTGGCCAAGGCCACTGCGTAAGCATACGCTGTTGCACACGAGGGGAGGGGCGGGTCGGTTACAATACCGGCTTTCTCCTCCCTTGCTTTTTGCGCCTCCCCATGACCACACCACACGAAATGCCCACCGTCCGCCTGGCCAAGCGCCTGTCTGAAGACGTGCCCTGTTCGCGCCGCGAGGCCGAGCTGTATATCGAGGGCGGCTGGGTCACGGTCGATGGCGTGCTGGTGGAAGAGTCGGGCGCGCGCGTGGCCGACAATCAAACGGTGGTGCTGCTGCCGAACGCGACCCTGGAAGAAATGCCGCCCGTGACGATCCTGCTGCACAAGCCGGCCGGGATCAACGGCGGCGTCGGCGCGGAAGGCAAGCCAGCCTTGAGCTGTTTGCGTCCCGAAGAAATTTTCACGCCGGAAAATGTGGCGCCCAGCTCAGTCACGCGCTTCCTCAAGCGTCATCTGATCGGCTTGACCATCACCAATCCGCTCGAGACCATGGCGTCCGGCTTGCTGGTGTTTACGCAGGATTTCCGCGTGGCCCGCAAGCTGGTCGATGAAGCGAAAACGGTGGAGCAGGAATTCATCGTGGAAGTGTCGGGCGCCATCGCCGAGAATGGCCTGGCGCTGCTGAATCACGGCTTGCCCTTCAATGGCAAGCCTTTGCCACCGATCAAGGTCAGTTGGCAAAATGAAACGCGTTTGCGCTTTGCCCTGAAAAACGTGCAGCCGGGCCAGATCGCCCATATGTGCAAGATGGTGGGACTGGACGTCGTTGCCATGAAACGGCTGCGCATCGGCCGCATTTCGATGGGTGCCATGCCCGTGGGGCAATGGCGTTACTTGCAGGGCTACGAACGCTTCTAAAGCTGCGGCGCCACGATGGAATGGCTTTCCGCAAAGCTTTTCCATAGCCGTTCGGCAATATTCAAGGCGATGGTATCGGCCTTCTCTTGCAGGGCCGCATTGCCCATGCCCTCGGTCGTGGCAAAGAACAGGGTCAGCCAGCGGCGGAACATGCAGGGCGTGAGATGCTCCATTTGCGCGTGCTGGGCCAGCGGCTTGCCGTGGTAGCGCATGGTGCCGCGCAGCAAGCCTGACCAGAAATCGACCAATGTTGCCAGGTGGGCATCCCAATCCTTGACCTCGGCGGCAAAGATGGGGCCCAGCATGGCGTCGTCGCGCGCGGCCGCATAAAAGGTGTGGACGAGGTGCTTGACTTCGTCTTCGCTGCAGACTTCCTCGCGGTAGGGCGCGAAGCGTGTGTGGGGGAGGGGGGCGGTATTATTCATGGCATGCCATGATCGCAGAGCCCCCGTGGTGCTTCAATGACCCAGGTCAAGCCGCTTAAAAACTCAGGCGGCGACTTTCTTCGACTTCTTCGCCGGGGCTGGCAATTGCACGATTTGCGTGCCCGCCAGCTTGTCGTGCAGGAATTGCCCGTTGCCCGTGAACAGGGCCGTGCCTGACCAGGCCAGGATGCCGATACCGATGGCGCCCAGGGCTGTCCAGTGCTGCAAGTCCAGCAAATACGACACCAGCAGCGCCGGCAGCAGCCACATCCATGACAGGACATAGCGGTACGCGGCCACGCGCAGCGGCACGTGGGCGTGGCCCGGCAGCACGACTTTCAGGCGCCACGTCTTCATGGCCAGGGTTTGCCCTTCGCGGCTCCACTGATGGATGAAATACGCCCCCATGACGAGGAAGGCCAGGCATTGGCGCATGTGTTCCGTCAACGGCGTATGCGCGCCTTGCACGGCCAGTTCAAACAGCAGGAAAGGCAGGAACAGCACGGCCAGGGCCAGCAGCGACTCGTACACCATGGAAATCAGGCGGCGCTTGATCGTGGGATGGGACGTGATGCTGGCGGCGGGCGTGCTATTTGTACTATTTGGCATTGGTTGGCAGTGGGGCAGGCGTGGCAGGTGGCGTGACAGGCACGGTGGCAGGGGCCGCGGCGGGATCGCCTGGCACTGCCGTCGCTGCGGGAGCGGGCGGCAGGACGGGCGCGGCGGCGGCAGGCGCTGCCGGCGTGGCGGGTGGCAGGATCACGGGCGGCTTGCTCGTATTCGAATTGATCGCGGGCACTTTGCCCAGCGGTTTTTTCGGCACGAGCTCCGTCGCCAGCTTTTTCTTTTGATCTTCCGGCAATTGCTGGTATTGCTCCCATTGCGCGGTTTTTTGACCCGGATCAATTTTCTTCGTGCGCGCATAGTTTTCGCGCACAAGGCTGCGCTGTGCCGGCGTCAGCTTGATCCATTCGCGCATGCGTTCATGCACGCGGGTTTGCTCGTCCGGCGTCATGGACGCAAAACGGCTGGCGATATCGAGCCATTTCTGCTTGCGCAGCGGTTCCAGCTTGTTCCATTCGCCCGCCAGCGGCTGCAGGGCTTCCTGCTGCGCGCGCGACAGCTTGTTCCACGATGGATTCTCGCCCGCCTTGGGCGTGCCGCCTTTGCCGGCCGTGCGGGGCGAGCCGGGCTTGACGGCCGGGGCCGGCGCCACCACGGGCGCGGCTGCCACGGGAGGGGCGGCGGGAGCGGCATGTTGCTGCGCGCCTACCCAGGCGGCGCCGGCGAGGGCGCAGGCACCCAGGCCGATGCCGCCAGCCAGCCAGCCTTTGCGTACGCTCGAACGTGCCATGCTTATTGCTCGCGTTTCGTCAGGTAGGCGTTGAAGCCATGGTCCATATAGGCCGAGAGCGGCAATTCGTCCGACAGCACGGCGGCGTCGATTTCTGCCAGTTCGGCAATATGTTGTTCCTGCTCAAACTGATAGATGCCCACCAGGCCGCCGACCAGCAGCAGCAGGGGGATGATGACGCTCATGCGGCCCAGCCACGACAGCGGCTCGACAAACAGGCTGCTGGCGATGCCGGCGAAGACGTCCTTGCGCACGGCGACGGCGGCGGGTGCGTCCGCCTTCTTACGCGACAGGGCCAGCTTGCGTGCCGCTGCCAGGCGATCGGTGGCCGATGCGGGCAGGTCGTCGAGTTTTTCGTTCAGTGCATGGCGCACTTTGTAAGCGAAATTGAGATCGTCGGTGTTCATAATTTAATTCCCTTGGCTTTCAGCGATTCGGCGAGCGTGTGGGTAGCTCTAGAGCAATGTGTTTTCACGCTACCTTCGGAGCAACCCATCGCTTCCGCTGTTTCAGCCACATCCATGTCCTGCCAATAACGCATGAGGAAGGCTTCGCGTTGACGTGAAGGCAGTTTTTGTACCTCTGCATCAATCAAATCAAGGATTTGCGCGCGTTCGACCTGGTCGGCCGACGATTCGGCGGCGCTGGAGCCCTGTTCCGATTCATAAGTGTCAAGTATATCAAAATCCTCATGCTCGTCGCCCGAGGGCTTCATGCCGGAGAAGAGGCTGACCCAGGTGTTGCGAACTTTTTCTCGGCGGAAATAATCGAGTATGGTGTTCTGCAAGATGCGCTGGAACAGCATCGGTAGTTCGGCGGCCGGCTTGTCGCCGTACTTTTCGGCCAGCTTGATCATGGCGTCCTGCACGATGTCGAGTGCCGACTCTTCCTTGCGGACCGCGTAGGCGGCCTGCTTGAAGGCGCGCCGCTCGACATTTTCTAGAAAGTCGGATAATTCTTTGTCTGTTGCCATGCGGTATTGGGGATCTTAGCGGCTGCGGGGGCGGTGGGCGAATTGGGGCGGGTATGCTTTTTGCAACCCCGTGCATGCTAGCAAAAAATGTGCGTTTCCGCAGGGTTTTTGCACTACGTGCGAGCAAAATGGCCTTTCGGCTGACATTTTCCTTGACCATAATGGTGCGACGCGATAACGTATGGGACGCTTTGAACACCCCAAAGCCCTATGGTCAAGTCGCGACCGGCACACAAGGCCATCCGCGGCAAGACGCGCTTTCATTTGTAGGCAGTTTGTTCTAACCCGCGCCACAAGCGCGAGCGGTTCGTACAGGCGCCACAGAAACTCCGGCCAAACGAGTTGCGTTAAGCGTTGTTTTGTAAGGTATCTATGGGTGCCCAAAGAAATGTCGTGACCGCATGAAAAGGGAAGCAGGAGCACTGTCGCGCACGGCGAACTTCGTCAGGAAAGAACATCCGATCAATCTCCAATGGACCTTGAAAGGAATGTTTCATGAATACCGAAGCAGCAGCAGGACCCATTACCGGCGCAGAAATTGTCGTGCGCTGTCTGGCTGAAGAGGGCGTCGAGCACGTCTTTGGATACCCGGGCGGAGCCGTACTCTACATCTACGACGCCATCTTCCAGCAAAACAAATTCCAGCATATCCTGGTACGCCACGAGCAGGCCGCGATCCACGCCGCCGATGCCTATTCGCGCAGCTCGAACAAAGTCGGTGTCGCCATCGTCACGTCCGGTCCGGGCGTCACGAATGCCGTCACGGGCTTGTCCACTGCGTACATGGACTCGATTCCCATGGTGGTGATCTCCGGCCAGGTGCCGAGCCACGCCATCGGGCAGGATGCGTTCCAGGAATGCGACACGGTCGGCATCACGCGCCCCGTGGTCAAGCACAACTTCCTCGTCAAGGACGTCAAGGACCTGGCAGCGACGATCAAGAAAGCCTTCTTCATCGCCCGTACCGGCCGTCCGGGACCCGTGCTGGTCGATATCCCCAAGGATATCAGCATGCACAAATGCCATTTCGACTATCCGAAGGAAGTCGAGATGCGTTCCTACCGTCCCGTCGACAAGGGCCACTCGGGCCAGATCCGCAAGGCCGTGCAGCTGTTGCTGCAAGCCGAACGGCCGATGATCTACACGGGCGGCGGCGTGATCCTGGCGAATGCCTCGGCCGAGCTGAACAAGCTGGTCGACCGCCTGGGTTTCCCGTGCACCAACACCTTGATGGGTCTGGGCGGCTACCGCGCCTCGAGCGAGCAGTATGTCGGCATGCCCGGCATGCACGGCACCTATGAAGCGAACATGGCGATGCAGAACTGCGACGTCCTGATCGCCATCGGCGCCCGTTTCGATGACCGCGTGATCGGCAACCCGAAACATTTCGCCTCGCATCCGCGCAAGATCATCCACGTGGACATCGATCCATCGTCGATTTCCAAGCGCGTCAAGGTCGATATCCCCATCGTCGGCAACGTCAAGGATGTGCTGATCGAGTTCCTCGCGCAACTGGATGCGGCCGAAGCCAAGCCGAACGTCAACGCCTTGAGCAACTGGTGGAAGCAGATCGCCGAATGGCGTGGCCGCGAATGCCTGAAATACCCGACTTCCGACTTGGTCATCAAGCCGCAATCGGTGGTGGAAAAAGTGTTCCAGATCACCAAGGGCGACGCCTTCATCACGTCCGATGTGGGTCAGCACCAGATGTGGGCCGCGCAATACTATGGCTTCGACAAGCCGCGCCGCTGGATCAATTCCGGCGGCCTGGGCACCATGGGTGTCGGCTTGCCATATGCCATGGGCGTGCAGATGGCCAATCCGGACGCCACCGTTGCCTGCATCACGGGCGAAGGCTCGATCCAGATGTGCATCCAGGAATTGGCAACGTGCAAGCAGTATCACCTGACGCCGAAGATCATCATGCTCAACAACCGTTTCCTCGGTATGGTGCGCCAGTGGCAGGAAATCGATTACGGTTCGCGCTATTCCGAGTCGTACATGGATTCGCTGCCCGACTTCGAGAAGCTGGCGGAAGCCTACGGCCACGTGGGCATGAAAATTGAAAAACCGGGCGACGTCGACGGCGCCCTGAAAGAGGCGTTTGGCATGAAAGACAGGCTGGTATTCATGAACTTCATTACCGACCAGTCCGAAAACGTGTGGCCCATGGTGAAAGCCGGCAAAGGCCTGTCCGAAATGATGCTCGGCTCGGAGGACCTCTAATCATGCGCCATATTATTTCTGTCTTGCTGGAAAACGAAGCGGGCGCCCTGTCGCGCGTGGTGGGCCTGTTCTCGGCACGCGGTTACAACATCGAAACGTTGACCGTGGCGCCGACGGAAGACTCGACCCTGTCGCGCATGACCATCGTCACCAGCGGCTCGGACGACATCATCGAGCAGATCACCAAGCACTTGAACCGCCTCATCGAAGTGGTGAAGGTGGTGGACCTGACCGAAGGCCAGCATATCGAACGCGAGTTGATGCTGATCAAGGTTCGTGCCGTGGGCAAGGAGCGCGAGGAAATGAAGCGCACCGCCGATATCTTCCGTGGCCGCATCATCGATGTCACCGAAAAGACGTACACGATCGAACTGACCGGCAACAAGGTCAAGCTCGACGCGTTCATCGATTCGATCGACCGCGCCGCCATCCTGGAAACCGTCCGCACGGGTGGTTCCGGCATCGGCCGCGGCGAACGCATCCTCAAAGTATAAAAAGACTAGTAGTACTAAGCGGCCCTGGCGCCGCATTTAAAACAACAACGCATCATCAAATTATAGGAAATACCATGAAAGTTTTTTACGACAAAGACGCTGACCTCTCCTTGATCAAAGGCAAAAACGTTGCCATCATCGGCTACGGTTCGCAAGGCCACGCGCACGCACAAAACCTGAACGACTCGGGCGTCAACGTCACCGTCGGCCTGCGCAAGGGGGGCGCTTCGTGGACCAAGGTCGAGCAAGCTGGCCTGAAAGTGGCGGAAGTCAACGACGCCGTGAAAGCGGCCGACGTCATCATGATCTTGCTGCCAGATGAAAACATCGCCCAGGTCTACAACGAAAACATCGCCCCGTTTGCCAAGCAAGGCGCCGTACTGGCCTTCGCCCACGGCTTCAACGTGCATTATGGCCAAGTCGTGCCACGCGCCGATCTGGACGTGATCATGGTCGCGCCGAAAGCCCCAGGCCACACCGTGCGCGCCACCTACACCCAGGGCGGCGGCGTGCCCCACCTGATCGCCGTGTACCAGGACAAATCGGGCATCGCCCGCGATATCGCCCTGTCGTACGCCTCGGCCAACGGCGGCGGCCGTGCCGGCATCATCGAAACGAATTTCCGTGAAGAAACCGAAACGGATCTGTTCGGCGAACAAGCCGTGCTGTGCGGCGGTGCCGTGGAACTGATCAAGGCCGGTTTCGAAACCCTGACGGAAGCGGGCTACGCGCCTGAAATGGCGTACTTCGAGTGCTTGCACGAACTGAAGCTGATCGTCGACCTGATCTATGAAGGCGGCATCGCCAACATGAACTACTCGATCTCGAACAACGCCGAATACGGCGAATACGTGACCGGCCCTAAGGTTGTGACGTCGGCCACCAAGGATGCGATGCGTCAATGCCTGAAAGACATTCAAACGGGCGAATACGCGAAGAGCTTCATCCTGGAAAACAAGGCAGGCGCACCGACCCTGATCTCGCGCCGCCGCCTGACGTCCGAGCACCAGATCGAAGAAGTGGGCGCGAAACTGCGCGCCATGATGCCTTGGATCGCCAAGAACAAGATGGTTGACCAGTCGAAGAACTAAGCAGTTATCGTTCCTTGCAAGAAGCCGGCGCAAGCCGGCTTTTTTTATGCGCATCGTTTTGCAAGCAACATCCGTTACAATCAGGCCCATTCAATCCTACCGTCAGCATCATGCTTGTTTTTTCTAAAGTTTTTGTCGGGAATCTTCATGTGGTCAAGCGCCCCTTCCTGGTGACCATCAGCTGCTGGTTTCTGGTCTTCGGCTCGCTGTCAGCGCTGGTATCGTCCTACCTCGGCCGCAACGATCCCGCCATGCTGGCCGGAATGGGGCACAGCGTGATTCCCGCCGAGGCGCAATACGCGATTTTGATCTTTAGCATGGGCATTAACCTGGTGGCAGCGCTGGCCATGCTGCAAAGGCAGCGTGGCGCGCGCACCGTGTATCTGGTGTGGGGCGTGATCGACATTGCGCTGTGCCTGGCGACCTTGCCGGTCAAGATGCACGTCGTGCCTGGCGCGCTCCTGTTCGCCGTCATCTGCGCCTTCCTGTACAGTCCGAAATCGAATGCCTGGTTTTCGCCACGCAAGGCAGCCAATGATGCGTGCATGACGCCAGCTTGAGCACGGCTGTCTTGGCGCGCACGCTTTTCGCCCGCCTCCTGTCTTTTTATATTCCTATATAATTCCGCCCTTCCTTTGCAGTTTCCTGTGGACTGCATCTGTTTCGGTATCTGCCGACCGCAACGCGCATCACCGCTTTTGTAGCACGCCAGGCGCTAATTGATCAGCCGCTTGCGCAACCTGAAGGACCCCTATGACTGACCGCATTACCGCCACAGTACCCATGCCGGGCACTGCCGAATCTTCCATTTCCGAACGGCTTCCCGTCCTGGCCTTGCTGGCCCTGGCCATGACGGCGTTTCTCGCCCTCCTGTCGGAAACCTTGCCGGCCGGCTTGCTGCCGCAGATTGCCCGTGACCTCAATATTTCCGAAGTCATGACGGGCCAACTGGTGACCGTCTACGCCATCGGTTCCATCCTGACGGCGATTCCCCTGACGGCCCTGACGAGTGGCTGGCGCCGGCGCAATGTCTTGCTGCTGGCCATCATCGGTTTCTTGATCTTCAATACGGCGACAGCCCTGTCGCCCAACTATATGGTCGCCCTGGCCTCGCGCTTCGTCACCGGCATGGCCGCAGGCTTGGCCTGGGGCTTGATGGCGGGCTACGCGCGCCGCATGGTGTCCGTCGAACAGCAGGGCAGGGCGATGGCCATTGCCATGATCGGCACGCCGCTGGCCCTGTCGCTGGGCGTACCGCTGGGCACCCTGATGGGCGGCGTGCTGGGCTGGCGCAGCATCTTCGGCATCATGTCGGGCCTGGCCGTGGTGCTGGTCGCGTGGGTGTTGCTGGTTGTGCCCGATTACCCTGGGCAAAAGAATGGCGAGCGCCTGTCGATCCGCCAGGTGTTCCTGACGCCGGGCGTGCGGCCGATTCTGTTTGTCATCGTCGCCTGGATGCTGGCGCATAACATTCTGTATACCTATATCGCGCCGTTCCTGGCGCCGTCCGGCTTGCGCCCCCGCGTTGACCTGGTGTTGCTCGTGTATGGCGTGGGTTCCTTGGCCGGCATCTGGCTGGTCAGCCAGCTGATCGACCGCTGGCTGCGTCCGCTCGTGCTGGGCTGCATCGCCGCCTTGGCCCTCGTGATGGTGGCGCTGGGCCTGGCGATGGACTCGCCTGCCGTGATCTATGTCAGCATGGCCATCTGGGGCATCACCTTCGGCGGCGCCGGCACCTTGCTGCAGACGGCGTCGGCGGACGCGGCCGGCGACGGCATGGATGTGGCGCAAGCGATGGTGGCGACCATCTGGAACGTGGCCATCGCGGGCGGCGGCCTGGCGGGCGGCTTGCTGCTCGACGGCTATGGCGCGGCATCGTTCCCGTGGGCCATGCTGGCCTTGCTGCTGGTGGCATTGACCATCGCCTGGCGCGCGCACCGCCACAGTTTCAAGCCGGGCCGGCGCCGCGGTGGCGCAGTCGTAGGCCACTAATAACATTGTTATTTATGATGACAGTGTGTTGAAATGTGAGCAGATGTGACTGGCAAGCACATTTTGTGACGATTTGTTAATTTGCGCCACAGGAATGAATGAGGCGTTAGAATCTACACAGTTTGACAAGTTTCTCAGGCGAAAGGGATGGCAAAAGCGTCCCTTTCGCGGGCTGTCAGCCACATTAACTACCTAGGAGTACCCCCATGACCGTGATGAAATCCGTCCTTGTTGCCGCCGCAGCGACCGTTGCCCTGAGCGCACAAGCTCAAACCTTGCCAACCAACGGCACTCTGGTGGTCGTACCCGCATTTGGCGAAGTCAAGCATGTCAATGACCAGGTGGTCGCTACCCTGGCCGTCGAAGAACAGGACAAGGACAAGGCTGCCGCCGCGTCGAGAGTCAACCAGAAGATGAACAAGGGCATCGCCATCGTCAAGCAGGCCGACCCGTCGGCGGCACTCAAATCGTACGGCTACTACACCTATCCCGTGTACCCGGAAGAGCGCCCATTGCCGGCCGGCGCCGTGGCCAAGCCGCGTTTGCCTACGGCCTGGCGTGTCGGCCAGTATCTGGAAGTGACGACGGCCAATCTGGCGTCCTTGCCAAAAACCGTGTCGGCGGCGCAAGGCGTGCTGACCCTGAATGGCTTGAATTTCGGCCTGAAGCCGGAAACCATCCGCCTGCTGGACGACCAGCGCATCGCCGCCACGTATAAAAACCTGAACGAGCGCGTGGCCGCCATCGCCAAGGCCATGGGCCGCAACGTTTCCGACGCCGTGCTCGATACGGTGGACTTCGAAGGTTCGGGCAACTATGTCACCGAAAACCGTGCTGCCGCCGCACCGATGATGATGCGCAGCGCCAAGATGGCCGAAGACAGCACCGTTGCAGAACCGAGCTTCGAGCCGGGCGAAACGACGCTCGACATGCGTGTCGTCGGCAAGGTCAAGTTCAAGTAAGCACAAGTAAGCTCGCCAATGTGGAAGTATTCCACATTGAAATGTTTTAATAATCATGGGGCTATTGGCCCCATGGTTGTTTTTGCCCCATTATTTTCCAGGAGAACATTATGACCGTCATGAAATCGCTGCTGGCTGCCGCCGCCGCTACCATTGCCCTGGGTGCCCAAGCCCAAACCTTGCCCACTTCCGGCACCCTCGTGGTGGTGCCCGCGAATGGCGAAGTGGTGCATGCGAACGACCAGGTGACTGTCACCCTGGCCATCGAAGAGCAGGACAAGGACAAGGTTGCCGCCGCCTCGCGCGTGAACCAGAAGATGAACCAGGGCGCGGCCATCGTCAAGAAAGCCGATCCGCAAGCCGTGCTGAAGACCCAGGGCTACTACACGTATGCCGTGTACCCGGAAACGGCGCCCCTGCCGCCAGGCGTCGCGGCCAAGCCTAGAGTGCCGACCGGCTGGCGTGTGGGTCAGTATCTGCAGGTAACGACGACCAATCTGGCTGCCTTGCCGAAAACCGTTTCCGCGGCGCAAGGCGTGCTGACCCTGAACCGCCTGAACTTCGGCCTGGCGCCCGCCACCATCCGCAAGCTCGACGACCAGCGCATCGCCGCCGCCTACAAGAACCTCAACGAGCGCGTGGCCGCCATCGCCGGCGCCATGGGCCGCACTGTCAATGACGCCGTGATCGACACCATCGATTTCGAAGGCTCGGGCAATTACGCGCAGCGCGTCAGCGTGGCCGGCGCGCGCAACATGAGCGCCGACTCCATGGGCTATGGCGGCAACCAGGTCGCCGAGCCGAGCTTCGAGGCAGGCGAAACGACCCTCAACATGGGCCTGGTGGCCAAGATCAAGTTCAAATAATGCTTGAGCAGGCGTCAATATTGCCGGCTTGACGCCGCCGCGCTTTTCTTTGGCGGTGGCTCCTCTATAATGGCAACATCGGCAGGCGCATGCCGCAAGACGAATGCGCCTGCCATCTGGCACCGAATCCCCCGCAGTACACAAGATATGGAACAACATGGCAAACTTCCCCCGTCGTAGAGGCAAGAACGGCACTCCCGCAGCATCCAAAGCGTCCCGCTTCAGCAAATTCGTGCGCCAGCCGGTGACCGAGGGTACTGGCAAGAAAACCTTGCGCCGCCGCGGCATCTATCTGTTGCCGAATGCCTTCACGACGGCAGCCCTGTTTTGCGGCTTCTACGCCATCGTCATGGCCATGAACCAGAAATTCGAACACGCGGCCTGGGCCATCTTCATCGCCATGATCCTCGACGGCCTCGACGGCCGCATCGCGCGCCTGACGAATACGCAGAGCGAATTCGGCGCCCAGTACGACAGCCTGTCCGACATGGTCTCGTTCGGCGCCGCGCCGGCGCTGGTGATCTATGAATGGTCGCTGCGCGGCATGGGCAAGCTGGGCTGGCTGGCCGCCTTCGTGTATTGCGCCGGCGCCGCCTTGCGCCTGGCCCGCTTCAACACGAATATCGCCGTGGTCGACAAGCGCTTCTTCCAGGGCTTGCCCAGCCCGGCGGCCGCCGCCATGGTGGCCGGCTTCATCCTGCTGATGAACGACCTGGAATTTGCCGGCAACCAGCTGGCCTGGGTCTCGTGGACGATCGCCCTGTTCTCCGGCTTGACGATGGTCACCAACGTGCCGTTCTACAGTTTCAAGGATGTGAATTTCCGCAAGTCCGTGCCCTTTATCGTGGTATTCCTGCTGGCATTGTTCTTCGCGCTCATTTCCATCGACCCGCCGAAAGTGCTGTTCCCGATTTTCGTCGCCTATGGCCTGTCCGGCTACGCCGTGTTTTTCTGGCGCATGGCGAAGGGCAAGCCCGTCAGCATCATCCAGACCGACCCCGAGCATTGATGCGCTGAGTCGGTAGCGTCGCCAGTCTTCAGCCAGCCAGGAGCAGCCATGAGCACCAGCAACCGACTCATCATTTTTGACACCACCTTGCGCGACGGCGAGCAATCGCCGGGCGCTTCCATGACGCGCGAGGAAAAGCTGCGCATCGCCAAGCAGCTCGAACGCCTGAAGGTCGACGTGATCGAAGCGGGCTTCGCCGCCGCCTCGCAGGGCGACTTCGAGTCGATACGGGCGATTGCCGGCGCCGTGCGCGAGTCCACCATCTGCTCGCTGTCGCGCGCCAACGACCGCGACATCGCCCGCGCCGCCGAAGCGCTGCAGCCGGCCGAGCGCAAGCGCATCCACACGTTTATCGCCACTTCGCCCCTGCACATGCAGATCAAGCTGCGCATGACGCCAGAGCAAGTGCTTACGCAGGCGCAAAACGCCGTGCGCTACGCGCGCCAGTTCACGGACGATATCGAATTCAGCCCCGAAGACGGCAGCCGCTCGGACGAGGATTTTCTCTGCCGCGTGCTGGAAGGCGTGATCGCCGAGGGCGCCACCACCATCAATTTCCCCGATACCGTGGGTTATGCCGTGCCGGAAATCTTTGGCGCCACCATCAAGCGCTTGCGCGAACGCATACCAAACTCCGATAAAGCCATCTGGTCTGTCCATTGTCATAACGACCTGGGCCTGGCTGTGGCCAATTCGCTGGCCGGCGTCATGATCGGCGGCGCGCGGCAGATCGAGTGTACCGTCAATGGCCTTGGTGAGCGGGCCGGCAACACGGCGCTGGAAGAGGTGGTGATGGCGCTGCGCACGCGCGCCGCCTATTACAACCTGACGGTGGGCATCGATACGACGCAGATCGTGGCCGCGTCCAAAATGGTGTCGCAGATCACGGGTTTTGCCGTGCAGCCGAACAAGGCCGTCGTCGGCGCGAACGCCTTCGCGCACGCGTCCGGCATCCACCAGGACGGCATCTTGAAGGCGAGGGAAACGTATGAAATCATGCGTGCCGAAGACGTGGGCTGGACGGCCAACAAGATCGTCCTCGGCAAACTGTCGGGGCGCAATGCCTTCAAGCAGCGGCTGCACGAGCTGGGTATCGCGCTGGAATCCGAGGGGGAAGTCAACGCGGCTTTCCTGCGCTTCAAGGAGCTGGCGGACCGGAAATCCGAGATTTTCGACGAAGACATCATGGCCCTCGTCAGCGAGGAACAGCAGGCGCAGGAGAGTGAGCACTACCGTTTCATTTCCCTGACACAGCAGTCGACGACGGGCGCCGTGCCCCATGCGCGCGTGGAATTTCTCGTCGGCGGCGTGCAGCGCAGCTGCGAAGGGCAGGGCGACGGCCCCGTCGACGCGACGGTGAACGCCATCGAAAGCGCGGCCGCCAGCGGCGCGGAGCTGGTCTTGTTCTCCGTCAATGCCATCAGCACTGGCACTCAGTCGCAGGGCGAAGTGACGATGCGGCTGTCGCGCGACGGGCGTATCGTCAACGGCGTGGGCGCCGACCCGGACATCATCGTGGCGTCGGCCAAGGCGTATTTGTCGGCATTGAACAAATTACACGCCAAGGATGAGCGGATCGATCCCCAGCCGTGAGGGGGCGCTAACTACCAGAAGAAGCGCCGCTCTTCCTTGGCCGGATCGGGTCCGTTCATCATCATGCGCACGATGCCGTCATGGTCGAAGTGCACGTGCATCATGGAATCCCACACGCCCGATTCCTTGTAGCGGTAAGACCAGACGTGCAGTTTCGGCAGCGACAGATACGAGGTTTCCGTCGGGCGGCCCAGGGTGTGCAGCACGTCTTGCTGGGTCGACACGCCCACCTTGATGCGGGCAAAGCCGGGCGTGTCGAGCACTTGCTCGTAGGAAATCAACTTGTCGTCGGGGCCGAAGCGGGCCATATACGTGTACTGGCCGTACGGACCCGTCGCGTATTCGAGTTCCGCACCCGTGGGCAGTTGATAGATATTGCTTGGCCGGCCCAGGCGCGCTTCCACTGCGGCGCGCGGTTCACCCGGCTGCGGCGGCGGAGCGTTCCAGCTGGCGCAGCCGGCCAGCACGGCAAACAGCAGCGGTGTTGCTGATTTGAGCAGTTTTTTCATGTTTGACCTCCTGAAATGCAGGAAAACCCTATCATGCACCGAGAAAAGCGCGCACGGCAGGATACAGGCGGGCATTTTTCCGATATACTTGCGCGTCTGGTTGGAAGCATAGGCCAGTATTTTAATAATCGTAGTTCACGGTGGATAGGGTTCAGACTCTGTGCACCGCATGTGAAAGGTTTATCATGACAGTAGAAAACATCAACAAAGCCGCTATCATCGCGGACAACGCACGTGGTCAAAACGACACCGGCTCCCCTGAAGTGCAAGTTGCACTGCTGACAGCTCGCATCAACGAACTGAACGGCCACTTCAAAGCCCACTCGAAAGATCACCACTCCCGCCGCGGCCTGATCATGATGGTCAACCGTCGTAAGAGCCTGTTGTCCTATCTGAAGGCTAAAGACGCTACCCGTTATCGCGACCTGATCGCTAAACTTGGTCTGCGCAAGTAATTTTTGCCGTACAAGGTTTATACAGAAATGCCTGCGCCAGTTCGCTGACGCGGGCATTTTGTCATTTGAATTCCGGATTTTTATCGGTAAGTGCAGTATTCTCTACCGATATCATGTTTTAAAAGTAAAGTAGTAAAGGTGGCAACGATGTTTCTGCCGCCTGTGGTGAGGTGAACGACAGCCCCTGAAAATCTGTCGGCAATTAGAAAAGGGATACCCCATGTTTAACAAAGTTACGAAAACCTTCCAGTACGGTCAACACCAAGTGACCCTGGAAACCGGCGAAATCGCACGTCAGGCATCCGGCGCAGTGCTGGTGTCGATCGAAGATACCGTCGTTCTGGCAACGGTAGTGGCACGCAAAGATGCCAAGCCAGGCCAGGATTTCTTCCCTTTGACGGTTGATTATGTTGAGAAAACCTATGCTGCCGGTAAAATCCCGGGCGGTTTTTTCAAGCGCGAAGGCCGTCCTTCCGAAAAAGAAACACTGACATCCCGTTTGATCGACCGTCCTATCCGTCCGCTGTTCCCGGAAGGCTACCTGAATGAAGTGCAAGTCATCATTCACGTGCTGTCGGTCAACCCGGAAATCGATCCGGACATCGCCGCCATGATCGGCGCTTCGGCTGCCCTGTGCGTATCGGGCGTGCCTTTCAATGGTCCTATCGGCGCCGCGCGCGTCGGTTACGCGAATGGCCAGTACATCCTGAACCCGACCGTCCAGCAACTGAAAACGTCGGAAATGGACCTGGTTGTCGCCGGTACCGAAACGGCCGTGCTGATGGTCGAATCGGAAGCGAAACAGCTGTCCGAAGAAATCATGCTGGGCGCCGTGGTTTTCGGCCACGACCAGATGAAAGTTGTCATCGACGCGATTCACGATCTGGTGCGTGACGGCGGCAAGCCGGAAGTGGAATGGGCGCCTGCGCCGAAAAACGAAGCACTGATCGCCCGCGTCGCGCATTTCGCCAACGCCAAGATCAATGACGCGTATCAAACCAAGGACAAGCAAGAACGTACGGCCAAGCTGAAAGCAGCGACGTCGGAAGTGATCGCCGACCTGTCGGCTGAAGCGGCTGCTGCCGGCGGCGCGTCCATCGATAGCGCTGAAGTGAACAACATCCTGTTCGACATCGAAGCGAAAATCGTGCGTACGCAAATCCTGGACGGCGAGCCACGCATCGACGGCCGCGACACGCGCACCGTGCGTCCGATCTCGATCCGCACCAGCGTGCTGCCACGCACCCACGGTTCGGCCCTGTTCACGCGCGGCGAAACGCAAGCGCTGGTCGTGGCAACTTTGGGCACCGCCCGCGACAGCCAGAAGATCGATGCACTGATGGGCGAGTTCACCGATTCGTTCATGCTGCATTACAACATGCCTCCGTTCGCCACCGGCGAAACTGGCCGTGTCGGTACGCCGAAACGCCGCGAAATCGGCCACGGCCGCCTGGCCAAGCGCGCGTTGATCGCCGCCCTGCCGGCAGCTGAAGAGTTCAGCTACTCGGTGCGTCTGGTATCGGAAATCACGGAATCGAACGGTTCCTCGTCGATGGCTTCCGTCTGCGGCGGCTGCCTGGCACTGATGGACGCCGGCGTGCCAATGAAAGAACACGTGGCAGGTATCGCCATGGGCCTGATCAAGGAAGGCGGCAAGTTTGCCGTGCTGTCCGACATCCTGGGCGACGAAGATCACTTGGGCGACATGGACTTCAAGGTAGCCGGTACCCGCAACGGTATCACGGCGCTGCAGATGGACATCAAGATCATGGGCATCACCAAGGAAATCATGCAAGTGGCACTGGCGCAAGCCAAAGAAGGCCGCGAGCACATCCTGGGCGAAATGCAAAAAGCCATGCCGCACGTCAAAACCGAACTGTCCGATTTCGCACCGCGTCTGATCACCATCAAGATCAACCCGGAAAAAATCCGTGACGTGATCGGCAAGGGCGGCGCCGTGATCCGCGCGCTGACCGAAGAGACGGGCACCCAGATCGACATCAGCGACGAAGGCGTGGTCACCATCGCTTCCGTCGACGCTGCTGCCGGCCAGGAAGCCAAGCGCCGCATCGAAGAACTGACCGCTTCCGTCGAAGTGGGCAAGACCTACGAAGGCACCGTGCTGAAATTGCTGGATTTCGGCGCCATCGTGCAAGTCATGCCAGGCAAGGACGGCCTGCTGCACATCTCGCAGATCGCCAACGAGCGCGTCAACGCCGTGGCCGACTACCTGAAAGAAGGCCAGCTGGTCCGCGTCAAGGTTCTGGAAACGGACGATCGCGGCCGCCTGAAACTGTCGATGAAAGCTGCCGAAGGCAACGAAGCGCCAGCCGCTTAATTTCCTTCAGATTCGCCTGACTGCGGCCTCGGCCGCATGATCAAAACCGCCAGCGCGCAAGCCCTGGCGGTTTTTTTGCGCCTTGTTTGCGCTGTATCGAAGGTGGATGCCGGATTGTGCATCGACCTTGATGCAGCGCGTATCGGCCGCCGCCGCGCCTTGTAGATTCGGGAGGGGATATTCCCCTGAACGAGTCTTCCAAGGAGATGCAGCATGCGCACATTCTGCGGGCTGGCCGCCGCCTTTCTGCTTGCCGTCGCGCCCGGTGTCCGGGCGCAGCTGGACAGCGCACCGACGCCGGTGCCGTTGCCCATCCCCATCGCCGCCGCGTCCGCGGCCATGCCGGGGCAAGACCTCGACGTCTTGCGCGCCGTGCATGCGCGCGAAATCAATGACCTCAGCACCTTCAAGACGGCGGGCTTGCAGCGCGAAGCGATCGATCCCTATCTCGATAGTGGGGCAGGGCAGCAGTTCCTGCGCGAACTGCGCGCCGCCGATCCTGCTGCCCCGGCCGAGACGATTTACGCGCGCGCGGTCGAGCAGCTCGCTTCCGGCAGTACCTTGCCCGACTTGCAAGCCATGTCGGCCGCATTGGTAAAAATCGTGCCGCATGGCCAGAATGTGTCTCCGTACTCGCCGTATTTCACCACCAGCGCGCAATTGCAGCAGGCATCTAGCCGCTGCGCCACCCTGGCCGACTGTTTCGGCTTGCCCTTGAAGAGCGAGGCGCCGCTGTATGATGTGTATCAGATCATGCCCAAGGGCACTGTCAACGTGTTCGTCAGCCAGGTGGCGCCGACGCAAGAGCTGGGCGGGCTGGTGCGGCGCCGTGGCGGGGCACAGCAATATCTGCTGCCCAACCGCAGCCTGTGGTCGGCGCCCGTGCTGATCGGCACGATCAAGAATTGAGGAGTGATAATGGATCAACAACGTTTGCAAGCCCATGCCGCCGAACTGGAACAATGGCTGGCCCGCCTGGCGTCGGCCGACGGGGAGGTGGCCGACCTGCGCAGCGCGCTCGAGCCGCTGCTGGCACTGGCGGGCAGCGGGGCCTTGACGACGCCCCTGCCGTGGGGCGATATCCCCGGCGGGCGTTATTTTACGGAAGGCGGCTTGCGCCAGTACCCCGAGCTGGAGCAGGCATTTGCCCGTTTCCGCATCGAGGCCACGGGCGGCGAATCGCCGGCCTTGCGCAAGCTGCGCGGCGAGCTGTAATTAATATATGGTATCAATTGTTGTTTATGGGTAATTGACTGTCAGTATTGCTTGACGACAAAATCTTATTCATCGACCATGGCGCATCCCTCCCGATTTTCTCTTTTTTATTGGATGCACCATGTTGTCCTCCCTTAAGGCGCGGCTGATCGCCATCGCCGTTTCCATCGTCGTGCTGGCCATGCTGGCCGTCGCCATCGCCAATTTCTTCACTACGCGCTCCAGCACCCTGGCCGCGCTCGACACGCAGATGTTGCAGTTGTCGCACAGCCATGCCGCGGCCATCGCCGAATGGCTGCGTTCCAAGCAAGCCGTCGTGGGCTCGCTCAAGCAGGGCGCCACGGCGGCCGACCCGCTGCCCGCCCTGAAGGCGGCCGAGCAGGCCGGTACCTTCGACATGGCGTATATCGGCTTTGCCGACAAGCACGCCGTCTTTTCGCAGGAGCGCAAGCGCGCCGCCGACTATGATCCCACGGCGCGCCCCTGGTACAAGCTGGCGTCCGAGGTGGGCGGCCCCATCATTACGGCGCCGTATATCGGCGCCAGCACGGGCAAGCTGGTGGTGACGTTTGCCGAGCCGCTGGGCGGCAAGGGCAGCGTGACGGGCGTGATGGCGGCCGACGTGATGATGGATGCGGTGGTGCAAAACGTCGCCTCGATCAAGCCGACGGCGTCCAGCTATGCCTTCCTCGTCGATGGCGGCGGCAAGATCATCGCCCACCCGGACGGCAAGCTGACCCTGAAGCCCCTGGCCGAGCTGGACCCTGGCCTCAGTGCGCAGGCGCTGGCCGATATCGAAAAGAGCGGTGACGGCGCCGCCATTCGCCTGGGCGAACGCAATGGCATCTTGCATGTGAGTAAAGTGCCGGGCAGCGACTGGCTGCTGGCTACCGTGCTCGACCGCGCAGAAGCGACGCAAGCATTGACCTCCATGCTGCGCGCGTCGGCCCTGACGGCCTTGCTGGTGCTGGCCCTGGCCGCCACGGTATTGAGCGTGCTGGTGGCACACGCCTTGCGCCGCCTGGGCCTGGTGCGCGATGCGATGGAAGCGATCGCCACGGGCGATGGAGACCTGACCAGCCGCCTCGACGCGCAAGGTTCGGACGAGCTGGCGCAGATCGCCAAGGCATTTAACTTGTTCGTCGAAAAGATTGCCACCGTGCTGGTGCAGATCCGCAGCATCAGCACCCTGGTGCGCAGCGAATCGGCCGATATTGCCGCCGGCAATGCCGACCTGTCCTCGCGCACGGAAGCGCAGGCGGGTGCGCTGGAAGAAACGGCCAGTTCGATGGATGAGCTGACGTCGACCGTCAAGCAGAATGCGGAAAACGCGCATGCGGCCAATGAGCTGGCCATGTCCGCCTCGGAAGTGGCGGCCAAGGGCGGCAGGGTGGTGCAGCAAGTGGTGGGCACCATGGCCGGCATCCAGGAAAGCTCGCGCAAAATCGTCGACATCATCGGCGTGATCGACGGCATCGCCTTCCAGACGAATATCCTGGCCCTGAACGCGGCCGTCGAGGCGGCGCGCGCGGGCGAGCAGGGCAGGGGTTTTGCCGTCGTGGCGTCCGAAGTGCGCAACCTGGCGCAACGCTCCGCTGGCGCGGCGAAGGAAATCAAGGAGTTGATTGGCGATTCGGTGGAGAAAGTGGATGCCGGCGGGCGCCTTGTCGATGAAGCGGGCCAGACCATGGACCAGGTGGTGGCATCGGTGCAGCAATTGACGACCATCATGAGCGAGATCACGGTGGCCAGCCGCGAACAGAGCGCCGGCATCGGCGAGATCAATACGGCCGTCACGCACATGGATACCATGACGCAGCAAAATGCGGCCCTCGTCGAGCAAGCCGCCGCCGCCGCGGAAAGCCTGCAGGAACAGGCCGTGGATCTGGCGCAAGCCGTCGGCATGTTCCGTCTGGGTGATGCGCCTGCCGCGGCATCCGCGCCCGTGACGCGTCTAAAGGCGAAGCCAGCCGTTCGTGCCCTTGCGCCGCGTGCGCCGGTCCGCGCGCCGTCGCCGGCCAAGTCCGTCAAGGCGGCCAAGTCCGGCGCCGACGAGTGGGAAGAGTTTTAAGAAGGCGAGTAGCGATCTGCACGTTCATCCGCGTTTTTGTCAGGCCAGCCTGCCAAAAGCGCAGTTCGTCGCAATCGGCGTGTCTGCCGGGGGCGGTATGGCTATAGTCACACCATACCGCAAGCCCACTGCCAGACACCCGAGGAGATTCACATGAACGTCGCTAAAAACATGGAAGTCATCGCCGTTGCCGCCGCCATCCTGCTCGGCGCCAGCTGCTACGCCACTGCCCCGGCCGCCCCGGCCCTGCAAGTGGCCAGTTCCACGGCCACCCTGGCTGCGCCAGCGGACACGGCTGCCATGCACGTGGTGGTGGTCAAGGCCAAGCGCCTGAGCGCTACCGAAAAAGCCCGTTTCGCATAATTGATTGTCAGCAATTTTTGCTGCTGCTACAGTGGCAGCCAGTGGCGATGCGCGCAAGCCCCACGAGGGCGCCGCGAGACATAAAAACAAGATACCGAGGATGCACTACATGAAAAAGACACTGCAACTGGCGCTGTTGTTCCTGGCGACTTTGGGCCTGGTGCGCGGCGCGGCCGCCGAGACCCGCCTGCTGGAAATGCGCAACATCGACGCCCGCGTGGTGCGCGTCAAGCTCGATGGCGTGATGGAAGTACGCATTCGCCAGGGCAACGTGCCTTCGCTGAGCATTACGGCCGACAAACGCTATATCGCCGATGTCAGCACGGCGCAAAGCGGTGATACCCTGCACATCGAAACGGAAGTGCGCGGCTTCAAGATCGGCCCTTCATCGATCCGCGCCGACCTGGTGCTGCCGAATTTGCGCGAAGTCAGTTCGGAAGGCTTTGGCAGCACGGATATCACGGGTTTCAAGGGCGAGGAACTGACCCTGTCGCTGGAAGGGGCGGGCAGCATCAAGCTGGTGGGCGACTACCGCAAGCTGAATGCCAGTCTGGGCGGTGTGGGCAGCATGCAACTATGGATAGGCAACAATGAGCGGGCCGAGCTGGACTTGCAGGGCGCGGGCTCGGTCGTGCTGGGCGGACGCGGACGACTCCTGAAAGCCAGCCTGGGCGGCCTGGGCAGCCTGAATGCGCAGCAATTCGAAGCCGACGCCGTCAACCTGGAATTGAGCGGCCTTGGCAACGCCACGGTGAATGCCCATACGAATGCCAAGCTGAACTTGAGCGGGCTCGGTTCGGTGGTGGTGTACGGCAAGCCAACCAACCGCGATGTCAGCGTCGAGGGCCTGGGCAAAGTCAGCTGGAAGTAAAAGCATCCTGCCGCAGGCTTTCGGCAGAACAATAATAAGTAGTCAGACCACATCCCATTCCGATGAAAAAACTGATCATTACCTTACTCATGCTGTTGACGATACAGCTACCCGCGCGGGCTGGTTTCGCCGAAGGCGCCAGTGCCTATAACAACAAGAATTACACGCTAGCCTACAAGGAAATATTGCCACTAGCTAAGACCGGCAACGCCGATGCCCAGCATTTGCTGGGCTTGATGTATTACATGGGGCGGGGTTTGCCGCAGGATTACAAGCAAGCCATGTTCTGGCACCGCAAGGCGGCCGAGCAGGGCAAGGCCGACGCCCAGTATGTGGTGGGCGCCATGTATTACACGGGCAACGCCGTGCTGCAGGACCATAAACAGGCCGTAGGCTGGTTCCGCAAGGCGGCCGAGCAGAACCATGCCGAAGCGCAGCAGGTGCTGGGCCTGATGTACCGCTACCACATGGGCGGCGTGCAGCAGGACAACGTCATCGCCTACATGCTGTGGAATCTGGCGGCCGCGAATGGCAACGCAAATGCGGCCGACCAGCGCGCCGCCGTGGTGCGCAAGATGACGCATGAGCAAGTCGAGGAAGGGCAAGCCCTGTCGGCGAAATGGAAGCCGGGCACGCCCTTGCCGCGCCAGTCGAAGACGGGCGCCGGTTAAGAGCGGCGGTGGTCTGCAGGGGAGGGCGGCTTGGCGTACAATCGCCGTTTTCCCTTGAAAGAGTCCCGCCATGCGTGCAGTTGCCATCAGCCAGCCAGGTCCCGCCGACGTTTTGCAGATCGTCGAGTCTCCCGTTCCCGCCTTCAAAGCCGGAGAGCTGCTGATCAAGGTGCACGCGGCCGGCATCAACCGTCCCGACGTGCTGCAACGCCTGGGCAAATATGCGCCGCCCGCCGGCGCCTCCGACTTGCCGGGCCTGGAAGTGGCGGGCGAAGTCGTCGATGGCGATTTCAGCAACACTGAATTCAAAAAAGGCGACCTGGTCTGTGCGCTGGTGCAGGGTGGCGGCTATGCCGAATACTGCGCCGCGCCCGCCGGCCAGTGCCTGCCGCTGCCGCAAGGCTTGACGGCGATGGAAGGTGCGTCCCTGCCGGAAAATTTCTTTACCGTCTGGAGCAATGTCTTCGACCGCTGCGCGCTGGCCGATGGTGAAACGTTATTGGTGCAGGGCGGCACGTCCGGCATCGGCGTGACGGCCATTCAATTGGCGGCCGCCCTCGGGCATCGCGTCTTCGCCACGGCCGGCAGCGACGAAAAGGCGCGCGCCTGCGAGGCGCTGGGTGCCGAACGGGGCATCAATTACCGCACGGAAGATTTCGTCGCCGTCGTCAAGGAATTGACCGGTGGCAAGGGCGTCGACGTCATCCTCGACATGGTGGGCGGCGACTACCTGCCGCGCGAGATCAGCTGCCTGGCCGACGACGGCCGCATCGGCCTGATCGCCGTGCAGGGTGGCACCAAGGCGGAGCTGGACCTGGGCACCTTGCTGCGCCGCCGCCTGACGGTGACGGGTTCCACCCTGCGTCCCCGTTCCGTGGCCTTCAAGGCGGCCATCGCGAACCATTTGCGCACGACCGTCTGGCCGCTGATCGAGGCGGGCAAGATCAAGCCCGTGATCTATAAAACTTTCCCGTTGGAAAAAGCCAACGAGGCGCATGCCTTGATGGAGGCGAGCACGCACGTGGGCAAGATCATGTTGCAAGTTGTTTGAAACGGGGCACTGCCTGTTTGACCGGCATCGGTGCCGGAGTTAGAATGACGGGTTATTAGAATTTAGGCTACTATGCGTCGCAAACTCGTCGTCGGAAATTGGAAAATGAACGGCAGTCGCACCTCGAACGCGGTGTTATTGTCTGAAATAGTTGCTGGCCTGGCTGCCTCTGGCGCCGCCAGCGCCGTCTGTGTGCCTGCGCCGTATCTGGCGCAGTGCCAGGCGCAATTGGCAGGCACGACCCTTGGTTGGGGTGCGCAGGATGTCTCGGCGCACGCCAGCGGCGCCTACACGGGAGAAATCTCGACCGCCATGCTGCAGGATTTTGGCTGCGGCTATGTGGTGATCGGGCATTCCGAGCGCCGCGCCTACCATGGCGAGAGCGATGCGCAGGTGGCGGCCAAGACGGTTGCGGCGCTGGCGGCGGGCATCACGCCTATCGTCTGCATCGGCGAAACCCTGGCGCAGCGCGAAGCGGGCCAGACCAATGCCGTGGTGGCGCAGCAACTGGGCGCCGTGCTGGCGGCGATTTCCGCCGACGACGTGGCGAAACTGGTGCTGGCCTATGAGCCAGTCTGGGCCATCGGCACGGGCAAGACGGCCACGCCGCAAATGGCGCAGGACGTGCATCAGGTATTGCGCGCCCAGCTGGTGGCAAAGAATGCGGTAGCAGCGACCGGCGTGCAGATCCTGTACGGCGGCAGCATGAAGCCGGAGAACGCAAAAGAATTGATGGCGATGCCGGATATCGATGGCGGTCTGATCGGTGGAGCAGCATTGAAGGCGGCGGATTTCCTGGCGATTATTCACGCCGCTGATTGAATTACTTTAAACTAAGAATGGAATTGCAATGAACATGATGTTCAATCTGGTAGTGGTAGTACAGGTTATTTCGGCATTGTCGATTATCGCGCTGGTGTTGTTGCAGCACGGTAAGGGCGCCGACATGGGCGCCGCCTTCGGTTCGGGCGCCTCGGGCAGCCTGTTCGGTGCGACGGGTTCGTCGAACTTCATGTCGAAATCGACGGGCGTTGCCGCCGCGATCTTCTTCGGCGCCACCCTGGCCCTGTCGCTGATGGCGAATCAGCGCGCCACGACGGTCGGCGGCGGCGTGATGGATAAAGTCGTCAAGCCAGTGCCGGTCACCGGCGCGGGCGCGATCCCGACGACGGTGCCTGCGGCACCGGCAGCCAGCGCTCCGGCAGCGGCGGCACCGGTTGCCAGCACCCCGGCCGGCGCGATTCCGAAGTAATTCTGGTTCAGCTCGATACCTCATCGAGAGTAATTCTCATTACGGGCAGATTATTGCTCAATGTTTCAGCAGCGCGGCAGGAAAAAATCGTGACGCGCTGGAAGATGTAAAAATTTATCGTTTTTATCTGTGTTTTGATGCATTTGTGCATTAACTTTAGCGGCAAAGCAGAGTAGAATACGGGCCTTACCGCCGACGTGGTGAAATTGGTAGACACGCTATCTTGAGGGGGTAGTGGCGCAAGCTGTACGAGTTCGAGTCTCGTCGTCGGCACCAGAAATCAGAAGCCAGCAACGGCGCACGAGCCATGGCTCGTACAAAGTTGCTGGCTTTTTTTACGAGGATGTGTCGTTCGATCCTGGTCTTAGCTTTGATTGGGATCGTGCGTTAGATACGCTGCAAATGATCGCAGCGTCCTCATTTAACCGATCGTTCAATATAAGCTCATCAATCGTGAACCTCGAAAATTACTTCCCCGTCCTGCTGTTCATTATTATCGGCCTTGGTGTCGGTATCGCTCCCCAGCTCCTGGGGCGCCTGTTAGGCCCTAACAAGCCCGACGCAGCAAAACTCTCCCCGTACGAATGTGGCTTTGAAGCATTCGAAGACGCGCGCATGAAATTTGATGTGCGCTACTATCTGGTCGCAATCCTGTTTATTTTGTTCGATCTGGAAACGGCATTCTTTTTCCCATGGGGCGTTGCAATGCGCGACCTGGGCTGGGCCGGTTTCGTCACGATGATGGTGTTCATCGCTGAATTCGTGGTCGGATTTTGGTACATTTGGAAGAAAGGTGCCCTTGACTGGGAATAAGCCATGGCTATTGAAGGCGTATTAAGCGAAGGTTTCATCACCACCTCGGCCGACAAGCTGATCAACTGGGCGCGCACCGGGTCTATGTTCCCGATGACGTTCGGTCTGGCCTGCTGTGCGGTCGAAATGATGCATGTGGGCGCTGCCCGCTACGATATGGACCGTTTCGGCGTCGTGTTTCGTCCGTCGCCGCGTCAGTCCGACGTCATGATCGTTGCCGGCACCCTGTGCAACAAGATGGCGCCGGCCCTGCGCAAGGTCTACGACCAGATGGCGGAGCCACGCTGGGTTATCTCGATGGGTTCCTGCGCCAATGGCGGCGGGTACTACCATTACTCCTATTCCGTGGTGCGCGGTTGCGACCGCATCGTGCCCGTCGACGTGTATGTGCCTGGCTGTCCTCCGACCGCTGAAGCCTTGCTGTACGGCATCATGCAGTTGCAGAACAAGATCAAGCGTACCAGCACGATCGCACGCTAACCGGGTCGCTTCAGATTATGACAACACATTTAGAAGTATTGCAAAACGCCCTCGGCACTGCCCTGGGCGATCGCGTTAGCACGACGGTTGCGCTGGGCGAAGTCACTCTGGTCGTCAAGGCCGAGGACTACCTGGCCGTGATGCAGACCCTGCGCGACGATCCGGCCCTGCATTTCGAGCAAATGCTCGACCTGTGCGGCGTCGACTACTCGACCTATGGCGACGGTAGCTGGGATGGCCTGCGTTTCGCGGCCGTTTCGCACTTGCTGTCGGTCAAGCACAACTGGCGCGTGCGCGTGCGCGTGTTCGCGCCGGACGACGACATGCCGCTGCTGCCCTCCGTGGTGAGCATCTGGCGCGCCGTCAACTGGTACGAGCGCGAAGCATTCGACCTGCTGGGCATCCTCTTCGAAGGCCACAACGACTTGCGCCGCCTGCTGACCGACTACGGTTTCATCGGCCATCCGTTCCGCAAGGATTTCCCCGTCTCCGGCTATGTCGAGATGCGCTACGATCCGGAACAAAAGCGCGTGATTTACCAGCCCGTGACGATCGAGCCGCGGGAAAACGTGCCGCGCGTGATCCGCGAAGAACATTACGGGATGAAATAATGGCTGAGATTAAGAACTACACCCTGAACTTTGGGCCACAGCATCCGGCCGCGCACGGTGTGCTGCGCCTGGTGCTGGAGATGGATGGCGAAGTCATCCAGCGCGCCGACCCGCATATCGGCCTGCTGCACCGCGCCACCGAAAAGCTGGCCGAACAGAAGACCTATTTGCAATCCGTGCCGTACATGGACCGTCTCGACTATGTGTCGATGATGTGCAATGAACATGCGTACGTGATGGCCATCGAAAAGATGCTGGGCCTGGAAGTGCCGCTGCGCGCGCAATACATCCGCGTCATGTTCGACGAGATGACGCGCATCCTGAATCACCTGATGTGGCTCGGCACCCACGCGCTGGACGTTGGCGCCATGGGCCCGTTCCTGTATTGCTTCCGCGACCGCGAAGACTTGTTCGACGCCTACGAGGCAGTCTCGGGCGCGCGCATGCACGCGGCCTACTACCGTCCGGGCGGCGTGTACCGCGACCTGCCGGACGCGATGCCGCAGCACAAGGCGTCGATCATCCGCAACGCCAAGGCCATCGGCAAACTCAATGAAAACCGCCAGGGTTCCCTGCTGGACTTCATCGAAGACTTCGCGCGCCGTTTCCCGAATTCCGTGGACGAGTACGAAACCCTGCTGACCGACAACCGTATCTGGAAACAGCGTACCGTCGGCATCGGCGTGGTCTCGCCGGAAGATGCGCTGGCCATGGGCTTTACGGGCGCCATGCTGCGCGGCTCGGGCGTGCAGTGGGACTTGCGCAAGAAACAGCCGTACGAAGTGTACGACCTGATGGACTTCGACATTCCTATCGGCACCAACGGCGATTGCTACGACCGCTACCTGGTCCGCGTGGAAGAACTGCGCCAGTCGAACCGCATCATCAAGCAATGCGTGGAGTGGCTGCGCAACAATGAAGGTCCTGTCATGACCAGCAACCGCAAGGTGGCGCCTCCGGGCCGCGTCGACATGAAGACCAACATGGAATCGCTGATTCACCACTTCAAGCTGTTCACGGAAGGTTTCCACGTGCCGCCAGGCGAGGCCTACAGTGCCGTGGAACATCCGAAGGGCGAGTTCGGCGTGTACCTGGTGTCCGATGGCGCCAACAAGCCGTACCGCATGAAACTGCGCGCGCCAGACTACGCCCACTTGCAGTCGCTCGACGAGATGGCGCGTGGGCACATGCTTGCCGACGCCGTGACCATCATCGGGACGCAAGATATCGTGTTCGGCAGTATTGACCGCTAAGAGGCAAAAAGTATGTTGTTATCAGAGCAATGCTATAAGAAAATTGACCGCGAGCTGGCCAAGTATCCGGCCGACCAGCGTCAGTCGGCCGTCATGGCCGCGCTGGCCCATGCCCAGGATGAACTGGGCTGGCTGGCGCCGGAAACCATGAAGGAACTGGCCGATTACATCGGCATGCCGGCGATTGCCGTGCAGGAAGTGGCCACGTTCTACAATATGTACAACGTGAAACCCGTGGGCAAGCACAAGATCACTGTGTGCACCAACCTGCCATGCGCCCTGTCGGGCGGCGTGCGCGCTGCAGACTACCTGAAGCAGAAACTGGGCATCGATTTCCGCGAAACCACCGCAGACGGCCAGTTCACCCTGGTTGAGGGCGAGTGCATGGGTGCTTGCGGCGATGCGCCTGTCTTGCTGGTCAGTAATAAAACCATGTGCAGCTGGATGTCGAACGAGAAAATCGACGCCATGCTGGAGGAACTCAAGAAATGACGTCACTCCACAACCGCCATATCGATCCATTGATCCTGAAGGATCTGGATGGCAAGAACTGGCATTTGCAAGATTATGTGAACCGCGGCGGCTACAGCGCCCTGCGGCGTATCCTGGAAGAGAAAATCACGCCGGAACAGATCATCGCCGACCTCAAGGCTTCGTCCTTGCGCGGCCGTGGCGGCGCGGGTTTCCCTACCGGCTTGAAGTGGAGCTTCATGCCGCGCCAGTTCCCGGGCCAGAAATACCTCGTCTGCAATACAGATGAAGGCGAACCGGGCACTTTCAAGGACCGCGACATCATTCGTTACAATCCCCATGCCCTGATCGAAGGCATGGCCATTGGCGCTTATGCGATGGGCATCACCGTGGGCTACAACTATATCCACGGTGAAATCTTCCAGGAATACCTGCGTTTCGAAGAAGCGCTGGAAGAGGCGCGCGCCGCCGGTTTCCTCGGTGACAAGATCATGGGCAGCGAGTTCTCGTTCCAGTTGCACGCGCACCATGGTTATGGCGCCTACATCTGCGGCGAAGAAACGGCCCTGCTCGAATCGCTGGAAGGCAAGAAAGGCCAGCCGCGCTTCAAGCCGCCTTTCCCTGCCTCGTTTGGCCTGTACGGCAAGCCGACGACGATCAACAACACGGAAACCTTCGCGGCCGTGCCTTTCGTGCTGAACATTGGTCCAGAGAAATATCTGGCGATGGGCAAGCCGAACAACGGCGGTTCGAAGATCTTCTCGATCTCGGGCGACGTGGAAAAACCGGGCAACTACGAAGTGCCGCTCGGCACCCCGTTTGCGACCCTGCTGGAACTGGCAGGCGGCATGCGCGGTGGCAAAAAGATCAAGGCCGTGATCCCTGGCGGTTCGTCCGCTCCGGTGATCCGCGGCGACATCATGATGCAGACCGACCTGGACTACGACTCGATCGCGAAAGCCGGTTCGATGTTGGGTTCGGGCGCCGTCATCGTGATGGACGAAACACGCTGCATGGTAAAGGCGCTGGAACGCCTGTCCTACTTCTACTTTGAAGAATCGTGCGGCCAGTGTACGCCTTGCCGTGAAGGCACAGGCTGGATGTACCGCATGGTGCACCGCATCGAGCAGGGGCAGGGTCGTCCAGACGACCTGGACATGCTCAACTCGATCGCCGACAACATCCAGGGCCGCACTATTTGCGCGCTGGGCGATGCGGCTGCCATGCCGGTACGGGCCTTCATTAAGAATTTCCGTGAAGAATTTGAATATCATATCGAGCACAAGCATTGCTTAGTGCCCGCATATATCTAAGCTGCGTCAGGTAACGATCACCATGGTTGAAATCGAAATAGACGGCAAAAAAGTCGAAGTCCCTGCTGGTAGCATGGTGATGGACGCCGCCAACAAATTGGGAACCTACATTCCGCACTTCTGCTATCACAAGAAATTGTCGATCGCAGCGAACTGCCGCATGTGCCTGGTCGAAGTGGAAAAGGCGCCCAAGCCTTTGCCCGCTTGTGCGACCCCGGTCAGTGCCGGCATGATCGTGCGTTCCGCCAGCGATAAAGCTGTGCAGGCGCAAAAGTCGGTCATGGAATTCTTGCTGATTAACCACCCGCTCGATTGCCCTATCTGCGATCAGGGCGGCGAATGCCAGTTGCAAGACTTGGCAGTGGGTTACGGCAAGAGCGAATCGCGCTACAAGGAAGACAAGCGCGTCGTGCAGCCGAAGGAAGCCGGTCCGCTGGTGTCCATGCAGGAAATGTCGCGCTGCATCCAGTGCACCCGTTGCGTACGCTTTGGCCAGGAAGTGGCTGGCGTGATGGAACTGGGCATGATCGGCCGCGGCGAACACTCGGAAATCGTGTCCTTCGTGGGCCAGACGGTCGACTCGGAACTGTCGGGCAACATGATCGACCTGTGCCCGGTTGGCGCACTGACCTCGAAGCCGTTCCGTTACAGCGCCCGTACGTGGGAACTGTCGCGCCGCAAATCGGTCAGCCCGCATGACGGTCTGGGCGCGAACCTGATCGTGCAAGTGAAAGCTGGCAAGGTCAAGCGCGTATTGCCGCTGGAAAACGAAGCCGTCAACGAGTGCTGGATCTCGGACAAGGACCGTTTCTCGTACGAAGCGCTGGACAGTGCCGAGCGCCTGACTTCCCCGATGCTGAAACAAGGCAACGAGTGGAAAGAAGTCGATTGGCAAACGGCGCTGGAATACGTGGCGCACGGTTTGAAAAATATCAAGCACGAGCATGGCGCCGACGCCATCGCCGCGCTGGCAACCCCGCATTCGACCGTCGAAGAGCTGGTACTGCTGCAAAAAGTCGCCAACGGTCTCGGTTCCGAGAACGTCGACTTCCGCCTGCGCCAGACCGACTTCGCGCTGGACGCTGGCGTCAAGCCATGGCTGGGCATGCCTATCAACGAATTTGGCCAGATCAAGCGCGCCTTCGTCATCGGCTCGTTCCTGCGCAAGGATCACCCATTGCTGGCCACGCGTTTGCGCGCGTCCGTCAAGGGCGGCGCCAAGCTGTCGATCCTGCACGCCTCGGACGATGATCAATTGATCACCATCGCCAACAAGATGATCGTCGCGCCTAGCGATTGGCTGGCGGCCTTGTCGGAAGTGGTCGTCGCTGTTGCTAAAGCGAAAGAAATTACGGCGCCTGCAGGCTTCGAAGCCGTCAACGCTTCGGACGTGGCTGTCGCCATCGCAGCCAGCCTGATGGCTGGCGACAACGGCGCCGTGCTGCTGGGTAATGCGGCAACGCAACACCCGCAAGCGTCGCAACTGCATGCTGCCGCGCAATGGATCGCCGAACAGACGGGCGCCAAGCTCGGTTACCTGACGGAAGCGGCCAACACGGTTGGCGCGCACCTGGTCGCCAAGCCGCGCGCCAACGTGCAAGCAGCGTTTGCCGTGCCGAAAAAAGCCTACGTGCTGCTGCACGCCGAGCCGGAACTCGATGCCGCCAATCCACAAGCGGCCCGCGCTGCCCTGGATGGTGCCGACATGGTCGTGGCCATGTCCGCTTTCAAGCACGGCATGGATTACGCCGATGTCTTGCTGCCGATCGCCCCGTTCGCTGAAACCTCGGGTACCTTCGTCAACTGCGAAGGCCGCGCGCAAAGCTTCAACGGCACCGTGAAACCGCTGGCCGATACCCGTCCAGCCTGGAAAGTGCTGCGCGTCCTGGGCAACATCCTGGGCCTGGCCGGTTTCGACTACGACACCTCCGAAGCGATCCGCGACGAAGCGTTTGGTGCCGGCGTGACCGATCTGTCGGCACAGCTGAACAACATCGCGAAAAATGCACCGGAAGCGGCAAGCTACGCCCCGGCGTCGTCTGCGCTGCAACGCATCGCCGACGTGCCCATCTACTTCGCCGACGCGCTGGTACGCCGCTCCGAACCGCTGCTGCGCACGGTCGATGGCGCCGCGCCGCAAGCGCACCTGTCCCTGGCGCTGGCTGAAAAGCTGGGCATCAAGGCGGGCGACAAGGTCAAAGTGGCGCAAGGCTCCGGCAGCGCCATCCTGGTGGCGGCAATTCACGCCGGCCTGCCAGCCAATGTGGTCAAAGTGTCGGCGGCGCATGCCTCGACGGCTAGCCTGGGCGGCATGTTCGGTGACATCACAGTTGAAACAGCAGAGGGGAAAATCTGATGGCTCTGCCTGAATTTGTAAACGTCATCAACAGTACCGGCCAGGATTTGCTGGGCGGTACCTGGCCGTTCTTCTGGACCCTGATCAAGATCCTGTGCGTGCTGTTGCCGCTGATGGGCCTGGTTGCTTACGCCACCCTGTGGGAGCGCAAGCTGATCGGCTGGATCCAGATCCGCGTCGGCCCGAACCGCGTGGGTCCCCTGGGCCTGCTGCAACCGATCGCCGATGCGCTGAAACTCTTGTTCAAAGAGATCATCATCCCGGCCAAGGCCGCCAAGGGCCTGTTCGTGATCGGCCCGATCATGACCATCATGCCGGCCCTGGCCGCCTGGTCGGTCGTGCCGTTCGGTCCGGAAGCCGTGCTGGCCAACGTCAACGCGGGCTTGCTGCTGCTGCTGGCGATTACCTCGATGGAAGTCTACGGCATCATCATCGCCGGCTGGGCCTCGAACTCGAAGTACTCGTTCATGGGCGCCATGCGCGCTTCGGCACAGATGATTTCGTATGAAATCCCGATGGGCTTCGTGATGGTCATCGTGCTGATGGTCTCGGGCAGCCTGAACTTCATCGACATCGTTGGCGGCCAGCAAATCGGCTACTTCGCCGAAAAAGGCGTGAACTTCATGTCGTGGAACTGGCTGCCGCTGCTGCCGATGTTCGTCATCTACCTGGTGTCGGGTCTGGCTGAAGCCAACCGTCACCCGTTCGACGTCGTCGAAGGCGAGTCGGAAATCGTCGCCGGCCACATGGTCGAGTACTCGGGCATGGCCTACGCCATGTTCATGCTGGCCGAATACGCCAACATGATCCTGATCGGCGCGCTGGCTTCGATCATGTTCCTCGGTGGCTGGTCCGCACCATTTGCCTTCCTCGAGTTCTGGGGTGGTTTCGGCGGCTTCTTCTGGCTGTTCGCCAAGACCTTCTTCATCGTGTCGGTGTTCATCTGGGTGCGCGGTACTTTCCCACGCTACCGTTATGACCAGATCATGCGCCTCGGCTGGAAAGTGTTTATCCCGTTGACGCTGGTCTACCTGGTCTTCGTCGCTGCCTGGATGCAGACATCCTGGAATATTTGGAAGTAAGAGAGTGCATACGAATGGATAAGGTAAAAGATTTCTTCAGCAGCCTCTTGTTAGGCGAGCTGATCAAGGGCATGGCGTTGACAGGCAAGTACATGTTTTCGCGCAAGATCACGGTGCAATTCCCGGAAGAGAAGACACCGATCTCGCCGCGTTTCCGTGGCTTGCACGCGCTGCGCCGCTACCCGAACGGCGAGGAACGTTGCATCGCCTGCAAACTGTGCGAAGCAGTTTGCCCGGCGATGGCCATCACGATCGAATCGGAACAGCGTGACGACGGTTCGCGCCGCACCACGCGTTACGATATTGACTTGACCAAGTGCATCTTCTGCGGTTTCTGCGAAGAGTCCTGCCCGGTCGATTCGATCGTCGAGACGCAAATCCTGGAATACCACGGCGAGAAACGCGGGGATTTGTATTACACGAAAGAGATGTTGCTGGCCGTAGGTGATCGTTATGAAAATGACATCGCCGCTGCGCGCGCCGCCGACGCACCTTATCGCTGATGGATGCGCCGCAGCCCTAAAGCTGCGGCGCGCCCCTCGTTCATCTGTACGTCTATTGGGTTTTTTATGGACTTTAAAACAATTTTGTTTTACGCCTTCGCGCTGATCTTGATTCTGGCAGCGACGCGCGTCATCACGGCCCGTAATCCGGTCCACGCAGTACTGTTCCTGGTACTGTCCTTCTTCTCCGCGGCCGGCATCTGGATGCTGCTGCAAGCTGAATTCCTGGCCATCGTGCTGGTATTGGTGTATGTCGGCGCCGTGATGGTGCTGTTCCTCTTCGTGGTCATGATGCTCGATATCAATATCGACCGCATGCGCGAAGGCTTCTGGGGCTATCTGCCTTTGTCGGTGACGGTGGGCGTGATCATCGTGCTGGAAATGGCTGCCGTCCTGTGGCACGGTTTCCGCAACTTTGCGCCTAGCATCGCTCCGGTGAACGTCAACCTGGGCGGCACCAAGGAACTGGGCCTGCTGATCTACACGAAATATGTGTTCGCCTTCGAGATCGCTGCCGTCGTGCTGCTGGTGGCCATCGTTGCCGCGGTTGCACTGACCCTGCGCAAACGCAAGGACACCAAGCACTTTGCTCCAGGCGACGCCGTGCGCGTCAAGCGCAACGACCGCCTGAAGATCATCAAGATGGACGCGGTTGTCGAGCGTCCTGCGGCTGAGCCGGAAGTTAAGGAGGCACCATGACATTATCGCTCACACATTTTCTGGTCCTGGGCGCGATCCTGTTCGCAATCTCGATCGTCGGTATTTTCCTGAACCGCAAGAACATCATCGTATTGCTGATGGCAATCGAATTGATGCTGCTGGCGGTGAATATGAATTTCATCGCGTTCTCCCATTTCATGGGCGACGCGGCCGGTCAGATCTTCGTTTTCTTCATCCTGACGGTTGCCGCCGCTGAGTCGGCTATCGGTCTGGCTATTCTGGTGGTGATGTTCCGTAATCTGGATACCATCAACGTCGAAGACCTGGACAGCCTCAAAGGCTGATGTTTTTCAGACTCGATCTCTCGAATAATAACGATTAAGGTTCATCATGGCGGGGCAACTCCTCAACCCTAACCTCCTTCTTGCCGTACCGCTGGCGCCGCTGGCCGGTGCCGCGATTGCAGGCTTGCTTGGCACCCAGTTCCTGGGTAATTTGGTCGGACGCAAGACGTCGCATACCGCGACGATCCTGGGCGTACTGATTGCGTTCATCCTGTCCGTGCAGACACTGCTGGCAGTGATGGATGGCGCGACATTCAATGGCACGATCTATAACTGGATGACGATCGGCACCCTGAAGATGGAAGTGGGCTTCCAGATCGATTCGCTGTCGGCGATGATGATGTGCGTGGTCACCTTCGTCTCCCTGATGGTGCACATCTACACGATCGGCTACATGAAGGACGACGAAGGCTACAACCGCTTCTTCGCCTATATCTCGCTGTTCACGTTCTCGATGTTGATGCTGGTCATGGCCAACAACTTCCTGCAACTGTTCTTCGGTTGGGAAGCCGTGGGCCTGGTCTCTTACCTCTTGATCGGTTTCTGGTACCAGCGGCCGACGGCCATCGTGGCCAACATGAAGGCTTTCCTCGTCAACCGCGTGGGCGACTTCGGCTTCATCCTGGGCATCGGCTTGCTGCTGGCCTACGCCGGCACCATGAACTATCAGGAAGTGTTCGCCAAGAAAGACGAACTGGCTCTGTTGAGCCTGCCAGGTACCGACTGGGCCCTGCTGACCGTTGCCTGCATCTGCCTGTTCATCGGCGCGATGGGCAAGTCGGCGCAGTTCCCGCTGCACGTGTGGCTGCCTGACTCGATGGAAGGTCCTACCCCGATCTCGGCACTGATTCACGCCGCGACGATGGTGACGGCCGGTATTTTCATGGTTTCGCGCATGTCGCCGCTGTTCGAACTGTCCGACACGGCACTGTCCTTCATCCTGGTGATCGGCTCCATCACGGCATTGTTCATGGGCTTCCTGGGCATCATCCAGAACGACATCAAGCGCGTCGTCGCTTACTCGACCCTGTCGCAGCTGGGCTACATGACCGTCGCGCTGGGTTCGTCCGCGTACTCCGTGGCCGTGTTCCACCTGATGACACACGCATTCTTCAAGGCACTGCTGTTCCTGGGCGCCGGTTCCGTCATCATCGGCATGCACCATGACCAGGATATCCGCAACATGGGTGGCCTGCGCAAATACATGCCAATCACGTGGATCACGTCACTGGTCGGTTCGCTGGCCCTGATCGGCACGCCGCTGTTCTCCGGTTTCTACTCGAAAGACAGCATCATCGAAGCCGTCGAAGCGACGCACATCTGGGGCGCTGGCTTTGCCCAGTTCGCCGTGCTGGCTGGCGTGTTCGTCACCGCCTTCTACTCGTTCCGCATGTACTTCCTCGTCTTCCACGGCAAGGAACGTTTCGGCCAGGCACATGCGCACGGTCATGACGACCATCACGCACCGAAAGCGGCCCATGGCGCGCACGGCGATGCACATGACGATCATCACGAGGAAGAGGACGACGACCACGCGCACCACGGTCTGGAACCTGGCCAGAAGCCGCATGAATCCCCATTCGTCGTCTGGTTCCCGCTGGTGATGCTGGCGATTCCTTCGCTGATCATCGGTTACCTGACGATCGGCCCGATGCTGCATGGCGATTTCTTCAAGGGCGTGATCTTCGTCGGCGAAAACCATCCAGCAATGGAAGAGTTGTCGCATGAATTCCACGGCGCAATGGCGATGGCGATCCACGGCCTGTCGACGGCACCGTTCTGGCTGGCATTGTCCGGCGTGGTGGCAGCCTACTACTGCTACATGGTCAACCCGCGTGTACCGGCCTGGTTCTTTGCCAAGTTCCACGCGATCCACACCCTGCTGGACAACAAGTACTACATGGACAAGTTCAATGAAGTCGTGTTCGCCGGCGGTGCCCGCTTGCTGGGTAATGGCCTGTGGAACTTCGGTGACAAGAAGCTGATCGATGGCCTGCTGGTCAACGGTAGCGCCAAGGTCGTCGCCTGGCTGTCCTCGCTGTCGCGAGTGTTGCAGACCGGCTACATCTATCACTATGCATTCGTGATGATCCTGGGCGTGCTGGGCTTCCTGATCTATTTCCTGCCATTCTGGCCCGCTAAGTAAGCTGACCTGATAAAAGAATACTGAGAACCATGATGCAGTCTACGATTTCTACACTACCTCCTTACCTGAGTCTGTCGATCTGGGTGCCGATCATTTGCGGCGTCCTGATCCTGGCTCTCGGCCGTGACAGCAAAGCGGGCTTTACCCGCTGGCTGTCGCTGGCTGGCGCCGTGCTCAGCATGCTGTGCACCTTGCCGCTGATCCAGCATTTCGACAACGCCGCACACGGCATGCAATTCGTCGAAAAAGCACCGTGGATTGAAACCTTCAATATCTGGTACTCGCTGGGTATCGACGGCCTGTCCTTGTGGTTCGTGCCACTGACGGCGTTCATCACCGTCATCGTCGTCATTTCGGCCTGGCAAGTGATCGAGAAGCGCATCGCCCAGTACATGGGCTCGTTTTTGATCCTGTCGGGCCTGATGATCGGCGTGTTCTGCGCGCTGGACGGCTTGCTGTTCTACTTCTTCTTTGAAGCAACCCTGATCCCGATGTTCATCATCATCGGTATCTGGGGCGGTTCGAACCGCGTGTACGCGTCGTTCAAGTTCTTCCTGTACACCTTCTTCGGTTCGCTGCTGACCCTGGTTGCCATCATCTACCTGCGCAATGTGTCGGGCACCTTTGACATCCTGGCCTGGCATGCGTTCAAGCTGACGATGAACGAGCAGATCTTCATCTTCCTGGCCTTCCTGATGGCGTTTGCCGTGAAAGTGCCGATGTTCCCTGTCCACACGTGGCTGCCGGACGTCCACGTGGAAGCGCCTACCGGCGGTTCCGCCGTGCTGGCCGCCATCATGCTGAAACTGGGCGCCTACGGCTTCCTGCGTTTCTCGTTGCCGATCACGCCGGACGCCAGCCACTACCTGTCGGGCTTCATGATCACTCTGTCGCTGATCGCCGTGATCTACATCGGTCTGGTTGCCCTGGTGCAAACCGACATGAAAAAACTGGTCGCCTATTCGTCGATCGCGCACATGGGTTTCGTCACCCTGGGCTTCTTCATGTTCAACGACATTTCGGTGCAGGGCGGTATCGTGCAGATGGTCTCGCACGGTTTCATCTCCGGCGCGATGTTCCTGTGCATCGGCGTGCTGTATGACCGCATGCATACCCGCAATATCGCCGATTACGGCGGCGTCGTGAACCGCATGCCGAAATTTGCCGCCTTCTTCGTGCTGTTCTCGATGGCCAACTGCGGTCTGCCAGCCACTTCCGGCTTCGTCGGCGAGTTCATGGTGATCCTGGGCGCAGTGAAATACAACTTCTGGATCGGTCTGCTGGCTGCAACGGCACTGATCTGGGGCGCGGCGTACTCGCTGTGGATGGCCAAGCGCGTGGTGTTCGGCAAGATCAAGAACAAGCATGTGGCCGAACTGACCGACATCAACAAACGTGAATTCTTCATGCTTGCTGTGCTGGCCATCGCCGTGCTCGTGATGGGTCTGTACCCAGCCCCGTTCACCGACACGATGCAAACTTCGGTTGCTGACCTGCTGCAGCATGTCGCCACCAGCAAGTTGCCTTAAATAGAAGACCGATAACATGACTAATGCACCTAATCTGGTACCGCTGTACGCGGAAATCTTTCTGCTGATCGCCACGTCGGCGCTCTTGCTGATCGATATGTTCTTGCCTGCGGCGAAGCGTTCGATCACTTACGTGCTGGCCTTGCTGACCCTGGCCGGCTGCGCCTTGCTGACCGTGGGCGACTTCAACGCGGGCACCACCGTCTACACGTTCCACAACATGTTCGTGTCGGACCCGATGTCGCAGCTGCTGAAACTGTTCTCGTACGGCGCCGTGGCGCTGACTCTGATCTACTCGCGTGCCTATGCCACCGACCGCAACATGCTGTCGGGTAACCTGGGCGGCGAGTTCTACGTGCTGGCCCTGTTTGCACTGCTGGGCCAGATGATCATGATCTCGGCCAACAACTTCCTGATCATCTACCTGGGTCTGGAACTGATGTCGCTGTCGCTGTACGCACTGATCGCTTTGCGCCGTGACAATGCCAAGGCCACGGAAGCGGCCATGAAATACTTCATCCTGGGCGCACTGGCTTCCGGTTTCATGTTGTACGGTATCTCGATGCTGTACGGCGCGTCCGGCACGCTGGACCTGGGCGAACTGCGCGTGGCGCTGGAAAACGGCAAGACCAACGGCACCATCATGGTCTTCGGCCTGGTGTTCCTCGTTGCCGGCCTGGCCTTCAAACTGGGCGTCGTGCCATTCCACATGTGGGTGCCTGACGTGTATCAAGGTTCGCCGACGGCCGTGACCTTGCTGCTGGGCGCGGCGCCGAAACTGGCTGCCTTTGCCATCGCCCTGCGCCTGCTGGCCGAAGGCTTGCTGCCGATGGCGCATGACTGGCAGCAAATGCTGCTGGTGCTGGCCGTGATGTCGCTGGCCATCGGTAACTTCACCGCCATCGCGCAAACCAATTTGAAGCGTATGTTGGCGTACTCGACCATCGCACAAATGGGCTTCGTTCTGCTGGGCTTGCTGTCCGGTACCGTTGACGCACCGAACAACACCCTGAACGCGGCTGGCGCAGCCACCGCCTACGGCGCTTCGATGTACTACGTCATCACCTACGTGTTCACCACGCTGGGTACCTTTGGCGTGATCATGTTGCTGGCACGTAATGGTTTCGAAGCAGAAGAACTGGCCGACTTCAAGGGCCTGGGCAAACGCAGCCCGATCTTCGCGCTGGTGATGACCCTGTTCATGTTCTCGCTGGCCGGCGTGCCGCCGCTGATGGGCTTCATGGCCAAGTACTCGGTGCTGGCTTCCGTGCTGGCCACGGGCCAGCTGTGGCTGACCATCGCTGCCGTGCTGTTCTCGCTGATCGGTGCCTTCTACTACCTGCGCGTCGTGAAAATGATGTGGTTTGACGAGCCGACGGACAGCAATGCGCTGGTCGTGCATGGCGACATGCGCGTCGTGCTGGCTTTGAACGGCGTGTTCGTCCTGGCGCTGGGTGTGATGCCTAACAGCATTCTGGCTGCCTGCGCGACCGCCATCACCAAGACCCTGGCGTCCTGACCGATGGATGTCACCGCTTCGAGCTGGCTGGTGATCGCCCTGGGTATCCTGGGCGCCAACCTGCCTTTCCTGAACGAGAAACTGTTTGCCGCCGTACCCTTGAAAAAGGCGGCGCAAGCAGAGCAGGGCTGGCGCAAGCCGCTGGCGCTGCGCCTGCTGGAGATGGTGATTCTGTACTTCATCGTCGGCGCCGTGGCATTCGCGCTCGAAGCGCGCATCGGCAACGGTTTCCCGCAGACGTGGGAGTTCTACGCCATCACAGGCTGTCTGTTCCTGGTGCTGGCTTTCCCGGGGTTTGTGAGCCGTTATTTACGCAAACGCCGCTAGGCAACATCTCCGAAAGCGGCGCCTCTGGCGCCGTTTTTTATTGAATAAAGGAATCCCATGGATACCCAAGCCACTGATACGCAATTGATTGAAACCAAGGTCGATGGCGAGCTCGTCTACCAAGGCGGCTTCCTGCGCGTGCAGCGCGACCGTGTTGCCTTGCCTGATGGCAAGATCACGGCGCGCGAATTCGTGCTGCATCCGGGCGCCGTCGTCATCCTGCCGCTGCTCGACGATGGCACGGTGCTGATGGAGCGCCAGTACCGCTATCCGTTGGACCGGGTCTTCATTGAATTCCCGGCCGGCAAGATCGATGCGGGAGAATCGCACCTGGCGTGCGCCCAGCGCGAGTTGCTGGAAGAAACGGGCTACACGGCCAGCGACTGGCAATTCGTCTCCACCATCCATAACGCCATCGCGTATTCCGACGAACACCTGGAATTGTTCCTGGCGCGCGGCCTGGTGGCCGGCGAACGCCAGCTCGACGAAGGCGAATTCCTGGAAACGTTTACGGCCACCGTGCCGCAACTGCTGGACTGGGTCAAGGATGGCACGATCACGGACGTGAAAACCGTCATCGGCATCTTCTGGCTCGACAAGATTACCAGCGGCGCCTGGCAAGCAGCTTGATCCTGCGCATGCGCACGGTTCTTTTTCTGCTGCTGACCTGCATCACCTTGGAGGCGCAGGCGCAGGCGCGCACGCCGTTCCAGGTGCGCTGCGAGGACACGATCAGCAAGACGGTGTCCGTGCTGACGGCGCAGCAGAACGGCTACAGCATCGACACGCATCTGCCGTACAAGGCGTTGACGGTGATGAAGGGTACGGCGCGCGCGAATACCTGGGTGCTGGGACTGACGAAGACGGATTCGCGCGTGGCCATCGCCCTGGCCGGTCCCATGCTGCAGGACCCGGCCAGCGGCTATGAATGCGTGGCGCCGCAGATCACCGTGACCCTGACGTATGCGCCCGTGGTGATCTATATCGGCCGCGAGTTTGCCCCCGGCACTTGCGCGTATGATGAGATACTTGCGCACGAGCTGCGGCACATGAAAACCTATATGGAACACTTGCCGCGCGTTGAAAAGACCGTGCGCGCGGCGCTGGCCAAGCGCTTCGAGGCGCGGCCCCTGTATGCGCCCAGCGGCACGGCCAAGGCGGCGCTGGCGCGCGAGATCGACACGGGCTGGTTGCCATACGTCAAGGCCGAAATGCGCAAGGTGGAAGCCTTGCAGGCGGCCATTGATTCTCCGCAAGAATATGCGCGCCTGGGCAAGGCCTGCAAGGGCGAGATCCAGAATATCCTGACGGGCAAGACAGCGCCCGGCAACTAGACAAGGAATGGCATGACAGCAGCACCGAATAGCGTCCGTTACTTTGCGTTGATCCCCGCCGCCGGCGTGGGCGCGCGCATGGAAGCGGGCAGTCCCAAGCAGTATTTACCCATCGCCGGCAAGCCCATGCTGCGCCACGCGCTCGACGCCTTTCTCGCCAGCCCCCTGATCGCGCACACGTATGTCGTCGTCAGCGCGGAGGATGGCATGATTGATACTGTCGTGCCGGAACACGGCGCAGGGGTTGGCGTATCGGTGTTGCGCTGCGGCGGCGCCACGCGCATGGAAACCATCCTGAATGGCCTGCAGGCGCTGCACGGCAGCATAGCTGCCCACGACCAGGTGCTGGTGCACGACGCGGCGCGCCCTGGTCTGACGCCGGCACTGATTGCAAAACTCATTGCCGAAGTCGGCGCGCATCCGGCCGGCGGCTTGCTGGCCTTGCCCGTGGTCGATACCGTCAAGCGGGCCGGGCCGGGCGGCCTGTCGACGCAGACGGTGCCGCGCGACGGCCTGTGGCTGGCGCAGACGCCGCAAATGTTCAGCTATGCGCTGCTGCACCAAGCCTTGTCCGAAGCGCCCGATCCGCAAGCGATTACCGACGACGCCAGCGCCGTCGAAGCGCTGGGCCTGGCGCCCAGGCTGGTTGAAGGCCACCCGCGCAACCTGAAGGTGACCTTGCCGCGCGACATACACACGGCCGAGCTGTACTTGGCTCATTTCTTGGCCCATCCTTGAATCCTGAATCGAAAGACCGCATGACGACCATCACCACTCCCGTATTGCCATTTCGCATCGGCCAGGGCTATGACTGCCACGCGCTGGTGGAAAACCGCGACCTGATCATCGGCGGCGTGAACATCCCCCATCACCTGGGCTTGCTCGGCCATTCCGACGCGGACGTGCTGCTGCACGCGATTACGGACGCCATCTTCGGCGCCGCCGCCCTGGGCGACATCGGCCGCCATTTCCCCGACACGGACGCGCAATTCAAGGGCGCCGATTCGCGCACCCTGCTGCGCGAAGCCGTGCGCCGCGTGCAGGCGACCGGTTATATCATCGGCAATATCGACGCCACCATCATCGCCCAGCGTCCGAAAATGGCGCCGCATATCGCCGCCATGTGCGCCAATGTGGCGGAAGACCTGGGCGTGAGTGTGGGCCAGGTCAACATCAAGGCCAAGACAAATGAAAAACTGGGCTACCTGGGCCGTGAAGAAGGCATCGCGGCCGAAGCCGTGGCCTTGCTGCTGCGCGCCTGATACGCTACCGATGATCGACCACTGACAGGAGAGAGCATGTTCCAGCGACGCCGTATCAGCATTGTGCTTGCATGGGCACTGACCGCCGCGCCATCGGCCTGGGCCGAACTGCAAGCCACGGGCGAGCCGCCCGCCGCGAAACAGGGCTGGAAGGCCGAGACCGTCGCGCAGGGCGTGCGCCAGCCGTGGGGCATCGCCTGGCTGGGCGAGGGGCGCGCGCTCGTCACCAGCATGCAGGGCACTTTGCACCTGCTGAACGGCAAGAAATTCGAGGACGTGGCGCTGGAAGGCATGCCCAAGGTATTTACGGGCGGGCAGGGGGGCTTGCTCGATATCGTCATTCACCCGCAAGATGCCAGCAAGCCGAATCCACGCGTCTACATGACGGTGTCGACGGGCACGAATGACGCCAACCGCACGACGCTCGTGCGCGGCGTGTTCGACGGCAAGAAGGTGACGGGCATCCAGACACTGTTCAAGGTCGCCACGGACAAGAGCGGCGGGCAGCACTTCGGTTCACGCCTGCTGTGGCTGCCGGACGGCACCTTGCTGATGAGCGTGGCCGATGGCGGCAATCCGCCGTTGCGCATCGGTGACCGCCTGGCGCGCGAGCAGGCACAGAATCTGGCCACGCACCAGGGTTCCATCCTGCGCCTGACGGACGAGGGCAAACCGGCGCCCGGCAATCCGCTGGCGGCCAAGGGCGCCTTGGCGGAAATCTGGTCGTACGGCCACCGCAACGTGCAGGGCATGGCGCTTGATCCCGTCTCCGGCCGCGTGTGGGCCACGGAACACGGTCCGTACGGCGGCGACGAGCTGAACCTGGTGGTGGCGGGCGGCAACTACGGCTGGCCCCTGCAAAGCTATGGCGCCGACTACAAGACGCACGAACCGGTCGGCAAGCATGAAGTGGCGGGCATGCTCAATCCGAGCGTGGCCTGGGTGCCATCGCCGGCGCCGTCGGGGCTGGCCGTCTACACGGGCGACAAGATTGCCGCCTGGCGCGGCAGCATCTTCAGCGGCGGCCTGGCGGCCCAGGATATCCGCCGCATCGCCGTCGATGCAAATGGCAAGGTGACGGGGCAGGACCGCCTGTCCATCGGCGCGCGCGTGCGCGACGTGCGCCAGGGCCCGGATGGCTATCTGTATGCGCTGACGGATGAAGACAATGGCCGCTTGCTGCGCATCGTGGCGCAGTAGCACGGCAGGCGCCATCTTCGCTTAAGATGGCGCCTTTACTTCATTCAAGGTGGCGGCATGGCCCGTGATACTTATGCATACCGGCACGTCGCCGTCGAATCGCGCGCGGTTCATGGCCGCGTGGAAATCCGCCCCGTGCCGGGCCAGGCTTTTTCACCGGAACTGGCCGTGCAGTGTTCGCGCCGCCTCGTCGACCTGCAGCGCTATCCGCTGGGCAGCCGTTTTCTGCTCTTTGCCAAGCTGACGGACCGCCTGGGCGGCACGCCTTTCCTGTACGCATATCACGGCGACGCGGACGTGGTGATGACGCCGGCCGAAGTGACGAAATTTCTCGGCGAATTTCGCCGCGGCCGCATTTGATACCTACGATGCGATGCAGGCCGCGCCGGCCTTGACGCTGGCCTGCGGCTTGCCGAAGATGGCGATCGTCAGAGCGCAGCCGAGGGCGAACAGGCCGCCTACCACCATCGCGCTGGACACGCCTAGCCGGTCGACGGCCATGCCACCCAGCAAGGCGCCGGACGCCAGCGACACTTGCACGATGGCGACAAACAGCGCGCTGCTGCCTTCCATCAAGTGCGGCGCCGCCTTGAACATCCACGTCTGCACGGCGATCGGCATGGCGCCGAAACCGAAACCCCACACGGCCACCAGCAGCATGGCGGTGAGCGAATGGCTGCCGAACGCAGCCAGGGCCAGGGTGGACAAGCCCAGCACGGCGCCCGTCACCATCAGCGCGGCCCGTTCGTAGCGGCCGGCGGCCCAGCCGCCCACGAGGTTGCCGATGAAGCCGGAAGCGCCGTACACGAGCAGCATGGCGCTGACCGTGCCGGCCGCCAGGTGCGAGATTTGCGTGAGGAAGGGCGCGATATACGTGTAGGCGGCGAACTGGCCCGTGAAGAGCATGGCCGTGGCGATCAGGCCCAGCCTGGCCTTGCGGATGCCGAAAATCATCGGCAACTGGCGCAAGCGGATGGCCTGCGTCGGTGGCAGTTTGGGCAGCAGCAATAGCTGGCCGAGGAAGACCAGCACGGCAATGGCGCTGGCAGCGCCGAAAGCCACTCTCCATCCCACCAGCTCGCCCACCAGAGCGCCGGCCGGCACGCCCGCTACCGTGCCCAGCGAGACGCCGGCGAAGATGATGGACATGGCGCGCGACGCATGCTGCGGCGCCACCAGGCGCGGGCCGATGGCGCTGCCGATGGCCCAGAAGCCGCCCACGCCCACGCCCAGCATGGCGCGGCCCAGCAGTATCCACGCGTATGAAGGCGCTAGCGCCACCAGCAGGTTCGAGGCGACCAGCAGGGCCGTGAGGGCCAGCAGCACGATGCGGCGGTCCAGGCGGCCCGAGCCGACGGTGACGAAGATGGCGGCAAAGGCGGCAACGATGCCGGGCGTGGTGATCATCAAGCCAGCCTGGCCCTTGCTGATGGCCAGTTCGGCGGCCATGGCCGGCAGCAGGCCGACGGGCAGGAATTCGGAGGTGACGAGGGCGAAAGCGCCGATGCCGACGGACAAGACGGCCAGCCACGGCGCCACGGTGGTATCGTCGTCAGTAGGGTTGGAAGGTGTGTGCATAGGGGTTCCTGAAAAGCCCGGAGGTTTTTAACCGGTCGGTATATAATCAGGGCAGGCGGACATTGTTGTCAATAATTTTTTACCGAACGGTATGAAACAAGATAAAAAAGAGGAAGCCGTCAAGGCGAAAACGGGGCGGCCACGCACGTTCGACGCGGACGAGGCGCTCGATTGCGCCATGAAAGTGTTCTGGGAAAAGGGTTATGAAGGTAGTTCCCTGCCGGAATTGACGAAGGCCATGGGCATGAACCGGCCCAGCCTGTATGCCGTGTTCGGCAACAAGGAGCAATTGTTCCACAAGGCGCTCGAGCGCTACAGTGACACGCGCATGCGGTTTTTCGACGCGGCGCTGGAACAGCCGACGGCGCGCCAGGTGGTGGAAGCCTTGCTGACGCAGTATGTCGACGCGCAAACCATGCCGGACGGTCCGCACGGCTGCATGGGCGTCAATGCGGCGCTGGCCTGCAGCGACGATGCCTTGCCGATCCGCGATGAATTGTTCGCGCGCCGGCTGCGCGGTGAGATCAAGCTGCGCGACCGCTTGCGGCGCGCGAAGGAAGAGGGGGATTTGCCGCCCGATTCCTGCCCCGAGCAGCAGGCGCGCTTTGTCGTGACCCTGTCGCAGGGCATGGCCATCCAGGCGGCCGCCGGCGTCTCGCGCGAGCAATTGCAGCAGATGGTGGGCTTGCTGCTGCGCAATTGGCCGATGTAACTAGCCTGTCGGGGCGATGGTCTTGGCCAGGTCGCTGGGCGCCTTGCGCCGCCAGGCGGCCGTCAGGGCGGCGGCCAGCATGTCCAGTTCGGCATCCGCCAGGCGCACCGTGATGCCGGCCAGGCGTTCGCCCCACCACAGCTTCTCGCAGCCTGACGGCGTGATGACGGTGGCGATATGCGCCGCTTCCGCATCGAGCAGAACGTTGATGTGCTCGTCATCGGGCAGGGTGGCAAAGATCTTCCCGCCCACGCGGAAGGCCGGACGGTCGTGGTGTTCTTCCTCGGTGGCGTCGGGAAACGACAGTGCCAGATAGCGTAGTTCTTCCAGGTCGACCATTCCTCTTTCCCCCAGTTCGGACAGATAGCAGCGTGACTACATTTTGCCATGCTGTTTCGCCCCGTGGTGCAGCGGCATGCGAAAAGAAATGCGCACGATGCGACACTGTCGCGCGCGCTTGTGGCGCTTGCGCGACAGGTCCGGCTACCGCTCCAGGGGCAAAATGCCCGTCCAAGCAGGCCTGTTCAGCCTTTTTGCGTGTGATTGTCATAAAAGTATCTTACATGACTAAAAGAAAAATACTTTTCTTCTAGGGAATTTAAGATAGAATAGATTCAACGTTTCACCTGACCCGTCAACTGTCTGGTTTTGTCCCGGGAACCCGAACCCTTTCCAGGACGCTTGCAGTGCCGCCATGGCACGCCGCAAGTCCGCGCTGTTTTGCGGAAGCCACGTCCCCGACCGCTCATCCTTGCAATTCTTGCGCTACGCCGACACGCCTCAATGCAGCGTGTATTCAGCTCAAGCGCCTTCACGCCTGTTGCGCCCGTTGAATACTTACTGACTGGATACTTATCATGAAAAACTTGCCTAAATTCGCCCTGTCCCTGATCGTCGCTGGTGTGTTTTCCCACGCGAACGCCAGCACCATCACCGTGTCCACCGGCTACTCGAACGCCGGCGCGCAAGCTTCCGCCGCCGCTTACCAGTCCGTGGTGAATGCCGCCGTGGCCACGCCGGGCGCCGGCTATGGCACGACAACGATCGCCAGCTACAACAACTTCACGAATAGCAGCCTGTTTGGCGCCGGCAGCAACATTGCCTTCAAGTCGGTGATCAATTTTGGCGTCAGCGCAGCCGATGCGGGTGCCTGGAGCTTCCGCAGCGGCGTCGATTTCGGCAAGGGCGGCGCCCTGTTCCTCGACGGCGTTGCGCTGGATTTCAAGAGCAGCGACTTGTGGTGGGCTGGCAATTACAATAGCAGCAGCCAGTTCCTCGGCGGTTCGGGTACCTTGTCGGCCGGCAACCACACCTTGAGCATCTTTGGCCTGGAAAACTGCTGCGATGGCGGCCAGCAAGTCCAGTTCAAGGCGGGCAACAACAATTTCGCCAGCTTTTCCAGCACCGATGGCCTGGTGTCGGCCGTGCCGGAACCAAGCACCTATGCCATGCTGCTGATCGGCCTGGGCTTGCTGGGTTTCACGGCGCGCCGCAAGCAAGATGACAAGTTCTAAGCGCAAGTCTTAAGTAGCACTCTTCTGCGCGCCTCGCGGCGCACGTAAAAAAGCCCGCCGGTCTGCTAGGACACGGCGGGCTTTTTGCATGGCGGCGGCTTAATCGCCGCTGTCTTCGTCTTCGTCGGCGCCCTTGGCCGCCTGGCCGCGCTCGGCGTCGACGGCGCGCTGCAGGCTGGCCGCATCGCGGAAGAAGGCGTCCGTCGTGTGATTCGGGCTCAGGCGCAACGCTGGCGGATAGATCACGGACATGTAGGGCTCGTCGGCCAGGCGGCCGCTGGCTTGCAGGTTGCTCAGCAGGATCAGGGTCGAGCCAAGGATGGCCAGCACGATGGCGACGAGGCCGAAGCGGCGCGGATGCTGCGGCTTGATCGTGCACAAATGGTAGTAAATCATGACGCATACAATGACGATGAACATATGCCGTCCGTAGCGCGTCAGCACTTCCAGCGACAGCGCATACGCCGCCACGTTGCTGCCCAGTTCCCACACTTCCATGGCCAGCAAGCCGCAGCCGATGATGAACAGGTGGCGGCCGAAGCGCGCCACATGGCCAAACAGGCGGTTTGCCACGGCCCAGATCGACGCCCACACGAGGCCGCCGGCCAGCGCGTAGGCGATGATCATCAGGTAGGAAATGGGTTCGAAGGCGTCCGCATCACTGAGCCAGTTGCTGAAGGCGGCCGAGGCGCCGATCATGGTCAGGCCGGCAACGGCGGGGCGCAAGCCTTCCCAGTCGTGCCTGGTCGTGTCGCCCAGTTCGGGCGCCACCGGTTGGTCGCTGGCGCGCACGCGCAGGCGCGTGTGGCCCAGGCGCACGATGCTGTTGCCGCTCATGGCCACTTGCAGTTGCCGCTGTCCCCGGTGGATCACGCCATTCTGGCTGCCCAGGTCGCGCAGCAGCAGGCCGCCCGCGCCGTCGTCCTCGACAATGGCGTGCGCGGCGGCCGTATGCGCGTCGTCGAGGATGAAGTCGTTGTCGTAGCCACGTCCGATGCGGATCGGCAGGGATTCGATCCGCTGGCGTTGCCGCACCTCGCCATTCTCGGCGAGGATTTCGATGAAGTATGGTGCTTTCATGGCTTGCGGCTGCTGGTGGTGGAGGGCGCGCGCGACAGCGCTTCGAGGAAGGTGCGCGTGACGCGCATGCCGTTGGCGTAGGACACGCCGCGCGCGTCGATGCGGCTTTGCAGGCTCATGAGTGGCTCATCGGTGCTGGCGGCCAGCAGGGCAAAGTCGTACAGTCCCGTAAACTTGCGGTAGGCGCGCACGCACAGGATGGCGCGCAGGGGCAGGGTGGTGTTCTTGACGAACTGTTCGGTGCATTGCGGGCCGGTCAGATTCACGCTCTTGTAGCTGCCGAAACTTTCATTCTTGAACGAAGCGCTGGCCAGCTCGGAAAAGCGCAGCGGGCCCAGTTCGCTGCTGCGCAAAAATTCGTGGCGCATCGACACTTGCCCCGTCTGCAGGGCGCCGGAGATGAAGATGGCCGATTCCATGGCGCAGCTGGTGTTGTCGAGCATGTAGGGTTTGTCTGACTTGACGTTGGAGCGGCCCCAGCAGCGCATCTGGTCGGACTCGCGCACGGGCACGCGATACGGGCCCATGGCTTTCAGGCTCAAGGGCGTATCGAGCAGGCGCGCCAGCATGACTTCCTGGTGCGCCAGCAGTTGCGCCGTCACCAGCGGCTTGAAGTCCTTCGGCGGCTTGCCTTGCTGCGCCACCTTGGCCAGCAATTGCTGCGCATAGCGGGCGGGCACGAGAAAACTGACGAGTTCGCCGTCGAGGCGTTTCGACACGTTCACACCGGCGACGTCGCCATTCGCGGTGACGCTGGGGCCGCCGCTCATGCCGGAATTGATCGGTCCCGTAAACATCAGCTGGTCGTAGAAGCTGCGCGTGACGACGCCGTTGTACGAGCCTTCCGAAATAGCGAAGCCCAGGTCCAGCGGATTGCCCATCGAATACAGGTACTGGCCCTGGGTCAGCGGCGCCAGCGGCTCCGGCATCTTGAAGAAACCCGTGCCGTGGCGGTTCACGCGCAATACCGCCAGGTCGTGCAGCACGTCGACGGCCAGCAATTCCACATTGCCGCGCTGGCCGCTCGTGTCGACCCACTCGCCCACATAGGTATCGGGGTCGAGGGCGAATTGCGACACGACGTGATAGTTGCTGACCACCAAGTCGCCCGTGCCGATCAAAAAGCCCGAGCCGACCGACGATTGCGTGCGGCCGTTCTTCAGCAGCACGCGCACTTGCAGGATGTCGGCACGCGCGGCCGTGTACAGCTTTTGCGCGGCCGATGAGGGCGGCGGCAGGGCCGCATGTTCGGTGGCGGCGGGCGCGGCGGTGGCCGGCGGCGGCTTGATGAGGGGAGTCGATGCGGTGGGGAGCGCGGCTGGCGCAGGCGCCGGCACCGCGTGTGCGCCTGCGCCAGCGCACAGGCTGGCCAGCAAGCAGGCGTAGTTAGATAATTTCATGCATCCTTTGTGCGTGAGCAGGAGCGAGGCCGGCGCCCGGGTGACGCGCCGCTGCGCGCCGGCCCGGGGGACTACAGGGCGCCGTCTTCCAGTGCCGGTGCCGTTTCCGGCGTCATCATGTGGCCGAGCTTGCTTTGCTTGGTATTCAGGTAGTGCTGGTTGAAGGCGTTGCGGTTGACCAGCAGCGGCACCCGTTCGGCCACCGTGATGCCCAGCGCTTCCATGGCGGCGATCTTGCGCGGGTTGTTCGTCATCAAACGCAGGCTATTGATGCCGAACTGTGCAAACATGGGCTTGCACAAGGTGTAGTTGCGCGCGTCGGCCTTGAAACCCAGCTGCTCATTTGCCTGTACCGTGTCGGCGCCCGCTTCCTGCAGGCGGTAGGCGCGGATCTTGTTGATCAGGCCGATGCCGCGTCCTTCCTGGCGCAGGTACAGCAAGATGCCGCGACCTTCCTCGGCGATGCGTTTCAAGGCGCCTTCAAGCTGCGCGCCGCAGTCGCAGCGCTGCGAAAACAGCACGTCGCCCGTCAGGCACTCGGAATGCACGCGCGCCAGCACCGGTTCGCCGTTGCCGATATCGCCCAGCACCATGGCCAGGTGTTCCTTGCCCGTGGCGTGTTCGACAAAGGCGTGCAGGGTGAACTGGGCCCACGGCGTCGGCAGTGCGCAGGAAGTCGTGTAATCCAATTCGCCTGTCGCCAGGAGGTCTGCGCCGCTTTGCATGGTTGTGCTCATATAAGTAATTATCAAAAATAAAAGGCGCGCGACACCACTCCGGTGCCGGCGCGCCTTGCCATCATACCAAAAAGCAGGGAAACGTTTTCCCTGGCTGCCATTCGGTCGTTGCAATGTCTGGTGATAAGCCTTACTTAGGGGCACTTCCTTCTTTTACAAGGTGAACTGCCGGCTTTGCCTGGCGGCGGCTGCCGCCAGGCACGGTGCATCAGCTGCCGATGCGTCCGCCGTCGTTCTTGGTGATCACGATGGTGGCCGAGCGGGGGCGTTTGCCGGCGCCATAACCGGCGTTGGCCGGCCACTGGCTCGTGTATTTGGACGGATCGCCGATATTCGCCAGCTTGGTATTTTCGCCCGGATGCTGGATGTTGATGAACATGGTCTTGCCATCGGGCGTTTCGCTGATACCCGTGATTTCCGAACCGACCGGCCCCACCAGGAAGCGCTTGAGCGTGTCGGCCGTGGGTTTCTTGCCGATGAAGGTGTCGACCGCCAGGTTGCCGCCGGCCGCCGTCGCGTAGTTCAGGGTCGACTTGGCGCCGTCGCCGACCTTGCCGGGGATGGCCGCCAGCATCATGCAGTTGGTGACATCCGTGTACGCGCCATCGTCCGTCTGGATCCAGCAGATGCCCGTGTAGGGGCTGAAGGCGAGGCCGTCGGGGCTGGAGAAATCCTGCTCGGCCGTCAGGTTCGACAGGTTGATCTTGCTGGCGTCGGCGCCGCTCTCGGCGCCAAACAGGTAGACATCCCAGGTAAAGCTGGTGGCAGCGGCCGCGCCCGTGCCTTCCTTGAAGCGGATGATGTGGCCGTTCGGATTGCCGTTTTGCGCCGTCGTGCCCTTCATGTCCGTGTAGGCGCGCGGGTTGGCGCTGTCCGGCGCCAGTTGCGACGAGCCGCTCGGATTGACGGTGCGGTTCGAATTGTTGGTCAGCGTGTAGTAGATCTCGCCATTCGCCGGGTTGACCGAGCACCATTCCGGGCGGTCCATTTTTGTTGCGCCCACGGCGTCGGCCGCCAGGCGGGCATTCACCAGCACGTCGGCCAGGTCGGCGAACTTGTAGGCGCTGTACGCCTGGATCAGCGCGTTCGACATGGCCAGCTCGATCCACTGGCCCGTGCCGTCGGCGGCCAGCTTGGCCACGTACAGCTTGCCCGAATCGAGGTATTTGTCGCCGGTGGCGATACGGTCGGCCGGATTGGCGTCCGCGGCGGCCCAGACGGCGGTCGTGACGAATTTGTAGATGTACTCGTTGCGCGAATCGTCGCCCATGTACACGGCCAGTTGCTGGCCCACGGCCGGCACGCTGAAGGCGGCGCTTTCGTGCGCGTAGCGGCCCAGCGCCGTGCGCTTGCGGATGGCCTTGGTCTTGTCGTACGGGTCCATCTCGACGATGTAGCCCATGCCATTCAATTCATTGCGGTAATCGTCGCTGCCGTTGGCGGATGCGCCGATCTTGCTCAGGTTCCAGCGCGCGTACTTGTCGTCGCTGCCGCCCGTTTCCCAGCCGTGGCGCGAGGCGCCGCCCTGGCTGCGGCCATAGCGGTTCAGCGAAGCGACGGATTTGTCGCCGCGCGCCGCATTGTCGGTGGCCGAGCGGGTGAAGTAACCGGCCCAGTTTTCTTCGCCGGACAGGTAGCTGCCCCATGGCGACTTGCCCGTGCCGCAATTGTTGATGGTGCCGCGCGTCTTGGTGCCGGTCGGCGAATACTTGGTCACGACGAGGGCGTTGCCGCGCACGGGGCCGGCAAGCTCGATGTCCGTCAGCGGCGTGACGCGGCGGTTGAAGGCGGAATCGTTGACGGTGGCCCAGGCGCTGCCCGTCTTCTTGACTTCCACCACGCTCAGTCCGTGGACGGCCACTTCCTTGTCGACTTCGGCGGCGGGGCGCGGCAGCGAGGTGGTGCCGCCATTCACGTGCAGGAAGTGCGAGGACAGAGTTTCGTCCGTGGTCGCTTCGTGGTTCATCGCCAGCAAGCCCCGTTCGGCGCCGGACGCCAGCGGCGCACCGGCGGCGGACAGGCCGTAGTATTCCATGCCGTCGTGGTGGTCGCCGGCGCGGTTGTCGAAATCGGTATCGCTGCCGTCATTCTTGTACGCTGGCGTGGCCGCGCGCAGCGAGTCGCCCAGCGCATACAGGGCCGTGGCCGTGTAGCCTGCCGGCACCGACACGACGTCGGCCAGGCTTTTCGGCACGGCCGTGAAGGCCAGCAGTTTTTCGGGCGTCGGTGTCGGCGTCGGCGTGACGGCGATGGCGTCGCTGCCGCCGCCGCAAGCGGACAGGCCCATCGAACCCATGACGGCGGTAGCGGCCGTGACGGCGCTGCCGCGCAGCCAGTTGCGGCGGCTCAGGCGGGCGTTCAGGATGCTGTTGAAATGGTTGTCGTGGGACGCGTTGCTGTCAATGTCGTTCAGATCGGTGGCGCGGATGGCCAGATCGTTGGGCTTGTTCATGGGCTGCGATGTCCTGTGGTTGCGTGATTAAATGGCAACCGCATGATAGTCAGTGTATGTGACCGCGCCATGTCAGCTTGATGACAAAACGGTGACAGGCTGCCGGCCGGGCGGACCGCGTCCGTGACGGGCCCGTCCGGTCAGGCAGCCTTGGCCTTACCTGGCCTGGCGAAAACCGCGCTCCACCAGCAACAGCATGCCGCCGAAGATGGACAGGTTCTTCAGGAAGTTCGTCAACTGGTCCTGGAAGTGGGCCGCATCGGCGCTCCAGAAGGCATGGAAGATGAGCGTCGTCGGGATCAGGAACAGCGCCAGGGCCAGCGCCGCCCAGCGTGCCTGCCAGCCCGTGATCAAGAGCAAGCCGCCGCCCACTTCCAGGACGATCACGCCCACCAGCAAGATATTGGCGATCGGCAAGCCCTGGCTGGCCATGTAACCGGCCACACCGGCAAAGCCGCCGATTTTCAGCAAGCCCGAGACAAAGAACAGCACGCCAAGGGCGGCACGCCCGAGGGGCAGCAGGATATCCGTATTATTTTTCATGTTTGTTTCCTTTTCTTTATTTTTATCAATTATTTAGGCAGGTCGAAGAGCAGAAATTCCGCGTCTTCCGGCTGGGTAATGCTCACGGCCGCTTCCTGCGTCAATTTCAGCGCATCGCCCGCTTTCAAGGGTGTGCCGTTGACGACCAGGCTGCCGCGGATCAGGTGCACATAGGCGAGGCGGCCTTCGTCGAGCGCATGTTCGGCCTGTTCGCCTTCCTGCAGGATGCTGGCGTAGATGGCCGCATCCTGGTGGATCAGCACGGAACCCTGGCGGCCGTCGGAGGAGGCGATCAAGCGTAGCTTGCCCCGTTTGCTGTCCGGCGTGAAGTGTTTCTCTTCATAGCTGGGGGGAATGCCCGTCACGTTCGGCTGGATCCAGATCTGCAGGAAGTGCAAGCCATCCGTTGCCGAGTGGTTGAACTCGCTGTGGCGCACGCCGCTGCCGGCGCTCATGCGCTGCACATCGCCGTAGTGCAGGACGGAACCGGTGCCCATGCTGTCCTTGTGCTCCAGCGCGCCGTCGAGCACATACGAAATGATTTCCATGTCGCGGTGGCCGTGCGTGCCGAAACCCTGGCCAGGCGTGACGCGGTCTTCATTGATCACCAGCAAGGGGCCAAAGCCCATGTGCAGCGGATCGTGGTAGCTGCCGAAGGAAAAGCTGTGGTGGGAATTGAGCCAGCCGTGGTTGGCGGCGCCGCGTTCTTCGCTATGACGAATCTGTAACATGGTGGACTCCGTTTCTATAAGTTAATGTGCGATAATTTCGAAGGACCGTTACCTGGCGCTGTGCCATGGCTTCTTTCTCCCCTTCGCAGTACGATGAACAAAGTATAGGCGCCTGTTCAGAGAAAGAAAAACGGAAAATATTGCGACCTATGATCGAAAAAATCGAATGTTAAGACTGAGCCTGGAAGCCTTGCAAATCGTCGACGCCATCGACCGCCGCGGTTCGTTCTCGTCGGCCGGCAAGGAATTGCATAAAGTCCCGTCCACCATTTCCTATACGGTGGCCAAGCTGGAAGACGACCTGGGCGTGCAGGTGTTCCAGCGCAATGGCCCGAAAGTCATGCTGACGGCGGCCGGCCAGGAATTGCTGAAAGAGGGCCGTTATCTGTTGAAGGCGGCGCAGGACCTCGAGCACCGCGTGCGCAGGGTGGCGTCCGGCTGGGAAACGGAATTGTCCATCGGCATCGATTCCATGTTTTCCGCCGTGGCCCTGGCCGATGACGTGCGCGCCTTTTACGACGTGGCGCAGCAGACGCGCCTGCGCCTGTCGCAAGACACGCTGTCGGGCACGTGGGAAGCGCTGCTGGACCGGCGCGCCGACTTGCTGGTGGGCGCGCCCGGTGACGGGCCGGCCGGCGGCGGCTATATCGCGCAGCCGATCGGCATGCTCGACTTCGTCTTCGCCGTGGCGCCCACGCACCCGCTGGCGCAGGTGCAGGAGCCCTTGTCGCGCGGCCACCTGCAGCAATACCGGGCCGTGGTGGTGGCCGATTCGGCGCGCCAGATGGCGCCGCGCACGGTGGGCTTGCTGCTGGGGCAAGATGCCTTGAGCGTGCCGAACATGCAGGTCAAGTTCGACTATCAGGTGCTGGGGCTTGGTTTTGGCTTCCTGCCGGGGCCGTGTGCGCGCGCCGCCATCGCGCGCGGCTTGCTGGTGGAAAAGGCCGTGGAAGAACCGAAACCGTCGGAAACGTTTTATCTGGCCTGGCGCGTGGGCGAGGATGGCGCCGCATTGCGCTGGTGGATGGCGCGCATGCGCGAACCGGATGTGTTTGCCCGCCTGGCGCAGCATCTGCCGGGCCATTCGGCGTAGGTCTTAAAATGTTGACATACGCCAACATTTTTAAGTTACCATATTCACAGTATTTCCGCCCGACCTCCACGCCCCACAGTGGGATTTTGATGATTACACACACAGCAGCGCTCCTGATATGTTCCCCTGACCTGGTCCCCGAGTGGGGTTGCCATGCTTGAGGCGAAGGTTGCGCTGTGCCTGCGCCTGGCTCAGGATGCCCGTGAACAGGCGGGGCCGCAGCAGGCCGCCACCCTGGCGCGGCTGGAGGAGGAACTGGAGCGTCTGCGCGGCGCCAGCCGCCCCGTGGTGCGCGTGGCGCCCCCCGACGCCTTGCTGGAAATCGATCCTGACGGCTTTTTGATCGGCTGGAACCATGGCGCCGAACAGATGTTCGGCTATTCCGAACTGGAAGCCCTGGGCCAGCACATCCTGTTCCTGTATCCGGAAGACGACGCGGAAGCGAGCGTGCTGGAGCTGCATTTCACGCAGGGCGACGTGGCCACCGATGTGCGCCGGCGCAAGAAGTCGGGCATGGTGACGTGGCTGCGCATGCACCGCCACGTGATCCACGACCAGGCGGGCAAGGGCTGCGGCATGGCAGTGCGCCTTTCGGCCATGAGCGAGCCGCTGTCCGACGTGGACAAGGTCAGGTTGCACGCGCGCATCATCGAAGACAGCGAGCAAGCCGTGCTGATCACGGACGCGGAAGAGCGCATCGTCTCGATCAACAGTTCCTTCAGCCGCATCACCGGCTACTCGCCGGCCGAAGCCATCGGCCGCACGCCGGACTTGCTGCGCTCGGGCGTGCACGACCCCGATTTCCGCGCCAAGGTGCGCGCCGCCATGCGCGGCCACGGCTCCTGGCGCGGCGAAATCATCGGCAAGCGCAAGAATGGCGAATTGTTCCCGCAAGACGTCACCATCAGCGTCGTGCGCGACGAATTCGGCGAAATTAGCCACGTGTTTTCCCTGTTTTCCGATATCTCGGTGCACAAGGATGCCGAGGCGCGCATGCAGCGCATGGCCAACTACGACAGCCTGACGGGCTTGCCCAACCGCTGCCTGTTGAATCAATTGGTCGACCAGGGCCTGGCCGAAGCGAAACGCCAGGGCACGCATGGCGCGCTGATGGTCATCGACATCAGCCGCATCGGTTCCATCAGCGACACGCTTGGCCATGAAGTGGGCGACCAGCTGGTGATCGCCATCGGCCAGCTGTTCCGTGGCGCCCTGCGCGACGCGGACATCCTGGCGCGCGTCGACAACAGCAAGTTCGTCGTGGCCCTGCTGCATATCGAAAAGCGCGAACACGCGGCGAATGTGGCGCAAAAGCTGCTCAACCTGCTGGAGGCGCCGATCAATATCGACACGCACGCGCTGCACGTGGGCGCCAGCATCGGCATCACCGTGTATCCGGAAGACGGCCTGGAAGCGCCTGCCCTGTTCCGTTTTGCCGACGTGGCCGTGGCCAAGGCGGGGCAGACGATCGAATCGACCTTCCTGTTTTACCGCGAAGACATGAACCGCCGGGCCAAGGAACATTTGCGCCTGGAAAGCGAAATGCGTTTGGCCCTGGGTGACAAGGAGCTGGAATTGCATTACCAGCCGAAAGTGAGCCTGGCCAGCGGGCGCATCGTGGGCGCGGAAGCCTTGCTGCGCTGGAAGCATCCGATGCGCGGCATGGTCTCGCCCGGCCTCTTCATCCCCGTTGCCGAGGAAACCAGTTTGATCCTGGAACTGGGTACCTGGGTGCTGGACGAGGCCTGCCGCCAGATCCGCAACTGGGAAGACCGTGGCCTGCACATGCCGGCCATCGCCGTCAACCTGTCGGCGCGCCAGTTCGATGAACAGTTGCCGGCGCGCATAGCGGCGGTGCTGGAACGCTACGGCGTGCGGCCCGACCAGATCATGCTGGAAATCACGGAAAGCCTGCTGATGCGCGGCGCCGACAAGGTGATCGACATCATGAACCAGCTGGTGGCCATGGGTCTGGCGCTGGCGCTGGACGACTTCGGTACCGGCTATTCCAGCCTGGCCTACCTGAAGAAATTCCCCATCAGTACTTTGAAAATCGACCGCTCCTTCGTCATCGGCTTGCCGTTCGAGGAAAACGATTGCGCCATCGCCCGCGCCATCGTCACCATGGCGCAGCAACTGCGCCAGGAAATCGTCGCCGAAGGGGTGGAAACGGCCGAGCAGATGCGCTTCCTGCGCGAGCTCGGCTGCGACCAGCTGCAAGGTTATCTGTTCAGCCCGGCCGTGACGGCGGCCGAGTTCGAGCTGATGCTCGATGAAGGCCGGCAGTTGCGGCTGGAAGAGCTGGCCTGAGCCGGCGATTGTCAGACGGTTAGTCGTCCCCGAAAGCCCCGGCTCGCATAATACGATTCGGCGCCATTGTGGTAGACGAAGACCTGTTCATAGCGGCGGTCGCAAAACAGGGCGCCGCCCAGCGCGCGGATGCTGTCCGGCGTGGCGATCCAGCTCGAGGTTTTGCGGTCGAATGGCCCCAGTTCCTGCAACTGGCGGTATTGCGTCTGCGTCAGCAGTGTGACTCCCATCGCCTGCGCCATGGCCATGGCGCTGCCGGCCGGCTTGTTGGCCTTGCGCGCGGCCAGGGCCGCCGCATCGAAACACAGGCTGCGCCGGCCGAGCGGACTTTCTGCCGAGCAATCGCAAAACGTGACGGCGCCCGTGTCGCCGGCGTGCCCGATGACGTCCGGTTCGCCGCCCGTGTCTTCCATTTGCTGCAATACCGCCAGGCTGGCAGGAGCGGCGTCCAGCCGCGCCAGCACCTTGTCCCACTTCCATTGCGGATGGCGGTGCCTGTGCTGGCTGAAGCGGGTTTGCAAGGTGTGGATCAAGGTCTCATGCATGAGCGCGGCTCCCTGAAGTTTCAACGATATCAACGATTGGGCCGATTATAGGACGCGATGCTTGTCGGCGCCGCTCACCCCAGTTTTACTTTTTCCAGCAGATAATCGAGCATCACGCGCACGCGAGCCGGCACCTGTAAACCCGGTCCCACGAAGACGGCGTGCACGAGTTCCTTGTCGCCCGGATTGTAGTCCTGCAGCACTTCTACCAACTGACCTTGCGCAATGTCGCGCAGCACGTGCTGGCGTGAAAAGCGTCCCAGTCCCATGCCCGCCAGTACCAGTTGGCGCAGGCTTTCGCCATCGCTGACGCAGGTATTGCCCTGCGGCGCCACATTCAACATGCCGCCAGCGCCATCGAGGAAGGGCCAGGTTTCGTTCTGGCAGCGGAAGTTGAAGGCCAATAAATTGTGTCCGGATAATTCCTGCGGCGTGCGCGGCAGGCCGTGGCGCGCCGCGTAGGCGGGCGACGCCACGACAACCATCGCGTCTTCGCCCAGTTTGCGCGCCACCAGGTTCGATTCCTTCAGCTTGCCCGTGCGGATGGCGATGTCGGTGCGGTCTTCCAGCAAGTCGACGATGGCGTCGCTGACGACGACGTCGAGCACGATGTCGGGATAGCGCTGCGCGAACTCGGGCAGGATGGGCAGCAGGTGGCGCACGCCGAACGGTACGAAACAGTTGATGCGCAAGCGGCCGCGCGGCGCTGCGCCCTGCGCCGCTTCGCGCTCGGCGCCATCGATATCGTCGAGGATGCGCTTGCACTGCACGAAGAAGGCGTCGCCCTCGGGCGTCGTGTGCAGCTGGCGCGTGCTGCGCTGGAGCAAGCGGGCACCCAGCCGTGCTTCCAGGCGATTGACCAGCTTGCTGACGGCCGATGGCGTCAAGGCCAGGCGGCGCGCGGCGGCGGAAAAGGCCCCCGTTTCCACCACGGCGGCAAACACGGCCATTTCGAACGCGCGGTTGATGTCTTGCCTGGCCATTATTGAATCCATTTCACAGGTGTTTCCATTATTGGAGTCTATATCAAAAGCATTTCCATCGATACACTGGCTGGCTTGAACTCTGCCGGAGAAATACCATGACCACCGCAAACCCTGTTTCCACTTCAGCCAGCAAGATGCCGCCCGGCGTGCTGGCGCTGGCCGTCGGCGCCTTTGCCATCGGCGTGACCGAATTCATCGTCGTCGGCATCCTGCCGACGATTGCGAAAGATTTGCATATTTCCATCGAATCGGCCGGCTCGCTGGTCAGCCTGTATGCGCTGGCGCTGGCCATCGGCACGCCGCTGCTGGTGCTGCTGATGTCGCGCCTGCCGCGCAAGGCGGCCTTGCTGGGGCTGATGAGCGTGTTCCTGGCCGGCAACCTGCTGGCCGCCTTTTCGCACACGTTCGAACTGTTGCTGGCGGGACGGGTCATCACGGCCGTGGCGCACGGCACCTTCTTTGCCATCGGCGCCACCGTGGCCGCCAGCCTGGTCAGCAAGGCGCAGGCGGGCAGGGCGATTTCCGTGATGTTTGCCGGACTGACCCTGGCCATGGTGATCGGCGTGCCCTTCGGCAGCTTCCTCGGCAATCTGATGGGCTGGCGCTTGCCCTTCTTTGCCGTCGTCGTGCTGGCCGCGCTGGGATTGGCCGCCATGGCGCGCTGGCTGCCGGCCGGTTTGCAGCAGGGCAAGGGCGGCAAGGCCATGACGCAGCTGGCGGCCCTGGGCAGCGGCCCCATCCTGACCATGATGGCGATTACGACGTTTGGCTTTGGCAGCAGCTTTGCCGCCTTCACGTTCATTACGCCCATCCTGACGGATGTGACGGGTTTCTCCGCCACCATGGCCAGCGCCTTGCTGATCGTGTTTGGCGCCGCCACCTTTGCCGGCAACCTGGCGGGTGGCTACCTGACCAGCCACCTGGGCTGGCAAAAGGCCTTGCGCCTGATGCTGTTGTTGCTGGCCGTCACGCAAGCGGGCGTGGCGTTGAGCATCAGTTCGCCCTGGATGATGACGGTGATGCTGTTCGTCTGGGGCGTGTTCGCCTTCGGCCTGTCGCCCGCCTTGCAGGCAGGCATGCTGGCCACGGCCGAGCGCTACACGCCGCAAGCCGTCGATTTCGCCTCGGGCCTGAACATTTCCGCATTTAACCTCGGCATTTCCTTTGGTTCCATGCTCGGTGCGCTGATGGTCTCGCGCCAGCTGATGGCGTCGTCGCCATGGGCCGGCGTGGCCGCCGCGCTGCTGGCCCTGCTGCCGCTGGCCTGGCTGGCGCGCCGCAACCTGGCGTCCCATGTGGCGGGTGCGGCCGTGCATTAAGAGGACATGAGGACTCAGGTATGCACGGCGGTGGCCGGCGCCGCTTTCTTCATGCGCTGCGCCATGTACGAACTGCCCATCGACGCGGCCATGATCATGGCAATCGCCAGCCATTGCCCGGCACCCAGGCGCTCGTCGAGCAGGATGTATGCGAGCATGGCGGCCACGGCCGGTTCCATGCTGCTCATGATGCCGAACGCTTGCGGCGTCAGCCGCTTCAGGGCCACCATTTCCAGCGAGATCGGGATGGCGCTGGAAATGAGTGCCACGCCCAGGCCCACGCCCAGCACGAGGGGCGAGAGCAGGGCGGCGCCGCTGTGCATCACGCCCACGGGCACGACCACCAGCGCGGCCATTGCCAGGCCCAGCGATACGGAATGGCCCGCATGCAAATGGCTGGCGCGCTTGCCGAAGACGATGTACGAAGCCCAGCAGACGGCGGCGCCCAGGGCGAACAGCACGCCCGTGGGGTCGAGGTTGCTGACGTCGTGGCCGAGCGGCAGCAGCAGCGCCAGTCCCGCTACGGCCAGGGCCACCCAGACGAAGTCGATGGGGCGGCGCGAGGCCAGCAGGGCCACAGCCAACGGGCCGGAAAACTCGATCGCCACGGCGATGCCGAACGGGATCGTGCGCAAGGCCATGTAGAAGCACAGGTTGGTCATGCCCAGCGCCGCGCCATACAGGGCCACCGTGCGCAGGTCGGCGCGGCTCAGCTGCCAGCGCCACGGGCGCCAGAACAGCAACAGCAGCAAGGCGGAAAAGCCCACGCGCACGGCCGTCGTGCCCTGTGCGCCCACCAGCGGGAACAGGCTGTGCTTGGCCCATGACGTGCCGAGTCCCAGGCAAGTGACGGAGCCGAGGATGGCCAGCAGGGGAATCAGCGAGGAATAGCGGCGTAATGGCATGGTGATAAAAGGCTTGATAACGGAATAGCGAAAGTTTATTGTGTCTGCTCCGATATTTGCACTGCAATTTGACCTTCATGACGCAACTTTCGCTCACGCCCTCCCTTGCCCTCGACGCCTTCGATCTGGCGATCCTCGATATTTTGCAGCGCGATAACACGACTTCGCAGCGCGAAATCGCCCAGGCCGTGCACTTGTCCGCGCCGGCCGTGCAGCGGCGCATCCGCCGCCTGCGCGAGAGCGGCGTGATCCGCAACGAGGTGGCCGTGCTCGACGCCAGCCGCCTGGGCCGCCCCCTGATCCTGACGGTGGAAGTGCATTTGCACGACGAACATCCGCAGCGCACGGCCGGCATGCGCGCGCGTATCATGGCCGAGCCTGCCATACAGCAGTGCTACGGCATCACGGGCGAGGCCGATTACCTGCTGGTCATCACGGCCAGCAGCATGGCCGAATACGAAGCGCTGACGGAACGCCTGTTCGGCGGCGACGACAATATCCGGCGCTACCGTACCTCGGTGGCCTTGACTTGCCTCAAGATGGGTTTGCACGTGCCGCTGGGGTAGGGCTTACTGCTCCTCGCGCTGCGCATCGCGTTCGCGGCAGCTCAAGGATGCGTAATGGCCTTTCGGCAGCCGGGTCTTGATGGCCACTTCGCCCAGTGCATGCCGGATGTCGACAGGGTCCGTCAAGGTGCAGCGCTGGGCGCTGGCGAACGCTTGCAGGTTTTGCGTGCTGCCGCGCACTTTCACCGTCACGCCGGCGCCGGGGCTGACGCAGCAGCCGATGTATTGCGTGATGTATTCTTCCTCGATGAGCACCAGTTCATGTCCCATGAAGCTTGCCGGCTTCTTCAGCAGGTAGTAATCGGTGTAGTCGAAGCGCTGCTGGGGGCGCTGGCTGATAAAACCTTCGCGCACATAGGCGGCGATGGCCTTGCCGGAGGTGCCTACTCTGTCCGTCGTGCCCTTTTTCAGGTGCAGGGCATGCAGCAAGCCCATTTCGAGCCCGGGATCGGTAGCGGCGAGGGCGCTGGCGCAACTGGCGGCGAGCAGAAGAGCGCCGAGCAGGCGGAGGGTGCGGCATGCAGGCATGAGAGTGATTTCTTGCATATATTTAAACGAAAGGGGAGTAGGGGCGCAGTGTAGCGCACGTCACGCGGTAGGCATGGCACAATGCGTGATCCGCATGCCACTCACCCCAGGACTTTCATGACCCGCGCCCTCCTTGACGAAGCCCAGATCCATCCCGCCGCCCGCCCCTTGATCGGCAGCAAGCACAAGGACATCGTGCGCGAGGTGCAGGCGGCCATCGCCGCGCACCAGGTGGTGGTGGTCGGCATGGCGCTCAATCCGTTTCCGCGCAAGGCGCGCAAGATCCTCGACGTGCTGGGCACGCCCTACCAGTACCTGCAATACGGCAGCTATCTGAACCAGTGGCACCGCCGCAACGCCCTGAAAATGTGGACGGGCTGGCCCACGTTTCCCATGGTCTTTGTCAACGGCGTGCTGATCGGTGGTGCCAGCGAACTGCACAAGCTGGTGGAAAATGGCGAGTTCAGCGCCATGCTGGCCAAGAAGGTGCGCGAGTTTTAAGACCCGCCTTCTATTCTCCTTACTCGCCCGGCCGCCACGGTGACTTGCGCGTGCGCAGCGGGTCGAGCAAGCTGCGCAAGTCGTTGTGATCGAGTTCGTACATCAGCGCAATTAAACTGCCCAGTTCGCCCGAGGGAAAGCCCTCGCGCGCGAACCAGCCCAGGTAGTGGCCCGGCAAGTCGGCCAGCAACCGTCCCTGATATTTCCCATATGGCATTTCGCGCGTGACCAGCAGCGCCAGTTTTTCTGAATTCATGGTGGTGATCCCGTGTTGATGCGGTCAGTGTAGCAGACCATACAATTATTGATTTGCGCGCAAGTATCTTCTTCCTGTGGAGGTATTTTTCGAAACAAAGAAAACCCCGATACTGCATGCCAACATCATTTATCGGAGTCTTTCATGCCCATTGCCTTGCTCGCGCTGACCCTCAGCGCATTTGCCATCGGAACCACCGAGTTTGTCATCGTCGGGCTGTTGCCCACCATCGCCGCGGACCTGGGCGTCAACCTGCCATCGGCCGGCTTGCTGGTCAGCCTGTATGCGCTGGGCGTCGCCGTCGGCGCACCCGTGCTGACTGCCCTGACGGGCAAGATTCCCCGCAAAACCCTGTTATTGTCGCTGATGGTCCTGTTCACCCTGGGGAACTTGTTGGCGTGGAAGTCGCCGGGCTACGAGACCCTCGTCATCGCTCGCATCCTGACGGGGCTGGCGCATGGCGTATTCTTTTCCATCGGCTCGACCATCGCCACCTCGCTGGTGCCGAAGGACAAGGCCGCCAGCGCGATTGCCATTATGTTTACGGGCCTGACCGTGGCCCTGGTGACGGGCGTGCCGCTGGGCACCTTCATCGGCCAGCATTTCGGCTGGCGTGAAACCTTCCTCGCCGTCTCGGCCCTGGGCCTGGTCGCCTTTGTCGGCAGCTTGCTGTACGTGCCGTCGACCATCAAGCACAGCAAGCCTGCATCGTTGCTGCAGCAAGTGCAGGTGCTGGGCCAGCCGCGCCTGTTGCTGGTGTACGCCATGACGGCCGTCGGCTATGGCGGCTCTTTCATCGCCTTTACGTATCTGGCACCGATCCTGCAAGACGTGTCGGGTTTCAGCGCGGGCGCCGTGGGCGTGGTGATGCTGGTGTATGGCGTGTCGGTGGCGTTTGGCAATATCTGGGGCGGCAAGCTGGCCGACAAGAAAGGTCCAGTGCGTGCCCTGAAACTGATCTTCCTGCTGCTGGCGTTGGTTTTGCTGCTGTTGACCTTCACGGCGCCGCATCCCGTGCTCGTCGTCATCACCGTGCTGCTGTGGGGCGCCGTGGCCTTCGGTAACGTGGCCGGGCTGCAAGTGTATGTCGTGCAGCAAGCGGAACACTTCACGCCCCGCGCCGTCGACGTGGCTTCGGGGCTGAACATCGCCGCGTTTAATCTGGGCATCGCCGGCGGCGCCTGGGGCGGCGGCCTGATCGTCGAACACCTGGGACTCGTGCATACGGGCTGGATCGGTGCGCTCGTCGTGCTGGGTGCGTTCGGCTTGACGGCCTTGAGTGGCCGGATGGACCGCTTGAATCCCATCCCTGTGCGCACTGGCGGCGAAAAGTCGATCCATGCGGTAGGGCATTAAGCCGGCTTGATTTGCAAGCAAGTTGCTGGCACAGGCGAGAGTAGGGTTTACAATAGTGCTTACCTTCCTCTCGCCCATACTCCCCATGTCCGATACAGCAATGTCACCGCTGCGCCTGCGCGCCGCCATCAATCCGAAACCGCTGGGCGTCGCCCTGTTGCTCATCGTGCTAGGCGCGTGGTACCTGGCGCAAACCGTCGGCATTCACCAGTCCGCGCTGTACGTGGTGGGCGCCTTGCTCGGCATTACCCTGTATCACGCGGCCTTCGGTTTTACGTCCGCCTGGCGCGTCTTCATCGCCGATGGCCGCGGTGACGGCTTGCGCGCGCAAATGCTGATGCTGGCCGTGGGCGTGGCGCTGTTCTTCCCGGCATTGTCTGCCGGGACCCTGTTCGGCACGCCCGTCGCGGGCCTGGTGTCCCCCGCCGGCACCTCCGTCATCTTTGGCGCCTTCATCTTCGGCATCGGCATGCAGCTGGGCGGCGGTTGCGCTTCCGGCACCCTGTACACGGTGGGGGGCGGCAGCACGCGCATGCTCATCACCCTGGCCGCCTTCATCGTCGGCTCCGTCATTGGCACGGCGCACATGCCGTTCTGGACGGCGCTGCCGCAATTGAAACCCATTTCCCTTGTCACAAGCCTGGGCCTGGTGCCCGCACTGGCGCTGAACTGGATCGTCTTCGCACTGATCGCCGGCCTCACGGTGCTGGTGGAAAAGCGTCGCCATGGCAAGCTCGTCGCGACGCCCCTGCGCCCGGCGCAGGCGTCACCCTGGCTGCATGGCCCGTGGCCGCTGGTGGCGGGCGCCGTTGCTCTCGTCGTACTGAACTTCGCCACCCTGGCGCTGTCGGGCAAGCCGTGGGGCGTGACGTCCGCGTTTGCCCTGTGGGGCGCCAAGGCCGCGTCCGTGGTCGGTATCGATACGGCCAGCTGGGCCTACTGGTCGACCAAGGCCAACGCGGCCGCCCTGGCCGCGCCGTTGACGCAGGACAAGACTTCCGTGATGGACATCGGCATCGTGCTCGGCGCCATGCTGGCGGCGGCGCTGGCCGGCCGCTATGCGCCCGTGTGGCGCATCCCGCGCCGCTCGATCATTGCCGCCATCGTCGGCGGCTTGCTGCTCGGTTACGGCGCGCGCCTGGCCTACGGCTGCAACATCGGCGCGTATTTCAGCGGCATCGTCTCGGGCAGCCTGCACGGCTGGCTGTGGCTGGTCTGTGCTTTTCTGGGCAACGTCATCGGCACGCGTTTGCGTCCGTGGTTCGGCCTGGAAGTGGAGAAAGTCAAACCGACCGGCTGCTGACGCCGGCGGAAACAGGGGCTTTGCTGTATATTTCTGCCCCTGTTCCCCTTTGCCGCCAGCGCAACGTTCATGTCCCCATTCACCCTGTTTGCCGTCGTCCTCGCGTATTTCCTGATCCTGCTGGGCGTGGCATGGCGCACCTCACGCCATGCCACCAATGACAGTTTTTTCATCGGCAACAAGGATAGCAACTGGATGCTGGTGGCCTTCGGCATGGTGGGCACGACGCTTACGGGCGTGACTTTCATCAGCGTGCCCGGCGCCGTGGGGAATAACGGTTTCGGCTATATCCAGCTGATGATCGGCTATGTGCTGGGCTATCTGGCCATCACCTTCATCTTGCTGCCGCTGTACTACAGGCTGCAGCTCACGTCGATTTACCGCTACCTGGAACTGCGCCTGGGACGGCGCTCCTACCAGAGCGGGGCGGCGTTTTTCATCGTCTCGCGCTTGCTGGGCGCCACGGCGCGGCTGTATCTGGTGGTCAATATCCTGCAAGCGACCATACTCGACAGCCTGGGCGTGCCGTTCTGGCTGACCTCGTGCGTCGTGCTGCTGCTGATCCTGCTCTACACCTATGAAGGTGGCGTGAAAACCATCGTCTGGACCGATACCCTGCAGACGGCATGCATGCTGGCCGGTCTCGTCATCTGCAGCGTGTTCTTGCTGCGCGCAATGGATATGTCCCTCATCGACAGCCTCGAGCGCATGCGTGCGCAAGGTCTCACGCGCATCTTCACCGTCGATCCGGACAGCCCCGCCTATGTATGGAAACACATTCTTGCCGGCATGTTCATCACGATCGCCATGACGGGCATGGACCAGGAAATGATGCAAAAGAATATCTCCGTGCGGACCTTGCGCGACTCGCAAAAGAATATGCTCAGCCTGACCGTGGTGCTGACCGGCGTGCTGCTGCTGTTCCTGTTCCTCGGCGGCTTGCTGCACCTGTATGCGCCGCTGGCCGGCGTGACGGCCACCGGCGACAAATTGTTCCCGGCCGTGGTGCTCGGACATTTCCCTGCCGTGGTGCAGCTGATTTTCTTCATCGCCCTCATTTCCGCCCTGTTTCCCAGCGTGGATGGGGCGCTCACGGCCTTGACGTCCACCTTCTGCATCGACATCCTCGGCGTGCAGCGCAGGCAGGATTTGACTGCGGCGCAGCAGATGCGCTGGCGCCGCCGCGTGCACCTGGGGTTTGCCGCATTGTTTTTGATCCTGATCATGGTTTTCAAGTGGTTTGACGACCCCAGCATGATCGGCGTGATCCTGAAACTGGCCAGCTACACCTATGGTCCGCTGCTGGGCCTGTTTGCCTTCGGTTTGCTGAGCCGGCGCGGCGTGCGCGACCGCTGGGTGCCGCTGGTGGCCGTGGCGGGGCCATTGCTGTGCGCGCTGATCGAGCAGGAGCAGATGCGGCTGTTCGAGCATTACCGCATCGGCCTGGAATTGCTGATCCTGAATGGCGCCCTGGTGCTGGGTGGCCTGTTCCTCATTTCCACGCCGCCAGGGCAGGGCGGACAAGGCACGGCATAGTTATCAAAATAAGACGAATCCGAAGACGATCGGGGCCATTTTCAGCTATATTGATTTCCTTTAGGTACATAACCTCACGGAGCATCAATGTCACTCAACCCCTTCCCGCCGCTACGCCGCGGTTTTGGCGCATTCTGGCGCGCGCTGGACGCCACCCGCCGCGCGGTCATCAATCTGATTTTCCTGCTGATCGTCATCGCCATCCTGATTGCGATCTTTGGCGGCGGCGCCAAGCCTCTGGCGGAAAAGACCACGCTGGTGCTGGACTTGCAAGGCCCGCTGGTCGAGGAAACCCCGGGCGGCGTGCGCGAGGCCGTGCTGGCCAATGTCAGCGGCGAAGTCAAGAAAAACGTGCAGCTGCGCGATGTGCTGGCGGTGCTCGACACGGCGGCCAAGGATAAGAATATCGGCTCCATGGTGATCCTGCTCGACGAATTGCAGGGCGGCGGCCTCGCTTCGCTGCGCGAAGTGGCGGCCGGCGTGGAACGCTTCCGCGCCACGGGCAAGAAAGTCACGGCCTGGGGTTCGAGCTATAACCAGCGCCAGTACCTGGTGGCCGCCAAGGCCGACGAGGTATTCCTGCACCCGATGGGCGGCGTCATGCTGGAAGGCTTTGGCCGCTACCGCAATTACTACCGCGACGCGCTCGACAAGGTGGGCGTGACGGTCAACCTGCTGAAAGTGGGCACGTATAAAAGCGCGGCCGAGCCTTTCATCGCCAACGGCCCGTCCGAAGCGGCGGCCGAAGCGGACCGCTACCTGAACAACGGCCTGTGGACCACTTACACGACGGACGTGGAAAAAGCGCGCAAGCTGCCGGCCGGCGCCATCATGCAATCGATCGACAAGCTGCCCGAGCTGATGACGGCCGCCGGCGGCGACCTGGGCAAGCTGTCGCTGGACGCCAAGCTGGTCGACGGCCTGAAAACGCGCGACGAGCTGCGCCAGTTCATGATGGCGCGCGGCGCGAAGAACACGGAAGGCACGAATTTCCGCCAGGTGAACTACACCGATTACCTGGCGCGCCTGCGTCCCGTGCACATCGGCGACGCCGTCGGCGTGGTCATCGCCTCCGGTGAAATCGGCGACGGCATCGCGGCACCGGGTTCCATCGGCGGCCTGTCCACCTCGCGCCTGATCCGCCAGGCGCGCGAAGACAAATCGATCAAGGCCATCGTGCTGCGCGTCGATTCGCCGGGCGGCAGCGCCTTCGGCTCGGAACTGATCCGCCGCGAACTGGAACTGACGCGCGCCGCCGGCAAACCGGTGGTCGTCTCGATGGGCAACGTGGCCGCTTCGGGCGGCTACTGGATCAGCACCTCGTCCGATGAAGTCATCGCCGACGCGGCCACCATCACCGGTTCCATCGGCGTGTTCGCGATTCTGCCGACGGCCGACAAGGTGGTGGAAAAGCTGGGCATCCACACGGCCGGTTCGCCCACCACCTGGCTGGCCGACGCGGGCAACCCCTTGCGTCCGCTCGACCCGCGCTTTGCGCAAGTGATCCAGGGTTCGATCAACCACGTATATGGCGACTTCCTGAACCTGGCCGCCAAGGCGCGCAAGACGACGCCGGAAAAGATCAATGAAGTGGCGCAGGGCCGCGTCTGGACGGGCTTGCAGGCGAAAGAGCGCAACCTGGTCGACCGCATCGGCAGCTATGGCGATGCGCTGGCCTCGGCCGCCAAGCGCGCCAACCTGGGCGCCGACTACCGCGTGACGTACCTGGAGCAGGAAACGTCGAACGTGGACCGCTTGATCGGCATGTTCGGCTCGAAGGCCATGGCCTCGCTGGGACTGGGCGAACACGTGAAACTGGGCCTGGCCAGCACGGGCTTGCCGGCCGACGCGGCGCTGGGCATGGCGCAGGACCTCTCCTGGCTGTCGGGCATCACGCGCGAGCACAAACCGTTCATGGCCCTCACGCATTGCCTGTGCGAGGTGCCTTTGGGCGGCAAGTAACACTCACATCAACAGCATATCCAAGCCGGCTTCGTCCGGCTTGTTTCATATCAGGAGCAAGGCATGGCAAGCGACATGAGTACACACACTGACACGGCGATCGCCATCCGGCCGTGCGCGAAGGGCGATGAAGCGGCGCTGGCGCTGGTGGGGCAGGCCACATTCCTGGAAGCGTTTGCCGGCATCCTCGACGGCGCCGACGTCATCGCCCATTGCCAGCGCCAGCACGACGCGCAGCTGTACCGCGACTGGCTGGCGCTGCCGGCCATGCGGCTGTGGGTAGCCGAGGCCACGCCGGGCGGCGCGCCTGTCGGCTACCTGGTGCTCAGCCCCGCCAGCTTGCCGGTGGCGGATCCGCAGCCAAAGGACCTGGAAATCAAGCGCATCTACCTGCTGCATCGCTTCCAGGGCCAGCGCGTGGGCCAGCGTCTGATGCAGGCGGCGCTGAGCCAAGCGCGCGCCAGCGGGGCAGGGCGCGTGCTGCTGGGCGTCTATGCGGAAAACCACGATGCGCTGGCGTTCTATGCGCGCTGCGGCTTTGCGCAGGTGGGCCGGCGCACCTTCCGCGTGGGCCGCACCGACTACCAGGATGTCATCCTCGGCATGACGCTGTAAGCGCAAACGGCCCGCGTGGCGCCAGGTCAAGCCGGCTGGCGGGAGATTTGTAGCGAGTTTGTATCTGCATGCGAGTCGCCCGCGCGCCGCTGGCGCCGGGGGGCGACGCCCGCCAAGCCTGATTTTTCCACCGTTCCCCCGCAGGGGCGGCGTGCCTGCCGGCCCGCCCGATCCTCCCATGCCTGCCTGGCTGTGTGTAATTGTTTCAAGTAGAAATGAAACAGTTACATGACTATGCTAGAGTCGTTTCACGCTAGGGAGCGATGTTTTTTTAGCTGACTTTCAGCTCTTGACTCCCCCGGCTTTGTACCGAAACAACCCCGAAAAACGGTCGTCCGGCCTGAGTGTGTCCCACCTCGGCCGGCGCCACAGACTCGCCGTGCCAGCGGCCTAGACAAGGATAAGCGATGGATTCGCAGACAACACCCAACACCCCGCGGCGCAGCCGCCGTTCGAAAATCGTCGGCACGGTCATCGCGCTGGCCGTGATGGCTGCGCTGGGGGGCGGTGCCTGGTACCTGACCCACTCGGGCGTCAGCGCGCAGCCTGGCGCCGGTGGCCCTGGCGGACCGGGAGGCCCTGGCGGGCGTCGCGGCGGCCCTTCGACCACCGTCGGCGTGGCCACGGCCGTGAAGTCCGACCTGCCCGTGGTGCTCGATGCGCTGGGCACGGTGACGGCGGCGTCCACTGTGACGGTGCGCCCGCAAGTGTCGGGCATTTTGAAGGAATTGAAATTCAAGGAAGGCGGCATGGTCAAGGCGGGCCAGGTGGTGGCGCAGATCGACCCGGCGCAGTTCGAGATGGCGCTGATGCAGGCCACGGGCCAGCGCCAGCGCGATGAAGCGCAGCTGGAAAACGCGCGCCTGACCCTGAAACGCTATCAAACCCTGCTGGGCCAGGATTCCATCGCGCGCCAGGATGTCGACACGCAGGCCGCCCTGGTGAAACAGCTGGAAGGCACCGTCATGACGGACCGCGCCGCCGAAGGCACGGCCAAACTCAATCTGGGCTACACCAAGGTGGTGTCGCCGATCAGCGGACGCGCGGGCCTGAAGGTGGTCGACATCGGCAACCTGGTCAGCACCAGCGATACGGGCGGCGTGGTGGTGGTGACGCAGCTCTCGCCTATCGACGTGGAATTCTCCGTGCCGCAGGATAAGGTGCAAACCATCCAGGAACGCCTGAACGCGGGTTCGGCCCTGGCGGCGCTGGCGCTGGACCGCACGCGCACGCATACCCTGGACAAGGGCGGCTTGAGCGCGCTGGACAACCAGGTCGACGTGCAGACGGGCACCGTGCGCGCCAAGGCCCGCTACACGAATGACAAGATGGCCCTGTTCCCCAGCCAGTTCGTCAACGTGCGCCTGGAACTGGGCAACATCACGGGCGCCGTGCTGGTGCCCGTGACGGCTCTGCGCCACAGCAACAACGGCGACTTCGTGTATGTGCTGAAAGCGGATAAAACCGTCACCGTGCGCATGGTCACGCGCGGCCAGGCCACCACCGACATGGTGGAAATCCGCGCCGGCCTGGAAGCGGGCGAGCAAGTCATCACGGAAGGCGCCGACCGTCTGAAGGAAGGCGCGAAAGTCACCCTGGCGGGCGACAAGCCTGCCATGGGCGGCGCAGGCGGCGCGGGAGCCGCCAACGGCGAACGCCGCCACCGCCGCCAGCACGCTGATGGCAGTGGCGGCGCGGCCAGCGCTTCGGCTGCCGCATCGGCGCCGGCCAGTGCGCCAGCCGCGGCGCCGGCGAAGGGCGCAGCGCAATGAGTCCATCGACGCCATTCATCCAGCGCCCCGTCGCCACGGCGCTGCTGATGCTGGCCATCGTGCTGGCGGGGCTGGTCGGCTTCAAGTTCCTGCCGCTGGCGGCCTTGCCGCAGGTGGACTTCCCCACCATCCAGGTACAGACCCTGTACCCGGGCGCCAGTCCGGAAGTCATGGGGCAGACTGTCACGGCGCCGCTGGAGCGCCAGTTCGGGCAGATGTCGGGCTTGCAGCGCATGAGTTCCACCAGCGCGGCCGGCGTCTCCATTATCACCCTGCAGTTCACCCTGGGCCAGACCCTGGACGTGGCCGAGCAGGAAGTGCAGGCGGCCATCAACGCGGGCGGCTCGCTGCTGCCGACGGACTTGCCGGCGCCGCCCGTGTACGCGAAGATCAACCCGGCCGACGCGCCCGTGCTGACCCTGGCCATCACGTCGGACACGATGCCGCTGACGCAGGTGCAAAATATCGTCAACACGCGTCTGGCGCTGAAGATCAGCCAGGTCAACGGCGTCGGTCTCGTCTCGCTGTCGGGCGGCCAGCGTCCGGCAGTGCGCATCCAGGGCGACACCAAATTGCTGGCGTCGTACGGCCTGGGCCTCGACAGCCTGCGCACGGCCATCGCGGCGGCCAACGTCAACAGCGCCAAGGGCAGTTTCGACGGCCCCACGCGCTCGTTTACCATCAACGCCAACGACCAGCTGGTGACGGCGGAAGACTACAAGCGCCTGATCATCACCTATAAAAACGGCGCACCCGTGCGCCTGTCCGACGTGGCCAATGTCGTCGACAGCGCGGAAAACACGCGCCTGGGCGCCTGGTCGGGCAAGCAGCCGGCCATCATCCTGAATGTGCAGCGCCAGCCCGGCGCCAACGTCATCAAGACGGTCGACGCCATCAAGGCCCTGCTGCCGGACCTGCAGGCCAGCCTGCCGGCGGCCATGAAGCTCGACGTGCTGAGCGACCGCACCACGGGCATCCGCGCCTCGGTCGAACACGTGGAAATGGAATTGCTGTTGTCCGTGCTGCTGGTGGTGCTGGTGATCTTCGCCTTTTTGCACAGCATGCGCGCCACGGTGATCGCCAGCCTGTCCGTGCCCATTTCCCTGATCGGCGCCTGCGGCGTCATGTATTTGCTCGGCTACAGCCTGAACAACCTGTCGCTGATGGCCTTGACGATTGCCACGGGCTTTGTCGTCGATGACGCCATCGTCATGATCGAAAACATCGCCCGCTACATCGAAGAGGGCGAAACGCCGATGGCCGCCGCCCTGAAAGGCGCGTCGCAGATCGGCTTTACCATCATCTCGCTGACGGTGTCATTGATCGCCGTGCTGATTCCCCTGCTGTTCATGGGCGACGTGGTGGGCCGGCTGTTCCGCGAATTTGCCATGACCCTGGCCATCACGATTCTGATTTCCGCCGTGGTCTCGCTGACCCTGGTGCCGATGATGTCGGCGCGCTGGCTGAAAAGCCACGCCGACGAAAAGGTCAGCGCCACGGGCCAGCGCATCCAGGCTTTCCTCGACCGCGTGATTGTGCAGTACGACCATGCGCTCGTATGGGTCTTGAAACGCCAGGGCCTGACCTTGCTGGTGGCCCTGGCCACCTTGCTGCTGACCGTCATCCTGTATATCACCATCCCGAAAGGCCTGTTCCCCACGCAGGACACGGGGCAGCTGCAGGCGCGCATCGAAACCTCGCAAGCCGTCTCGTACGAACGCATGGCTACCTTGCAGCAGGCCGCTGCCAGCGCGCTGCTGGAAGACCCCGCTGTCGATACCCTGAGTTCCCTCGTGGGCGTCGATGCGGCCAACAATACCATGCTGCACACGGGTAGCATGCTGATCAATCTCAAGCGTCCGCGCAGCGGCAGCCAGGACGAGATCATGGAGCGCCTGCGCAACCGTGTGGCCCAGGTGGCCGGCGTGACCCTGTATCTGCAGCCGACGCAGGATCTCACCATCGATGCGGAATCGGGCCCGACGCAGTACCGCGTCTCGCTGGAAGGGGCCGACACGGCCACCGTCACCGAGTGGGCTGGCAAGCTGGCCGCGCGCATGCGTGAAAAATCGCAGCTGCGCAACGTGGTCACGGACGCGGGCGCCACGGGCGCCGCCGTCACCGTGGCGATTGACCGCGACAGCGCCGCGCGCATGTCCGTTACCACGGCTACCGTCGACGATGCGTTATATAACGCCTTCGGCCAGCGCATCATCTCGACGATTTTCACGGAAACCAACCAGTACCGCGTGATCCTCGAAGCGCAGCCGGGCATCGTCACCACGCCGTCCGACCTGTCGGACCTGCAGGTGCGCACCGGTTCCGGCAAGTCGACGCCGCTGTCCGCCTTTGCCAGCGTCAGCGAAAAACAGGCGCCGCTGCAAATCACGCACGTGGCGCAGTACCCGGCCACCACCCTCGGTTTCGATACGACGCAAGGCGTGGCCCTGGGCAGCGCCGTCGACGCCATCCGCCAGGCGGCGAAAGACATCGCCTTGCCGCCATCGGTGACATTGACGTTCCTCGGCGCGGCCGGCGCGTATGAAAACTCGCTGTCGAACCAGCTGTGGCTGATTCTCGCCGCCGTCGTTTGCGTGTATATCGTGCTGGGCGTGCTGTACGAAAGCTACATCCACCCGCTGACGATTTTGTCGACGCTGCCGTCGGCCGGCGTGGGCGCCTTGCTGGCGCTGATGATTTCCGGGCAGGACCTGGGCGTGATCGGCATCATCGGCATCATCCTGCTGATCGGCATCGTCAAGAAGAACGCCATCATGATGATCGACTTTGCCATCGAGGCCGAGCGTGACGAGGGGAAAAGCCCGCAGGAAGCCATCCACCAGGCGGCGCTGCTGCGCTTCCGCCCTATCTTGATGACGACCCTGGCGGCCCTGTTCGCGGCCGTGCCGCTGATGCTGGGCTGGGGCGAGGGCGCCGAGTTGCGCCGTCCGCTGGGCCTGGCCATCTTCGGCGGCCTGATCGTCAGCCAGGTGCTGACCCTGTTTACCACGCCCGTCATCTACCTGGCCTTCGACCGCCTGGGCCAGCGCTTCGCGCGCAAGACAGCTGGGGTGAACCTGGACAAGCCGGCCGATAACGCGGGGAGCGCCGCGTGAACCTGTCCGAACCGTTCGTCAAGCGTCCCATCGCCACCGTGCTGCTGACCATCGGCATCGCGCTGGCGGGTATCGGCGCCTTCTTCATGCTGCCCGTCTCGCCGCTGCCGCAGGTCGATTATCCGACCATTTCCGTCAGCGCCAGCCTGCCCGGCGCCAGCCCCGCGACCATGGCCACCTCGGTGGCGACGCCGCTGGAACGGCGCCTGGGCGTGATCTCGGGCGTGAACGAGATGACGTCGTCGTCGGGTACGGGTTCGGCGCGCATCAACCTGCAGTTCGACTTGAACCGCAAGATCGATTCGGCCGCGCGCGAAGTGCAGGCCGCGATTGCCGCTGCGCGCGTGGACTTGCCGGCCACCTTGCGCAGCAATCCCACCTACCGCAAGGCCAATCCGTCCGATGCACCTGTCATCATCCTGGCGCTGACGTCGAAAACGCGCACACCGGGCCAGATCTACGACGCCGTGTCGAACCTGGTGCAGCAAAAAGTGGCGCAAGTGAAGGGCGTGGGCGACGTGGAACTGGGTGGCGGCTCGCTGCCGGCCGTGCGCGTGGAACTGCTGCCATATCAACTCAATCACTATGCCGTGTCGATGGAAGACGTGCGCGCCGCCATCCAGGCCAGCAACGCCAACCGCCCGAAAGGGGCGATTTCCGGCGACGAACGCAGCCTGCAAATCTATTCGGGCGCGGCGACGGCGTCGGGCGGGCGCAGCGCCGCCGATTACCGCAGCCTGGTCGTGGCCTGGCGCGACGGCGCCGCCATCCGCCTCGACGACGTGGCCGAAGTGATCGACGGCGTGGAGAACAACAATACCCTGGGCCTGTTCAATGGCGACCCGGCCGTCATCGTGCTGATCACGCGCCAGCCGGGCGCCAACGTCATCGCCACGGTGGACGGCGTGCGCGCGCTGCTGCCGCAACTGCAGGCGCAGCTGCCGGGCGACATCAAGTTGCAGGTGGCGTCCGACAGCACCAATTCCATCCGCTCCTCGCTGCACGAGATCGAGTTCACGCTGATCCTGTCCATCGTGCTGGTCGTGCTGGTGGTCAGCGCCTTTTTGCGCAGCGTGCGCGCCACCATCATTCCCGCCGTGGCCACCATCGTCTCGCTGCTGGGCACCTTCGGCGTGATGTACATGCTGGGTTTCAGCCTGAATAACCTTTCCTTGATGGCGCTCACGGTGGCCACGGGCTTTGTCGTCGATGATGCCATCGTGGTGCTGGAAAATACGCAGCGCCACATCGAGGCGGGCATGGACCGGTTCAAGGCGGCCTTGCTGGGCGCGCGCGAAGTGGGCTTTACGGTGCTGTCGATCAGCCTGTCGCTGGTGGCCGTCTTCATCCCGCTGCTGTTCATGGGCGGGCAGGTGGGACGGCTGTTCCGCGAGTTCGCCGTGACCCTGTCTGCCGCCGTGATGATTTCGCTCGTCATTTCACTGACGACCACGCCGATGATGTGCGCCTGGCTGCTGAAAAGCGGCGCGCAGCACAAGCCGCCCGGTCTCGTCGCGCGCTGGTTCGAACGCGGTTTCGAGCGCATGCTGACAGTCTATGAGCACTGCCTGGACTGGGCCTTGTCGAGTGCCGCTCTCGTGATGACCATCCTCGTCTTCGTCGTCGGCCTGAACGTGTACCTGTTCGCGGCCGCGCCCAAGGGTTTTTTCCCGCAGCAGGACACGGGCCAGATCAATGGCGGCATGCGCGCCGACCAGAGCATCTCGTTCCAGGCCATGCAGAGTAAATTGCGCCAGCTGGTCGACATCATCAAGGATGATCCGGCCGTCGCCACCGTCGTCGGATTCACGGGCGGCGGACGGGCAGGGGGCGGCTTCATGTTCATCGACCTCAAACCCGCGTCGCAGCGCACGGACAAGGGCCAGGCCGTGATCGCCCGCCTGCGCCCGCAGCTGGCCAAGGTGACGGGCATTTCGCTGTTCCTCAACCCCGTGCAGGATTTGCGCATGGGCGGGCGTTCCAGCAATTCGACCTACCAGTACACCCTGATCAGCGACAACCAGGCGGACCTGAAGAAGTGGGCGGCCAAGCTGGCCGACCAGATGAAGCTGCAGCCGGCCCTGATCGATGTCGACACGGACCAGGCGGAAAACGGCGTGGAAACCTTTGTCAGCATCGACAAGGACCGCGCCACGCAGCTGGGCGTGCAAGTCAAGGATATCGACAATGCGCTGTACAACAGCTTCGGCCAGCGCCAGGTGGCGACCATCTACGATGAGCTGAACCAGTACCACGTGATCATGGAAGTGGCGCCGCGCTATGCGCAAAGTCCGGAAGCGCTGCGCTCCGTGTACGTGCCGGCGTCGAATGCGGCGGCCGTCGCAGCCACGGCCACGACAGCAACCACCAGCACCGTCACTGCGACGACGTCCAATACGACGGCGGCGCGCGACCCGTCCAGCGGCTCGGCCCTGTCCACGACCCTGGCGCACATGGTGCCGCTGTCGTCGTTCAGCACCTTCGCGGAAAGCTCGACGGCCACCTCGATCAATCACCAGGGCGGGGAACTGGCGACCACCGTGTCGTTCAACCTGGCCGACGGCTATCCGCTCAGCGACGGGCAGGCTGCCGTGGCCCAGGCGGAGTCGGAAATCGGCATGCCCGTCAATGTGCGCGGCAGCTTCCAGGGTTCGGCGAAGAGCGCGCAGGACAGCAACAAGGAGCAGCCGCTGTTGATCCTGGCGGCCATCGTGGTGATCTACATCGTGCTGGGCATCCTGTACGAAAGCCTGATCCACCCGATCACCGTGCTGTCGACTTTGCCCTCGGCAGGCGTGGGCGCCGTGCTGGCCTTGCTGCTGTTCCGCATGGAGTTTTCCATCATCGCCCTGATCGGCGTGTTCCTGTTGATCGGTATTGTCAAGAAAAATGCTATATTGATCATCGACTTCGCGCTGGAGGCCGAGCGTTCGCGCGGGCTGACAGCTGTGGAAGCGGTGCGCGAGGCATGTTTGCTGCGTTTCCGCCCCATTCTGATGACCACCCTGGCGGCGGCGCTTGGCGCCTTGCCGCTGGCGATCGGTTTCGGCGAGGGGTCAGAGCTACGCCAGCCCTTGGGGGTCGCCATCATCGGCGGCCTGATTGCCAGCCAGTTACTCACATTGCTGACCACCCCGGTGGTCTACATCCTGCTCGACAAGCTGCGCACGCGCAGCGCCGACGAGCAGCAATTGAGCCGCATTCCTGGGCCAGATAACCCGAGCACACAATCATGAAGCAAGTAAAACCTATTCCATCCGCCGTCCCCGCACGCCACCTGCCGGCACTGGCCGCTGCCACCGCTTTCCTGCTGCTGGCCGGCTGCGCCGTCAGCCCCGCGTATGAAACGCCGACGGCGGCCGCGCCGCAAACGTTCAAGGAGGCGGCCGGCTGGCAACCCGCCGCGCCGGCCGATACCCTGGAGAGGGGCCACTGGTGGACCCTGTTCGGCGACGCGCAGCTGAACCAGCTGGCCGAAGGCATCGACATCTCGAACCAGAACGTGGCTGCCGCCATCGCTTCGTATGAACAGGCGCGCGCGCTGGTGCGCGAACAGCGCGCCTCGCTGTTCCCGACAGTGAATCTGACGGGCAGCGGTGCCCGTTCCGGCGGCGGGGGCGAGCAGCAGACGAACAACAACTTCAAGGCGGCCATCGGCGCCTCGTGGGAACCGGACGTGTGGGGCAAGCTGCGCGCCGGTGTGACGGGGGCGGACGCCAGCGCCAGCGCCAGTGCGGCCGACCTGGCTGCCGCCCGCCTGTCTGCGCAGGGCGAGCTGGCCACCAATTACTTTTCGCTGCGCCAGAGCGATGCGCAGATCGCGCTGCTGAACGCGACCATCGATGGCTACAAGCGCGTGCTGGAGATCACCGGCAACCGCTTCAACTCCGGCATCGCCGCCAAGTCCGATCTGCTGCAGGCGCAGACGCAGCTGGCCAATGCGCAGATCGATCTGTCCAGCCAGACGCGGGCGCGCGCGCAGCTGGAACACGCGATCGCGATACTTTTGGGTCGTGCCCCGTCCGACTTCAGCCTGGCCGTGGCGCCATGGACGCTGACCGTGCCAGAGGTGCCGCTGGGCGTGCCATCGACCCTGCTGCAGCGCCGTCCCGACATCGCGGCCGCCGAACGCCGGGTGGCCGTGGCCAACGAGCAGATCGGCATCGCCCGCTCGGCCTATTATCCGAACCTGAACCTGACGGGATCGTATGGTTCCGGCGCCAGCCGTGTGGGCGACCTGTTCAATGCATCGTCGAGCCTGTGGTCGCTGGGCGTGTCGGCCGCGCAAACCCTGTTCAACGCGGGCGCCACCACGGCCAGCGTGGATGCGGCCAAGGCAGGCCATGAGGCGGCTGTGGCGCGCTACCGTCAGACGGTACTCAGTGCCTTTGGCGCCGTGGAAGACCAGTTGTCGGCCACGCGCGCGCTGGCAGAGCAGCTGGCCTTGCGCCAGCAGGCATCGTCCGCCGCCGACCAGGTCGAGCAGCAGATGCTGAACCGCTACAATGCGGGCCAGGTCGGCTATACGGACGTGGTGACGGCGCAAGTGACGGCCCTGTCGGCGCGCCGTTCGCTGGTGCAGGCGCAGGCGGACCGCCAGACGACGGCCGTGGCCCTGATCCAGTCGCTTGGCGGCGGCTGGCACGTGCCGCAGGCGCAGTAACGGGGTAATCAGGCGCAGGAAAACCCCTGCGCCAAATTCGCGTTTTTACGCGCTGCTTGAGTGCTAGAATGCAAGATTATCAATTGCCGGCCATGGTAAGGTTTGCCGAGGCTGGTTTCTTGCAGACGATGATAACCCGCAAACGCAGCAAAACCAGTCTGGCCAGCCTGCCTACTGTTACGGAAGCGCCCACCATCGGGTTTCCCGTGGTGGCCATCGGCGCTTCCGCCGGCGGACTCGACCCTATTGTCGCTTTCCTGACCCATGTGCCGCCGGAAAGCGGCATCGCCTATGTGGTGATCCAGCACCTTGATCCCACGCAAAAAGCCCTGTTGCCGGAACTGCTGCAGCGGGCCACCAGCATTCCCGTCACGGAAATCACGCACCAGACCGCATTGCGGCCCAACCATATTTACGTGATCCCGTCGAATGCCGACCTCGGCCTGTCGAAGGGGCGTTTCCTGCTCAGCGAACCGCTGCAGCTGCGCGGACACCGCTTGCCCATCAATGCTTTCTTGGAAAGCCTGGCGGCCGAGCTGGGCGAACTGGCCGTGGGCGTGATTCTGTCCGGCATGGGCAGCGACGGCACGCGCGGCTTGCAGGCCATCAAGCAGGCGGGCGGCCTGACCCTGGCCCAGCATCCCGATACGGCCAAGTTCGACATGATGCCGCAAAGCGCTATCGCTGCCGACGCCGTGGACCTCGTCGATTTTCCCGACAAGATGCCGGAAAAGATCGTCAGTTACCTGTTTCGCAGCAGCTTCCTGGAGTTGCCGGGCAGGGAGCCTAGCGGACGCAATGCATTGCAGGAAATTGTCGCCTTGCTGTCCGAACATACGGGCAACAGCTTCTCGGACTACAAGATCAATACGGTGCTGCGCCGCATCGAACGCCGCATGAGCCTGTACCAGATGACGTCGATGGAAGAGTACATTCCCTATCTGCGCAACAATCCCACGGAAATCGACTTGCTGTTCAAGGAATTGCTGATCGGCGTGACGAATTTTTTCCGCGATCCGAAAGTGTGGGAATACCTGAAGATGGTGGTCTTGCCGCAAATGCTGGCGGCTCACCCGGACGGGCGCGCGTTCAAGGCCTGGATTCCTGCCTGTTCCACGGGTGAGGAAGCGTATTCGCTGGCCATGGTCTTCCATGAAGTGGTGGCCGGCAGCAACCCGCCGGCGAAATACAGCCTGCAGATTTTTGCCACCGACCTGTCGGCCGACGCCATCGACCGCGCGCGCCAGGGCCGTTTTCCGCCAACGATCAGCAGCGATGTGTCGGCCGAGCGTCTGGAACGGTTTTTCTTGCAGGACAAGAACGATTACCTGGTCCGGAAAGAGATCCGCAACATGATCATCTTTGCCCAGCAAAACATCATTTCGGACCCGCCGTTTACCAAGCTCGACATCCTGTGCTGCCGCAATCTGTTGATTTATCTCAATGCCAAGCTGCAGCAGCGTTTGATTCCCCTGTTTCATTACGCCTTGAACCGCGACGGCGTTTTGCTGTTGGGCAGCGCCGACACGCCCGGTCATTTTTCCGACCTGTTTTCGCCGCTGACGACATCGACCCGGTTGTACCGCCGTCTCGACAACCTGGCGCGCCAGCGCCTGCTGACGTACTTCCCCACCAAGGTGTCGTCGGCCACTCCTCCTACCCCCAGCGACACGAGAGAAGTCAGCATGCCCGGAAAAATCCAATCCCATGTCGAGCAATTATTGCTCCAGAAATATTCGCCTGCGGCCGTGCTGCTGAACCAGGATGGGGACATCCTGTATATCAATGGCCGCACGGGCGCCTTCCTGGAACCGGCGGCCGGCAAGGCCAACTGGAATATCCACGCCATGGCACGCGAGGGCTTGCGCTACGAGCTGGCCAGCCTGATCAAGCAGGCGCTGCAAAGCGACAGCCTGGTACGCCTGAAAGGCCTGGTGCTCAAGGATTACGCAGGACAGGCGCAGGGCGTGGATTTGACGGCGGAAGCGTTGCGCCAGCCCGAAGCGCTGCGCGGCATGGTCTTCGTCACGTTTGACAGCGTGCCGCTGGCGGCTGCCCCGCGCCGGGGCCGCTCGCCGAATCCCAAGGTGCTGGAACTGGAGCAGCAGCTGATCCAGGCGCGCAATGAAATCCAGGCCGTGCGCGACGAAATGCAGACCTCGCGCGAAGAGCTCAAATCGGCCAACGAGGAATTGCAGTCGACCAATGAAGAGTTGCAATCGGCGAACGAAGAGCTGACCACGTCGAAGGAAGAAATGCAGTCGCTCAATGAGGAGTTGTACACCGTCAATGCCGAGCTGCAATCGAAGGTCGATGATTTGTCGCTGGTCAACAGCGATATGAAAAATCTGCTTAATAGTACCGATATCGCCACCATCTTCCTCGACAGCGACCTGCGCATCCGCCGCTTCACGGCGCCGGCCACGCAAATCTACAAGCTGATCCAGACGGACTTGCGCCGCCCGCTCAGCGACATCGTCAACGACCTCGCCTACCCGAACCTGGAGGCGGACGCGCTGGAAGTGATCCGCAGCCTCGTGTTTTGCGAGCGGCAAGTGCAGACCAAGAATGGGCGCTGGTACAACGTGCGCATCATGCCGTACCGCACGGTGGAAAATGTCATCGATGGCGTGGTGGTGACCTTTATTAATATTACCGAGTCGAAGGTACTGGAAGCCCAGTTGCGCCAGATCCAGTCCGGCGCTGCGGCGGCAGGCAATAGCGGCGAGAACGTGTCATGAACGAACCATTCGACGAGGAGAACGTGCCGGCCAGATTGCGAGAGCAGGCCGAGCAATTGGCGGCGCAGCAGCGCCAGCCCTTGCCGCAGTCGAATGAAGAGGTGATGCGCCAGTTGCATGAGTTGCAGGTCAGCCAGATCGAGCTGGAAATGCAGAGCGCGGCCCTGGCCGAACTGGAGCAGCTGAAAAATGAATATGAAAGCAGCCGCGACCGTTATGCGCAGCTGTATGAACAGGCGCCCGTCAGCTATTTTTCGCTGGCGCGCGAAGGCGTCATCACGCGTGTCAACGTGGCCGCTTGCGGCTTGTTGCAACGCGACAAGAACCGGCTGCTGGGGCGGCGTTTCGAACAATTCGTCGCGCCCCAGGCGCAGGGCGGCTTCCGGCGCTTTCTCGACGCCGTCTTCACCAGCGGCACGCGGCAGGTGCTCGAAGCGCAATTGTTCGAGGGCATGGCGGGCGGCATGGTGCGCATCGAGGCCAATTTTGATGCGGACAGCGCCACGGCGCGCATGCTGGTGACGGACCTGGGCGACGAGCACGCGCGCGAATCGGCCTTGCGGCGCGCATTTGTCATTCTCGACAGCATCCGCGAAGGCGTGCTGGTGACGGACAGCGCCAACCGCATCATTTCCGTCAACCCCGCCTTCACCACCATCACCGGCTACCAGGCGGAGGAAGCCATCGGGCGCGATCCGTCCTTCCTCGGCGGCGGCACGCATTTGCCGCATTTCTATGAAGCCATGTGGCGCAGCCTGCACCAGGATGGCAGCTGGTATGGCGAACTGGTGAACCGGCGCAAGAATGGCGAGCGTTTCGTCGAATCGCTGTCGATCACGCCCATGCGCAGCCCGGATGGCGCGATCAGCCATTTTGTCGGCGTGTTTTCCGATATCACCGAGCGCAAGCTGGCCGAGGCGGACTTGCGCGAACTGCACCGCGAGCTGGACCAGCGGGTGGTCGACCGCACTGCCGAATTGCTGCGGGCCAACCAGCACCTGCAGCTGGAAGTGCATCAGCGCGAGCGGGCGCAGGAAGCCTTGCGCGATGCCGAGCGCTTCTTTCACGCTACCATCGATTCCCTGACGGACCGCGTGCTGGTGCTGGACCGGGCCGGCCGCGTCGTGCATGCCAACCAGGCTTGCCTGGCCTTCGTCGGGCAAACGCCGCAGCCGCTGCAGTACCTGGAATTTTGCGAAACGGACCCGCGCTGGCAGCGCAGCGCCGGGCGCGAGCTGGCTGCCGGCATCCGCGCCGTGATTGCCGGCAATGCGGACACGTTTGCGCTCGAGTACGAGTTTGCCACGCGGGCCGGCCCCCGCTGGTCGCAGGCCAGGATCAGCCGTTTTCTCGGTGAAGGGCCGCTGCGCGTGGTGGTGGCGCACACGGACATTACCGAACGCAAGCTGATGGATGGCGCCCTGCGCCAGTCGCACGCGCAGCTGCGCCAGCTGGCCCTGCACCTGGAAACGGCCAAGGAAGACGAGCGCAAGCGCATCTCGCGCGATATCCACGATGAACTGGGGCAAAACCTGCTGGCGCTGCGCATCGATATTTCCATGCTCAGCGCGCGCACGGAAGGCTCGCATCCGCGCCTGCACCGCCGGGTCGGCGCCGTGCTCAGCAATGTCGACACCACCATCAAGAGCGTGCGCGGCATCATGAACGAGCTGCGTCCGATGGCGCTGGACCTGGGCTTGCAAGCGGCCATCGAGTGGCAGGTGGGCGACTTCCGCAAGCGCAGCGGCGTCGCTTGCCAGCTGCTGATACGCGATGAGGCGCTGTTTTCCACCATTGGCAGCCAGGTCGAGATCGTGCTGTTCCGCATCGTGCAGGAAGCGCTCAGCAACGTCATGCGCCACGCCCAGGCCAGCCAGGTCACGATCGAACTCAGTTCGGATGCCTGCGCCGTGTATGTGGCCATCAGCGACAATGGCATCGGCATCACGCCGCAGCAGCAGCGCAAGAAACAGTGCTTTGGCCTGATCGGCATCGCCGAGCGGGTGACGGCGCTGGGCGGACAGTTCGAGGTGGGCATGCCGGCATCGGGCGCCGGTTGCCGGCTGTCCCTGCAGATACCCTTGCAGGGGACGGGCCGGCCGGTTGCCTGATACAGAAATTGCAATGGGTTAATTTTTGCCGACTCATGCCGGCTGGACAGGCTATACTTTCGCCTGCTTTTTATGGAGGAGCAAATCTTGTTCAAGACAATCGTTTTACCAGTCGCCTTGATGGGCGCGTTCGCCGGCGCACACGCCGACGAAGGGCAGTGGCAACCACACCAGCTGCCACAGCTGAAAGCCGAACTGAAACGGGTCGGCATCGAAATTCCTGCAGAAAAACTGGCTGACCTGAGCAAGCACCCGATGAGCGCCATCGTGTCGCTGGGCGGCTGCTCGGCCGCTTTCGTTTCCGACGCCGGCCTGGTGGTGACGAACCACCATTGCGCGTATGGCGCCGTGCAGCGCAATTCCACGCCGGAACACAATTACATCACCAACGGCTTCCTGGCCAAGACGCGCGCCGCAGAGCTGCCGGGCGGTCCGAACAGCCTCGTGTATGTGACGGACAAAGTGGAAAACGTCAGCGAGCGCGTGCTGAAAGGCTTGACGGACGACATGAGCGGCCGCGCGCGCCACGAAGCCGTGGAAAAGCGCGTCAAGGACCTGATCGCCGAATGCGAAACGGACAAGATGTACCGCTGCTCCGTGCCCGCCTTCCACCGCGGCCTCGAGTACTACCGCATCCGCCAGATGATGATACGCGACGTGCGCCTCGTGTACGCGCCATCGGACAAGATCGGCAACTTCGGCGGCGACATCGACAACTACGAATGGCCGCGCCATACGGGCGATTACTCGTTCCTGCGCGCCTACGTGGGCAAGGATGGCCGTCCGGCCGACCCGTCGCCCGACAACGTGCCGTACAAATCGAAGGATTTCCTGGTGGTCTCGGCCGAAGGCTTGAAAGCCGGTGACGGCATCTTGCTGGCGGGCTACCCCGGCCGTACCAGCCGCTACAAGCTGCCGGCGGAAATCCGTTTCGCGCGCGATACGGCCTTCCCCCTGAAAGTGTCGGAACTGCAAGCCGACCTGGCCGTGATGGCTGACGTGACGAATGGCGACGCGGCCGCTGCCGTGCGCTATGCGAGTGTCGTGAAAAGCATCAACAACGTGCTGAAGAAAACCCAGGGCTTGCTCGACGGTTTCGCGCGCAAGGATATCGCCGCCATCAAGGATGTGCAGGATGCCGAGTTCCGCGCCTGGTACGCCAAGCAGCCGAACGTGTCGCCTACCCTGCTGGCCGAACTGGACGCGGCCATCGCCAGCGACATGGCCCTCAGCGAAGAAGAGTTCGCCTGGAGCGTGGCCACCAACAGCGACTTGCTGAAAAGCGCGCGCACCCTCTACCGTTTGTCGCTGGAGCGCCAGAAAGCGGATGCCGAGCGCGAATCGGGCTTCCAGCAGCGCGACCTGGCCTTCATCAAGGCCCGCCTGACCCGCCTGGAGCAGTCGTACGTCAACAAGGTCGACCAAGCACGTTTTGAAGCTGGCCTGAAGCGTTACGCGCAACTGGCGGCGAAGAGCCATCCGCAAGGCCTGGACGCGCTGCTGCCGGCCCCAGGCGCCGTGGCGGCCCTGTACCAGCAGACGCAGCTGGCTGACACGGCCAAGCGTCTGGCCTGGCTGGAAAAGGACCAGGCCGCCGTTGCCCAGTCCGACGACGCCTTCATGGCGCTGGCCATCAAGCTGCAGCCGGTCGAGGCGGCGCTGGAAGAGCGCCGCAAGGAAATCGACGGCAACCTCGAACGCGTGATTCCGCAATACATGCAAGCCGTGATCGCGTGGAAGAAATCGCAAGGCAAGCCCGTCTATCCTGACGCCAACTCGACCCTGCGCGTCACCTACGGCACGGTCTCGCCGTACTCGCCGCGCGACGGTCTCAGCAAGGGACCGTTCACGACCGTGGAAGGCATCGTCGAGAAAGTCACGGGCAAGGCCCCGTTCGAAGCCCCGCAAGGCTTGATCGACGCCGTCAAGCAAAAACGCTACGGCCAGTTCCGCGATCCGGCCCTGGGCACGGTACCCGTCAACTTCCTCACCAGCGCCGACACCACGGGCGGCAATTCCGGCTCGGCCGTGATGAACAAGCGTGGCGAACTGATCGGCCTGAACTTCGATTCGACGTATGAATCGATCACCAAGGACTGGTACTTCGACACAGCCATCACGCGCGCCATCCACCTCGACATCCGCTACATGCTGTGGGTGATGAAGGAAGTGGACCACGCGGATAATTTGCTGCAGGAAATGACGATCAAGTATCCGAAGCCAGCGAAAGCTGCGAAGAAGTAAGCTTGACTTTGCGCTAGCGCAAAGCCGCATCCGCCGCACGGCCGATGCGGCTTTTTTGCGGCGGCGCCACGTATAATTCCTATCCCTCTTTATTCTTTTCCGACAGGCCCGCCATGCCCCTGACTCCCGCTTCACCACTTGACTGGCAAACGTTTGAAACGGCATACGCTGTCGAAGAAACCTGGTTCAAGCTAGCCAGCGCATCGCTGGCAGTGCTGGGCGCCTCCCCATTCAAGGATCAGGCATTTTCAGCCTTTGCCTTCAACGCCGTTTCATTCCCGTCCCTTTCGCTGAGCTTTGACACCGATCCCGACAACAAGGAACACGATGCTTACCCTCCGGACTGGTCGAACGAGTGCATGGAAGTCGACGTGCCGGCAATCGGCCAGCTGTGGGAAGAGGGCCATGCCAGCATCGAAGCTGCGCTGAGCGAGCTGTTCGACGCTGCCGGGGACGAGCAGCTCGACGCTATCGAAGAGGGCTATCTGCACAGCCTGAGGAAAACGATGGTGCGGCTTGAAACGAGCCATGCTTTCGAGCAAATCAAGACCTGTGCGCGATTCTGGACCGTGGTCACGCAAGTCGATGCCGATACGGATGAAGAGGAGCGCCTGCTCGACCAGGTGCGGCTGGCGGCATTGAGCAGCCATGCATGACGGGCTGACTGCTATATCAGGGCTTTCCAGGCCCTGACTTCCGCGTCTGTGAGCACCGGCCCCCAGCCGCCGCGCAGCGCCGCATCGTGCTGTGCATAGTGCGCAAGCTGCGGCACGGCCACGTCATGCCTGGCACAGATATCAAGGACGGCTTCCAGCTGCAGCTGGCTGGCCGGAAGGTCGTCGCCATACCAGCTACAGGCGCTCGTTTCCAGCACATGCTGAACAAGTTCCTCCAGTGTGCCTAGCAGGTGGCCCGGCAATGCCATGCGGAGGTCGTCCGGCCAGGGATCGCCCATGCCGTTCACAGCCAGGGAAGCAAAGCCGCGTTCCCAGGCTGCAAAATCCCCAGGCGCGACCTGCGCCACTTTCCACACGTGTTCGGTGAATGCGGACAGGGCCGGATGGTGAAGGGCATGCTGCTGGCAAAAGCGTTGCAGGCACGTGAGCGCAATGCATTGCCTGGCAATCACGGAGAGCGTGTGTATCGATATATTGTGCATAAATTGATGACGTTTCAAAAATAATGGCTAGATTCGGCTGACTGCGCGCCGTGCCAGCTCCCTGGCGCATGCTGCTTCAGCTTGAATCATTTCTCAAAAACAAGCCAGGACCAGCTTACTCCCGCCTGGCGATTTTGCGGCTGAACGGACGGCGCCGGCGTATTCAGTATCACTTTGAGCTGATGTCGCATCGCGAGCTCTGCCGTTTCATTGGCAGATACATCAAAGATGCGACGGCCTTCAGGGGCTGGTCCATGCCTCAGGAGATGACGAGTATTGCGCCGGGCTTGAGTAATGTGCTGATATTGCCCATCGCCTCCATTCTTTCTTCCGCTGCCAGATGCATCCAGACGGCCGCAACGACAATCAGGTCATACCCGGTTTGGCGCGCGCCTATCGCAGACAGGGAGGGCAGACTATCGTTCACCCATTCGATGTTGGCCGGGGCATGCGCCTTCATGCCTGCTTCGCGGAAGGCGGCAACGGGCTCAAGCGCGATCACTGTGTGCCCCAGGCTTGCCAGGCACGCCGCGTCGCCGCCTGTCCCGGCGCCGATGTCGAGCACACTGCATGCTCGCGTCGGCAAGAGATGAACAACGGGGCGGTACTTCTCCAGGAAGGCAACGCTTTCGTATCGGGCGATGAGCTGCCCTGCATTTTCTGCATAGCCCTCGGTGCCCGGAACGGTGGATGGTTCCATGGGATGTTGCATGGTCAGCCGGCGCATCTGGCGATGGTCGTCACTGCTGTTCTCCCGCTTGCTGATGCGCTTGCCGCAGTGCCTCCACCGGCAACTGGAAAAAGCGCGGCACCATCGCGGGCGATAGATCGTCGCCGCCGTCCGCCATGGCCAGGCGGCCGCTCAGCAGCAGCATCACGTAGCCGTGGCCCAGCGACCAGCCGGCGCTGGCGGCGGCCTTGTCCCAGCGCGCATCGAGGCCCGCTTCGCACACGGCGGCGCCGGCCGTCTGCAGCACGTACTGGAAGCACGCCTGCGCCGCTTCCAGCAGGGCGGGGAACTGGCGCACGTCCTGGTGTTCGAACATCAGCCGGTAGTGGGCCGGTGCAGCCAGGGCGAATTCGATATATTGCTGGCCCAGCAGCTGGAAACGTTGTTCGGAGGGCAGGCTGCCCGGCGGCGGCAGTTCTGCCTCCCACTTGGCGATCAGGCTGGCGAAACCGGCCGCCGCCACGTCGGCCAGCAAGGCTTCCTTGCTGGGAAAGTGACGGTACACGGCGGCGATCGACACGCCCACCGTGCGCGCCAGTTCGCGCAGCGATAGGGTGGCGTCGTGCTGCTGCGCCAGTTGCGCGATGGTGGCGGCGACCAAGGTGTCGCGCAGGTTGCCGTGATGGTAAGTACTTGTGCTTGTCATGCTATGTTATCGCTGTTCACATTGTCGTGTATGATGCTCATGTTATCACTGAACACATGGAGAGCACATGCAAGAGATGAACAACGCTGTACGCGCCGTGGCCTTGCCGCCCGGCGCCAGCATCGCCCCCCTGTACCCAGGCAGCAACCTGGCCGACGCGTATGCCGTCGACCTGCCGACCGCGCAGGCGCGCCAGATGGACATGGAAAGCCTGGCGCGCGTGCTGCTGGGCAGCCAGCCGGGCTGGGCGCGCAAGCTGATGGTGGTGCGCGACGCCATCGTGGCGCGCTTCGGCATCCGCACGGCCAGGCAGATGGAAGCCCGGCCAGGCAAGCGCATCGGTATCTTCCGCATCTTTGCCGTCAGTGACGATGAAATCATCGTGGGCGAGGATGACAGCCACCTGGATTTCCGCCTGTCGGTGCTGCGCAACCGCGATGCGGGACCGCATGGCAGCGTCACCATGTCCAGCGTCGTGCATTGCCATAATGGGGTGGGGCGCGCCTACATTCTGGTGATCCGGCCTTTCCACAAGCTGATCGTGCAGCGTTCGCTGGCGCGCGCCGTCAAGGGCGGCTTCGCCTAAGCGCACTGAGCAGGCAATCTTGCTTATTCAGGGCTGGTATTGCATACTGCACCACCAGCCTCATCACGATTCCCATGAACGATACGCTTCTCCTGCTGGGTTTTGCCACCACGCCGCTTGAACTGATTTCCTTTGTCCTGGCACTGACAACCGTTGCGCTGAACATCCGCCAGAATCACTGGGCGTGGCTGTTCGCCATCATTTCCTCGGCCGCCTACGGTTTCGTGTTTTTCGAGTCGCGCCTGTATGGCGACATGGCCTTGCAGCTGCTGTTCATCAGCGTCTCGTTCTGGGGCTGGTACCAGTGGCTGCATCCGGCCAGCGGCGGCAAGACCCTGCCCGTCACGCGCCTCGATGGCCGCGGCTGGATGGCTTGCGCCGCAGGCTGGCTGGTCGGCTTCCTGCTGATCGCCTGGCTGCTGACGACGACGGACACGGACGTGCCCCATGCGGATGGTTTCCTCACGGCAGGCAGCCTGGTGGGGCAATTCCTGCTGTCGCGCAAGAAACTGGAAAACTGGATCGCCTGGATCGTCGTCGACGTGCTGTATGTGTGGCTGTACCTGCACAAGGGCCTGACCCTGACGGCCTTGCTGTACGCCTTCTTCGTCGTGATGGCCATCATCGGCTTGCTGGCGTGGAAAAAATCCGCCCCGGCCGCCCCCGGCGCGATGGTCCTCAAGTGATGGGCCACTGCGTGCGCGTGGCCATCCTGGGCGCGGAATCGTCGGGCAAGTCGACCCTGGCGGCCGCCCTGGCCGAGCGCTACGGCAGCGTCTGGGTACCGGAATACTTGCGCGAATTCGTCGAGACGCAGGGCAGGGTGCCCGTTGCGGCCGACCAGTATGGCATTGCTCGCACGCAAGTTGAGCGCGAAGCGGCAGCCGCCGCGCAAGCCCGTCACTTCCTGTTTTGCGATACGACGCCGTTGATGACGGTGGTCTACAGCCGCCATTATTTCCATGGCGCCGATGCGCCGCTGGCGGCGCTGGCCGATGCCACGAAGTACGATCTGACCCTGGTGACGGCGCCCGACAGTCCCTGGGTGGCCGACGGCTTGCAGCGCGAGTCGGAAGCCGTGCGCCAGCTGATCTACCGCTACCTGATCGACGAGCTCGACGCGCGCGGCATCGCCTACCACGTGCTGCACGACAGCCTGGAGGCGCGCCTGGAACAGGCGGCGCCCTTGCTGCGGCAGGCGCTCGCTGCAGCGCCTGCTATTTCCCTCAATTAAAAATCAAACTGCGCCGAAACCTTGAACGTGCGGCTGGCGCCCGGATACAGATAGCCGTCCGATTCCGGCGTCACGTCGCGCCAGTAGAACTTGTCCGCCACGTTGTTGACGCTGGCGCGCAGCACGGCGCGCGTGCCGGCGATGCGCGTGGCCCAGGCGGCGCCCAGGTTGAACACGTTGTACGACGGCACGAAGGTCGTGTTGTTGTACTCAAACGCTTTCTTGCCCGCAAATTCCCAGCTGCCATTCACGCTCAAGCCCGCCACCTGTTGCACGGCGTAGTCCGCATGCACGGCCGCCTTGAAGGCCGGCACGTTGGGCACGCGCTTGCCGTCGAGGTCCGCATTGCCCGTGCCTGACTGCTGGCTGTTCAGGGCCGTCACGGAAGCGCCCAGGCTCAGGTTGGACGATGCCTTGCCCTGGGCCGACAATTCCAGGCCACGGTGCTGGGCCTGGCCTTCGCGCACGAAGTTATATTTTTTTGGCTGCAATTCCAGCGGCTGGTTGAATTCCAGGCCCTTGCGGATCTGGAACAGGCTGGCCGCCACCATGAAGTCCGGCGTCACATCCATTTTCACGCCGAGTTCGATTTGCTTCGAACGGCTGGGCGACAATTCCACGTTGGCGTTCTCCGCCTTGCGGTCGGCCGTGCCGCCATGTTCCATGCCCTGCGAATAGGCCGCATACACGGACAGATTGTCAAGCGGGGTGTAGACGAGCGAAACGTTGGGCAGCAGGAAATCGTGCTTGGCGCGGATTTCCGTGTCGGCCTTCAGCACATACTGGTAGCCATCGACATTGATATGGCGCAAGCCGCCATGCAGCTTCCAATTTGGCGCCAGGCTGACGATATCCTGCACGAAGACGGAGTTTTCCGTATCCTTGCGCACCAGGCGCACGGGGCCTTGCACGCCTGTCGACATGTCGACGATCTGCGGGCGGTAGATATTGCTCACGCCAGCCCAGTCGTACACGTACAGGCCGGCGCGGTCCTTGCGGCGGAAGGTTGAGACGCCGGCCGTGAATTCATTGCGCAGCGAGCCGGTGGCGAACTTGCCCTGGATCATGGCTTGCGCGCTCAGCGGCTTTTTCGTCTCGCCCAGGCTGCGGTAGTCATACACGTCGTAGTCGCCATTGCCGCAAAAGCCCGGGTACAGGTCTTGTGCGCTGCAGCCGTACGGGAAGGCCGTGTAGTCGTCGCGCTTGAACGAGTGCTGGTTGGCCGACAGGGTGGCGTGCCAGTCGTCATTGAAGGCGTACTGGAAGCGCAGGCCGATATTGCTGGTGACGGTTTCCACGGGGCGCGTCCACGGCTGCAGGTTGAGCATGGCATCGGCGCTGATGCCGGTTGGCAAAGTTGTATTGTTCAGCAGCTGGAAGCCGGGCGCCGTCGCCTGCGCCTTGTCCTGGTAGTCGGCATCGAGTTGCAGCAGGGCCTGCGGCGAAATCTGCCAGTCGAAGGCGCCGGAAATAAATTTGCGGTTGCCGTCGGCGCCCTTGATGTAGGAGCGCAGGCGCTCGGCCGCCACGTTGACGCGGTAGCCGAAGCGCGTGTCTTCCAGGCGGCCGCCCAGGTCGATGGCGCCATACAGGGTGCCCCGCTCGCGCGCTTCGACGGTGACGGTGCGCAATGGCGCGGCGGTCGGGCGCTTGACAATGAAGTCGATCACGCCGCCCGGCGCGGCCACGCCTGCCTGCAAGCCGGCCAGGCCCTTCAGCACTTCGATGCGTTCCTTGTTTTCCAGCGGAATTTGCGTGTCGCCGGGAATGGCCACGCCATCCTTGCGGTAGCTGGAATTGTTGTCGAGCTTGAAGCCGCGGATGGAAAATTGTTCCGCATAGCCGACGGCGTTGTAGGCGTCATTGATGCTGGTGTCTAGCTTGACGGCATCGCTGAGATTGCGAATTTGCAAGTCCTGCATGTCTTTTTGCGAAATGACGGTGACGGACGCCGGCGTCTGCAGCAGCGGCGCGTCGGAAAAACCGCCCACGGAGGCGCGCTTGGCGGCTGGCGCCTTGCTGGCCGTGACGACGACTTCGGCCATGCTTTGGGCCTGCGGGTCTACGGCTTCGGCGGTGTCATTTGCGGCCAGGGCGGGTGCGGCAAACGCGTGCAGGATCGCCAGGGTCAGTACAGAAACAGATAAATTCGGTGTGGACATAGATTGCTCGTGGTTCAAGCCGACTCGGTAAAGAGCACGGCAGGCTGCTTGTTCGGCTGGCGCCAACGCAGGAGCTATCAAAGGAGGGAGGTACTTTGCGCTTTCCTTCGCTGGCATTATCCAGATCAGGTACGAAGGGTATCTCTCACCCGGATGACTGCTCCAGGACCCCTAGCGAAATGACAGCTTAGCATGAACCACGGCCAGCTGTCCCGCTGGCTGACCGTTTTACAACAGTGTAGCTGGAATCTATAAACTGAGTTCCAGCACCTTGCGGCTGACGGTCGGCGTCACTTCACGCTGTTCGCCCAGCGCCGTCATGCCGTGCGCTTCGAGGGCGGAGACGACGGCGTCCACGCTGGCGTGATTCAGGCCATAGTCGGCCAGGCGCGTCTTGACGCCCATGTGGCGGAAGAAGAATTCCGTGCGCGCAATGGCCGCCTCGATGCGGCCATCCTCGTCGCCGCCGTCGAGGCCCCAGACGCGGGCCGCGTACTGCAGCAGCTTGGCGCGCTTAGCCTGCTTGCGCACGCGCAACATGCTGGGCAGGATGATGGCCAGGGTCTGTGCATGGTCAAGCTCGTACAAGGCCGTCAATTCGTGGCCGATGGCGTGCGTGGACCAGTCCTGTGGCACGCCCACGCCGATCAGGCCGTTCAAGGCCAGGGTGGCGCTCCACATCACGTTGGCGCGCACGTCGTAGTCGTCCGGGTGCGACAGCGCCTTCGGGCCTTCCTCGATCAGGGTCAATAAAATGCCTTCGGCGAAGCGGTCCTGCACGGATGCGTTCACAGGGTAGGTCAGATACTGTTCCATCACATGCGCAAACGCATCGACGACGCCATTGCCCACCTGGCGCAGCGGCAAGGTGAACGTTTTCGACGGGTCCAGCACGGAGAATTTAGGATATACCTTGCGGCTCATGAACGAGCGCTTTTCCTGCGTGGCCTTGCGCGTGATCACGGCCGAACCATTCATTTCGGAACCCGTGGCCGGCAAGGTCAATACGGTGCCGAAGGGCAGGGCGGCCTCGACGATCTTGCCGCCTTTCGCCAGGATGTCCCACGCCACGCCTTCGTGCAGGGCGGCCGCGGCGATGAACTTGGTGCCATCGACCACGGAACCGCCGCCGACGGCCAGCAGGAAATCGATGCGCTCGCTTTTCACCATGGCCACGGCCTGCATCAGGGTTTCATAGCTGGGATTGGGTTCGATGCCGGCAAATTCCAGCACCGTATGGCCGGCCAGCGCCGCCTTGACTTCATCGTAGACGCCGTTCTGCTTGATGCTGCCGCCGCCGTAGGTCATCAGGACCCGCGCCTGCGGCGGGATCAGGCTGGCGATGGCGGCGATCTGGCCCTGGCCGAAAAGGATTTGCGTCGGATTGTAAAAGTCGAAATTGAACATGGGGCTCCTGCCGCTTGGGTTTAGGCTGTTGCTGAGCCATGATTATGGCCGAACAGGTGGAAACGTGTCGTGGACGCTTGAGCTTTTCGTCCGCGCGGTGGAGAATGCAGCCGATGTCACCACCACGCGAAAAGGAATGCGCATGACCAACGTCCCACTGGAAGAATCCGGCTTGCCGGCCACCGCGCTCGACATGCACCGCGCCATCGGCGCCACCATCGCCGCACTGCAGGCGCTGGACCTGAACAGTCAGCGCTTCGAGGCGTGCACGGACCCGGAACTGCGCCGCGTGCTGGCGCATGCGGGCGACACCAGCCGCAAGGAAGCGGCCATGCTGCTTGAATGGATGCGCCGCCGCGATGCGCGCCTGGACACGGCCATGAAGGAAGCGCTGTTCAAGGCGGGGCCGATAGTTGCCCAGTATCACTATGACGAGAAAATATTGTAACTATTGGTTTGTTGCTGTGGCGTACCATGCGCCACTTTCGCCTTGCTTCGCGTAGACTGTGCCCCTAATTAAATTGAACGTCGGATAGCAGCGGCTGTCCGGTGTATTCCAGGGGGCTTTAAGAAATGAAATCATTACCATACCGAGAAGGCAGCTGGTTTGCCGTGCCCTTGCCGGGCGGCGGCTATGCCGTCGGCGTGGTGGCGCGCAGGGCGCCTGCCGGGCGCATCATGCTGGCGTATATGTTCGGGCCGAAGCGCGACAGCCTGCCCACGCTCGATGAGCTGGAAGGCTTGCGCCCGGAACAGGCCGTGCGCCGCCTGCGCACGGGCGACATGGCCCTGCTCAACGAGCGCTGGCCCCTGCTGGGTGACAGCCTCCACTGGGAGCGCGACGCCTGGCCCATGCCGGCCTTTATCCGCCGCAACGAATCCCTGCAGCGCGCCTGGCGCGCCAGCTATGCGGACGCCGACCCTGCCAAGCTGAACCGTGAAGAATCGATCCCCTTCGATACGCCGGGCATGGAAAGCGATTCCCTGTACGGCTACGGGGCGACGGAATTGCTGATGAATAAATTGCTGGCGCAGGAGCAGGCGTCGGCCTGATGACACGGGGCCAGTCCCGACGGGACTGACCCCGGCATGTCAAGTCACGCCGCTGGCAAGCTGATCTGAAACGCCAGGCCGCCGCCTTCGCGGTTGCGCACTTGCAATTCGGCGCCATGGCGCAGCAGCACGCGGTCGACGATGGCCAGGCCCAGGCCGGCGCCGTTTGCCTGCCCGCGCGCCGTGTCGAGGCGGGTGAACGGCTTCATCAGCTGCTCGATTTTTTCCGCCGGCACGCCCGTGCCATGGTCCTGTACCTCGATGATCACCTTTTTCGCGCCGTGGCTGGTGCGCACCTGGCAGGCGATGTCGATTTCCGTCACGTCGCTGCCCGGCGTCTTGCCATAGCGGCGCGCATTTTCGATCAGGTTGTTCAGCACGCGGCGCAGGTCGGTGGGGTTGCCCATCGCATGCGCGCCGTCGGCGATGCTGGCGTTGATCTTCACGTCCGGCAGGCGCATCGCTTCGCGCGTCATGTCAGTCAGCAAGCCACTGAGGTCGACGTCCGTAAAGCTCGACGCTTCCGTCGGCTTGGCATAGTCGAGGAACTGGCCGATGATGGCGTCCATTTGCCCGATGTCGGACTGGATGCCTTCACGCGCCTCGTCCGACAGGTTCGCCATTTCCACTTCCAGCTGCATGCGCGCCAGCGGCGTGCGCAAGTCGTGCGAGATACCGGCCAAAATCACGGCGCGGTCCGATTCCACCTGTTTCAGATCATCGACCATCTGGTTGAAGCTGCGGTTCGCCTCGATGATTTCGATCGGGCCCTTTTCCGGCAGCGGTGCCGGCTGCTTGCCCTTGGCGATGTCGCGCGCGGCCGCCGTCAGACGCGACAGCGGCAGATTGATCAGGCTGGAAATGATGGCCGCGCCCAGCAGGGACAGCAGGGACACCAGGCTGGCCCAGCCCAGCCATTGGAAGCCCGTCAGGCCGCGCAGGCGCTCGCGGTCCAGCATCAGCCAGTACTCGTCGTCGTCGATCTTGAAGCTGACCCAGAAGCCGGCCACGCCGTTGACGCGCGCGGAAAAGCGCGTGTCCTTGCCCAGCTTGGCCTTCACCAGCGCCTCGATGTCGGGCATCAGGTAATTGTCGGGCGGCGGCTCGATGCGGTCGTCCTCCTCCAGCGAGAAGATGCGGATGCCTTCATTGCTGACAAGGTCGAACAGCAGCTCGCGCCGCAGCTCGGGAGCCGAGTGCGTCAAGGCCGCATGCGTGATGGTGACGACGGAAATGATCTGGGCGGAAATCTGCTGCGCCTGCGGCTCGCGCTGGATGAAGGAAATCATGCTGAACCAGGCGATCATGCTGACCGTGGTCAAGGTGCCGAGCAGCAAAAAGGTGCGCCAGAACAAGCCGCTTTTCAGCCGCGCCAGGCTGATATCGGGAAAAAGCTTCATCATGCCTCGCCAGCGATCAGCGCGGCTGTCCGTCCGGGATGAAGACGTAGCCGAGGCCCCACACGGTCTGGATGAACAGCGGGCTCGACGGATCTGGCTCGATGAGTTTACGCAGGCGCGAAATTTGCACGTCCAGGCTGCGGTCGAACACTTCGTATTCGCGGCCGCGCGCCAGTTCCATCAGTTTCTCGCGTGACAGCGGCTGGCGCGCATGGCGGGCAAACACTTTCAGCACAGAAAATTCACCGGTCGTCAGCGGCACCGTTTCGCCATTCTTTTTCAGGGTACGCGTGCCCAGGTCCAGCACGAAGTCGCCGAACTCGAAGGTTTGCGGCGTTTCCGACGGCGCGCCCGGGATTTCATCGGGACCCTTGCGGCGCAGCACGGCGCCGATGCGGGCCACCAGCTCGCGCGGATTGAACGGTTTCGGCAGGTAATCGTCGGCGCCCATTTCCAGGCCCACGATGCGGTCCACGTCCTCGCCCTTGGCCGTCAGCATGATGATCGGCGTCTGGTCGCCCGCGCCGCGCAGGCGGCGGCAGATCGACAGGCCGTCTTCGCCCGGCAGCATCAGGTCGAGCACCAGCAGGTCGTAGCGTTCGCGCAGCCACAGCTTGTTCATGGCCGTCGCGCTCTCTGCCGTGAAGACATTGAAGCCCTGTTCGGTCAGATAGCGGCGCAGCAGGTCGCGCAGGCGCACATCGTCATCGACCACCATGATTTTTGCCTGGTGGCCGTGGATCGATTGCGTTGTTGTATTGCTGCCGGAAGTGGAGGTTGTGGTCATTTAGGGTGTCGTGTTATCTTATATTAGTTGCTATAGTAACGCCTCGCGCGGCGTCGGCAAGGGGCTGTGGCGACCCATTACAAAGTGTTACAAACTTTACCCAATTACTCTTACTGCACCGTGTAAAGCATCATACACTGGGGCCACAGTGGAAATCAGCTTTAAGTTTATACGGCATCGCGGAAGAGGAACTCAATGAATATCTTTACTAAAAAAATTCACGCCGCTCCCAGCGCAGCTATTGCCGCACGTACGACTGTGCTGTCCGCATTTGCCGTTTGCTCCGTGTTTGCCGCCAGCCTGGCGTCAGCGCAAAACCAGCCGCCGCCACGCCGTGACGACCAGCAGCAAATGCAGGCCCAGCGGTATGAACAGGTACAGCGCACCAGCAGCAATGATACGCGACTGCGCGAACAGCGTGACGCACGCAGTTTCGACACGCGTGCCGAAGAGCAGCGCCGCGCCAACGAAGGCGCCGATGCTTCGCGCCGCACGGGCCGCATGACGCCCGACGAACGGCGCGACCTGCGCCGCCAGATCAACGAAGTGGGCCAGGACATTTACTCGAATCCGCCGCGCCGCTAGGCAGCCGTCCCCCTCCGACAGGGCCATCTCGCAAGACATGGCCCTGTTTGCATCTGGCCGCCAACATTGTTGCTCAGTCAGGCACACGGCCCCGCCCCGTGATATTGTTCTAACGCAATGAGGCAATTCTCGGTTTTTGGGGAGGCAAGTGGTGAGCGACGACGACACACCCGTTCCGGATGCGGCCCCCGCAGGCGGCTTGCCGCACGGCCTGGTCCAGCGCGACGAGGGCGTGTTCCTGGATCTGTCGCTGGCGCCGGCGCAACTGCGCGCCGGCGTCGACCAGCTATTCCAGTCGGGCCAGTTGCTGGCCGGCCTCGATTACGGTTTGTTCCTGCTGACCCTGTTCCATGCCCCCGCACCCCGCGCCGCGCCCAAGGGCGACGCCTTGCTGCGCATCGCCGTGCGCGTGGCGCCATTCCCGCCGCCGCGCCGCGCGCTGTATAAACAAATCAAGATCCGTGGCGACAGCGCCGAGTTTTACTTTGAAACCTTGCCGGCTGACACTGATGGCCAGGTGCCGGCGCGCCGCGAGTTTGACGAGCTGGTGGCGGACTTGTGGTGCAAGGGCGTGCACTACGGCATCGATGGCACGGCCGTGCGCGCCATGCTCGCCAGCGGCAAGGCCGAGCGCATCACGGTGGCGCGGGTGCTGCCGCCGCAGCCGGGGCGCGACGCCCAGCTGGTGGAAGTGTCGCAAGGCATCCACCGCGACGATGCGCCGCGCGAACGCTCCGATGGCCGCCTGGATTTGCTCAGCTTCAAGAACCGCTTTCCGCAAGTGAAAAAACATGCGCGCCTGCTGCGCCTGCTGCCTGGTACGCCCGGCTTGCCTGGCTACGACCTGGCCGGCAAGGCGCTGCCGCCACCCGCGCCGCTGGAACTGGACTTGGCCACGGTGGCGGGGCCAGGCACGGCGGTCGAGTATTTCAGCGATGGCGCTTTCCTCGTCGCCACCCAGGATGGCTACGTGAATGTCGATGAGCACGGCAAGATGTCGATCGAAAACAAGATCGTCAGCCGCGAAGGCGTCAGCAGCCGCACGACGGGCAATCTGAAGCTGCGCGCCGCCTACGAGGAGTACGGCGAAGTGCAGGAGCAGCGCCAGCTCGACGGCAGCGACATCACCATCCATGGCGATGTGTATGGCCATCTGCACTCGCATGGCGGATTAATATGGCTACGGCGCAATCTGGTGGGCGGCACGGCCTTCAATGAACACGGCGACGTGCGGGTCGAGGGTGTCGCGTCCGGTTCCGTGCTGCAGGCGCTGAGCGGCGAAGTGCACGTGAAGCGCGCGGAAAGCTGCGTCATTGCCGGCACGCGCGTGGTGATCGACAGCGCCAGCAATTGCGAGATCATCGCCGACGAGGTCGTCATCGAACTGGCCGAAGGCTGCGCCGTGGCGGCGCGCACCATCCGCATCGGCAGCGCCGGCCCCCGCAGGCAGGTGGAAATGCTGCTGTTTCCACTCGTGCCCGACCTCAGCGCGCTGGAGCAAAAGATTGCCGAGAGCCTGGCGAAGGCAACGCAGTATCAGCAAGTGCAGCACAAGCGCCAGCAGGAAATCGATGCCATCGCGCAATTGCCCGAGGTGCGCAATTACCTGACCCTGGCGGGCCAGCTGCGGCGCGGCGAATTGCAACTGCAAGCAACGCAGCAGGTGCAGTACGACAAGCTGGCCGCGCGCATCGCTCCCGTCCTGAAAGAGGTGGCGCGCCTGCGCGTGGAGGTGAAACAGTCGGAAATCCTGCATGCGCAGATGCTGGCGCTGGTGGCGCAGCTGCGCCAGGAACGGCAGGCAACGGCGGGCCAGTCGCGCTGCACCCTGGGCCTGATCGATGGCGAGACGACGGTGCGCGCCCTGGTCGTGCCGCCCGGACCGGCCAAGGTCTACGACCGGCCGCCGAAGGAAATCAAGGCCTTGCTGCGCAGCGCCACGCCGGCCACCCAGCCCGTGTTCGCGGACAGCACGGGCAGCCTGGACTGGACGTACCAGCCACCGCCTTAATCAGTCGGTAACTTTGCCGCGTGATTGTTTCAGCACGCTGTGCGTGCTCTTGCTGTCGAGGCGGCGCCGCTGCGAGCTGCGCGTGGGCTTGGTGGCGCGGCGCACGGCGGGCAGGAAGGTCACGCTGTCGATGATTTCCTGCAAGCGCCGCAACGCTTCTTCCTTGTTCTGCTCCTGGCTACGCGACTGCTGCGCCTTGAGCACCAGCACGCCATCCTTGCTGATGCGGCTGTCGCGCAGGGCCAGCAACCGTTCCTTGTACGCTTCCGGCAGCGACGAGGCGGCGATGGGGAAGCGCAAATGGATGGCGCTGGACACCTTGTTGACGTTCTGCCCGCCCGGCCCCTGGGCGCGGATGGCGGAAAATTCAACTTCAGCGGGATTGACGAGGTGTTGCATGGCCTGCCTGTTGGGGAATGATGGGGTATTGTAAGGGAAGATGGCTGCGCCGGCGCAATGCCGGGCGGCCAGCCGATGATGTCTTCCGGGAAAGTTGATGTTTCTCAACGCCGCCTGCGGTGATGCTGGTTAGCATGGGGCCAAAGTTGCGCCACTGCGCATCCTGGCAGCGCTTACCGGACGAAAGGAACACCATGCAGCCCACGACCACGCCTGGCGCCGCAACCGCGCAATACCTGACGCAGTACTTGAGCTTCCAGCTGGGCGGCCTGGAATATGGCCTTGACTACCGCTGCGTGCGGGAATTGCGTCCGCTGAAGGAACTCGACCGTTTTTCCTCGGAAGGGGAAGTGCTGCACAGCGTGGCCGTGTCGCGCGGCGTGATCATTCCCATCGTCGACATGCGCGCCGCGTTTGGCAGCGCCCACGGCGCGCCCGATCCGGCCACCGACGTGATCATCTTGCAGCTGAGCAATGGCGTGATGGGCATGGTGGTCGATGGCGTCACCGATATCGTCAGCCTGGCGCCCGGCGACATTGCCGCCGTGCCCGGTCTGGGCGAGGCGGAAGCCGATTATCTGCTGGGCCTGGGCACGGTGGCGGGGCGCCGATTGATCCTCGTCGATATCGACCGCCTGATGGCGATCCGCAGCCCCAGCCCCATGCAGGCGGCATAAAAAAAGACGACCCGAAGGTCGTCTTGTGTCGCCGCTTGATTAACCGAGTTTTTCCAGCTGATCCTGCAGATCCAGCCATTCCGCTTCCAGCTGCGCCAGGTCCTTGGTAAAGAAGGTCTGGTCGGCCAGCAATTGCTTCAATTTCGCCTTGTTGGCGGCGTCATAGATGGTCGGCTCGCCCAGCTTGGCGTCGGTTTCCGCCTTTTGCGCATTGCGCTTGGCGATCTGCTCTTCCTGGCGCTTGATCTTGTTTTCGATCGGCTTGCGCAGGGCGGCCGTTTTCTGGCGCTCTTCCGCTTCCTTGCGCTTGTCGCGCACGGGCGCGGCAGGGGCGGCGGCTACCGGCGAAGGGACGGAAGACGTCACGGGGAAGTCGGTCTTGTTGGCCTTGCCGGCGGCCGGCAGCACGTCCGTACCCTTGCCCAGCTTGGTCTTGAACAGCCAGTCCTTGTAGTCGTCCAGGTCGCCGTCGAACGGCTGCAGCTTGCCGTCGGCAACGATGATGAATTCGTCCGTGGTGGCGCGCAGCAAGTGGCGATCATGGGACACGACGACCAAGGTGCCTTCGAACTGGGCCAGCGCTTCCGTCAGTGCTTCGCGCGTTTCCAGATCCAAGTGGTTGGTCGGTTCATCGAGCAGCAGCAGGTTCGGACGCTGCCAGACGATCAGGGCCAGCGCCAGACGGGCTTTTTCACCGCCCGAGAACGGGGCGATGGACGCGGTCACCATGTTGCCGGGGAAGTTGAAGCCGCCGAGGAAGTTGCGCAGTTCCTGCTCGCGCACGGTCGGGGCGATCTTCGCCAGATGCCACAGCGGCGATTCGTCGTGGCGCAGCATTTCCACCTGGTGCTGGGCGAAGTAGCCGATGTTGAGGCCCTTGCCCATGGTGGCGTCGCCTGTCAGCGGCATCAGTTCGCCGGCGATGGTCTTGATCAGGGTCGATTTGCCGGCGCCGTTCTGGCCCAGCAGGCCGATACGCTGGCCGATCTGCAGCGAAAACTTGATGCCGTTGACGATGGTTTTATGCGTGATTTCGCCCGTCGCTTCGTTCTCGATCTTGTAGCCCGCATCGACGTCTTCCATCACCAGCAGCGGATTTGGAGCCGACAGCGGCTCGCGGAATTCGAACGAGAATTCGGCGGCGGCGCGCAACGGCGCCAGTTCTTCCATCTTCGCCAGCGCCTTCATGCGGCTTTGCGCCTGGCGGGCCTTCGAAGCTTGCGCCTTGAAGCGGTTGACGAACGATTCCAGATGGGCACGCTTGCGCTGCTGCTTTTCCAGCGCGCCGGCGGCCAGGATCATCTGCGCCGCGCGTTGGCGTTCGAAGCTCGAATAGTTGCCCGAGTAGCGTTTCAGCTTGCGCTCGTCGATATGCACGACCACGTTGACCACTTCATCGAGGAAGTCGCGGTCATGGGAAATGATCAGCAAGGTGCCGGCGTAGCGCTTGAGCCAGTCTTCCAGCCAGATGATGGCGTCCAGATCCAGGTGATTGGTCGGTTCATCGAGCAGCAGCAGGTCGGACGGGCACATCAGCGCTTGCGCCAGGTTCAGACGCATGCGCCAGCCGCCGGAGAAACTGGCCACCGGTTGCTGCATCTGGTCCAGGGTGAAACCCAGGCCCAGCAGCAATTGCTCGCCGCGCGACTGCACGGTATACGCGTCCGCATCGGCCATGGCGCTGTAGATTTCGCCGATGGCGATGCCGTTTTCCGACGTGGCCGGCTCCGATTCCAGGCGCGCCAGTTCCGCTTCGAGTTTGCGCAGGGTGATGTCGCCATCGATCGCGTAGTCGAGCGCGGCACGGTCCAGCGGCGGCGTTTCCTGCGCCACGTAAGCCACGCGCCACTTGGCCGGGAAATCGATCTCGCCCTGGTCAGGGTGCAATTCGCCACGCATCATGGCGAACAGGCTCGATTTGCCCGCGCCATTGGCGCCGATCAGGCCGATCTTGTCGCCCGGATTGAGGGTGACATCGACTTGTTCGAGCAACGGTTTGATGCCGCGCATCAGGCTTACTTGTAGGAAACGTATCATTTTTTTCTTTGTGTTGTAAATTAAGGCGCTGCGTGCTGAAGCCTGCGCTTACGCCAGCTTGAGCTGCTCGGCCGTCAGCAGGAAGACCATGTCGTCGCCGGCGCTCGTCGTCAGCCAGGTCAGGCCCAGCTCGCCGAAGGCCGCTTCCGCGTACTCGCGTTCGTTGCCGATTTCAATCATCAGGATGCCGTCGTCCGTCAGGCGTTCGGCCGCGCCGGCGATGATCTTGCGCACCAGGTCCATGCCGTCGCTGCCGCCGTCGAGGGCGATTTGCGGTTCCGCCAGGTATTCCTGGGGCAGGGCGCCCATCGACGCGGAATTCACGTATGGCGGGTTGCTGATGATCAAATCATATTTCTTGGCCGGCACGTTCGTGTACAGGTCCGATTCGATCAGGGTGACGCGGTCCTGCAGTTTGTACGTGTCGACGTTGCGCTTGGCCACGGCCAGCGCGTCGGCGGAAATGTCCACGGCATCGACGGCGGCGTTCGGGAAGGCGTCGGCCATCATGATGGATAGGCAGCCCGAGCCGGTGCACAGTTCCAGGATGTTTTCCACGGCTTCCGGTTCCGCCACCCATGGCGAAAAGTATTCAGGGATCAGCTCGGCGATGAAGGAGCGGGGCACGATCACGCGCTCGTCGACGTAGAAGTTATACGTACCCAGCCAGCCTTCCTTGGTGATGTAGGCGGCCGGCACGCGGTCGATGCTGCGGCGGTCGATGACGCTCATCACGCTGGCCACTTCCGACGGCAGTAGTTTGGCGTCGAGGAAGGGTTCGAGCTTGTCGAGCGGCAACTTCAACGTGTGCAGGATCAGATAAGCCGCTTCGTCGAACGCTTCGGCGCTGCCGTGGCCGAAAAACAGCTTGGCGGTATTAAAACGGGTAACGGCGTAGCGCAGCAGGTCGCGTGGCGTGGAAAACGGGTTCGGGGTCATGGCATTCTCGAAAAGACGGTGTTCTGGCCCGCCGTGACGGGCCTCGGTATTCTGGTTCAGACGGGCAGCAAATGCTCCAGCGTGCGCCGGTAAATATTCTTCAGGGGATCGATGTGGCGCAGTTCGATGTGCTCGTCGATCTTGTGAATACTGGCATTGGGCGGCCCGAATTCTATCACTTGGGGGCAGATTTGCGCGATAAACCGGCCATCCGAGGTGCCGCCCGTGGTCGACAGCTCCGTCGTGAGGCCCGTTTCTTCCAGGATCGCGGACGACAGCGCATCGGAGAGGGTGCCGCGCGGCGTGAGGAAGGGCAGGCCGCTCAGGGTCCATTGCAAAGCGTATTGCAAATCATGCTTGTCGAGGATGGCGTGCACCCGCTCCTGCAGGTTTTCCGCCGTGCTTGCCGTGGAAAAGCGGAAATTGAAATCGATCACCATGTCGCCGGGAATCACGTTATTCGCGCCCGTGCCCGCGTTGATATTCGACATTTGCCAAGAGGTCGGCAGGTAATACTCGTTGCCCGCATCCCATTTCTCTTCGACCAGGTCGGCCAGCGCCTGCGCCGCTTCGTGAATCGGATTCTTTGCCAGGTGCGGGTAGGCGATATGGCCTTGCACGCCCTTGATCGTCAGCCGGCCCGACAGCGAACCGCGGCGGCCGTTCTTGATCATGTCGCCCAGCTGCGCGCTCGAGGTCGGCTCGCCCACCAGGCAATAGTCGATCTGCTCGCCCCGCGCTTTCAATTTCTCGCAGACGATGACGGTGCCATCCGTGGCCGGGCCTTCTTCGTCGCTGGTGATCAAAAAGGCGATCGAACCCGTGTGATTGGGCGTGGCGGCAATGAATTCCTCGCAGGCGACCACCATGGCGGCGATCGAGGTCTTCATGTCGGCCGCGCCACGGCCGTACAGCTTGCCGTCGCGGTGCGTGGGAATGAAGGGCAGCGAACGCCATTGCTCGACGGGGCCGGTGGGCACCACGTCCGTATGGCCGGCAAAGACGAATACGGGCGATGTCGTGCCACGGCGCGCCCACAGATTGGTGACGTCGTTCGACTGTATCGTTTCGCAGACAAAGCCCAGCGGCGTGAGGAGGTCGATCAGGTGCTGCTGGCAGCCCTTGTCGTCGGGCGTGACCGAAGACAGGGCGATCAGTTTTTCGGTCAGGGCGAGGGTTTTGGAGGTGGTCATGGGTATGGTCGTGCCGGCAACATCGTGGTCAACTAGGGGGTTACAGCGAGAAAATGGTCTTGTACTGCGCATCCGAAAACGCCACGCTGAACTGGCCATCCTTGTCCAGCACAGGGCGCTTGATGATGGACGGGTTTTCCAGCATCAGATCCAGGGCGCTGGCCGCGTCGACGGTGGACGCCTTGCGCTCGTCGGACAGGGCGCGCCAGGTCGTGCCTTTCTTGTTGACCAGCACATCCCACGGCAATTGCTGCAGCCACGCTTCCACGGTGGCGCGTTCCAGGCCCTGCTTTTTGAAGTCGTGAAAGGTGAAATCGAGTTGCTGCGCGGCCAGCCAGGTGCGGGCCTTTTTGACGGTATCGCAGTTGGGGATACCGTAGAGTGTAATGGTCGTCATGGGTAGGGCAAAGGGGAATGAATGCGGTTCGCTTGATCGCGGGGCTTGCGCCAGGGAAAAATGCGATGGTAGCCGACATTATACAGTCGATGCGCTGTCGATGCGGCAGTGCAACACGGCCCGGTGATTTCCCCTACACAGGCCGCGGCGCCGCCTTGCCCGATTCCGCCGGGCCGAAATGCAGGCCAAGCCGCAAGGCCAGGGCGCGCAGGGCGCCGCTTTCCTGCAGGTGCAGGGCCAGCGCAATGTGGCCGTCGGGGCGAACCAGGTAGGCCGCATCGCGGCCCAGGCCGGCCAGTTTGGCGGCGACATTGAAGGTGTAGCAATGCACGGGCAGTTTCAGCACGCGCGCTTCGTCGAGCAGCTCGGGCGCCGCTTCGCCATAGATGTGCAATTGCCAATCCATGCTGCGCAAAGCCGTGAAATTGTCTTGCGTGCCGTCCGAGAACCACGGCAGGCGGTCGCCGCCGCGCAGGTATTCCGCGTGGCCCGCGGAGAGGGCGCTGTCTTCATAGCTGATCCGGATTTGCGACACGGTCTGGAACAGCAAACGGCGCGCCCGCGCGAAGCCCGAGAGGAAGGGCAGCGCGTGCGGCACCAGCCAGCGGCGGAGGAATTGCCCGGCCATGCCTTGCGCGACGATGGCCTGGAAGGCGCGGTCGGTGGTGGCGACGAGCTTGCGGGCAAACACGATGCGCTCGCTTTCATAGGTGTCGAGCAGGGCGTCGTTGCTTTGTCCCCGCAGCTTTTGCGCCAGTTTCCACGCCAGATTGACGGCGTCGCCCAGGCCCGTGTTCATGCCCTGGCCGCCCACGGGGCTGTGCAGGTGCGCGGCATCGCCGAGGATGAAGCAGCGCCGTTCGCGAAATTGCGCCGCCACCCGGTGGTGCACTTTATACGTGGAAAACCAGTTCACGTGCTCGACCTGGATATTCAGCAAACTTTCCACCTGTTCCCGCACGTCGTCGAAGACGGGCGCGGGCGCGCCTTCCGGGCGGTCGGGCAGGATGCCGATCAGGCGCTGCATGCCACTGGTGCGCACGGGCAACATCAGCGCAAACGAGTTCGCGCCCAGGTGGGCATGCAAATCCGTATTCTTGCCGGCCACTTGCGCGTCGGCCACGTAGTACAGGTGATCGTAGGTGCCGCCAGAGAATTCAAAGCCGGCGATTTCGCGCACCTTGCTGCGGGCGCCGTCGCAGCCGCAGATGTAGTTAAACGTGCAATATTGTCGTTCGCCATGGTTGAGCAGGATGGCTTGCACTTCGCTATCGTCCTGCGTCCACAGGTCCAGCGCCACGTTCCATTCCACGTGCACGCCGGCCGCCGCCAGCTTGCTGATCAGGAAGCGTTCATGCTCGTCCTGGGGCAGGCTCAGCACGAAAGGATAGGGGCTCAGGCCTTCGCCGATCTCGCCCAGCGCCAGTTTCACCAGCTCCTCGCCGCCTTCGTGGATATGCATGGCATTGATCTTGATACCCAGGCTGACCAGCTCGTCGGCAAAGCCCAGTTGCTGGTAAAACTCCAGGGTGCGCGCATGCACGGCCATGGCCCGCGATGCCTGGCCCGGTCCGCTGTTCTTGTCGATGATGCGGCAATCGACGCCATGGCGCGCCAGGCGCAAGGCAAGCATGAGGCCGGTAGGACCGGCGCCGACGATCAGGACGGGAGGAGTATTCATGCCATCCAGTATAGGACAGGATGGGGGATGGCTGCGCGACGATTGAAGTTGCCGCTCGGAAATGAAAATGTCCCGCCAAAGCGGGACATTCAGGGGATTGCGCGCGCCTTGCGGCGCATTAATTAAATGCCGCGCAGCAATTCGTTGATGCCCGTTTTCGCGCGGGTTTTTGCATCCACGCGCTTGACGATCACGGCGCAGTACAGCGAGTACTTGCCGTCTTCCGAAGGCAGGTTGCCCGAGACCACGACGGAACCGGCAGGCACGCGGCCGTAGGTGACTTCGCCCGTGGCGCGGTCGTAGATCTTGGTCGACTGGCCGATGTACACGCCCATCGAGATGACGGAGTTTTCTTCGACGATCACGCCTTCGACGATTTCCGAACGGGCGCCGATGAAGCAGTTGTCTTCGATGATGGTCGGGTTCGCTTGCATAGGCTCCAGCACGCCGCCGATGCCGACGCCGCCGGACAGGTGGACGTTCTTGCCGATCTGGGCGCAGGAGCCGACGGTGGCCCAGGTGTCGACCATGGCGCCTTCATCGACGTAGGCGCCGATGTTGACGTAGGACGGCATCAGCACGACGTTCTTGGCGATGAAGCTGCCGCGGCGGGCGACGGCTGGCGGCACCACGCGGAAACCGCCTTTGACGAAGTCTTCCTTGGTGTAGTTGGCGAACTTGGTCGGGACCTTGTCGTAGAACTGCATCGTGCCGTCGGACGGCAGGACGACGTTGTCTTCCAGGCGGAACGACAGCAGCACGGCTTTCTTGACCCACTGGTTGACCACCCAGTCGCCCGTGGTTTTTTCCGCCACGCGGATGCTGCCGTTGTCCAGGCCATTGATGACGTGGGAAACGGCGTCGCGCAGTTCGGCCGTGCCGTTGCCCGGATTGATCTCGGCGCGGTTTTCCCAGGCCTGGTCGATGATGGTTTGCAGTTGTTGGCTCATGATGATGTCTTGTTTATTTAGTTGGTTGATGCGGATGCGGAAAGCTGCTGGCAGAATTTTACTATGCGCAGTGCGGCCTCCAGCCCTTCGGCCGTTTCGGCCACCAGGGCCATGCGGATGCGGTTGCGGCCCGGATTGATGCCGTGCGCGTCGCGCGCCAGGTAACTGCCAGGCAATACCGTCACATTATATTCGGCGTACAGGCGTTGCGCGAATTCGGTGTCGGACAGTCCCGTGCGGCTGACGTCGGCCCACAGGTAGAAGCCGGCGTCCGGCAATTGCACGTCCATCACCGATTGCAGCAGCGGCGTGATGGCGTCGAACTTGGCGCGGTACTTGGCGCGATTTTCCTCGACATGGGTTTCGTCGTTCCAGGCCGCGACGGAGGCCGCCTGCACGGCGGGGCTCATGGCGCCGCCGTGGTAGGTTCGGTAGAGCAGGAATTTTTTCAATACTTCGGCATCGCCGGCAACAAAGCCCGAGCGCATGCCCGGCACGTTCGAACGCTTCGACAGGCTGGAAAACACCACCAGGCGCGCATACGGGCGCTCGATGGTGGACAGGCCCAGCATGTGCGCCGCCTGCAGCGCGCCAAGCGGCGGCGTGTCGCCGTGGTAAATCTCGGAATAGCACTCGTCGGCGGCGATGACGAAATCATAGCGCTCGGACAGGGCGAACAGGTGTTCCCAGTCCGTCAGGGTCAAGACGGCGCCCGTCGGGTTGCCGGGCGAACACAGGAACAGCAGCTTGACCTTTCCCCACACGCTGGCCGGTACGCTGTCGTAGTCGCAGCCGAAATTGCGCGCCGGGTCGGAATTGACGAAATACGGTTCGGCGCCGGCCAGGTAGGCCGCGCCTTCATAGATCTGGTAAAACGGATTCGGGCTGATCACGAGCGAACCGGCCGACGGATCGATCACCGTTTGCGCCAGCGCAAACAGCGCTTCGCGCGAACCGTTCACGGGCAGGATTTGCGTGGCAGGATTGAGCTTGGGGATGTCGTAGCGGCGTTCGAGCCAGCCGGCGATGGCGGTACGCAAGGCTTCCGAACCGATGGTGGTCGGATAGCTGGCCAGGCCATGGATATTGTCGACCAATGCCTGCTCGATGAACGGCGGCGTCGGGTGCTTGGGTTCGCCCATGCCCAAGCTGATGGGCGCATACTCGGGATTGACCGTCACGCCGGCAAACAGCTGGCGCAGCTTTTCGAATGGATATGGTTGCAGTTTGGCAAGAAGTGGATTCACGGAGCGGACCAGGGCAAGAGTGGGGTGATAGTGTCGCGTATGGATTGCCGGGCATGGCGCAATGACGCCGGTCAAGCAATCAGCTTAGCCTTTTATTATAGCCGTCCTCGCGCACGGGCTGTGCAAGTAGGCTGTTGTCGACCTGCACGGCATGCCGCTTCCGGGCCTGGCAAGGTAAAATACGCTATGTCTACCTTACTTCCCACCCTGCTTGCTATTGAAACCTCGTCCGAACTCGCCTCCTGCGCCTTGTTGCGCGGCGATGTCGTCCTGTCCCGCGCCTCGTCGGGTGTGCGCACCCATTCCCAGTCCATCTTGCCGATGGTGCAGGAATTGCTGGCTGAAGCGGGCGTGACCCTGGCCGACGTCGATGCCATCGCCTACGGCTCCGGTCCCGGCTCGTTTACGGGCGTGCGCACGGCTTGCGGCATCGCGCAAGGCCTGGCCTACGGCGCCAATTTGCCCGTCGTGCCCGTCGTGACGCTTGACGCCATGGCCCTCGCGTGCCACCAGCAGCATGGCGCGCCACGCATCGTGACCGTGCTCGACGCCCGCATGGGCGAAGTGTACTGGGCGCAATACGATTACCAGGATGGCTTGCAGATTGTTTCGTCACCGGCCCTGAGCGCGCCGGCCGGCGTGGCGCCGCAAGGCGACGTTGCCGGCTGTGGCAACGGCTTTACGGCGTATGCCGAGGCGCTGGCAGCGCTGCCGTGCGCCGCCAAGGCTGACGCCGCCATCATGCCGCACGCCGTGCAGGTGGCGCAGCTGGCGCGCATCGCCTTTGCGGCCGGTCAGTTCGTGACGGCGGCCGAGGCGCAGCCTTTGTACTTGCGCAACAAGATCGCTTACACGAGCGCGGAACGGCAGCAGATGCAACTGGCCAAGGCCGCTGCGGAGCCAGCACAATGAGTGTAGCGGGCCAGGACCGTGCTGCCGGCTGGGACTTGCTGCGCCTCGACTATCAGCCGATGCAGGAAGCGGACTTGGTCGAAGTGCTGGCGCTGGAGCAGCGCGTGTATCCGCATCCCTGGACGCACGGCAACTTTGTCGATTCCCTCAAGAGCGGTTATCCGGCCTGGGTGCTGCGCGACGTGGATGGCACCTTGCTTGGTTACTTCTTGCTGATGCTGGTCGTCGACGAGGCGCACTTGCTCAACGTGGCCGTCGAAGGCGCCATCCAGGGTCAGGGATTGGGCCGTTTCCTGCTGAACCAGTCCTGCGCCTGCGCGCGCCAGTTGGGCATGGAATCGATGCTGCTGGAAGTGCGCCCGTCGAACGTGCGCGCGCTCGACATCTACCAGCGCTATGGATTTGAACAGATCGGCCGGCGCAAGGGATATTATCCGGCCAGTAACTCGCAACGTGAGGACGCCATCGTGATGCGTTATACCTTATGAGCCGCAGCGCCGTTTTCCTCGATGAAATGGGCGTCGGCCCCCTGTGGCGCTTGCGCCAGGGTGTTGCCCCCGAAGCGGTTGACGTCGCCGCCGAGGCCCCCGTGGAGATGGAAGCCGTCGTGGCGGCGCCTGTGGCAGAAGCCATAGAAGCCGTGATCGAGGTGGTTGCTGAGGCGGTCGCCGAGGTGCAGGTCGAAGCGCCCGTTGCTGTTGCCGATACGCCAGCTCCTGCCGCCGAGCCGGACGACACGGCCTGGTTCGATGATGCGCCGCCACCGCCGCCGGCCAAACTGCTGAGCGATGCCGATATCGCCGCCCTCGACTGGGATGGCTTGACGGCCGCCGTGGCCAAGTGCGCGCGCTGCGACTTGTGCAAGACGCGCAAGGGCGTCGTCATGGGCCGTGGCGACCGCCAGGGTGATTGGCTGATGCTGGCCAGCAGCCCGTCGCGGCTGGAGGAGCGCGAAGGGCGTGCCTTGCCGGGCGAGCAGGGCAAGTTGCTCGACAATATGCTGAAAGCCATCGATATCGATGCGGGCAGCGGTGTGTACATCACGCACTTGCTGAAATGCCGTCCGCTCGACGAGGCGGGGCAGGAACGCTTGCCCACCGAATCGGAGTCGGCCGCCTGCCGTCCCTATTTTGACCGCGAACTGGCCCTGCTGCAGCCGCGCACCATCGTCACCCTCGGTTCGATGGCCGCCGCCGGCATCAATCCCGGTGAAAAACCCGTGCGCGGCACGGTGCGCCAGCTGGGCAATGCGTCCGTCGTGGCCACCTTCCACCCGGAAATGCTGCTGCAGGACGGGACGGGCAAGGCCAAGGCGCGCGCCTGGGCCGACCTGTGCCTGGCGAAAAGCTCGCACGGTGGGTGACAGCTTTCAGACCCGTTTTGAGCGCCGCTGGGGGCATCTGACGCACCCCCGCGTGCGCGCGCTGGCCTGGCTGCTCGACTCGCCCGATTTGCTCGATCCGTCCAGCCGCCACTGGGGCGTGCGCATTGCAAGTCTCGCGCCCGTCACGCCTGCCGTGGCGGCGTGGCTGGCGGCGCTGCAGGATGACCCGTCGCCGCTCGATGCGGCGCTGGGGCCGAAATTCTATTCCCGCCTGGGCCTGTACGCTGAAAAGCTGCTGGCCTTTTATTTTGAACAGCACGGGGTATTGCAGGCGCATGGCTTGCAAGTGCAGGTGAACCGCAACGACACGGTAGGTGAGTTCGATTTTCTGCTGCGTGACGGTAACGACTTGCTGCACTGGGAATTCGCCACCAAGTTCTACCTGCTCGAAGGCGCGCCCGATCCGGGTGTCTTCAACCACCTGATCGGCCCGAACCTGGCCGATACCCTGGGCTTGAAGATGCGCAAGATACTCGACAAGCAACTGGCCTTGTCTCGCCATCCTGCCGCGCAAACCCTGCTGGAGCAGCCCGTGCGCGCGGCGCAGGCGCTGGTCAAGGGCTGGCTGTTTTATGCGGCAGGCGCCACGCCTGCCCTGGACGGTATTTCCCCTGAACATGGACACGGCTTCTGGTGCACGCCGGCGCAACTGCCGGAGCAGCGCTATGTCGTGCTGCCGCGCCTGCAATGGCTGGCGCCATACAAGGGGCGCGACGAGGACGTGCTGGACGTGGATGCCTTGCGCGCGCGTTTGTTTGATCTGGCGCAACCGGTGATGGTGGCCACAGTGGATACTATCGAAGGCTGGGAAGTGGAGCGCACGCGTGGTTTTGTCGTGCCGCATGACTGGACGGAGCAGGCTGCCGCGCGGCGAATAACAGGCGCGCTACCTGCGTAGATCGGTAGGTCGGATTAGCGCCTGGCGCGTAATCCGACACCACATTGCTTAATGTTTCTGCTCGCCAATCAGCGACAGATTGTCGTGCTCCGCCTGGTTCAGCTTGTGCCTGCGCATGATCATGTACATGGTGCCGGCGACGAACAGGCCGAACAGGGTGATGATGATGTTCAGCGGCAGGTGCAGACGGATCATGATGGAATACACGGCCAGCATGGTGAGAATCGACAGGTTCTCATTGAAGTTCTGCACGGCGATGGAATGGCCTGCGCTCATCAGCACGTGGCCGCGGTGTTGCAGCAGAGCATTCATTGGCACGACGAAAAAGCCGGACAGGGCGCCGATCAGTATCAGCAGCGGGTAGGCGATCCACACGGAATGCACTTGCGTCATCATCATGACGATCACGCCCATGGCGATGCCCAGCGGAATGACAGTCAGCGATTTGCGCAGCGGAATGAAGCGGGCCGACAGCACGGCGCCGGCGGCCACGCCGATGGCGACCACGCCCACCAGGCTGGTCGCCTTGTCGAATGGCATGTTCAAGGATTGCTTGGCCCATTCCAGCACGATCAGTTGCAAGGTGGCGCCAGCGCCCCAGAACAGGGTCGTCACGGCCAGGGTGATCTGGCCCAGCTTGTCTTTCCACAGGATGGAATAGCAATTGGCAAAATCGGTAATCAGTTTGATAGGATTGCGTTCCTGGTGCGGATACACGCAGCCCGTGTCGGGAATCTTCAGGTTGGCCAGGGTTGCCAGCACATAGATGCCGACCACCACGCACAGGGCCGCTTCCGTCTTGTTGGTGATGCCCGTGTCGATCAGGGGGAAGTCGAAGGAAAGCAGCATGTCGGACACGTGGCCGCTGACGAGTGCGCCGCCCATGACGGTGCCGAGGATGATGGAGGTGACGGTCAAGCCTTCGATCCAGCCATTCGCCGCCACGAGTTTTTCCGGCGGCAGCAGTTCCGTCAGGATGCCGTACTTGGCGGGCGAGTACACGGCCGCGCCAAAACCGACGACGGCGTAAGCCAGCAGCGGGTGTACGTGGAAGAAGACGAGGGCGCAGCCGAAAATCTTGACCATGTTGGCGATGAACATGACCTTGCCTTTTGGCAATGCATCTGCGAAGGCGCCGACAAAAGCGGCTAACAGCACGTAAAACAGGACGAATGACAGTTTGAGCAGCGGCGTGATCCACGCCGGTGATTTCATGGACACCAATAAATCGACGGCGACAAAAAAGAGGGCGTTATCTGCCAGCGAGGAAAAGAACTGCGCCGCCATGATGGTATAAAAACCACGATTCATTCTGGAATGCCTGAAATCATATCTGGCTTGCTTTATACCACGAAAAAACGGCAAACCCCAAGTTTGGAAGGGGCTGCTTTGCATAGTCTTGTCTAAGCGAAGCTTAATTTTTCTGCCGTAGAAAAATACATCACATGTGAGCATTTTATACATGGTGTCCTGTGCGCCGGTCTGGCGCGCGGCGACGGACCAGCATGCGGCCCATCCGGTAAAATACGGCTTTCCCACCTGCCGTGAACGACGCATATGCCCAGGCCCATCATCGCCACCATCCATCTCGATGCCATGCAACACAATCTGGCGCGCGCCCGTGCCGGCGCCCGCGGCGCCAACGTGTGGGCCGTCGTCAAGGCGAACGCCTATGGCCACGGCCTGGAACGGGCCATGCGGGGCTTTGCCGAGGCCGATGGTCTGGCACTGGTCGAGGTCGACTACGCCGTGCGTCTGCGCGAACTGGGCTGGACCAAGCCCATCTTGCTGCTGGAAGGTTTTTTCGACGCCAGCGATTTGCCTGTCATGGCGCAATATGGCTTGAACGGCAGCGTGCATTGCGAAGAACAGATCGCCCTGCTGGAAGCGGCGCGCCTGCCGCACGCCATCGATGTGCACCTGAAAATGAATACGGGCATGAATCGCCTGGGTTTCACGCCGGGCGCCGTGGCCGCCGCGTATGCGCGCCTGCGGGCCATCCCGCATGTCGGCACGATCACGCTGATGACGCATTTCGCCAATGCGGACGAGGCGGGGGCCACGCGCTTGCCTTTGGCCCAGCAGATGCTGCGTTTCGAAGCGGGCGCGGCCAGCATTGGTGCTGCCTTGCCGCGCAGCCTGTGCAATTCGGCCGGCGTGCTGCTGCATCATCTGGACAGTGACTGGGTGCGCCCCGGCATCATGCTGTACGGCGGCACGCCCAGCGGCGCTCCTGGCGGCACGTCCGCCCAGGCGTTCGGCTTGCTGCCCACCATGACCTTGCGCAGCCGCATTATCGGTATCCAGGATATCGCCGCCGGCGAAGTGGTGGGCTATGGCAGCCGCTACGAAGCGGCCGGCAATATCAAGGTGGGCGTGGTGGCGTGTGGCTATGCGGATGGCTACCCGCGCCACGCGCCCGAAGGCACGCCCGTGCTGGTCGACGGCGTGTGCACGGGCCTCATCGGCAGGGTGTCGATGGACATGCTGATGGTCGACCTGACCCACGTGCCGGGCGCTAAAGTTGGCAGCGCCGTGACCTTGTGGGGCCAGGGCATGCCGATCGACGAGGTGGCCCTGGCCGCCGGCACCATCGGCTACGAGCTGATGTGCGCACTGGCGCCCCGCGTTCCGGTGATCGAGGCGTGACCTCGCAGCCTTGTTTGTATATACTGTATATATAAACAGCAGTTTCACCTTACCCGGGCAAAGTACACCATGGCAAAAGTCAAGACCATCTACACCTGCAGCGATTGCGGCGCCATCAGCAACAAATGGATGGGGCAATGCACCTCGTGCAACCAGTGGAATACCATGGTGGAAACCCTGCCCGAAACGGGTGGCAACAACCGCTATTCGAATCCGCAGCACATGTCGCTGGCCCAGACGGCGCCCGTGCTGTCGCTCGACGATATCGACGCCATCGACGTGCCCCGTTTCGGCACGGGCATCGAGGAATTCGACCGCGTGCTGGGCGGCGGCATGGTCGCGGGCGGCGTCGTGCTGATCGGCGGCGACCCCGGCATCGGCAAGTCGACCCTGCTGCTGCAGGCGCTGGCGAACATGTCGCATCATAAGCGCGTGCTGTATGTCAGCGGCGAGGAATCGGGCGCGCAGATTGCCCTGCGCGCCAAGCGTCTCGTCATCGACGCCAAGGAACTTAAATTGCAGGCCGAGATCCAACTCGAGAAGATTCTTGCCACCCTGGCCGACCTGAAACCGGAAGTGGTGGTCATCGACTCGATCCAGACCGTGTATTCGGATGCCCTCAGCTCGGCGCCCGGTTCCGTGGCGCAAGTGCGCGAATGCGCGGCCCAGCTGACGCGCGCGGCCAAGCAGACGGACGTGACCATCATTCTAGTGGGGCACGTGACGAAAGAGGGCGCGCTGGCCGGTCCCCGCGTGCTCGAGCACATTGTCGACACGGTGCTGTATTTCGAGGGTGACGCCCATTCCAGCTTCCGCCTGGTGCGCGCCATCAAGAACCGTTTCGGCGCCGTCAACGAGCTGGGCGTGTTCGCCATGACGGAAAAGGGCTTGAAGGGTGTGTCGAACCCTTCCGCGCTGTTCCTGTCGCAGCACGACAACCAGGTGCCCGGTTCTTGCGTGATGGTGACGCAGGAAGGCACGCGTCCGTTGCTGGTGGAAATCCAGGCCCTGGTCGACACGAGCCACTTGCCGAATGCGCGCCGCCTGTCCGTCGGCCTGGAGCAGAACCGCCTGGCCATGCTGCTGGCCGTGGCGCACCGCCACGCGGGCATCGCCGCGTTCGACCAGGATGTGTTCATCAACGCCGTCGGTGGCGTCAAGATTACGGAACCGGCGGCCGACCTGGCCGTGTTGCTGGCGATTAACTCGTCGATGCGCAACAAACCGCTGCCACGGGGGCTCGTGGTATTTGGCGAAGTGGGGCTGGCGGGCGAAATACGCCCTGCGCCACGGGGCCAGGAGCGCTTGCGCGAAGCGGCCAAGCTGGGCTTTACCCTGGCTGTGGTGCCCAAGTCGAACTTGCCCAAGCAAGTCATCGAAGGCCTCAAGGTCATCGGCGTCGAGCGTATCGACGAAGCATTCAATAAGCTGCGCGACCTGGAGTAAGAGTTGGTATGGTTTAAATGCCAAGCTTGAGACAAGTCAAACAAAATTTCCGTTTAGAACTATAATATTTGTCCGATGGATTCACCCAGTGAATCCGCATCGACAATGCATAGTTAGAGAAGCGGAATATAGTGTCAGTTGAGCAAAGGCAGGGCGCACGCAAGATATTGCGTGCCAAGGCAATGTTGGTAATGGATGGCGCGGGCCCCGTGGCGGCGCGCACCCTCGATGTGGGGCCGGGCGGCATGGCAGCCGTCATCGCGGAACCGGTGCCGACAGGTAAGCAGGGCAAGGTGCTGTTCGAATTGTTTTACGATGGTTCGGCGCACATCATCGAGGCGCGCGTGTCCGTCTCGCATTGCATTTTCAGCAGCGCAGGTTTCAAGGTGGGACTCACTTTCCTGCAGTTGGACATGGCCGTCAGCAGCGCCATCTCGAAATTCATGCGCTGAGGCAAGCCTGGAGGGCGCGACAGGTGAAATGCGCTAAAATGGTGCATATGGGTTTGCAGTCAGGAAAAACCTGTTCTGTTCGCTGTTTTGATATTCCAGTAATACTGCATAATTATCAACCAGAAGAGGGACCTTGCCGCGCCACGCGCGCCTGCCGTCCGTTTCCAGCGCAGCACGGTCACGACCTGAACCGTGTGCCATGACCTTACACCCGACGGGAACGCCTACCATGTTTAATTCGACCATCAACAGCAGGGCCTACACCAACAACACGCAGCAAACGACGCAGGGCAATATTTCGGCCGATGTGTATGCGAAGGTGGAGCGCCAGATGCAGTCGCAGAACACGGGCGTCGTCAAGCTCAACGCCAGCCTGGCGCGCGACCAGGCCAAGTTCTCGGGCCTGGGCCAGCTGCAATCGGCGCTGGCGAAATTCCAGACCGTGGCCAAGAACATGGCCGGCAGCGGCCTGGCCACGTCGGCCACGTCCAGCAGCAAGGATGTGCTGAGCGCCACCACCACCGACAAGGCTGTCAGCGGCAGTCATGAACTGAATGTCAAGCAACTGGCGCAGGGACAGACTTTGCTCAGCGGCGCGCAGAAATCCTCGAGCGCGGCGATCGGCACGGGGGCGCCCGCGCTGGTGAAGATCGAAGTAGGCTCGGCCGACGGCAAGCAATTTACGCCCGGCAGCGGCAAGATCATTTCGCTGACCATCGACAGCAGCAACAATAGCCTCGACGGCATCGCCGCCGCGCTCAAGCAGCAGGGAATCGACGCCAGCGTGGTGAAGGGCGCTGACGGCTACTCGCTGGCCTTGAACGGCAAGAGCGGCGCCGACAGCAGCATGCGCATCAGCGTGTCCGGCGACGCGGCCGTCAGCAATCTGCTCAGCTATGCGCCTGGCGCCGGCAAGGGCATGCAGCAGACGGCCGCCGCGCAGGATGCGCTGCTGACCGTCGACGGCAAGGAAATCAAGAGCGCCACGAATACCCTGACGACGGCTGTCGAGGGCGCCACCATTGAATTGAAGAAAAAGGGTGTGACCGACCTCGTCATCGCCAAGGACAGCAGCCAGATCGCGACCAACGTGGCCAGCTTCGTCACGGCCTACAATGAACTCAACAGCAAGCTGCAGAGCCTGCAGCAGGGCGATTTGAAGTCCGATACGGCCCTGGGCCAGGTGCGTTCGCAGATGGAGCAAGTACTGCGCACGGCCAGCACGGGCGTGCCATCGTCGGTGCTGGGCAGCGCCGGCGTCACCCTGGGCAAGAGCGGCGAGCTGGTGCTCGACGATAAAAAGCTCAAGGCGGCCATCGCGGCCGATCCTGAAGCCGTCAGCAAGATGTTTACGAATAACGGCAAGGGTGTGGCGGACCAGTTCGCCAGCAAGATCGGCGAGCTGACGGGCGAAACGAGCATCATCCGCAAGGAAGTGCAGACGGTCGGCAAGGACATCACCACCCTGACCAACAAGAAAGCCGTGCTGGCCAAGGCGCTGACGGCCCAGGCGCAGGCGCTGGTGAAAGCGTATTCGGCGCAGGAACAGATGGGAACGAACTCGGCCTTGCCGGGTTATACGGGCAAGAATTCGCTCTTCGACTTCATGGCCTAAGGACGCACCGCTAAAGCGCCCATGGCGGCGTTGCATCGCCTTGCCGTATAGCGTACTGTCTGCGGCGCTACGCCTTGCCCTGAGCGCTGTATCGGCGCGCTTGTTACATGCGGTCGCCCTGGGCAAAGAAGGCTGACGGCGAGCTGCCGAAAGTCTTCTTGAACATGGCGGAAAAAGCCGACTGGCTGGCGTAGCCCAGTTCTTCGGCCACCTGCGACAGCGGCACGCCGCGCGCGATCAGGGGCGCCGCGTGCGCCAGGCGCACCTGCTGGCGCCACTGGCCAAAACTCATGCTCAATTCCCGTTCGAACAACCGCGCCAGGGTACGCTCCGAGGCGCCGACCTGCTGCGCCCAGTGTTCCAGCGTCTGGTTCAAGCCCGGTTTCTCGATCAGGCTGTCGCACAGGGTTTTCAGGCGCTTGTCGCTGGGCAAGGGCACGCGGATGGGGCGCGTGGCCGAGCGTTTCAATTCATCGAGGATCAGTTCAGCCAGCAGCGCCTCGCGCGCCGGTTCCTGGCCAGGGTCCAGCTGTTCCAGCGCCATGATCAGCTGGCGCAGCAGGTTCGATACTTCCAGCACCTTGCAGTCCTGGCCGGCGAACGGTGCGCGCGCGGCATGGATGCACAGCGGGCGCAAACGGGTTTTTTCCAGTATCGTGACGGCATGCTCCACGTTGGGCGCGATCCAGATGGCGCGCATGGGCGGCAGTACCCAGCTGCTGTTGTTGGCGGTGATGCGCAGCACGCCTTCGAGCGCCATGGTGACCTGGCCCCAGGGATGCGTGTGTGGCGAGAGAAATTCATCGGGTTGCAGGTCGCGCGCGATCATGGTCACGGGGATGGTCGCGCTCGGCGCTTCCCGTGGCGGACACATGCGGGTATGGTGGAGGATAGGTACACCCATCAGCTTGGCCTTCATTCGATAAATTATGTCGTTCTGTCGGAAAACAGACGATGGTATTTTGCATACACTTGAGCTTCACCAGTATAAGACAGGGTATGACATGATAACAACTAACTCGGCATCCGAAATTCCCACCTTGCGCAGCGACGCCCGCGTCATCGGTCTGGTGGGGCTGGCGCATGGCGTGTCGCACTTCTATCACCTGATCCTCGCGGCCCTGTTCGTCTGGCTGAAACCCGCCTTCGACCTGTCGTATGCGGAACTGGGCCTGCTGATGACGGTGTTCTTCATCATTTCGGGCGTGGGACAGGCGCTGGCCGGCTTTGTCGTCGACCGTTTCGGCGCCCGTGCCGTGTTGTTTTCCGGCATTTTCTTGCTGGGCGTGTCGGCGCTGGCCCTGTCTACCGCACACAGCTATGCGGCGCTGATGCTGGGCGCCATGCTGGCCGGCATGGGCAACAGCGTGTTTCATCCGGCCGACTACACCATCCTCAACCAGCGCGTCTCGGTGGCCCGCGTGGCCTACGGCTTTTCCGTGCATGGCATCAGCGGCAATATCGGCTGGGCGCTGGCGCCCCTGTTCATGACGTATGTTGCCACCCATTATGACTGGCGGGTGGCGCTGCAATGCGCGGCCGTGCTGCCGTTTGGCGTGCTGCTGATCCTGTTCCTGAACCGCCACGCCATCCGCCCCGAACCCGTGAAAAAGGCCGCTCCGGGCCAGGCGGCTGGCGGCGAAGGCACGCTGGACTTCCTGCGCCTGCCTGCCGTGTGGATGTGCTTTGCCTTCTTTTTCATTACCGCCATCGCCCTGGGCGGCATCCAGAGCTTTGCCAGCGTGGCCCTCGTCAAGCTGTACGGCATGAGCCTGGCGCTGGCTACCAGCGCCTACACGGCCTATATGCTGGCCTCGGCCGTGGGCATGCTGGCCGGCGGCGTGGTGGGTGCGCGCAGCAAGCAGCCGGACCGCAACGTGGCGATCGCTTTTTCCGCCGCCGCGCTGCTGGCCGTGCTGCTGGCCATGGCCGTCGTGCCGGCCTGGGGCGCGGTGGTGCTGATGGGCGCCATCGGCCTGATGTCGGGCGTGGCGGGGCCTTCGCGCGACCTGATGATACGCGCGGCGGCACCGAAGAATGCCACCGGGCGCGTGTATGGCGTCGTGTATTCGGGCCTCGACAGCGGCCTGGCCGTCGGTCCCCTGTTCTTTGGCGCGCTGATGGATGGCAACCATCCGGCCCTGCTGTTCGTCTTCATCGGCGTGTTCCAGGCGCTGGCGATTGCCACGGCCGTGGGCGTGGGCGGCAAAACACGTGCTGCGGCGCTGCAAAAGGCATAGAATCGTTGCCATCTGCCACGAAAGGAATTCCCATGACCTTTGCCACCACCGACCTGTGCGACGACTATGCAGCCATGCTGGACGATGGCACCCTGGCCGTGCTGCCGCCCGTGTACCGCGCCTTTGGCCAACGCGTGCGTTTCAGCGGCCCGGCCACCACCTTGCACGTGTTCGAAGACAACGCGCTGGTGCGCAGCACGCTGGAAACGCCGGGCCAGGGTCATGTGCTGGTGATCGATGGCGGCGGCAGCCTGCGCCGCGCGCTGGTGGGCGGCCAGCTGGGTGTGCTGGCTGAAAACAACGGCTGGGCCGGCATCATCGTCGATGGCTGCATCCGCGACAGCGAGGAAATCAATGTCTGCCAGATCGGCGTGCGCGCCCTGGCCACGCATCCGCGCAAGAGCAACAAGACGGGCGCCGGCCAGCGCGACGTGCGCGTGCAGATCAGCGGCGTGGCCGTGCATCCGGGCGACTGGATCTACGCCGATGCGGATGGCATCCTGGTGGCACGCCAGGAACTCGATTGAGCCGCCCCTCTCCGGAAGGGCGTTACAAATTGTCCACATTAAATATATTTTTGTAAAGTTCTTTGATTTTCACCATGGCTGGGATATGATTTCACTTAAGGTAACTTTAATGCCTATAAGGCAAGGAAATCAGCTCATGAAAATCGCCACCATCGCCGCAGTTGTCGCCCTGTTTGCTGCAGGCACCGCCAGCGCCAGTCCCGTCAACCTGATCACGAATGGCAATTTTGAAACGGTCGCTGCCGGCTACACCTTCGACAGCGGCTTTAAGGTCGTCAACAGCGGTTCGTCGGCCATTACAGGCTGGACCGTTGGCGCCAGTTCCGTCGACCTGATCCGCAACGCGTATAACGCCATCAACGGCTACAGCATCGATTTGCTGGGTACGCCAGGTCCGGGTTTCTTGTCGCAAAGTTTCAATGTCGTTGCTGGCCAGACCTACAGCCTGAGCTTTGACATGGCGCGCAATTCCGGCGGCCCGGCAGGCCAGGGCGTGGCCGTCAATTTTGGCGGCGTGGTCGGGGATTTCTACTCGACGGCTGCCGCCTCGAACACCTTGTACAACAATACCCTGAGCTTCACGGCCGCTTCCACCGGCCTGGCAACCCTGTCGTTTGCCAGCGCCGCCAAGGCCGGCACGCCGTTCGACAATTACTCGGGCGCCGTGATCGACAATGTTTCCGTGATGGCCGCCGTGCCGGAACCGGAAACCTACGCCATGCTGCTGGCCGGCCTGGGCCTGATGGGTTTCCTGCGCCGCCGCAAGGCCGCCAGGTAATCCCGGCTCCGCCCCACGTCAGAACCGCCTGCTGCATTGCACAGGCGGTTTTTTGTTTTTCAGGGGGCTGGTGCTGCCTCGGCATCTCCCCGCAACGGACAGGCGGCCGCCTGCGGTTCCAGCCGCCGCGCCAACTCGCCGCGCAACTGCGTCAATCCCGCGATGCGCGCATCGATTTCGCCCAGCTTGCGCGCCAGCGCCGCGCGCAGCAGTTCCGCCGTGGCGGGATCGCCGGCGGCCGCCAGCAGCGGCATGTCGGCCTCGATTTCTGCCAGGGTAAAACCCAGTTGCTGCGCCGTGCGCAGGTAGCGCAGCCAGTCGGCCGCTTCGGGCGGGTAGTCGCGGTAGCCATTCGCGCCGCGCCGCGCGCGCAGCAAGCCCCGCTTTTCATAAAAACGCAGGGTATCGCGGCTCAAGCCCGTCGCCTGTGCTATCTCGCCGATCCGCATGGGTTTCCTTTCATAAAATGCTTGACCATGGAGTGTACTCCAGCCTTGATCATGGGCGCTTTCCATAGACAGGAGTTGCCATGTTGTCCGTTTCCGCCTTCCGCCGCGTGGTGCGCGCCAGCGCCATTTATGATGTGCTCATGATTGCCCCGTTTACCACGCCATGGACGTTTTTGCTGCTGCGCGAGCACTTGAACGCCCTCAACGTGAGCCTGGGCGGCGTGCCGCTGCCCGTCTTCGGACCGTTTCATCTGCTCATCAGCAGTTTGCTGGGCAGCGTGGTGATGGTCTGGTCGGTGCTGCGCATGCTGGACCCGCAGCCGCGCTTCGGCCGCTATGATGCGGCGGCCCGCTACCTGTTTTCCACCTGGATGGCGTGGGCGCTGCTGGTGACGGGCCAGCCCGTGCTGTGGCTGTTCCTCGTGCCGGAACTGGCCTGGGGCCTCGCGCAAAGCCTGCCATTGCGCCGCAGCGCAGGTGCGCGGGGAGGGCCGCCGCACGAATCGCTGTTGAGATGACGATAACGAAATGCAATAATGGCCGTGCTCGCAGTACAGCAATGACTGCAATGAACGACTATTAAGAGGATGACTATGCAGCAGGATGCCGCAGGAAAAAACATGGCGTTGCTCGATCCGGTGGTGGCGCCGCGCATCGCGGTGACGCGCCTGGTGACGGGCCTGCTGCAAGGCTTGCTGCTGTACTGGCTGTACAGCACGGCCCAGGACAAGGTGTGGCCCGCCACGGAAGCCTATCTGCTGGGTCCGTTGATGCTGATCAGCTTGCTGCTACCGATCCTGCTGGTGTCCAGCCTGGGCCATATGTCGGCGAAGCGCATCGTGCTGTGGATGGCGGGTGCGGCTGTCGTGCTGGCCGTGCTGGCCTGGCATGACGTGGCGCGCGGCGCCGAGCACGTGATCTGGGGCAACTACAAGCCGGGCGCGCCCCTGCGCGTGATCTCGGCCCAGCTGTTCGGTTTTTGCGTGGTCGGCTTTTATATCGCCCACGCGCTGGTGCTGGCCAGCGCCCAGGATGGCCAGCGTATCGCCCGCTATCCGACCTACTTTGAAATCGCCTGGAAGCTCGGCATCCAGCTGCTGTTTTCCCTGCTGTTCGTGCTGGGCCTGTGGCTGGTGTTGTGGCTGGGCGGGCAGCTGTTCCTGCTGATCAAGCTCAGCTTCCTGAAAAAACTGCTGGGCCAGGCCTGGTTCGTGATTCCCGTCATCTGCTTCGCGTTTTCATTCGCCATCCACATCACGGACGTGCGTCCGTCCATCGTGCGCGGCATCCGTACCTTGCTGCTGGTGCTGCTGTCGTGGCTGATGCCGATCGCCGCTGTGCTCGTTTCCGGTTTCCTGCTGACCTTGCCCTTCATCGGTTTCGAGCGCCTGTGGGCCACGCGCCATGCGGCGTCCGTGCTGCTGGGCATGGCCGGCGTGCTGGTGGTGCTGATCAATGCCGCCTTCCAGAATGGCGAAGTGGGCCATGGCGTGGCGCGCGGCATCCGCCTCGGCACGCGCCTGGCTTGCCTGTTGCTGCCGTGGGTGGTGGGCATCGCCATCTATGCGCTGACCCTGCGCGTGATGTCGCATGGCTGGACGTCCGACCGTCTGATCGCTGCCGCCTGTCTGTTGATCGCCACCTGCTACGCCGCCGGCTATGCCTGGGCGGCCAGCAAGTATGGCGACTGGCTGCACCTGATCGCCAACGTCAATGTGGCCACCGCCTTTGTTACCCTGCTGGTGCTGTTCGCCCTGTTTTCTCCGCTGGCGGACCCGGCGCGCATTTCCGTGGCCAGCCAGATGGCGCGCCTGGACAGCGGCAAGGTCGGCGTGGACAAGTTCGATTTCGAATACCTGCGCTTCCAGGGCGCCCGCTACGGCCAGGCGGCCCTGCAGGAATTGACGAAACGCACGACGGGGCCGGATGCGGCCATCGTGCGTGCCCGCGCCGACGCCATGCTCAAGCGCCAGAACCGCCTCGACGAGACGGGCGCGCTGAGCGACGTGTCGATCAACCTGACCCTGCGCCCGGCCACGGCGAAGTTGCCGGACAGCTTCCTGCGCCAGGACTGGACGCAAGTGGGCCCGGCCTGGCGCCTGCCCGCCTGCCTGAAGCGGGCAGGGCCGCAGTGCGATGCCTACCTGCTCGATTTCGATGGCGATGGCAAGCAGGACGTGCTGCTGATCAGCAATGACCCGCGTGCCTCGTCGGTCTTGCTGGCGGAAAAGGAAGACGGCAGCTGGACCGCGCGCGGACAAATCCCCACGGATGCGCTGCGCTGCAAACCCCTGCGCGAGAAACTGCAGGCGGGCGAGTTCCAGCTGGTGCCGCCGAAAGTGCGCGAACTGGAAGTCGACGGCCAGCGCGTGCCGATGACCTTATATACGCCAGAGGACGAGGTCAGCTGTCCCGATGAGACGGCGCCGACTCCGTAAATGGCAGTGAGAGGACTTGGTGCGCCTGAGCAAACCTCTTGATGGCGCTGAAGGCAGCAACTTCGTGCATTGATTCTGACTGTCCAGTATCGGCTGCCACAAGCGGTCACTCGCGCGAGCAAGAAAAAATGGAAGATAAAATAATGCTCTTGCGGAAGATTCAATCAGCTATTCAGCAGATTCAGCCTCTGGCAGCGAAAGGCTGGCCGCCTGGGCAATCTATCCTACGACAACTAGGTTGGTGCGAAGGATTTGCGTCTGGATGTCCTACCGACCCAGCGCTAGGGCCACTGTCCATGGGATTGATTGCCACTCGCGAACTTGACATGTACGGCGACAAGCCCGATCTCGCCTTGTTGATCAACGATATCCAAGACGCTGTGAATTCACTTCATTGATCCGCCTACTTCGGTAGTTCTATGACCGCTTCGGGTCGGAAGCTGTCGCACATGAAGGCGGCAACCGGCCAGAAGCGGACAGTCGCATTTCGTTAACGCCAGTGGAAAGTAAGAGGAATTTGGTGTCAAATCTTTCGATTCTCGAACGGCTGGAAGATTTACTTTCGGCTTATGGCAAAGGTGAGTTGACTCGCGATGCGTTTGTAGATTTTCTCAGCAATAGCATCCGAGCGCTTGAAGGTGTTCCGATTAGTGTTACTCATGAATTTCGACGGCACGAATATGCTATCGAAACAGAAGGTTATTTTGATGAGGAAGGGTTTGAGTCTCGGCAAGACTCAGCTCAAGAACGCTTGCTTTCTTGGATTCTTGAACTCAAGCGTATTTATGGAATATAGGTGAGCAACCTTCCAAACAATGCCCAAGGTTGATGGGCCGCTTAGGGGCGGAAACTGCCAACGACGATAACCGGCCAGAGGCTGTCACTGAAGCACAGGAAATATCATGTCCATTGCAAGAAAAGGAAGCCGCCGGATTATTGTCGATTCTTTACCATATCGATGGTCGGTCAGCCTGCCTGCCTGTACACAGGCCATGGGGGAAACGAATGTGTCTTTCGCAGTCGAATCTGAAAACGGTGGCCGAACCACTCTTCTGGTGAGAACAGATATCGCACGTCCGGATATTTGGCTGGGTAATTTTACGCGTGCTATCACGCCCTCAGTCGTGGAGCACGCTATTCGACAGGCATTGAGGAAGGGGTGGTATCCCAGCCAATGTGGAAGCTCCTTTGAAATGACAATGCGACTCGCTTGAGCCCACTGACAATCCGCCAGTTGCGTTGTGCACCTACGGTGGGCGCTGCAGTCCATTATCAACATTGACAATGCCCTTCGGCACTGTCGGCCGCAAGCGGCTGCGGTTTGTTCCCATCATCGATGTTATTTAATTATTTCTACAATATATTGCGCAATATATTGTATGATCGAGACTCACCGAGGGGGAACATTAGAATGCGCTATCACTTATGTCTGCTTAAAACGCTGTCGGCACTGTCCATCATGTGCGCACCGGGCGCTTTTGCCGAGGAGCCAAGCATCTCGCGCAACGAAAAGAGCGAGATCATCGCCTCCCTCAATAGCACCTTGAATGCAAACTATGCGTTTCCTGACATCGCAAGAAAGATTGCGCCGGTGCTTCAGGCGCATCTGGCAAACGGAGATTATGACTCGGCGACGACGCAGGCAGCGTTTGCGAGCAAGCTGACGGACGATCTCATCAAAGTCAGCGGCGACCTGCATTTTTTCGTGGGTGCCGACGCAAAATGGATCGCGGAATTCAAGGCAAAGGCCAATCCGACGCTCAAGACCAAGATACGCAAAGAAGAATCGAGCAGGCTGGAGGAGACCAATTTTGGTTTCGATGAGGTCGCTCGCCTGAAGGGAAATATCGGTTATATACGATTCAGCTATTTTGCCGATCCGGAGCTTGCCTATGATACGGCGGCGTCCGTTATGCGCTTCGTCGGCAATACGGACGCCCTCATCATCGATTTGCGCTATAACAATGGCGGGCATCTGGAAATGGCGCAGTTTCTAGCGAGCTATTTCTTCTCCAGCGAGAAAGACCAGCTGCTCTTTGACTATTATTATAATGAGGATGGCAAGCGTATCCAGCGCGGGCAATGGGTGCTGCCGGGCCTGCCGGGCAAGCGCATGGTGGACAAGCCGGTGTATATCCTGACCGGTTCCACGTCGTTTTCCTCCGCAGAATGGTTTTCCTATGCGATGAAGAAGCTCGGGAGAGCGACACTGATCGGGGAGCGGACCGCCGGTGGTGCGCATCCGGTTGCGCGCAAGCCCCTCAATGACGATTATTTCGTGCAAGTGCCGATCGGCCAGATCCAGGATCCCGTGGAGCATGGCGATTTCGAAGGAGTTGGCGTGCAACCCGATATTCCAAGCCCGTCCATTCGCGCGCTGCCTCTGGCGCACAAGCTGGCGCTTGAAAACCTGGCGAAGACCGATGACGCCAGGCGAACCGAACTTGCCTGGCTGCTCCCCAGCTTGACGGCAGCGATCGAGCGCCCGCATGTCGATGCCGGGCTGTTGACGAACGCCGCCGGAAAATATGAAGGCCGCCAGCTCGTCCTGGACAATGGCACGCTCTACACTATCTGGCGCGACCGGTTTCGGGTCGCGCTTGAGCCGATCGGTCCCGACCTGTTCGCGGTGGAAGGCGTGTCGGGTTTTCGATACCGCTTGAATGTTTCGCGCGGGAAAGTGACGGCGCTGGAACGCGTGAACCAGGACGGCAGCATCCAGAGGTACAAGCGCCTTGACTAAGAAGATACCTCACCCGGCCGCGATCGATGACGCCGTGTTTCTCGGCCGCGCCGTCGAACGGCTGAGCATTCTGATCGCTGAGCAATCCCAGACCGTCTTCGATACGATGGGGATCGTCATCCCGGTGCGTTCGTGTTCGCTGATGACTGTTCTTGCCACGCTCGGCGCGGCCTCCGCTTCGGATCTGGCGCGCGAACTCGGACATTCGCACCAGTTGGTCATGCAAAAGATACCCAAGCTGCACCGCCTAGGTCTCATACAGTATCGGAGCGATGACAATGATGCCCGGCGACGGATATTCATGCTCACTGATGAGGGCTTGTCGCAGCTTGCAAAATTCGAGCAGTGCACTGTGCTGATACGGGCGGCCTATGCCGGCTTGTTTGCCGAGGTAGGGGACGTCAGGCAATTCGTGGATCGGGCCGCAGATGCGCTCAACGAGAGGCCGCTGGACAAACGCATCAATTCCCCGGCCTGACGCAGACGGTGTCTACTTCAGGCCACGAGCAGAGCGTTCCTGATGCTTGTCCGGGCGAGGCGGCCTGTTTCGCTGCTGTAGCAGTCGTTCGACTGATACAGCATGTGCTTGTATGCGGCGCCTTGTGCCTTGTCCCCGCTGTGCCGCGCTTCTAGACTGGGGCCTTCTCCACGCTGCGATTACCTGCCATGACCGAACTCCTGCCCCTGATGAGCTATTGCTTTGTGATGTCCGCCACGCCCGGGCCGAACAACGTCATGCTGGCCACCACCGGCGCCAATTTCGGCTATCGCGGTGCGCTGCCGGTGATCCTCGGCATCCAGGCCGGTATCTTTGTGCAGACCATGCTCATGTGCGTGGGGCTGGGCAGCGTGTTCGTCGCTTATCCGATGGCGCAGCAGGTGCTGCGCATCGCGGGCGCGCTGTACCTGATGTTCCTGGCCTGGAAGCTTGCCGGCGCCTCGGTGGCGGGAAGCAGCACAGCGAAAGCCGTGTCGTTTGCGCAGGCGGCGCTGTTTCAGGCGCTGAATCCCAAGAGCTGGCTCAAGGCGGTCACCATGGCGTCCGTATTCATGCCTGCACAGGGCAACATGCTTGCCAGTGCGCTGCTGGTGTCCGTGATCGGCACCGTGGTAGGCATGCCGTGCAACGCCATGTGGGCGCTGTTCGGCGTCTCGATCCGCAGCGTGCTGAAAGCGCCACGCAACCAGCGCATATTCAATCTGACGATGGGCGCCATCCTGCTGGTACTCGCCGTGATGTTTTTACGCTAGACTTCCACCCATGTTCGCCATCGACCGCTCCTCGCCCATCGCCCTGTTCAAGCAGATCGAGGCCGCATTGCGCCAGCAGATCGCGCAACGCGTCCTGCCTGGCGGCACCAGGCTGCCGTCGATCCGTCAGCTCGCCACGCAGCTCGCGGTCAGCACCAACACCGTGGTGGTGGCGTATGACCGGCTGGTGGCCGCAGGCGTCATCGATACGCACGGCACGACAGGCTTCTTCGTCTGCGCACCCACCGACGCCAGCCGCGCCATTCCCGACGAGGTGGCGCTGGAGGCGGGCCAGGAGCAGGAGCCGGTCTGGCTGAGCCAGCAAGTGAACGACCAGCGGCCTGGCGTGCTGCTGGCCAGCAGCGGCGCCTTGCCGCCCACCTGGCTGCAGGACGCGCTGCCGGCCGCCGCCGTGCAACGTGGCCTGGCGCGCAGCGCGGCCGGCATGGCCTCGCGCTGTCCGCCGCAAGGGCTGGCCGAACTGCGCGAGCAGATCGCGCTGCTGATGCGCGGCATCGGCATCGCCGCGGACGCCAGCCACATCCTCACCACTTTCGGCGGCACCCATGCCATCGATCTGATCTGCCGCACGTTTCTGCAACCCGGCGATACGGTGCTGGTGGAAGACCCCGGATACTTCCTGATGTTCGGCAGGCTGCGCCAGGACGGCGTGCGCCTGGTGCCCATCAAGCGCCGCCCCGATGGCCTCGACCTGGACGAACTGGAAGCGGCCTGCCGCGCGCACCGTCCGCGCCTGCTGTTCGTGCAGACGGCATTGCACAATCCCACCGGGTGGAGCAGCAGCGCCGCCAACCTGCACAAGGTGCTGATCATGGCGCAGCAGTACGGCTTCCTGATCGCCGAAGACGACGTGCACGGCCATTTCCAGCCGGGCCACAGCACGCGGCTGGCGTCGCTGTCCGGACTGGACGGCGTGATCTACTACTCGAGCCTGTGCAAGGCGCTGAGCCCGGCCCTGCGCATGGGCTACCTGGCCGCGGCGCCCGCCCTGCTCAAGTTGCTGATGCGCACCAAGATCCACTCCATCATGACCTTGCCTGCGCTGAACGAATACGTGCTGCTGGAAGTGCTCAAGGCCGGTAACCTGCGCAAGCACCTGGAGCGGCTGCAACGCAAGATCATGGTGGCGCGCAACGCCAGCACGCGGCAACTGAGCGCGGCCGGCGTGCTGTTCGAGCAGCCCGGCGACGCAGGCATTTTCCTGTGGGGCAGCATGCCCGAAGGGCTGGACGTGGACTTGCTGGTGCAGGACGCCTACCGCAACAAGATCCTGCTGATGCGCGGCGCCGCGTTCTCGGCCAATGACACGCCCGACCAGCACATCCGCTTCAACGTCGCCTTCAGCCAGCATCCGCGCGTGAGCGCCTACCTTGATGAACGCCTGCGCGCGGTGGCTGGCGCGCGCTCAAGCCTGGCCCGCGCCTTTCTTTAGTTTTTATTGGTATTCTGGACGAACGATTGTTTCGTCAACGTGTGAGCAAGGAAACGCCATGAAAAAACAGATCATCCTCAACCTGCCCGTCAAGGACCTGGATAAATCCAGGGCCTTCTTTTCCGCCCTTGGCTTTACCTTCGATTCCCGCTTCAGCGGCGAGAACGCGGCCTTCATGAACATCGTCGACGGCAGCATCCAGGCCATGCTGACGACGGAAGCCTTCTTCCAGTCGCTGATCCGCAAGCCGGTGGCGAATGCGAAGGAGGCCAATGAAGTCGTCATTTGCCTGAGTTGCGAAAGCCGGGAAGAGGTGGATGGCCTGATCGCCAGGGCGGCGGCCGCCGGTGGCCGCATACCGCATCCGCCCGAGGACCATGGCTTCATGTATGACCAGGGCTTCGAGGATATCGATGGCCACCTGTGGAACCTGGTCTGGACGGCGCCGGAAGCCTGACGATTGAGACTAGCCGGCCGTATCAGTTCTTCGTGCGCACCTGGCGCACGTGGTTTTCCAGTTCGCTGAACGACGGGCGTTCCGTGGCGGAAATGACCTTGCGGCCGAATTCCACGGCCAGCGCCGGCGCGTAGCCGTTCAGGCTGGCCAGCAGGGTCACTTTGACGCACTGGTACATCTTCGCCGTTTCATGGTGCTTGCGGCGCAGCAAACTGGCTAGCGGCGCGATGAAGCCGTAGGCCAGCAAGATGCCGATGAAGGTACCCACCAGTGCCTGCGCGATCAGCACGCCCAGTTCGGCCGGCGGCAAGCCGACGGAGGCCATCGTGTGCACCACGCCCATCACGGCGGCCACGATGCCGAAGGCGGGCATGGCGTCGGCCAGCTGCGAAATCGTCTGGATCGGCATTTCCGCATCTTCGTGGTGCGTCTCGATCTCGTTATCCATCAGGTTTTCGATCTGGTAGGCGTCCATATTGCCCGACACCATCAGGCGCAGGTAATCGGTGATGAATTCCAGGATGTGCTCGTCACCGAGCGTGTACGGGTATTTCACGAAGATGGGGCTGCGGTACGGGTCGTCGATATCGTCCTCGACCGACATCAAGCCTTCCTTGCGGATCTTGCTGAGGATTTCATACATCAGGCCCATCAGTTCCATATAGCGCGCCTTCGTGTACTGCGAACCGTGGAACAGGGTGGGCAGGGCGGCGAACGTGGCGCGGATGGCCTTGGCGTCATTGCCGACAAAGAAGGTGCCCAGCGCGGCGCCGCCGATCATCAGCAGTTCCAGCGGCTGGAACAGGGCCGCCAAGTGACCGCCCTGCATGGCGAAGCCGCCGAAGACGGAAAACAGCACGACGAGAAATCCGAGTATGACTAGCAAAACCTACTCCTTCATAATATTGCCATATCGCAATATTGTAGTTTAACCTGATTTGGCCGCTGTGGCCGCTTCCGGCTGCAACTGCTCGATGAGAAAATTGATAAAAGCGCGCACTTTGGCGGGCAGCTGGTGGCGGCTCGGGTAATAGGCGTACAGGTCGGCCGGCGCCAGCGCGTAATCGGCCAGCACCACGCGCAGGCGGCCGCTGTCGAGGTAGCGCGTCAGGTCCCATTCCGAGCGCAGCAGGATGCCGTGGCCGTCCAGGGCCCAGCCCAGCACCACGTCGCCATCATTGCTGGCCACCGTGCCGCGCACTTTCACCGTGTGGGTGGCGCGTCCCTTACTCAGGCGCCAGATGCCGTAGGCGTCGTCATTCTGCCGGTGCACGATGCAGCGGTGCTGCGCCAAGTCGTCCGGGGTGTGCGGCGTGCCGTGCGCCTGCAGGTAGGCGGGCGAAGCGCACAGGAAGCGCCGGTTCGACATGATGCGCCGCGCCGACAGCCGCGTGTCGGGCAGGTCGCCGAAGCGGATGCCCAGGTCGTACGCCTGCTCGACCAGGTTGATAGGGCTGTCAGTCAGCTGCAGCTGCACTTCCAGCTGCGGGTGGCGCAGGGCGAATTGCGACAGCAGGGGCGCGATCACCGTGCGCCCGAAACCCAGGGTGGCGTTGACGCGCAGCAACCCGCGCGGTTCCGCGCTGCCGCTGGCCAAGGATTCTTCCATGGCGCGGATATCGTCGAGGATTTGCCGCGCCTGTTGCAGATAACTTTCGCCATCGCCCGTCAGGCTGATGCGCCGCGTGCTGCGGTTCAGCAGCCGCACGCCCAGGCGCTGTTCCATCAGCTGCAGGCGCTTGCTGACGGCGGGCGGCGTGATGCCCAGCTCGCGCGCCGTGGCCGACAGGCTGCCCAGCTTGGCCAGCAGCACAAAGAAGGCCATTTCCGTGGTGGCATCGCTTTTCATTATTAACTTCAAGTGAAGAATCGTTTAAATTGCTATCGATTATACGACTGCGTATCGCGGTTAAGCTGGCGTCACCATTCAAGCACAGGAGACCCGCATGAAAATCGTTGAAATCCGCGAAAAGACCATCCCCATCTCTTCCCCCATCCGCAATGCCTACATCGATTTCACCAAGATGACCCTGAGCCTGGTGGCCGTCGTCACCGACGTGATCCGCGACGGCAAGCCCGTCGTCGGCTATGGCTTCAATTCGAATGGCCGCTACGGCCAGGGCATGTTGATGCGCGAGCGTTTCATTCCCCGCATCCTCGACGCCGATCCGGCCAGCCTCGTGACGGATGACGGTGGCAACCTCGACCCGCACAAGGTGTGGGATTGCATGTACACCAATGAAAAGCCGGGCGGCCATGGCGAGCGCTCGGTGGCCATCGGCACCATCGACATGGCCATCTGGGATGCCGTGGCGAAGATCGAGAACAAGCCCCTGTTCCAGTTGCTGGCCGAGCGCCACGGCACGGGCGTGCCGGACAAACAAGTGTTCGTGTATGCGGCCGGCGGCTATTACTATCCGGGCCAGAGCCTGTCCGCGCTGCAGGATGAGATGCGCAGCTATATCGACCGCGGCTACACGGTGGTCAAGAAAAAGATCGGCGGCGCGTCGCTCGATGAAGATTTGCGCCGTATCGACGCCATCATGGAGGTGCTGCAGGATGGGAAAAAACTGTGCGTGGATGCCAACGGCCGCTTCGATCTGGACACCTCGATCGCCTACGCCAAGGCGCTGCGCCAGTACGACCTGTTCTGGTATGAAGAGGCGGGCGACCCGCTCGACTTCGAGCTGCAATCGACCTTGCGCAGCTACTACGACAAGCCGATGGCGACGGGCGAAAACCTGTTTTCCATGCAGGATGCGCGCAACCTGATCCGCTACGGCGGCATGCGCGCCGACCGCGACTGGCTGCAGTTCGACTGCGCCCTCAGCTACGGCCTGGTGGAATACCTGCGCACCCTGGACATGCTGCATCAGCACGGTTGGTCGCGCAGCCGCTGCATCCCGCACGGCGGCCACCAGATGTCCTTGAATATCGCGGCAGGACTGGGCCTGGGCGGCAATGAATCGTACCCGGATTTATTCCAGCCGTTCGGCGGCTTCCCCGACGGCGTCAGGGTGGAAAATGGCCACATCACCATGCCGGACCTGGTCGGCATCGGCTTCGAGGGCAAGGCGAACCTGTATGCGGAAATGCGGGCGCTGAGCGGGCAGTAGGCCTCAGGCCGGCGCCTGGCGTTTCACCTGCGCGGCGGGGCTGGACTTCTCCCAGCGGAACAGCCACATGATGGCAAGCTTGGTCGTGGCACTGACGCAGGCCAGCAGCAGCAAAGGCCAGCCCGTCGATAGCCCCATGACGCAGGCAAAGAAGATGGTACTGATATCCATTGCCAGGATGAACTGGCTCATTTTCAGGGACACGGCGCCCGTCTTGCCGGAGCGCCAGATCAGGCGGATCTGATGCGCATAGCCCTGCGCCAGCAGCACGGTGACGGCGACGATCAGGCTTTGCGAGATCACGCGCTTTTCATCCGTGAAGGTGGGGCCGAACAGCAATCCCGCCACACCCGCGCACAGCAGCAGCGCGCAGGCCAGCAGCGCGTTGCGCGATGCCACGCTGCGCCGGTCGCGGTCGATTTCATACAGGATGCCCAGCGCGATCAGCGAGGCGATCAGGCGCGGCCAGACGATGTAGTGGTTGAATGGCGTGATCGAATAGCCGTAGACGAAGAACGCGCAATACGCGAGGAAGCTGACGGTGAACTGGTTGATGGACAAAATGTCCGTCGTCTTGCCGGCGCCGACCCTGGCATCGTGCTTGCGCTGCCAGATCTTTTGCAGCTGCGACCACAGGCCGTACAAGCTGACGACGATGAAGAGGGAATTGAGGCTGCCGGCGAGGGTGTAGAGGGCTGGATGCTGCAAGGGGGCACCTGAGTGTTGTGGTTGCTACTATGCTGCTATGGATGCGGCTTGATTGGCCGGCCCGGCATCAACAAGGATGCGTGCCTCGGCGGCAGCAATCTTGATGCTCAGGTCACTCATGAACATCAACGCGAGATCAGTGCAGCCTTCGCTCGCCTCGTGCGACGCGACGCCGTCCATGTCATCGCGCATGGCATTCCACATGAAGCCGATGGAGGACAGGCATTTCTCCCCGTTGACATGCTCGCCGTCGCCGGATTCCCGGATTTTCAGCACATGTACGCCTTCGCAGACCAGCGTCAGCGCAGGTGGCATGCCGGGCCGGATCCAGTCGCCGTCACTACGTACCCAATGCAGCTGCAACTGCCGCGCAGCGATGCGGTAGTCGATCTGCGTGAATGCGTAATTGTTGTGCAGGTCAACTTCCTGCCCTTCAAGCAAGATTTTAGTTAAACCCTTGAGGATGGAAAAACCATGGAGTTGCATACGCAGGCAGAATTGATTGCAAAAGAAGTCATTATGCCATCGAAATAATATGTTGCGCTTGTCCCAAGGCAGGCCGGTACGTCCGAAATACTTGCACATCGTCACTTGCCCCTATAATTGAGGCATGACTTTCTTATCACATCGTGCCCGCTCCGTGCTGGGCACCCTCGGCAAAATGGCCGTTTCCCTGATTCTCCTGTTGACTGCACTGTGGGGCGCGCTGGCGCTGTGGTACCAGCTGTCCGGCGGCACGGCCGCGCAAGCCATCGGCGCGCTGCTGTGGGGCGCGCTGGGCGTGGCCAGTGTCGCGCTGTGGTGGATGCGCGGCGACGCGCGCGTGCTGTTGCCGTATGCGGCCGGATTCATCCTGCTGCTTGTGTGGTGGAGTTTCATCACGCCGAAGCAGCAGCGCGTGTGGGCCGACGATGTGGCGCGCAACGTCACCGGCAAGGTGGCAGGCAATCTCGTCACCCTGGACAATGTGCGCAATTTCGACTGGCGCAGCGATGACGACTACACGGTCAAGTGGGAGCAGCGCAGCTACGACCTCGACGAACTGCGCACGGTGGACGCGGCGCTGTCGTACTGGACGGGCCCCTACATTGCGCATACGCTGATCTCGTTCGGCTTTGCGGACGGGCGCTTTCTGACGTTTTCCATCGAGATCCGCAAGGAGAAGGGCGAGAGCTTTTCCGCCATCGGCGGCTTCTTCAAGCATTTCGAAATGAGCCTGATCGCCGCCGACGAGCGCGACATCCTGCGCGTGCGCACGAATGCGCGCGGCGAGGACATGCATCTGTACCGCGTGATGATGCCGAAAGCGGCCATGCGCTCGCTGTTCCTCGCTTACCTTGACGAAGCGCAAGCGCTGAAGAACCAGCCGCAGTTCTACAACACCCTGACGGCCAACTGCACCACCATCGTCTTCGAGATGGTGCGCCGCATCGTGCCTGGCTTGCCGCTCGACTACCGGCTGATGGCCTCGGGTTACCTGGACCGCTACCTGTTCGACGTCAAGGGCCTGGTGCCCGGCTTGAGCTTCCAGCAGCTGCGTATTGGGGGCCACATCACGGCGCGCGCGCGCGCGGCCAACGACGACGCGGACTTTTCGCACGCCATCCGCCGCGGCATGCCGGGCTACGATGAAGCGGGCTTTCCGAAACTGCAAATGCCACGCCAGTAGCGGTCTGCCTTATACTGTCGCAATTCCGACCGGCCGCCTTTCGCGGCCGGTCTCACTTTACGAATAAAGAAGGCCCGTTATGCCATTTTCCTCACTGGGTCTGATTCCCGCCCTGGTCCGTGCCGTCGACAAGGCCGGCTATGCCGCGCCGACGGCCATCCAGGCGGCCGCCATTCCCGCCATCCTGCGCGGCAGCGACGTGCTGGGCGCGGCGCAGACGGGTTCCGGCAAGACGGCCGCCTACGCGCTGCCGCTGCTGCAGGCGCTGATGGCGCCCGCTTCCGGCCCGCGCCAGGTGCGCGCGCTGATCCTCGTGCCCACGCGCGAACTGGCGGCGCAGGTGGGGCAGACGGTGCACGCGCTGGCCAAGCCGCTGCCGATCAAACTGAAGATTTCCGTGCTGTTCGGCGGCGTTTCGATCAATCCGCAGATGATGGACTTGCGCGGCGGCGCCGACATCGTCGTCGCCACGCCGGGCCGCTTGCTGGACCTGGTGCGCCAGAACGCCGTGAAGCTGGGCGGCGTGTCGCTGTGCGTGCTCGACGAGGCCGACCGTTTGCTCGACATGGGTTTTAGCGAGGAAATCAACGCCATCCTGGCGCTGCTGCCGGGCAAGCGGCAAAACCTGTTCTTCTCCGCCACCTTCCCCGACAGCGTGCAGGCGCTGGCCGACAGCCTGCTCAAGGAACCCGTGCGCATCGAAGTGGCGTCCGAGCCGCAGGACAAGCCCGACATCGTGCAGCGCGCCATCACGGTCGACGTGCCGCGCCGCACGCAGCTGCTGCGCTACCTGATCCTGCAGCAGCAGTGGGAGCGCGTGCTGGTCTTTGTCGCCACCAAGTACGCGGCCGAACACGTGGCCGACAAGCTGCAGCGCGCGGGCCTGCACGTGGGTGCTTTCCACGGCGAATTCAGCCAGGGCACGCGCAGCCAGCTGCTGGCCGACTTCAAGGCGTGTCGCTTGCAGGTACTGGTCGCCACCGACGTGGCCGCGCGCGGCATCGACATCGCCGGCCTGCCGGCCGTCGTCAACTATGACTTGCCCCGCTCGGCCGTCGACTACACGCACCGCATCGGCCGCACGGGCCGCGCCGGCGAAAGCGGCACGGCCATCAGTTTCGTGACGGCCGACTCGGAAGCGCATTTCCGCCTGATCGAAAACCGCAATGACTTGCGCATCGTGCGCGAAGTGGTGGCCGGTTTCGAGCCAACGGAATTGCCAGCGCCCGTGAATTCCATCACGGACACTGTCAACGGCGGCGTGAAGGGCGCGCGCAAGAGCAAGAAGGACAAATTGCGCGAAGCGGCCGCCAAGGCCGCCGGCGAACACTAAATCGCCCTTATGTGCGCTAGCCGCTTGAACGGCTGGCCGTCCCGCTTTAAGATGATGTTTCTATAAAGCAAGGGGACTGTTGATGCACATGACCTTCATCACGCGCGCGGGCGCTTTGGCTGGCGCGCTGGCGCTGGCCGGTTGCGCCGGCATGGGCGGAAAAAGTGATGGCGCCGGCATGCAGATGCCGGGCAAGACGCCGGCCGATGCCGCCGTGGCCGCCACCTGGTACAACCCGCCCAGCGAATTTCCCGGCATTTGCCTGACCCAGTTCAAGGATGGCAGCCTGCGTTTCGACGGCGGCTTCGCCTTCTTCAACCCGGGCCGCTGGGCCTACGATGCGGCCACGTCCGAGCTGCGGCTGCAACTGGCGCCGACGCCGTCGCTGGAACTGTCGCACGCGCAAACGGTGCTGCACCAGAACCTGCTGCGGGTCGAGGCGTCAAAGAACACGCTGGTGTACGCCGTGAAGGCCGACACGCAGGCCATCGGCCTGGGCGGCTTTGTGTTTTACCGCGACACACCTTGTCCTGCACGGCGCGGATAAATGCCAAAAAGGAACATTTAGTCGTATAATTTCAGCGCAAGCTGGCTGCCGCGCAAGACTCGCAAGACGGGCTCGCGCGGCAGATCCCCCTCCAGGCAAGCTCCGATATCGCCATGGCGATGAGAGGATGGTCCGATGGATGTGCACGACGAGCATGGTGTGCCAGGGACGGCGGTGCCTGCGGCGCCCCCGCGCACCTTGCTGCTGGTCGATGACGAGCCGAATATCCTCGCTTCCCTCAAGCGCCTGCTGCGGCGCGACGGCTACCATATCCTGACGGCCGGCAGCGGCCAGGAAGGGCTGGACGTGCTGGCCAGCCATGTCGTCGACGTGATCGTGTCGGACCAGCGCATGCCCGGCATGCTGGGCGCCGACTTCCTGCGCAAGGCCAAGCTGCTGTGCCCGCAAACCATCCGCATCATGCTGTCGGGCTATACCGAGTTGCAGGCCGTCACGGACGCCGTCAACGAGGGTGCCATCTTCAAATTCCTCACCAAGCCCTGGGAAGACCATCAGCTGCGCGAGCATATCGCCGAAGCCTTTCGCCTGAAGGGCATCGACGACGACAATGTGCGCCTCAATGCGCAGTTGCGCGACGCCAACCAGGCGCTGGCGGCAGCCAATGCCGCCATGCAGGCGCTGGTGCGCCAGCAGCAGCATCAGATCAACCGCGATGAAGTCAGCCTGGGCATCGCGCGCGAAGTATTGCAATTCCTGCCGCTGCCCGTGATCGGGCTCGACGACGAAGGCATGATCGCCTTCATCAATACGGCGGCGGCCAACCTGTTCGAACGGGGCGCGGCCCTGCTGGGCAACGAGGCGGCGATCGTCTTGCCGCAACTGTTCGACGGGCAGGACACGCCCCGCCTGGCCGCCATCGACGGCCAGCCGTATGTCGTGGCAGTCCATCCGATGGGTCTGCATTCGCGCTCGCGCGGCAGCCTGGTTACCCTGAGTCGTCATGGAGTGGGTAAATGAGTGAAAGCATGAGCGAAAGTGGACGCGAGATTTCCATGGAGCAGGCGCAGGAAGGCATGGTGCTGGCCCAGGCGTTGAACGACGCCAGCGGCGCCGTGCTGCTGGCACAGGGCGCCACCCTGACGGCGGCGAACCTGACGGCCTTGCGCAGGCGCAATGTGGAGCGCTGCCACGTCGTCATGGACGAGGCGCCGGATCCCGCCGCGCAGGCGCATGCCGAGCAGGAACGCTTGCGCCACCTGGAACGGCTGGCCGTGCTGTTCCGCGCCACGCCGCCCGATTCCGCCGGGGCGGAACTGCTGGCGCTGCTGCAGCGCTACCGGCAAGGGGGCGCCGCATGACACGCCTCAGCTTTGAACACATCATCCGCCAGATACAGGAACTGCCTTCGCTGCCCGTGGTGGTGCTGGAGCTGCTGTCGAGTATGGACCAGGATGACACGGACGTGCATGTGCTGGCGCAAAAGATCGAACTGGACCAGGCCCTGGCGGCAAAGACCTTGCGCATCGCCAACTCCTCGTTCTACGGCATGCAATCGAAGGTCACCAGCATTCCGCAAGCCGTTTCCGTGCTGGGTTTTCACAGCATCCGCACCGTCGTCACGGCCTGCGCCCTGACGAGCAGCTTTGCACCCGTCAGCGGCGGCTTCGATTTCCAGGCGTTCTGGCGCCATTCGCTGGCCACGGCCATCGCCGCGCGCCTGCTGGCGCCGCACTTGCGCGTCAATCCCGAGACGGCATTCACGGCGGGTCTGCTGCACGACCTGGGCACCCTGGTGCTGGTGACGCGCTTCCCGGCCGAGCACGCGCTCGTGCGCAGCCACCGCCAGGCGCATGACTGCCAGATGGCCGAGGCGGAACTGGCCGTCATCGGCATCGATCACGCGCAGGTGGGCAGCGCCCTGGCCGCCTACTGGAAGTTTCCCGAGGCGATACAGCAGGCGGTGGCCGACCACCACGCCATCGACCGCCTGGACGCAGGCGGCTTGCCGCTGGCCGTGCACCTGGCCAATGCCGTCGCCCTGGCGCTCGACCTGGCCAACATCGACGATGCGCTGGTGCCGCCCCTGTCGCCCGCGGGCTGGCGCAGCGTCGCCCTGGACGAGCCGGCCTGGCTGGCGCTGCTGGGGCAAACGGAACACACCTTCGATGAAATGTCGCGGATCATGCTGGCATGAACAGGATAGAGTCCATGGAAACCGATGCAGGAAAGGCATTGCCCGCCACGCCGGAACGCCGCCAGGGAGATTCCATCGCGCTGTCGGCGTTTTTCGATGGACATCCCGTGGCCACCTTCGCCATCGACACGGACCACGTGGTAACGCACTGGAACAGCGCCTGCGAACAGTTGCTGGGCTTTACGGCCGCCGAGATGGTCGGCACGCGCGACCACTGGAAGGCGTTTTATCCGCAGCCGCGCGCCTGCCTGGCCGATCTGCTGGTGGCCGACGATATCGCGTTCGGCGAAAATGAACTCTACCTTGGCAAGCTGAAGCGCTCTCCCGTGATTCCCGGCGCCTACGAAGCCGAGGATTACTTTGCCGATATCGGCCCCGACGGCCACTGGCTGCATTTCACGGCGGCGCCCCTGCGCGACCGCCAGGGACGCCTGGTAGGCGCCATCGAAACCCTGCGCGACGTGAGCGAGCGGCGCCTGGCGGAACTGGCGCTGCGCAAGGCGCACGACAACCTGGAACACCTGGTGGCCAAGCGCACGGCCCAGCTGGCGGAAATGAACGAGCGCCTGGCCGATGATATCCGCCAGCGCCAGATCGCCGATCTGGAATTGCGCGAGCGCAACCTGGCCCTGACGGAATTGAACAGCAAGCTGTCGCTGGCCCAGCAAAAGCTGCTGCAATCGGAAAAACTGGCCTCGATCGGCCAGCTGGCCGCCGGCGTGGCGCACGAGATCAACAATCCCATCGGCTATGTGTTTTCCAATGTCGGCACCCTGGAAGGCTACCTGGATGACCTGTTCAGCATGCTCGACGCCTACGAGGAAGCGGAGCCGGCCGTCGCCGACCCCGTGGTGGCGGCGCGCCTGCGGGCGCTGCGCGAGCAGATCGACCTGGACTTCCTGCGCACCGACATACCGATGCTGATGGGCGAGTCGAAGGAAGGCATTTCGCGCGTGCGCCGCATCGTGCAGGACCTGAAGGATTTTTCGCGCACGGATGCGCACCAGGAGTGGGTCTGGGCCGACCTGCGCCAGGGCATCGACACCACGCTCAATATCGTGAATAACGAAGTCAAGTACAAGGCCGACGTGATGCGCGAGTATGGCGACATTCCCGATATCGAATGCCAGCCTTCCGAGCTGAACCAGGTGATCATGAACCTGGTCGTCAACGCGGCCCACGCCATGGGCGAGGCGCGCGGACGCATCACCCTGCGCACGGGCAGCGACAACGCGGCGGAAGTGTGGATCGAGGTCGAGGACACGGGCGGCGGCATCGCGCCCGAACACCTGTCGCGCATCTTCGACCCGTTCTTCACCACCAAGGCCGTCGGCAAGGGCACGGGGCTGGGCCTGTCGCTGGCCTACACGACGGTACAGAAACACCATGGCCGCATCGACGTGCGCAGCATCATCGGCCGCGGCACCACCTTCCGCATCACCTTGCCCGTGCGCCAGGCGCAGGCCGTCGCACCATGACCGAACAGGACAGCATGTATACGAGCACCAGCATCGCGCCGCCCACCATCCTGTGCGTCGACGACGAACCGAATATCCTGTCGTCGCTGCGCCGGCTGTTCCGCCCGCACGGCTACCGCGTGCTGACGGCCGACGGCGGCGCGGCCGGCCTGGCCCTGCTCGAGAGCGAGACGGTGGATCTGGTCATCTCCGACATGCGCATGCCGCACATGGATGGCGCGCAATTCCTGGCCCAGGTGCGCCAGCGCTGGCCCGGCACCATCCGCCTGCTGCTGACCGGCTATGCCGACATCCAGTCCATCCTCGACGCCATCAACCAGGGCGAAATCTACCGCTACGTGACCAAGCCGTGGGACGACAACGATATCGTCCTGGTGGTGCGCCACGCGCTGGAACGGCGCGCGCTGGAGCAGGAAAAGCTGCGTCTGGAAGCGCTGACGGCCAGCCAGAACCTGGAACTGCAGGCGCTCAACGCCAGCCTAGAAGCGAAGGTGGCCACGCGCACGCAGCAGCTGAAACTGTCGCACGACGAGGTGCAGGCGGCCAATGAACGCCTGAAGGCCACGTTCGTGACGACGATCAAGGTGTTTTCCAACCTGATCGAGATGCGCGGCGGCAAGCTGGCCGGCCATGCGCGCAGGGTGGCCGAGCTGTCGCGCAAGCTGGCGCAGGCGCTGGGCCTGGAAGGGCAGGAGGCGCGCGACGTGTTCATCGCGGCCCTGCTCAAGGATATAGGCAAGCTCAGCTTGAGCGACGACGTGCTGGAATTGCCGGCCAGCGCCTGGAATGGCGAGCAGCTGGCCGCGTTCCGCAAGCATCCGCTGCGCGCCGAACAATTGCTGATGGCGCTGGAGGAATTGCGCGCCGTCTCCGTGATCCTGCGCTCGCAGCTCGAGCGCTTCGACGGCGCCGGCTTTCCCGATGGCCTGGTGGGCCTGGCCATTCCCATGGGCGCGCGCATCCTGGCGCTGGCGTCGGACTATGACGGCTTGCAGATCGGCGCCATGGTGCAGCGCAGCCTGCGCGCCGACGAGGCCCGCACCCTGATCTATGACAGCGTCGGCAAGCGCTACGACCCCGCCGTGGTGGCCGCTTTCCGCGGCCTCATGGAAGAGACGGAGCCGCCGGCGCGCGACCTGACCGTGCTGTCGGGCCAGCTTGAGCCGGGCATGGTGCTGTCGCGCGACCTGATCAGCCGCGATGGCCTGATGCTGCTGGCCGCCGAACACGTGCTGACGGCGCGCGTGATCAGCCAGCTGCTCGACTTCGAAGGCAAGAATGGCGGACGCCTGAGTATCCGCGTGTACGCGCCCTTGAAGGAATGCTAGGGCGGGAAGGCTAGGGCGCTGGCTGGGCCGCCGGCGGTGTGACGGGCAGGTGCACGGTAAAGCGCGTGCCGCGGCCCACTTCCGAGGCCACTTCGATGCGTCCGCCGTGCTTGTTGACGATGCCGTACGACAGCGACAGGCCCAGGCCCGTGCCGCTGCCGACGGCCTTGGTCGTGAAGAACGGCTCGAAGATGCGCTTCAGGTGCTCGGGCGCGATGCCGGCGCCCGTGTCGCCGATTTCCACCCACACCCAGTCGCCCGCGTGCCCCGTGCGGATGCTGATCACGCCGTCGCTGCTGATGGCCTGGCCCGCGTTGACGAGCAGGTTCATGAAGACCTGGTTCAGCTGCGAGGCCAGGCACAGTATCTGCGGCAGCTCGCCATAGTGTTTTTCGATGCGCGCCTTGTATTTCAATTCGTTGGCGACGATATTCAGGGTGCTGTCCAGGCCCGCATGCAGGCTGGCCACTTGCCAGTCCGTCTCGCCCACGTGGGAAAAATCCTTCAGCGCCTGCACGATGTCGCGCACGCGCTTGAGGCCATCCATCGATTCGCGCACCAGGTCGCCGATGTCGTCCTGCAGGAAGGCCAGGTCGGCCTGCGCGCGCACCTGGGCCACTCTGCCGGCCAGGGCCGGGCCATCGAGCGGCTCGCCCATCGCCGCTTCATACTGGGCGATGACGTCGAACAGGGTGCCGACATAGCCTTGCAGCGAACTCATGTTGGAATTGACGAAGCCGATCGGGTTATTGATTTCATGCGCGATGCCGGCCGCCAGCTGGCCGATGGAGGCCATTTTTTCCGATTGCAGCAGCTGGTCGTGGGCTTCCTGCAACTTGCTGATCAGTAGTTGCTGCTCTTCGCCGCGCGCCTGCAGCATCGCCTCCATGCCCTTGCGTTCCGTGATGTCCGTCAGCGAGCCGATCACCTCGAACGGCACGCCGTGATCGTCGCGCACGAGGCGCAGGCTGTCGTGCATCCACAGATAGCTGCCGTCGCGCACGCGGAAGCGGTACTCGTAGGCGCGCGCGCCTTCGACGAAGATCTGCGCCAGGCTGGAAAAGATGCCGGGCGCATCGTCGGGGTGGATGTGGTCGAACCAGAAATTGGGATCGGCAACCATCTCCTCGGGCTGGTAGCCCAGCACGTTGAGGGCATTGTTGCTGACAAAGGTCATCTTGAAGTCGCCGCTGGGCACGGTGCAATAGATGATGGAAGGTGTATTGTCGAGCAGGTATTGCAGGCGCACGGCCGTGGCGGCCGACGCGTCATCGCCAGGCGCCGCGCCGGCATGCCGGCCGGTATCGGGAGTGGAAAGGTCGAAATCCTCGAACTGCATCGTCACACCTCGCTGCCTGCACGGCCTTGATGTCATCCTCGTTCGATTATGCCTGATTCCGCCTGCCTTGGGCCGCCATCTGCGCGCTCAAGGCGCCAGCGGCTGCTCGACGATCGCCATGCGCCGCGCGATGCGCTGCGCCGCTTGCGTGTCGCCCGCCTGTTCGGCGCGCAGGCGCTGCACGCCCAGCCACGCCAGCAGCGGCCGGCGCCAGCCCTGATCCGAGGCGGTGGCCACGGCCGTATCGAGCAGCGCCGGCGTGGCGCGGCCCGAGCGCAGCAGCACGCCGGCCGCCACCAGTTGCGACAGCGGATCCTTGATGGCGGCCACGGCGCTGGCGGCGGCCGTGTCGGAGCTGGCGCCGGCGGCCGCGCGCTGCGTTTCCGGCAGCAGGGCGACGTCGGCCGCCTGTGCCTTGCCAGCCAGCCAGGCCGCATACGCGCGGTCGGCGGCTGTCGCGTCAGCTTGCAGGGCGTCAAAGCCGGCGCAGTCCTCGAACGCCAGGCTGGCCACGCGCGCGGCGCAGCGCAGCAGTTCGATGCGCGCCACGAGTTCAAGCTTGCCCGTGCCGGCCACCTGGCTGCGGGCGCGCCGGAATTCCGTCTGCTCGACCAGAGCGTTGCCATTCAAGTAGGCCGCTTGAAAACGTTCGACGGAACTTTGCGCATTCATTTTCCAGTCCGGCACGGGCGGGCCGCTGGAGCAGGCTGCCAACGCGGTGCACAACAATGCGGCCAGGGCGGACAAGGTGACATTGCGTTTTCTCATGGCAGTTTGATCTCCGGATTGCGCTTGAACGGCCATTTGCGGTTGATTTCATTGACCAGTTGCTCGACCTTGCGCAGATTGCTTTCCACGTCGGCGCGCAGCGGACCCAGGTCGGCTGTGGCCGCCTTGGCATTGGCACCCACGGCTTGCGCCTCGACCAGCACGGCGTCGACTTTTTTCAGGCTGTTGCGCGTGTCGGCCAGCAGCGCGTTCAGCTGCACGATGGTCGCCTGCGCATCCGTCATCACGCCTTTTTCGCCAAAGACGCGCGTATCGGCATTGGCCACCAGGCCATCCGTGCGGCGCGCCAGCTGGTCGGCCGTGATCAGCAGGGCGTTGGCCCGCTCGATCAGCAGGCGCGACTGTTTGTCGTCGCCCGTCAGCAAGCCCATGGCACCGCCCGGACCGCTGAGCTTGCCGGTCACGGCCTGCACATTGCGCATGGTTCCGTCGAGCGCGGAATCGGTACCCGTCAGGTTGCCCAGGTTGTTGAGCAAATCCTTAGCGGCGGCCAGCAGGCGGGGAATTTCCGCTGCCATGTCGCCTACCAGCAAGTCGCGCGTGGCATCGTCGGGCAGCGGCGGGTCCGTCAGGATGCCGCTGTAGGCGCGCAGCTTGGCGCCGCCCACGATGCCCCGTTCCAGGGTGAAGATGGAGCTGGTGCGCAGCCAGTGCGCGTCTTTTCGCGGCACGTCGATGATGACGCGCGCGCGACCGTCCGGCGCCAGTTCGATACGCTGCACGCGGCCGATGGGAAAGCCGGAAAAGGTCAGGTCGGCGCCCACGCCGACGCCGTCGGAATCGTCGGCCGTCAGCACCAGGGTCTGCGTTGCCTCAAAGGCGCCGCGCGCATACATCAGGTAGACGACGGAGCCGACCACCAGCACGAACATGAAGACGAGCAGAATGGCCGCCTTCAATTCGGCGTGGCGCACGGGCGGCGGGGCGGGCAGGACAGCGTCGGGCGCCGTGACGTCGGTCTGGTCGGGATTCGGTGGCTGGCTCTGGCTCTGGCTCATGGCTTCTGGCTCTCGTATGGATGGTTCGGGGATCGCTGGCGGTGGCGGCGGGGCATCAGTAGTAATTGCCCATCAGCGAAGCCACTTCGACCAGCAGGATGACGGAAAACAGGCGCAGCATTTCAGACAGTCCGTGCGCGGCCCACAGGCGGTTGCGCCGGCCATGCGGCTCTTCCGGGTAGTAGGACGAGGCCAGCGGGATCAGGGCCACTGCAAAGCTGAAGAAGATGACCTTGAGCATCAGGATCAGGGCCACGGCCGGATTGAAGATCTGCCCCACGACGCGCGTGTAGCCTTGCAGCGCCCACGGGGTAAAACCGTAGATGGTGATGTAGGCGAGGATCAGCGAAGTGACGCAGCTGACGATGGCCAGCATCCACACGGCAAAGATGCCGGACATGACGCGTGGAAAGTACTCGCGGCGCAGCAGGTCGACACCCTGGCGCTGCATGGTATCGAGCATGCCGGAAGAGCGCATTTGCGCAAACGCAATGCCGTCGGGCAGGGTCAGGCGCAGCGCAACGAACAGGGCGGCCGTCAGCGGTATCAATTCCAGCACCAGCACGCGCACCACCATTTCCAGCGCATAGCGCGACAGGCCGTAGCTTTGCGCGCTGACGACGACGATGCGTATCAGCACCAGACTGACCAGCGCGCAGGCCACACTGAACCACACGAGATTGGGCGCCGTATTGGTCACGAGGCGGTGCGCGAGGATGGGGCGGTTGTCGCGGTTATAGCTCGATGGCGACAGGGCCAGCGAAAACACGAGGATGGCGAAATGTAGCATGCGCCACCAGCTGACCAGCCAGGCCATGGTGGCCCGGTGCAGGCGGCGCAGGCTGATGATGAGGGAGACGGATAGGGTCATCATGGCATCTTAACATTGGATGCGTTCGATACAAGCGATTGTCCAGCCGTGCGCGGGTGGCTCGCTATTGCCCCGCCACGCTGGCGATGATGGCATCGGCCGCCGCGCGCACGCGGGCAGAGCGGTTCAGGTCGGCATGCATGACCAGCCACACGTCGTAACTTTCCGCCCGCTCGGGCCAGATGCGCACGAGGAGCGGGTCGATGTCGCCCAGGTGGGTGGCCAGCTCGGCCACGCCCAGGCCCGCGCGCGTGGCTTCCTGCAGCATCGCCGCCGAATTGACTTCCATGGCGACCCGGGCGTTGGCGACGGATTCGCCGGCCAGTTTTTCCGCGTGACGGGGCGCCACGGAATGGTGGTAGATGACGATGTCGTGGCCGGCCAGCGCCGTGCCGCGCACGGGTTCGCCCCGCTGCGCCAGGTAGGTTTTTGACGCGTACAGGCCCAGGCTGCGCTTGACCAAGTGGCGCGAGATCAGGTCCGGGTCGGTGGGACGCACGCCGCGCACCGCCAGGTCCGCTTCGCGCCGCGTCAGGCTGGCCAGCTGCGGCGCCACGTGCAGCACGATGCGGATGTCCGGGTGGGCCGCGTGCAGCTGCTGCATGGCGCGGATGACGAAATGGCTGGCCATGGTGTCGGTGGTGGCCACGCGCACCAGGCCGGACAGACGGTTGTCGACGCCCTGCATCTCGCGTTGCAGCTTGTCGGCCGCCCGTTCCATCGCTTCGGCCGCCGTGAGCGCCAGCTCGCCGGCTGGCGTGGGCACGTAGCCCGACGGCGTGCGCAGGAACAGGGTGGCGCCCAGCGAGCTTTCCAGCGCGGCCAGGCGGCGCCCGCAGGTGGCCTGGTCGATGCGCAGCAGGGCCGCCGCGCCGCGCAGGGTGCCGGCCCGGCCGATGGCCAGAAAGATGCGCGCGTTATCCCAATCCATGAGCCCAGTCCATATCCTTGTCCGTGTTTTCTGATGCAATTTTGCATCAAGGTGCCGATTTTATGCCTGTTTACTGCATCGTGCAACGCTCGCATAATGGCTGCCCTTCTATCCCTGCAAGGAATTCCATGCCTGCCCCCACACCGCGCCGCGCCAGCGGCTTGATCCTGCTGACCCTGGCCTTCGGCTTCGTCATGGCCATGCTTGACGTCACGGCCGTCAACGTGGCCTTGTCCGATATCGCGCTCGACCTGGCCATACCGCTGACGGGCCTGGTCTGGGTGGTCGACGGCTACACCTTGACGTTTGCCGCGCTGCTGCTGGCCGGCGGTGCGCTGGCCGACCGCTACGGGCCGAAAGCCGTGTACCAGGGCGGCCTCGGCGTTTTCATTCTCGGCTCGGTCCTGTGCGGCGCGGCGCCCGACGGCCACTTCCTGACGGCGGCGCGTTTGCTGCAGGGCGCCGGCGCGGCCCTGTTCATGCCCAGCTCCCTGAGCTTGCTGACGCACAGTTTTGACGACGAGCGAGAGCGCACGCGCATGCTGGGCGCCTGGTCGGCGCTGGTGGGCGTGGCCGGCGCGTCCGGCCCCTTGATCGGCGGCATCCTCGTGCACCAGTTCGGCTGGCGCAGCGTCTTCTGGGTCAACGTGCCGCTGGGCGTGCTGGCCATCGTCATGGCGCAGCTGCTGCTGGCCGCACCGGCGCGCCAGCCGCGCGATTTATCGCTGTTTAGCCATGCGCTGGGCGTGGCGGCGCTGGCGGGCCTGAGTTTCGTGCTGATCGAAGGCCCTGTGCTGGGTTGGCTGTCGCCCGGCGTGCTGGCGGCGGGGGCCTTGACGGTATTGTCGGCCGGGCAACTGCTGCGGCGCGAGCGCAGCGGCAGCCATCCGCTGTTGCCGCGTGCACTGTTTCACAGCAGCAGCTTTGGCGCGGCCAACGGCGTGGGTTTTTTGATCAATTTCTGCGTGTTCGGCCAGCTGTTCTTATTGAGCCTGTTCCTGCAGCAGTCTGGCGGCGCCGACGCCTTGCAGTCGGGCTTGCACCTGCTGCCCATGATGGCGGCCTATACGGTAGGAAATTTCATGGCGGGAAGTATTGCGGCACGTCATGGCACGCGCTTGCCCATGCTGGCCGGCTTGCTGGTGGGGGCCGTCATGGCCTTGTTGCTGATGGGCTTGCGTCCGGGTACGCCGTTTGCGCTGCTGGCGCTGGGCACGGCCGTCATGAACGTGGCCATCGGCATTGTGATTCCCGCCATGACGGCCACCGTGATGCGGGTGGCCGGCAAGCAGCATGCGAACAGTGCGGCGGCGGCCTTGAATGCTAACCGGCAAATCGGCGCCCTGGTGGGCGTGGCCCTGATCGGCAGCATCCTGCACATGGTGCAGGATTGGTCGCTGCGCTTGCCGCTGGCCTACGCGACGATCGCCGTCGCGTATGGCCTGGCGGCGGGACTCGTCTACCGGCACGTGCATCCGCCGAAGGCCGTGGCCGCCTGAAGATGGCTTACTGTTCGCGCGTGCTGCGCCATTCTACCAGTTCTTCGATGGTCAGGATCGGCATGCCGTGCAGTTCGGCGAAACGTTCGATATCGTCGCCGCGCATCATGGTGCCGTCCGGATTCATCAGCTCGCACAGCACGGCGGCCGGGTTCAGGCCCGCCATGCGCGACAGGTCGACGGAGCCTTCCGTGTGGCCACGGCGCTCGAGCACGCCACCGGGCGCGGCGCGCAGGGGAAATACGTGGCCGGGGCGCACCAGGTCGGCTGGCTTTGCATCCTTGGCGATGGCGGCGCGGATGGTGGTGACCCTGTCGGCGGCCGACACGCCCGTCGTGACGCCGTCGCGCGCCTCGATGGACACCGTGAATGGCGTGCCGTAGCGGCTGCCGTTGTCGGACGACATGGGCGGCAACTCCAGCGCGCTGACGACGTCCGTCGGCAGGCACAGGCAGACGATGCCGCTGCATTCGCGGATCAGCAAAGCCATGGTTTCGTTCGTGAGTTTCTCGGCCGACAGAATCAGGTCGGCTTCGTTTTCACGGTCGAAATCGTCGAGCAGGATGACGGGGATGCCGGCGCGCATGGCGGCCAGGGCGGATTGGATACGACCTTCCAGGTCGTTGGAAAGCAGGGTATAGCTGTTGACTAACATGGTGAAACGCTCCTCGCATAGGCGAAAAACGCTGCAGGGCAAGCGAATAGACGCAACTGGCCGCATCGCCGGGGCGATGGGACATCACACTACTGCACATCTTCTTTCATCCGGACTATACCGTCGGCCCCGGAATCACACCGGATCTGCTGACCCCGCCAAACGACGTTTGACAGGCGCTCGCGGGCTTGACCGTTGCCGGTCTTACCGCCGGTGGGGAATCGCACCCCGCCCCGAAGACGTATTGTTGTGCCGGTCCACATGACCGGCGGCAATACTTTAGCACAATTGAAAAAAGCTGGCAGGACACTGTTGAGTTTGTCATTCGGCAAAGTTGCCTGGGAAAAGCCGTTTTTCCTAAGCTGTTTTTAATGGCGGAAACAGGATTTCAGTGTAAGGTATGCCTACTGAATCTTACCGTTGAGAATACATGAAGCTGAGTAAATTACGCCTGATCTCGGGCGCCGTCTTGCTGGCGTGCGCCTGCATGGCCCAGGCGGAAATCCGTTTGAGCGATCCCCTGCCGCTGGCACCAGAAGTTACCGTCGGCAAACTGCCGAATGGCTTGACCTATTACATCAAGAAAAATGCCCGTCCCGCGCAGAAAGTGGAATTGCGCCTGGTGGTGAAAGCCGGCTCCATCCTGGAAGATGATGACCAGCAAGGCCTGGCGCATTTCACGGAACACATGGCTTTCAATGGCTCCACGCATTTCAAGCGCAATGAACTGATTTCCTATCTGCAATCGATCGGCGTGAAGTTCGGCGCCGATTTGAATGCCTACACGAGCTTTGATGAAACCGTGTACGTGCTGCCGATTCCGACGAACAAGAAGGAAAACCTGGAAAAGGGTTTTCTCGTGCTGGAAGACTGGGCGCATGGCTTGAAATTCAATCCGGCCGACATCAACAGCGAACGCGGCATCGTGCTGGAAGAGGCGCGCCTGGGCAAGGGTGCCAGCGACCGCATGAACAAGGTCCTGTATCCGAAGCTGCTGAACGGTTCGCGCTATGCGGAACGCATGCCGATTGGCAAGGAATCCGTGCTGAAAACGTTCAAGCCGGAAGCCATCAAGCGTTTCTACAAGGATTGGTACCGTCCCGACCTGATGGCCGTGGTGGTGGTCGGTGATGTGGAGCCGAAGCAAGCTGAAGCGATGATCCGCCAGCATTTCGGCAAGCTGAAAAATCCCGCGAAACCGCGTCCGCGCCTGTATGCGGAAGTACCGCAGCGTTCGCAAACGGAAGCGCTGGTGATCACGGACAAGGAAGCGCCGGACGACACGGTCTTCATCCGCTACCCGATCCGCGCCGCGCAGGAACCCGTCACCATCGCCGACTACCGCCGCCAGATGATCGAGAACCTGTACGGGCAAATGCTCAGCGCGCGCATGCAGGAATTGACGCAGCAGGCGAACCCGCCGTTCATCCAGGGCGGCAGCAGCATGGGCAAGCTGGTGCGCGGTTATGAATCGTTCAGCGCGTATGCCTTGCTGGGCAAGGGCGGCGTGCAGCCGGCCGTCGATGCGCTGGTGCAGGAAGATGAGCGGGCGCGCCGCTTCGGTTTCAGCCAGGATGAGCTGGACCGCGCGCGCAAGAACATGCTGCGCAATTACGAGCGCGCATACAGCGAGCGCGACAAGTCCGATTCCTCCGGTTTCGTGGCCGAGTATTCGCGCAACTTCCTGGAGCAGGAAGCCATCCCCGGCATCGCCAATGAATTGCTGTACGCGCAGGAACTCTTGCCGCAGGTAACCTTGCAAGAAATCAACGAGACGGTGGCCAAGGTGATTCCCGACCAGCAAAAGAAACTCGTGGTCTTCATGGGCGCCGAACCGAAAGCGGGGGCCAGCGTGCCGACGCAGCAGCAATTGCTCGATGCCGTGGCGAAAGCCGAGCAACAAATCATCGAGCCGCGCACGGAAAAAGTGCTGGCCAGCAAGCTGATGGATGCGCCGCCGGCCGGCGGCAGCATCGTCTCGGAAAAGTTGAACAGCGCCATCGGCGTGACGGAACTGACCCTGGGCAATGGCGTGCGCGTGCTGCTCAAACCCACGGACTTCAAGAATGACCAGGTGCTGATGGGCTCGACGCGCTTCGGCGGCCAGTCGCTGTTCGGCGATGCCGACATCTACAACGCCCGCTACGCCAGCGCCGTGGTCGGCAGCATGGGCCTGAAAGACCTGGCGCCGCTGGACTTGCAAAAAGTCTTGGCCGGCAAGACGGTCAACGTGGGCGCTTCGCTAGGCGAACTGAGCGAAGGCTTTGGCGGCTCGGCCAGCAGCGCCGACGTGGAAGCCATGCTGCAACTGGTGTATCTGTATTTCCATGACGTGCGCAAGGATGCGGGCCTGTACCAGTCCTTCATCGGCAAGCAGCAGGACCTGGCGAAAAACAGCATGGCGCAGCCGGAAGCCGTGTTTTACGATGCCATCCAGCACGCCATGTTTGGCGACAACCCGCGCGTCGATGGCGTGCCGCGCGTGGCCGATTTCGACAAGGTGGGCCTGGACCGTTCGCTGGACATCTTCCGCCAGCGCTTTTCCAGCGCGCGCGACATGACCTTCATCTTCACGGGCAGTTTCGAGCTCGACAAGATCAAGCCGCTGATCGCCAGCTACCTGGGCACCTTGCCCGTGGCCGACGTGCCGCACGCCTACCGCGACGTGGGCATGCGCCCGGTGACCGGGGTCGTCAAGAAGGACATCTACATGGGCAGCGAGCCGAAGAGCACGATTTCCATCACTTTCAATGGCAACGTGGCGTATTCGGACGAGCAAAAGCTGACCCTGCAGGCGCTGGGCGAGGTGCTGAACCTGAAAGTCATCGAAGTGCTGCGTGAAAAGATGAGCATGATCTATGGCGGCGGCTTTGAGACGTCCATGGGCCAGCATCCGTACGGCCACTATTCCGTGGCCTTGAACTTGCCGACGGGACCGGAAAACGTGGACAAGGTGATCGCCGCCGCGTTTGCCGAAATCAACAGGATGAAGACGGACGGGCCGTCTGCGGCGGACCTGGAAAAGGTCAAGCTGAACTGGATCACGCGCCAGCAGAAATCCTTGCGGGAAAACAACTACTGGATGAACCAGTTGATGGGTTCGGTGACGCAGGGACGCGACCCCGCGCACATCCTGCGCTATGAGCAGCGCGTGCGCGCCCTCACGCCGCAAGCCGTCAAACTGGCCGCGCAGCGTTACCTGGACATGCACAATTATGTACAGGTGGTACTGTATCCGGAACGCAAAAACGTTGCAGCCAAGTAAGCTTCATTGTTGAACTGCAGGGGCGGCAGTGTGGCGAAGCTGTTAAACTGCTGCTGATTGATGTGATCGCAATTTAACAAGCAAGGACTGTACGATGGCTAAGAAAGAAGAACTCGATCCGGAAACCCTGGAATTGATCAACTGGTGTATCGAGGTCGAAGGCTTCCTCGTGGCCGGCGGTGCCACCGTGGCGCAGGCGCAGGACCACATCGAAGAGCAGGTCGAGTGGTTCACCGACCAGTTCTACGACGGCTTGACGCCGGAAGAGGCGGCCAAGGAAGCCTTGGCCTGACCTTTCATCCAGACTTCAGCAAGACATATGCGGGCGGTGCCTGCCGGGCATCAGCCTGGTAGCGCCGCCCGCTTTGCTTTTCTGAAAAGATTTCCATATGGAAATTGTTTATAATTCCACATTTTATTCTTTACCCAGGCTCCCATGACTCTCCGTTCGCGCATTCTTCTCCTGTGTTTCAGCACCTTGCTGGGCATCGTCCTCATCGCTTCATTTTCCCTGTATTCGCTGCGCCAGACCATGATGGCGGAAAGGGTCGAGCAATTGACGGTGCTGGTGGAATTGGCCAATGCCTCGGTGGAAAAGGCGTATGCGCTGGAACAGTCGGGCAAGCTCACGCGTGAGCAGGCGCAGCAGCAGGCCAAGCTGGCCATCGGCAGCTTCGTCAAGGACGAGATGTATTATTTCGTGCGCGATTTCAGCACCGACTTGCTGTACGTACACCCAAATCCTGCGCGCATCGGCACGCCGCAAAAGAACATGAAGCAGTCGGGCGACCGCTATCGCGTGGCCCTGGCCAGCAGCCGCATCGGCCTGGTGCAGGCGGATGGCACGCGTCCCGGCGTGAAAGATCCGGTGGCGAAGATGTATGCCGTGGTGAAATTTGCGCCGTGGGACTGGCTGATCGGCACGGGCACGTATATCGATGACATCAACCACAAGTTCTGGGCCCAGGCCGGCGTGCTGCTGGCCATCGGCGGCGCGCTGATGCTGGTGGTGGGCGCCCTGGCGGCCCTGATGCTGCGCCGCATCCTGGGCCAGCTCGGTGGCGAGCCCGACTATGCAGCAGCCATCGTGGCGCAAATCGCCCAGGGCGACCTGACCACGCACATCGATACGCGTCCCGGCGATACCTCCAGTCTGTTGATGGCGATCAAGGCCATGCGCGACAACCTGGCCCATCTGGTAAGCCAGGTGCGCAACGATGCGGAATCCATTTCCACGGCGTCGGGCGAGATCGCTTCCGGCAACCACGACCTGTCGGCGCGCACGGAACAGCAGGCGGGATCGCTGGAAGAAACGGCCTCGACCATGGAAGAAATGACCTCGACCGTGCGCCAGAATGCGGACAATGCGCGCCAGGCCAACCAGCTGGCTATTTCCGCCTCGCAAGTGGCGACGCAGGCGGGCGGCGTGGTGAGCCAGGTGGTCGACACCATGGGCGCCATCAATGCTTCGTCGAAGAAGATCGGCGACATCATCGCCGTCATCGACGGCATCGCTTTCCAGACGAATATCCTGGCCCTGAATGCGGCCGTGGAAGCGGCGCGTGCGGGCGAGCAGGGCCGTGGTTTCGCTGTCGTGGCCAGCGAAGTGCGCAATCTGGCGCAGCGTTCGGCCGCGGCCGCCAAAGAAATCAAGCAATTGATCGACAGTTCCGCCGAGCAAGTGGGTGCCGGTGAAAAACTGGTGGCGCTGGCGGGCGAGACGATGGAAAAAGTCGTCTCCAGCGTGCAGCACGTGACCGATATCGTGGCCGAGATTTCCTCTGCCAGCGCCGAGCAGAGCGCCGGCATCGAACAGATCAACCAGGCGATCGTCGAGATGGACAACATGACGCAGCAAAACTCGGCCCTGGTCGAGCAGGCGTCGGCGGCGGCGCAGGCGATGAACGAGCAGGCGGCAGGGCTGGCGCAGATCGTCAGCGTGTTCAAGGTGGGCGCAGTGGCACCGGCTGCGGCAGCGCTACAGCGCAGCGTGCCTGCGGCGCGGCGCCTGACACGCTAAGCGATTTTTTCTGTCATGCGGGGAACTTAACCCCGGCTCACCTGTCCAAACTTTTTCGTCCGTAAGGGATGCACAGAAGAGGTGAGCATGACAGACGGTTTTTCCTATCACGCGGCGTTCGCCCGCAATTTGGGCTGGGTCACGCAGGCGGAGCAAAATAGCTTGCGCGGCAAGCGCGTGGCCATCGCCGGCATGGGCGGCGTGGGTGGCGTGCACTTGCTGACCCTGGCGCGGCTGGGCATCGGCGCCTTCCACATCGCCGATTTCGACACCTTCGATATCGCCAATTTCAACCGTCAGGCGGGCGCCATGGTGTCCACCCTGGGCCAGCCCAAGGTGGCCGTGCTGGCGCAGATGGCGCGTGACATCAATCCTGAACTTGAGATTAAACAATTTCCAGACGGCATACACGACAGCAACCTGGCCGAATTCTTCGCCGGTGTCGACCTGTATGTGGACGGCCTGGATTTCTTCGCCTTTCCCGCGCGCCAGGCCACCTTCGCCACGTGCGCGCGCCTGGGCATCCCCGCCATCACGGCCGCGCCGCTGGGCATGGGCACGGCCGTGCTCAGCTTCATGCCGGGCGGCATGACGTTCGAAGACTATTTTGGCTGGGGCGACTTGCCCGAGGAAGAAAAAGCCCTGCGCTTTCTCGTCGGCCTCGCGCCGGCCGGCTTGCACGCTCCCTACCTGGTCGACCCGTCCGCCATCAACCTGAAAGAGCGGCGCGGGCCGTCGACCATCATGGGCTGCCAGCTGTGCGCGGGCGCGGCCGCCACGGAAGCCTTGAAGATATTGTTAAAGCGGGGCAAGGTGATGGCGGCGCCGCACGGCATGCATTTCGACGCCTACCGCAACAAGCTCGTGCATACCTGGCGTCCCGGCGGCAACCGTCATCCGCTGCAGCGCCTGACGATGGCCATCATCAAGCGGCGCCGCGCCGCCCAGGGGAAATGAATGGGGCAAACTTTGCAGATCGATCCCGTGCTGGAAAACATTCTCGAGCAGGCGCGCTGGGCGCCCAGCGGCGACAACACGCAGCCGTGGCGCTTTGAAGTCGTGGACCCGCGCCACGTGGTCGTGCATGGCTTCGATACGCGTAGCCATTGCGTGTACGACCTCGACGGCCATCCCAGCCAGCTGTCGCTCGGTGCCTTGCTCGAAAGCATGGCACTGGCGGCCAGCAGCCATGGTCTGCACATGGAAGCGCGCCGGCGTCTGTCCCTGCCCGACACCTTGCCCACGTTTGACGTGCACCTGCTCGACAGCCCTGGCATGCTGCCCGATCCGCTGGCGGCCTTCTTGCCGCAGCGCAGCGTGCAGCGGCGCCGGCTCAGCACGCGCCACTTGCGCGCCAGCGAAAAGGCAGCGCTGGCGGCCAGCTTGCCGCCCGGTTACGGCGTGCAGTGGTTCGAAGGCGGGCGCGCGCGCCTGGCCTGCGCGCGCCTGATGTTCGACAATGCGAAGCTGCGCCTGACCATGCCCGAGGCGCACAAGGTGCACCGCGACGTCATCGAATGGGGCGCGCGCTACAGCAGCGACCGCATCCCGGAGCAGGCGCTCGGCGTCGATCCGATGACGGCGCGCCTGATGCGCTGGGTCATGCACAGCTGGCGCCGCGTGGATTTTTTCAATACCTGGCTGGCGGGCACCGTCGCGCCGCGCCTGCAGATGGACTTGCTGCCTGGCCTGTATTGCGCCGCGCATTTCGTGCTGCTGGCCGAGGCGCCACCGCGCCACATCGACGATTACGTGGCGGCCGGCCGCGCCATGCAGCGCTTCTGGCTGACGGCCACGCAACTGGGCCTGCAATTGCAGCCGGAACTGACGCCGCTGATCTTTGCCCGCTATGTGCGCGAACGGCGCAGTTTTTCGCGTACCGATGGCATGCAGGAGCTGGCGCAGGAGCTGGCTGCGCAATGCCAGGCCGTGCTGGGGGAGGCGGCGTTTGACCGGGCCGTGTTTCTCGGGCGCATAGGCGCCGGGCCGGCGGCCAGTGCGCGCTCGCTGCGCCGTCCGCTGCAAGACTTGCTCGTCGCGCCGTCCCCCGGGCAATGAGCCGCAGCCGCGTGCATCAAGAGTGCAGCCGGCGCGCCAGGGCCAGCATGCCCAGGCCGGCCGCCAGCAGCGGCAAGGTGCCCGGCAGCGGCATCGGCGTGGTGGTCGGCACGTAGACCAGTTCGGAACTGTTCAGCAGGTTCAACACCAGGGTGTAGTTGCCCGCCACCAGGTGGTCCGTGACGGCGCCGTACTGCCCGCCGCACGTCGTGCCGATGCCGGTGCCCGTGGGCGCGCCGCAGCCACTGGGATCGTAGGTGAACACGCTGCCGCTGGTGAGCGGCGTTTGCGCGTAGCCGGTATTGAGGTTGGCGGCATCGGCCAGTTCGGTGCCGCCCAGGATGCCGGAGCCGAGCTTGCCGTCGGGCGCCCAGTTGAAGACGATCTGGCCATTTTCATCGATGATGGTAAATGTCATCGCCATATTCGTCGTGGCCGCCGAGCCCGTGCCGGCCAGCGCGTCCAGATACAGTTGCATGAAGGGCAGGGCCTGGAAATCGAAGGCCATGGTTGCGCCCGGTTGGCCGACGACGAAATTGACGGTCATCGCGGTGCTGGAACCATTGCGTCCGGAGGCGTCGGCGCTGCCGGTGCCCGTCAGGAAGGTTTCCGCCGCATTCACGGTATGCGTGCTGGTCGAGCCCGGTGGAAAGGGGGGGATTTGCGAGGTGACGATTTGCGCCTCGCCGCGCGCATACGAGGCATTGCCCATGCCTTGCCGGGTAAAGTCGTTTTCTCCCTTGCTCACGGCGCCGCGTTTCGCTTGTGGCGCATCGATTTCGTTGCTGCCGCCATTGATGATGCTGCTGCCATTGAGCGTGGCGGTGGTGCGCGACAGGTCGATGTTGCTGAGCAAGGTGGTGGAGCCGGAGGGATTGCTGATGACCAGGCCAAAGACACTGGTGTACGAATAGCCGTAGGCGGCGGCGCTGGCAGTGCCGCTGCTGGCCAGCAACAGCAAGGCCAGCAGGGCCGTTGGCAGCCGGGTGCATAAAAAGGTAGTCATGAAAATCCTCATCTCCTGGTCGGCCGCGTTGTAAGGAAAACCGACAGGCTTGCCACATAAAAAAGGCGAGGACACGCCCTCGCCTGTGAAGCCCCCCTGTTGCCTGGTCAGGCGGCAACTTTGCGGCGGCGGGCATAGCCGAGGCCAGCCAGACCCAGCCCCAGCAAGGCCAGGGTGCCCGGTTCCGGTGTCGCTTGCTGTTTCACCAGATCCACGCTTTCCACCGCATTCAGGGTCAGGGTGTAATTGCCAGTCGCGAGAGCATTGCTGACGGAGGCGAAGTGGCCGCCGCAAGCCGTGCCCACGCCCGTGCCCGTGGGCGTGCCGCAACCGGTGGGGTCATACGTAAACAGGTTGCCGCGCGTCAGGAAGTTAGTCGCCAAACCTGTGTTCAGGTTGGCCGCATCGGCCGATTCCGTGCCACCGAAGATGCCGGAGCCGATGACGCCATCGGGTGTCCAGTTGAAGACGGTCGCGCCGGTCGAGTCGGTGATGGTGATGGTCATCACCAGGTTGGCCGTCGCGGTGGAAAGCTGGCCCACTGTGCTTTGCAGAAAGACTTGCATGAATGGCGACGAGAAGAAGTCAAAGCTCAGCGTTGCCGTGGGCGAACCGACGACGAAGTTGACGGAGAAGCCCGTGGTCGAGCCGTTGCGCCCGGATGCATCGGCCGTGCCGGAAGGACCGTCCAGGTGGGCCTCGGCCACGTTCACCGCTTGCGTGGAGGTGGAGCCGGGCGGGAACGAGGGGAACTGCGTGCTGACGATCTGCGCATCGCCGCGCGAGTAGTTGCCCGCGGCACCTTGTTGTGTGAAATTATTCTCGCCCTTGGTCACGGCGCCGACGGCGGCGCGGGGCGAGTCGAGCAGGCCGGGGCCGCCATTGATGACGCTGACGCCATTCAGGGTAGCCGTGGCGCGCGAGATCGTGGTGCTGTTCAGGGCGGTGATGGAACCCGTGGCGGCGGCGATCTGCAGGCCGTAGATGTTGTTGTAGGCATAGCCGTAGGCACCCGCCTGTGCGCTACCGGCGGCGCACAGCATGGCCAGTGCCGCTGCGGCCGGAAGCAGTTTCAGTTTCGAGAGTTTCATTGTAGTCACCTCGTGGTTGAGTGAGTCTGGAAGTCTTGCCTGAGTCCTGTCGGCAGGTGCTCATGGCCAGACTTAAGCGACTTCCATGCCAACGCATGAGGTTCTTTTGAAATCAAGGACTTGGCGTGCTTTTGTTGACGTGCTGCAGGTACTGCCGGACGTGCTGTAAGAAAAACCGACGCCGCCCGTCAAGGCTGGCTGCCTTGCGGCAACGGACCCAGCAAGGCGTGCAGATGGGGCAGCAGGCGTTGCGCGGGAACATAGTCGCGCATGGCCGTGGCCAGCTGACGCGCCGCCAGCCTGGCCCGGCCATCGTCGAGCATGCGCGTGGCGGCATGGCGCAGGGTGGTTTCCTGGAAGCGGTCTGCACGCAGCAGCAGGCCGGCGCCGGCCCCCGCGATGCCGCGCATGTTGAGGAATTGATCGAGGTTGCCGGCGATGCCGATGACGGGCACGCCCGCCGTCAGTGCCTGCTGGCTGGTGGGGCTGCCGCCGTTGCAGATCACCAGGCTGGCGCGCCGGGCGGCCGCATCGCCCGGCAGAAAGGGCGCGACATAGGCGTTCGGCGGCACGGCGTCGACGCGGATGGTGCCGGCCGTGGCTGCCAATACGGTGACAGGCAGGGGCGCCAGCGCGCGCAGCACGCGCGGCAGCAATTGCCCCTGGCCGGAACTGCCCAGGGTGACATAGATGATGGGCCGTCCGCTGCTCAGCTCCGGGCGCTGCCACCAGTCCGGCAAGTCGAGCGGCGGGGCCCAGATGACGGCGCCCAGGTAGTCGTGCGTGGACGGCATGGCGTGTGGCGGGAACAGTTGCGGAATGTCCGCGTACAAGGTGTGGTCGGCATCCGTATAGATGCGCCGCAGGTCGCTGCCCAGCGATGGCAGGCCGTGGCGGCGGCGCACGCGGTTCAGGGGCACGGCATGCGCGGCGAAGGCCAGCGGGCGGATCAGGCGGAACATCGGATCGGCCAGCCAGATGGGCAGCATGCCTGTCAGGGGCAGGCTGGGCACCGTGTAGTGCTGGCGCACCCAGGGACTCCAGTAGGCATTGCTGACGGTAATGTAGGGAATGCGCTGCAGGCGCGCGCTGACGGACAGCGACAGGCGGAAGTCGCCGATCACGAGATCGGGCTGGGCGGCATTGAGCAGGCGCAAGTCGTCTTCCACATACGCGTGCAGGGTGCTTTCCGTGTAGACAGGCTTGCCCTGGGCCAGTGCCTGCAGGAATTGCAGCGATGAAATACTGTCGATGCGCCAGCGCCGGAAGGGGGCGTGCTTGAAACAAAAGTCATAGCCATCGGCGCAGGCAAAATGCACCTCATACTCGTTCTCGTCCAGACCCTGGGCCAGGCTCAGGGGGCGGCCGACGTGGGCCAGGGTCACTGCCTCGGCCATGAAGAGGATTTTCTTGCGCGCCATGGGGATCGCTTGCACTCGCAGGAGAGATACCTGCCAAGTTGGAGTGGCGCCACGCCGTTTAGTTCCCGCAGATGCCGTCACTGGCGGGCGCCAGGATTTGGCCGCATCGGCTACAGTGGGGGCAAAGGAGGCCACATGCAAACACCAGCCCGTCATGCCCTGTTGCGTGCACACAGCACGCCCGAACCCGATATGCCGCCACCGCCGGAAGGCGATCCCGTCACGCCGCCGCCGGAAACGCCGCCCCACATCGACCCCGTGCCGGTCGAGGAGCCGACGCCGCCGCCACCGCCCGTGAAAATGCATTGACCGGGCACGCTGCGCTCCGTCATGGCGGTTGCGGGGGAGGCGCACGCCGCGTTTATTTCCGATCGGAAATGGACTGCGCGGTGGTCGCCGGCGCCACGCCATTTAAACAACAAAAACGCCAATAAATGTTGCCGAGTGGATACAAATCAAGCCCTAACTGTCGAGTGTCATGCGGCCGTCACGATTCTGTTCTTATAATGAGACATCATAAAAATTCTTGTACAGGAGACCATCGTGGGCAATTCCTTGCATAACAAAATCTACCTGGGCCGGCGCCCTGTGATCACCAGCAAAAACCTTGTGGCGCTGGCCCTGGCGGGCGCCGTGGCGGGTTGCGGCCTCGCATGGCTGCTGCTGCGCAGCTACAAATAACGCTCATCACGCCCGTGTTTCCGCTGCCTGGCCGCTTGGCGGGCGGCGGTAGATTCACGTTGCCTGTTGCCGATGCGCAGCGGGGCGCGTACCATGGGGGCCGAACACCTGGCCTTTTATGGAAAAGTAATGAAGAACGAGAAATTAACAACCGATGAATATGACGCGCTGGAGCAAGTTGCACGCGGCATCAAGACCGAGCGCCCCAGCGCTTGCGTTGCCCGCAATGCCAAGCGCCTGTCCGGCCTGAAGCTGCTCAGCTATGCACGCGATGGCCGTCTGTCCATCACCGAAAAGGCGCAACAACTGCTGTTCCTGCGCCGCTGCATCATGGGGCTGCGCGCCGTCGCTACCGATCCGCTGACCAAGCTGGAGTCGGACGTGGCCTATTTCCTGGGCAAGAAAGCCCACATCGTGGCGCGCGCCGACGGCGAGGGGCACGATATTTCCGACAAGGGCCGCGAGTCGCTGGCCGACATCGACACCCTGGGACTGTAACAAGCTGTCCCTGCCACCGGCCCTTGGGGCCGGTTTTCACATCTTCCCTCACTTTTAATTTCCCCTTGGAGAACACTTTGGACAGCGCGATGAACTGGTCGGCCCACGAACTGACGATGACGGTCCTGATGACGCCCGATATGGCCAATTTTTCCGGTAACGTGCACGGCGGCACCATCCTGAAATACCTCGACAGCGTCGCCTATGCCTGCGCCAGCCGCTATTCGGGCAGCTATGTGGTGACCCTGTCGGTGGACCAGGTGATGTTCCTGCAGCCCATTCACGTGGGCGAGCTGGTGACCTTCCTGGCGTCGATCAATTACACGGGCACGACGTCGATGGAAGTGGGTATCCGCGTGGTGACGGAAAACATCCAGCAGCGCCTGGTGCGCCATGCCAACAGCTGCTATTTCACGATGGTGGCCGTGGATGCCAACCGCAAGCCGGTGGCCGTGCCGCCGCTGGCGCTGGAGACGCCGGAGCAGCAGGTGCGCTTCGAGCAGGCCAAGCTGCGCAAGCTGTCGCGCCAGAAGGTGTCGAAGAAGTAAGTGCGCCGGGCATAAAAAAACGGCCACCAGAGTGATCTGGTGGCCGTTTTTTTATTGCTTGCCGCCAGCTGGCGGCATGGCGTCGTGATTAACGGTCGCCGTAGCTGCGGCGTGCGCCGTCGGTGCTGCGCGGGTTGGAACCCTTGTAGCCGCCGCCGGTGCTCGGTGCGCCGTCTTTGCGTGGTGCGCCTGGCTTGCTGAACGTGCGTTGGCCTGGCTTCGCGCCGCCACGGTTGTCGCCTGGTTTCCAGCCGCCTGGACGGGCGCTCGAACGTGGTGCCGATGCCGTTTTCTTCGGCTCGAAACCTTCGATGACATTGACCGGGATCAATTGCTTGGTGAAGCGTTCGATGCGCTTGACGTTCATGCCTTCAGCGTGGTTCACCAGCGAGATGGCCAGACCATTGCGGCCAGCGCGGCCGGTACGGCCGATGCGGTGGACGTAGTCTTCCGGGAACTTCGGCAGATCGTAGTTGAACACGTGGGTGATCGTTGGCACGTCGATACCGCGAGCGGCAACGTCGGTGGCAACCAGCACTTTGACCTGGCCGCGGCGCATGCCGTCCAGGGTGCGGTTACGCGCGCCCTGATGCATGTCGCCGTGCAAGGCGGCAGCCGAGAAACCGGCGATGTTCAGACGGTCGGCGATGGTGTCGGCGTCACGCTTGGTGGCGGTGAACACAACAGCCTGGTCCAAGGTTTCGTCGCGCAGCAGGTGGTCCAGCAGGCGATTCTTGTGCGACAGATCGTCGACGAAGTGGACGCGCTGGGTGATGTTTTCATGCTTGTTGCTCGAACTTGCCACCTGGATGACCAGCGGGTTTTTCGTGATGCGGCGCGCCATGTTGCCGACCACGCCATCGAGCGTTGCCGAGAACAGCATGGTTTGACGGCCTTCCGGTGTCGCTTCCACGATCTTTTCGATGTCGTCGATGAAACCCATGTCCAGCATGCGGTCGGCTTCGTCCAGCACCAGGATTTCCAGTTGCGAGAAGTCGATCTTGCCCGAGTCCATGTGGTCGATCAGACGGCCAGGGGTAGCGACCAGAATCTCGGGATTCTTGGCCAGCAATTGCATCTGTTTAGGGTAAGGCATGCCGCCCAGGATCGACACAGCCTTGATGCGGCGGATGCCGGTGCTGTACTTGTCGGTATTGGTGGTCACTTGCAGGGCCAGTTCGCGCGTTGGCGTCAGCACCAGCATTTTTGGCTGGGCAGCCTTGAAACGTGGACGCTCGCCGCGGGCGCGCGATGCTTGCATTTCCTGGTTCGGCGTCTTGCCGGCGGCGCTTTGTTCGGCGCTGGCCAGTTTGTGCAACGATGGCAGCATGAAAGCTGCCGTCTTGCCCGAACCGGTCTGCGACGAGACCAGCAGGTCACGGCCTTCGATCGCGGCTGGAATCGCTTGCGACTGTACCGCGGTTGGCGCGGTGTAGCCCGATTCGGTCAGAGCGGCGATGATGGACGGATGCAGGCCTAAGGATTCAAATGTCATTCTTTTCTTTCGTAAAAATCAGCGTTCTTGCAAAAAGCAGAACGCAAAATAGCAACGCCAACCAAAACGAAATGACTCAACTAGAAAGAAATTTCGGCACAAAAGCTTTGCGCCGGGACGGTGTCAGGTGCGACACACAAGGCGGGAGGGCTTTATAAGCGGCATCCTGTGGATGCGCTAAGGCTTGCGAAGCTGCTAAGTTTGTAGTGCATATAACTGCGGTGTTGCCATCGCTTCAAGGGAACATATTGCAGCGCACAACGACACTATACCGTATTTGATGCCGTTTTGCACGGCCTAAATGGGAAGAAACGAAAGTCCTACCACGTTTCGATGCTGTTTCCTATGTGAAATCAGTAGAAATACGTAGATTTTGCGCGTTTACTTGAGCATGGCCACGATGTCGGCGGACAGCGGCGGCGCCTGTCGCGTTTCCCTGGCCAGGTTGATTTGCCGGGTGACCTGCGCCAGTTCGACCAGGCTGCGTTCCAGCTGATACGTTCCCTTGGCATGCAGCCAGGCCAGTACGTCGGCCAGGTGCCAGATGGTGGCGCTGCCCTCATGCACGGGTACGGGGAAGCTGTGGCGGTGTTTGCTCATCAGCTTGTGCAGGTTTTGCCGGGACAGGCCCAGCACCTGCGCCACGTCGGTCAGGCCCACGAGGTCGGGCGCGGCCTCGATCAGCACGGCATCGGGCACGATGGCCTTGACGTCGGCCAGGGCACTGAGCAGTGCTTCCCTGGCATTGCTGGCCTCGCGCGTGAACTCCAGCGCCAGGCGTCCCGCTTGGCCGATGCCGGCCAGGGCGTCGTCGCAGCCGCCGCTGCCCAGGCGCTCGGCCAGCGCATCGAGATCGGTTTCGTGATCGGGCAGGCGGTACTTGAGGGTAAAGATGTAATCCATGATTGTTACCCCCTGGGTTTGCGTTGCATGCAGTCGTGGATCAGTTTATTCAAAGTGCAATTATCGACCACCCGCCGGATCGCGCGCGCGTGGTTGCCGGGATTCTTCGGCGTGCTCCAGATGCAGGCGATGCAAAATTCACCGCAGCGGCAGCCGTCGTCATGGTAGGGGCGAGATTTTCCCCCAGGCATGGTTGCCGCCCATTTCCACTCTCCAGCCCTGGCTTTCCGCGTGGCGCAGCGCCGCTTCGATTTCTTTCTTCGGATGCGAGGAGCGCGCCATGCGATGTCTCCAATGTAGGTCGATATTTATTGGTTGTCAAGTGACAACCGATGGATATCGACTATCACCGCATCACTCTACTTCGGGATTGACGGCCATCACTTGCGAAAAGCCGCCATCGACGTAGGTAATCTCGCCCGTGATGCCGGAGGCCAGATCGGATAGCAAGAAGGCGGCCGTGTTGCCCACCTCTTCGATGGTGACGTTGCGCCGAAGGGGGGCGTGTTCGGCCACAAAGCCCAGGAGTTTGCTGAAATCCTTGATGCCGGAAGCGGCCAAGGTCTTGATGGGGCCGGCGGAAATGCCGTTGGCGCGGATGCCGCGCGGACCCAGCGATTCGGCCAGGTAGCGCACGGACGCTTCCAGCGATGCCTTGGCCAGCCCCATGGTGTTGTAGTAGGGCACGGCGCGCATGGCGCCCAGGTAAGTCAGGGTCAGGACCGAGGCGCCCGGATGCAGCAGCGGCAAGGCGGCCTTGGCCATGGCGGGAAAACTGTAGGCGGAAATGTCGTGCGCGATGCGGAAGCTGTCGCGCGACAGGCCGTCGAGGAAGTCGCCGGCAATCGCTTCGCGCGGCGCGAAACCGATGGCGTGCACCAGGCCGTCCAATTGATCCCAGTGGCGCGCCAGGTCGCTGAAGACGGCGCTGATCTGTTCATCGCTGGACACGTCGCAGTCAAACACCAGTTCGCTGCCGAATTCCGCCGCAAATTCCGTGATGCGCTCCTTGAAGCGCTCGCCCACATACGTGAAGGCGAGGGTGGCGCCTTCGCGGTGGCAAGCTTTGGCGATGCCATAGGCGATGGAGCGGTTCGACAGCAAGCCCGTGATGAGGATTTTTTTGCCTTGCAAGAAAGCCATGATGACTCCTGTCTGGGTAAGTGGGCGGGTAGAGCGGATGTACAACCGGCCGCGACAGCAAGGCTGTGGCGGCCGGTGGATCAGATGTCAGGTGGTTTGTAACGCCTAACAACGCCTGATAGAACCGTAGTGAGCGGAAGTGAGTTGTAGGTGAGAAGCGCAACCGTACTTTTAGTACGGTGAGCATCGCAGGCTGCAAATCACGACGCGCAGTAGGTTATGTCAGGTGTACTCAGTGGCGGGCTTTTGCCCGGCTGTTGCCGCCGCCACGCTGGATACGCGGTTTCACCAGGGAAATTGGCGCGGCTTGCACCTTGCCACCCTTGGCGGCGCGGCGCAGTGCCTTGGCGGCCCGTTCCGGACGGTCCGCTTCCAGCAGCATGGTGGCGCTGTCGGCGATTTCCTGGGTGATGTCCTTGTTCATCGTGGCCGAGGTTTTCGGCACGAGGATGGTGGAGCCGGCGCGCAGGCTGGTGCGCTGCGGAATATTGTTGGCCTGGCGCAGCACGTCGGCCGTGGTGCCGAATTTCGACGCCAGGGTTTCGATGCGTTCGCGCGCATTGGTGATCTTGTGCGTCGTCCAGCTCGACAAGGCATGGCCCCATTGCGCCAGGTTGGTGGTGAACTTGGCGGCGTTTTCCTGTGGCAACAGAATCTTGGTCTTTTCGCCGCCGATGATGACGGGGCGGTTAAATTGCGGATTCAAGGCCTTGAATTCATCCATCGACAGTTCGGCTAGCTGAGCGGCAACGGTGATGTCGATGTCGCTGGTCTTGTCGATGGCCGTGAAATACGGCTGGTTGTCGACCACGGGCAGGGTCAGGCCGAACTGGGCCGGATTGGCGATGATGTTTTTCACCGCTTGCAGTTTCGGCACGTAGTTGCGCGTTTCGGCCGGCATCAGGTCGGCCAGGCTTTCGAAGTCGGTCGGCTTGCCCAGCGCCTGGTTTTTCTTGATGGCGCGCTGCACCGAGCCTTCGCCCCAGTTGTAGGCGGCCAGCGCCAGTTGCCAGTCGCCAAACATGTCATACAGGCGCTGCAGGTACGTCAGGGCCGCATCGGTCGAGGCCAGCACGCCGCGGCGCTCGTCCTTGAACATGTTTTGCTTGAGGTTGAAATCACGCCCGGTGGCGGGCACGAATTGCCACATGCCGGCCGCATTGGCGCTCGAGAATGCTTGCGGATTGAAGGCGGACTCGATGAACGGCAGCAAGGCCAGTTCCGTCGGCATGCCGCGCTTTTCCAGTTCCTGCACCACGTGGAAGATGTAGCGCGAGGCGCGCGCCGTGGTGCGGGCGATGTAGTCGGGGCGGGTGGCGTACCAGTTGACGTGATTGGCTACCAGCTGGTTGTTGATATCGGGAATCGCATAGCCGCTGCGGATGCGGCCCCAGACGTCGGCTTCGCGCAGCGGATCGGAATTGTCGCTGAGGTTTTTCAGCAGACGGTCGGTCTTTTGCAGGCGGTTGTCGAGGGTGGGGAGTTTCGCCGTGACCTGGGCGGTCATCGGGATCAGGGCGGGTGCGGCGGCGGCGACTGGCGCGTTATCGCTCTCAACACCGGCTTCGTACGCCTGGCTGAGGGCGGGCGCAAGCGCCAGGGCCAACGCCGCCAGGACGGTAGATTTAAAGGAGTTTTCGTGCATAGTGTTCCATTGTTGTCGTCGGAGAAACATCGGACAGACCCATGATTCAGCAGCGAGTGTACGTATATCCACATGCTGGAGTCAAGAATTATGTCAGCATGATGACAGGAAATAAGCGGCAATAAGTGGGAAGCGGCTGAGTTTCCATTCGCAAATGCTGTCATTATTGCAAATTTAATTTGCCCAATGCGTGATTCGGCCGCTGTTATAGCATACATGGCGACGAGGCTGGCGCAAGCCTGGATGGCGCCCGGCATGAGGCTGCGCAAAAGTGCGTACAATTTGGCTTTGGCCGGCCATTCAGCCGCTGGCCGCCTTATTGATAGAGAGTCAAGTATATGAACACCCCGCCGCGCCACGACGACGACAACGCCGTCATCATCGCCAACACCGTTGCCTGGCTGGAAAAGGCCGTGATCGGCCTGAACCTGTGCCCGTTCGCCAAGGCCGTGCACGTCAAGAAGCAGATCCGCTATGTGGTGTGCGAGTCGAGCAATCCCGAAGATCTGCTGGCGATGCTGATGGACGAGCTGCAAACCCTGGCCGACACGGATCCCGAGCAAATCGACACGACCCTGCTGATCCATCCTTACACCTTGAACGATTTCCTCGACTACAACGAGTTCCTCGATGTGGCCGACGCGGCCGTCGAAGACATGCACCTGGCGGGCGAACTGCAAGTGGCCAGTTTCCACCCGAATTACCAGTTTGCCGAGACGTTCGAGGACGACATCAGCAACTACACCAACCGTTCGCCGTACCCGACCCTGCACCTGCTGCGCGAAGACAGCATCGAGCGCGCCGTCGAGGCGTTCCCGGAAGCGTCGGAAATCTTTGACAAGAATATCGCCACCCTGGAAGCGCTGGGCACCGAAGGCTGGGAAAAGCTCGGTTTGCCGAAGGTGTCTTGATGGCTGACAAGGAATTGCCGCCGCGTCCCGATACGCCCTGCGTGGCCGTGTGTTCGACGACTTTCGATGAAATCTGCCGCGGCTGCGGCCGCAGCGTAGTGGAAGTGGCCCACTGGGTGTCGATGACGGATGAAGAGAAGGAAGTGGTGTGGGTGCGGATTCTTTCTCAAGGTTATCCGCGCCGGAATACCTGATTTAACCCAACTGCAACTGCCGGGGTCGGACCTTGAAGATCCGGCCCCGGTACTTCAGAGGCTAGCGATCAATAGCTGCCAATAAAATCCTTTTTACCCACTTCAATGCCATTGTGGCGCAGGATGTCGTACGCCGTCGTCGCGTGGAAGAAGAAGTGCGGCAGCGCGTAGTGGAACAGATACGTCTGGCCCGTGAAGTGCTTGGTCTTTTCGCCGCTGCCGGTGGTGATGGCGCGCGTTTCGCTGCCGTCGATGTCCGCTTGCGGCAGGCTTTCCAGGAAGGCGATGGTTTTCACGATGCGCGCCTTCAGCTCTGCAAAGCTCTGTTCGCTATCTTCATACGGTGGCACGGCCACGCCGGCCAGACGCGCGCCGCAGCCCTTGGCGAAGTCGGTGGCGATCTGGATCTGGCGCACGAACGGCAGCATGTCGGGGAATAAACGGAATTGCAGCAGGGCGTTCGGGTCGATTTTCTTGTCCTGCGCGTGCGTTTCCGCCTTGTCCAGGATGGCGGCCAGGCTGCCCAGGATCTGTTTGAAGACGGGGATCGAAGCGGAGTAGATGGAGAAGGTCATGGTGGTTCCTCTAGGTAAAGTGGCGCGATGATAGCAAGCTGCGCGCTTTTCTGCTGGCGCCGGCCGGGCGCATCATCCCACGTGTGGTTTTTCAGCCCTGTCTATATAGCATGACGTCGCCGCCAGCGCGTGTTTATTGGTGACTTTTTCCACTTTTTCCATGCATAATTGCTCCTCATAAAGTTTCTTCCCGCCTCACCACCCGATTCCCCTGTAAAGTCAATGATCGCCCGCCTGACCCCTGTTGCCCTGTTGCCGCATGTTTAATTCACCTTACCAGCGCCTGCGCGCCAGCCTGCGCGTGCTGTATGGCTCGTCGATCTATGGCGCCTTGCTGCTGGTGGTATTTGGCGGCCTGGTCGTGCCCGCCATCTTCGGCAGCTATGTGCTGGTCGGCGTGCATGAGCGCCAGTCGGCGCGCACCAGCCTGAACGAGGCCTTGCAGCGCAATGCCGACATCCTGGCGCTGGGCATGCAGGAGTCGTTGTGGAACATGAATGCGGAATCGGCCCATTCGCTGGTCGAGTCGGTGATGCGCGACCGCTCCGTGCTGCTGGTGAAGGTGCTGGGGCAGGGCGACACGGAATTCATCAGCCTGCAGGCGCCGCAACGGCCCGTGGGCAATCTGTACCGCGCCGAGCGCGACATCCTCGTGCGCGGCGAACGCATCGGCCACGTCGTCGTCGAGATGGACGATGCGCGCAGCCAGCAGGAGCTGCGCGAAAAGCAGATGTCGTATATTTTCGTGCTGGGTGCGCAGCTGGCCGTGTCGATGGCGCTGATCGTGCTGTTCCTGAACCGCCGTCTGTTGAAGCCGCTGCGCCGCCTGACGCGCTTTTCCGACCGCCTGTCGCACGGCGATTTCGACACGCCGCTGGCCTCGCACAGCAATGACGAGTTGGGTCGCCTGACGGCCCAGCTTGAGCAAATGCGCGCGGCCATCGGCCAGCTGTTCGAGGATGTGGGCCAGCGCGAGGAACGTTTCCGCACCATCGTCACGCAGGTGCCGGGCGCCGTCTTCCGCTACCGTCCCGACGGCCCCATCGATTTCGTCAGCGACGCCATCGAAGACATTTCCGGCTATTCGGCGCGCCAGTTCATGCGCGGCACCACGCATGCCTGGGCCGACCTGATCTGCCCGGAAGACCGCCGCGAGCACCGCCGCGCCGTGCGCCAGGCGGTGCTTGATGTGCGGCCGTATGCGCTGGAATACCGCATCATCGACGCCTTCGGCATCGAGCGCTGGGTGGCCGAGAATGGCCAGCCGCAGGCGGGCGAGCAGGGCGTCACCTGGGTCGATGGCATCATCGCCGACATCAGCCAGCGCAAGCACCACGAGATGCGCATCGAAGCGCTGCTGACCGAGCAGAGCGCGATTCTCGACAACGTGATGTTCGGCGTGATGTTCGTGCGCCACCGCCGCATCATTTCCGTCAACCGCCGCTGCGAGGAACTGTTCGGCTATGACCATGCCGAGATGACGGGCAGTTCGACGGCCATCGTGTTCATGACCTCGTATGACTTCGAAGAGGCGGGCGAGCGCCAGTATCCGGCGCTGGCCATGGGCGGCGATTTCAGCGAGGAGCGCCAGTACAAGCGCCGCGACGGCAGTGTGTTCTGGGCGCTGGTCAGCGGCTGCGCGCTCGACCCGCTGCGCCCCACTGAAGGCAGCATCTGGGTGTATGCGGACATCACGGCGCGCAAGGAAGCCGAGGAAAAGCTGCGCCTGTCGGCTACCGTGCTCGAACATATCGCCGATGGCGTGATGGTGGTCGATGCCGGCGGCATCATCGTCACCGTCAATCCCGCCTTTACGCAGATCACCGGCTATACCGAGGCCGAAGCGGTGGGCCAGCACTCGTCGCTGACACGCTCGGTGCGCCACGACGCGGCGTTCTACGAGGCGATGTGGAACGAGCTGAAAGCCAGCGGTTTCTGGCGTGGCGAAATCTGGCACCAGCGCAAGAACGGCGAACTGTACCTGGAATGGCTGACCATCAGCGCCGTGCGCGACGCGCGTGCTGGCACCACGCATTATGTGGGCGTGTTCAGCGACATCACCCTGATCAAGGAGTCGCAGGAAAAGCTCGATCACATGGCCCACCACGACCCGCTGACGGCGCTGCCGAACCGGCTGCTGTTCCACGACCGCCTGCAGCACGCGCTGCTGCGCGCCGCGCGCGACCAGGAACAGCTGGCCGTGCTGTTCATCGACCTGGACCGCTTCAAGAACGTCAATGACACCCTGGGCCACCATGTGGGCGACGAATTGCTGCAAAAGGTGGCCGGCCAGCTGGCGGCCCGCCTGCGCGAAGGCGATACCCTGGCGCGCCTGGGCGGCGATGAATTCATCGTCCTGCTCGAACGCGTCGACGGAGAGTACGGTGCCACGCAGGTGGCGGAAAAGCTGATGACCATGTTCGACCAGCCGTTTACGGTGGCCGACCATGAGCTGTTCGTCACCTGCAGCGTGGGCATCAGCCTGTATCCGGACGATGCGCTGGACTTGAACATGTTGATCCGCAATGCCGACGTGGCCATGTACCAGGCCAAGGCGCGCGGGCGCAACGGCTACCGCTTCTATGCGCCGTCGATGACGGGCGAAGGCGTCGAGCGCCTGCGCCTGGAAACCTTTTTGCGCCGTTCGCTGGAAAAGAATGAAATGTTCCTCAATTACCAGCCGCAGGTGGAAATCGACACGGGCCGCCTGGTCGGCGTCGAGGCGCTGGTGCGCTGGAACCACCCGGAACTGGGCCTGGTGCCGCCGGCCCGCTTCATTCCGCTGGCCGAGGATAGCGGTTTCATCAACCAGCTGGGCAAATGGGTGCTTGACGAGGCGTGCCGCCAGATGATGCGCTGGCAGGCGCAGGGCTTGCACGTGCCGAAGATGGCCGTCAATCTGTCCGTTAAACAGTTCGAGCGGGGCAGCATCGCCGGCATGGTGGCCGCCATATTGAAGGAAACGGGCCTGGAGCCGCAGCGCCTGCAGCTGGAAGTGACGGAATCGGTCATCATGAACACGGGCGACGCACTCGGCTTCATCAACGACTTGCACGCCATCGGCGTGGGCCTGGCCATCGACGACTTTGGCACCGGCTATTCCTCGCTCGCGTACCTGAAACAGCTGCCTGTGCAAACCCTGAAGATCGACCGCTCCTTCATCAAGGATATCTCGACGGACGTCAATGACGAGGCGATTGCGATTGCCATCATCCAGCTGGGCAAGAGCATGCAATTGTCCGTGATTGCCGAAGGCGTGGAGACGGAAGAACAGGCCGCCTTCCTGCTGCGCCATGGCTGCAAGCTGGCGCAAGGGTATTTTTATAGCCGTCCGGTGCTGGCACAGGATATGCTGGAGCGCTGGATCGATACGCTGGATCAACCCGCTGGATCCACCACTAACTAATTAAAGGGTATCCCATGGCCGGAGAAAAAAACACGTCGCGCCGCCGTTTCCTGCTCGGCGGCCTGGGCCTTGGCGTGGCCGGCGTGGGCGCCCTGGTGCTGGGCTGGGGCGTGCTGCCGCCGCGCCAGCGCCTGCATGGCAGCGCGCCGCTGCCGCTGCAGGATGGCGCCGTGGCCCTGAATGGCTGGCTGGCTATTCAAGCTGACGGCAGTGTCCTCCTGGCCATGCCGCGCAGCGAGATGGGGCAGGGCGTGCACACGGCCTTGCCCATGCTGGTGGCGGAGGAACTCGACGTGCCTTTGAGCAGCGTCAAGCTGATCCAGGCGCCCATGGATAAAATCTTCGGCAACGTGGCCATGCTCCAGGATGGCCTGCCTTTCCACCCGGACGACCGGGGCCGCGTCAAAGCGCTGGCCCAGTGGACGGTGGCCAAGGCGGCGCGCGAGCTGGGCGTGATCGTCACGGGCGGCTCGTCGAGCGTGAAAGATGGCTGGGGTCCCATGCGCGAAGCGGGCGCTTCCGCACGCGCCATGCTGGTGGGCGCGGCCGCCGCGCTGTGGCAAGTGCCGGCCGCACAATGCCGCACGGAAAATGGCGCAGTGGTTCATCCGGACGGCCGGCGCGCCAGCTACGCCAGCCTGGCGCAGCGCGCCGCCGGCATAGCCCCAGGCACGCCCGTGCTGAAGCTGCCCAAGGATTTCAAACTGATCGGCCAGCCGGCGCCGCGCCGCGACACGCCGTCCAAAGTGAATGGCAGCGCGCGTTTCGGCATCGATGCGCGTCCGCCCGGCATGCTGTATGCGGCCCTGCATCTGCCGCCGCGCCTGGGCGATACCCTGTCCGCGTTCGACGCGGTGCCCGTGCTGGCCATGCCCGGCGTGAAAAAGGTGCTGGACCTGACGCCGCAGCTGGCGCAGCGCAGCGTCTCGTGCGCCGCCGTGGTGGCCGACACCTGGTGGCGCGCCAGGCAGGCGGCGGCCGCCTTGCCGACGCAGTGGAAGGCTGGCCCGCAGGCGAACTTGTCCAGCGCCGGCGTGTATGCGGAGTTTGCTCGCCTGTTAGACACTGAAGCCGGTTATGCCTACCACGCCAGCGGGGAAGTGGAAAGCAAAGCCGTGCAGGGTTTGCGCCAGGTCAGCGCCGAGTACCGCGCCCCGTTTCTCGCGCATGCCGCCATGGAGCCCGTCAACTGCACCGCGCAAGTCAAGGATGGCAAGGTGATGCTGTGGGTGTCGACGCAGGCGCCCGGCATCGCCGTCGACGTGGCGGCGAAGGTGGCTGGCGTCGATGCGAAAGATGTGACGATCGAGGTGCTGCTGCTCGGTGGCGGTTTTGGCCGGCGCCTGGAAGTGGACATGATTGCCCAGGCCGTCGCCATCGCGCTGCAGTGCGGCGGCGCGCCCGTGCAGCTGGTGTGGACGCGCGAACAGGATACCAAGCACGATATGTACCGTCCCGCCGCGCTGGCCCGCTTCGCGGCCCGCCTCGACGAGCACGGCCGCATCGCTTCCTGGGACAATAAATCCGTCAGCGGCTCCATCACGCACCAGTTCTTGCAGCGCAATTTCGGCTTGCCCGGTGCGGGGCCGGACAAGACGACGGCCGAAGGCGAATTCGACATGCCGTATGAAATCGCCAACCAGCGCATCGCCCACGTGATCGCCGACAGCCCCGTGCCGATCGGCTACTGGCGTTCCGTCGGGCACTCGCACAACGCGTTCTTCAAGGAAAGCTTTATCGACGAGCTGGCGCACGCGGCGGGGCAGGATGGCATCGCCTTCCGCCGCGCCATGCTGGTGCAGCATCCGCGCCACTTGGCCGTGCTCGATGCCGCCGTTGCCAGGGCGGGCAGTCCGCCGCTCGGCCATGCGCATGGCGTGGCCTTGCACCAGTCCTTTGGCAGCATTGTCGCGCAAGTGGCGCAGGTGTCCGTGGAAAACGGCGAGATCCGCGTGCAGCGCGTCGTGTGCGCCATCGATTGCGGCATCGCCGTCAATCCGAACATCATCGCCCAGCAGATGGAGTCGGCCGTGCTGTTCGGCCTGTCGGCGGCGCTGGGCGGCGAGATCACCTTCAAGGAGGGGAAAGTCGAGCAGGGCAACTTCCACGACTATCCCGTGCTGCGCATGGGGCAAACGCCCGAGGTTGAAACCATCATCATCGCCAGCGCCGAACATCCGGAAGGCGTGGGCGAGCCCGGTACGCCGCCGATCGCGCCGGCCGTGGCCAATGCCGTGTTCAGTTTGACGGGGAAAAGGCTGCGCAGCTTGCCGCTGCGCCTGGGTTGATTTACAGGGTGGCGGCCAGTAAATGACGCAGATTGCAGTCGCGCTGCCAGTCGCGCCGCTCCTGCGTGCTGCCGGCCAGCGCCGCCAGTTCGTCCCCGCTGAGGGCTTGCTGCGCCTGCACCATGCGGTGCGCCAGGCCGCCGTCGGGCAGCACGGTGCCGAAGAAGGCCACGTTGTCCTCGTGCTGGATCAGCAGGGTGGGGAAGTTGTCGATGTCGAGGTCGCCCACCACGTCGGCCTGGTCTTCGATATCGATCCAGACGAAGACGGTGTCCGGGTGGCGCGCGGCCAGTTCCTCGAACGTGGCGCGGTAGCTGCCGCAAGTGCCGCACCACAGCGCGCACAGGCAAGCCACCGTCCAGCGCGTGCCGGCCAGGGCTGTGGCGACGTCGGCGCGGTTGTCGGTCGTGAGGGTCAGGCTGTGCATGGTCGTATCTGGTTAGTAGGGCGGATGGGCGCCAGGCGCCCGATGCGCGTATTCTACCGCGCCCGGCCACCACAGTCCCGAGAATGCATGGGCTTGTTTATGGGTGTTTTTTGATGCAATACACCTTTCTGGTGGATAATGCTGATTATTGCGCGCTGATTACGCTGGTCCATGCTGTTTCCTGGCCCCGCAGCCTGACCCCTCCAGTCTGTTTTCATGCCCTGCCCGGTGTCAGCGCTCCCGCCTTTGTTTATTTTTATTATGGAATTAGCCAGCTTATGTTGAGTTACCGCCACGCCTTTCACGCGGGTAATCACGCCGATGTGTTGAAGCATTATGTGCAGATTCAGTTGTTGCAATATCTGAATCAAAAAGATACCGCCTATAGTTATATCGATACCCACTCCGGCGCGGGCGTGTATGCGCTCGACGGTGGTTATGCCTCGAAAAATGCCGAGTACGAAACAGGCATCGCGCCACTGTGGGACCGCACGGACTTGCCAGCCTCGCTGGCTGAGTACATGAAGCTGATCAAGGAAATGAATCCGAGCGGCAAGATGCGCTACTACCCGGGTTCGCCGTACTGCGCCGACAAGGTCAGCCGTGAGCAAGACCGTCTGCGCCTGTTCGAGTTGCATCCTGCCGATGCCAAGATTCTGGCCGACAACTTCCGCAAGGTCGAGGCGCATGCGCTGGCCCAGGGCGAGCGTCCGACCGTGCGCGGCAAGCGCGTGCTCATCACCAAGGCCGACGGCTTCCAGAGCCTGAAAGCCCTGCTGCCGCCGCCATCGCGCCGCGCGCTGGTGCTGATTGACCCGCCGTATGAAGACAAGATGGATTACCGCAAGGTCAAGGACACCCTGGCCGATGCCCTCGTGCGCTTCCCTTCGGGCATGTATGCCGTCTGGTATCCGGTGCTTCAGCGCATGGAATCGCGCCAGTTCGCCGACAAGCTCAAGCAATTGCCCAGCTCGGACTGGCTGCATGTGACCCTGACGGTCAACACCCCGTCGCCGGACGGTTTCGGCTTGCACAGCAGCGGCATGTTCATCCTGAACCCGCCGTACACCCTGGAGCCGATGTTGCGCGAAGTCATGCCGTATCTGGTGAAGGTGCTGGGCCGCGACGATGGCGCGAAGTTCGTATTGGAAACGGGCAAGGGCGGCCAAAAGAACACGGGCACCCGTCGAGTCTGAAGACACCTGACCAAACCTACTGCGCGTCGGTATAGGCGGCCTGCGATGCTCACCGGCTCGGCGCCCCCGTACTGAGTACGGTTGCGCTTCTTAGCCACCTCTCCCTTCCGCTCGCTACGGTTTTGTCAGGTGTCGTAACTATCGTAGTTGAGCAAAGTAAATAAACGCCACGGCAAATATTTCCGTGGCGTTTGTCGTTTACTGTCCCAGCAACAGGAACACGGTCGGTTTCTTGTGGAAGTCGGGCGCCTTGCCGGCGGACAATTGTTTCTTCCACTGCGCGCCATTCCACGTTTGCACGCTTTCCGTGTCCAGGCTCAGGTCGGTGGCGACGCAGATCAGGGTGGACGGCGCGCATTGGGCCACCAGCGCTTCGAGCATGGCGGCGTTGCGGTACGGCGTTTCGATGAACAACTGGGTCTGCTTTTCATTGCGCGAGCGGCTTTCCAGTTCCTTGATGCGCTTGGCGCGCAGGGCCGCGTCCGTGGGCAGGTAGCCGTTGAAGGCGAAACTCTGGCCGTTCAAGCCGCTGGCCATCACGGCCAGCAAGATCGACGACGGGCCCACCAGCGGGCGCACTTTAATGCCGTGCTGATGCGCCAGGCGCACCAGGTCGGCGCCGGGGTCGGCCACGGCGGGCACGCCTGCTTCCGAGACGAGGCCCGCATCGCGCCCCGCCAGCAGGGGTGCCAGCAAGCCGGCCAGCGCTTGCGCGGGGGTATTGACGTTAAGTTCGGAAATCGTGATTTCCTGCAGCGGCTTGGCCAGCGGATGCTGGTTGCCGATCAATTTCAGGAAGGCGCGCGCCGTCTTGGCGTTTTCTGCCACGAAATAATCGAGCTGCGACGTGATCTGCCGTACTTGCTCGGGAATGATGTGGGCCAGCGGATCGGCCGGGCTGTCGGACAGGCCGAGGTGGTTGGGAATCAGGTACAGGGTGCCGGTCATATTGTTATTGTCGGTAAATTAAATGGTGAAAAACGTGACGCCCGCCTTGCGCAGCATGCCGGTGAGGGCGATCAGCGGCAAGCCGGTGAGGGCGGTCGGGTCGGTGGTGGCGATGCATTCGAGCAGGGCGATGCCCAGGCCTTCGTTCTTGGCGCTGCCGGCGCAATCGTAAGGCTGCTCGATGCGCAGGTAGGCGTCCAGTTCCGTATCGGGCAAGTCGCGCACGGTGACGAGGGTCTGGATATCTTCCACTTGCGCCACAGGCAACGCCTGGCGGCCGTCGAGCAGGCACAGCGCCGTGTGGAACACGGTCTGGCGCCCGCGCATGGTTTGCAGTTGCAGCAAGGCATTCGCATGGTTGCCGGGCTTGCCGATCTGTGCGCCGTCCAGGGTGGCGACCTGGTCGGAGCCGATGACGAGGCTGCCAGGATAGCGGTCGAGTACGGCCTGCGCTTTCGCTTGCGCCAGGCGCAGGGCCGTGGCGCTGGGGCTTTCACCGGGCAGGGGGCTTTCGTCGAGATCGGGCACGGCGACCTCGAAAGGCAGGCGCAGGCGTTCCAGCAATTCCTTGCGGTAGGTCGAACTCGATGCAAGAATCAAGCGCAATGGGGCGGAAGTTGGTATCATTCGGTAGTGGATGGCGGCCGGCATGGCCGCGCTGGTCGATGTCAGTGGAATTTCACGCAAATCCCAGGGCGCAGAGCCCACAATTGAGGCTCCATGCGGCATGACGGTGTTGATGAAGTTGTCATGTTGATGGCAATGATTGCGTCAAAAAAGATGCTTAGCCTTTGACTCCGTGCTAAAAACCCTGTTATTATCGCAGGTTTTCCGGGGAAATTTTCTACCAATGAATGCTTTTGTGATCGACGCCTTTGATTTTTGTCGTATCAGCGGGAGCCGCGAGGGTGTAACTCCTGTCGCTGAAATGACCCGGTTGACCAAGGATTGTGCAGATAATTCCGGCGAGATCGCCTGGAAGATCGTCGGCGGCACCAGCAAGCTGGGCTACCCACAACTGACCTTGTCGGTCAACGGCACCGTTCAGCTGGTTTGCCAGCGCTGCCTGACTCCGTATGCTTACGCAATTGATTCGACGACCACTCTGATGCTGGGCAAGGATGACGAGCACGCGGACGAGATCGAAGAAATCATCAACGATGAAACGATCGACGTGATCGTCGGCAGCCGCAGCATGGATGCCGCGGCCCTGATCGAAGATGAAGCCTTGCTGGCCCTGCCGCAGGTACCCAAACACGACGTCTGCCCCGATACGGCGCAGCTCGATGCTCTCAAGACTGAAAAGAAGTCGCCGTTTGCGGCACTGAAAGACTTGAAGCCAGAATAGAGTAGTAAAAAGGAAGCTTTAAAAAACCGTAGCGAGCGGCCTGATATCGTCTTGAGTAGCGCAAGCGTACGAAGGTACGCTGAGCAACGCAAAGGCGATAGCGGGAAGCGCAGTAGGTTTTTGATGCTTCCTGTAAAGAACGTGTCAAACGCGTGTTGTAATCGAGTATGGCAAGTGTAGTGAAATGTAATTGTAATAAACGATGTCGGTCCGGGCTATTTTCGGGTAGTCTTTGCCGCTGGGATACTCGATTCGCATGTATTTGCTAATCGATTGTGCTAAAATTTTAGAACTTATGTATTAGGAGTCATCATGGCAGTTCAACAGAACAAGAAAACCCCTTCCAAGCGCGGCATGCACCGTTCGCACGACTTCCTGGTCGCGCCGCAATTGAGCGTCGAGCCAGTTACCGGCGAAACACACATGCGTCACCATATCAGCCCTAACGGCTTCTATCGTGGCCGTAAAGTGTTGAAGACCAAAAACGACGAGTAATCGACGTTTTTGTTGGGTAAGATGAAAGCGGTGTTGCGTGGTTATTCGGCGTGGCGCCGCTTCTTCTTTTTTATCGGCTGCAATTCATCTTGCGCACCCGTCATTTTGAATCAAGCTTGCTCAGGCGGTGCATGACATGCTGCGCCCTGCATATGCTCCAGTCCGATTCACATCTTGCCGCACGCCCGCAGCGGTATTGAATCAACACAAATGACAATCAAAATTTCTATCGACTGCATGGGCGGAGATCATGGTCCCTCAGTCACTATCCCCGCAGCAATTTCCTTCGTAAAACATGAGCCTGAAGCCGAACTGATCCTTGTTGGATTGGAAGACGTGATCCGTGCCGAGCTGAAAAAACATAAAGCCGACACGCATCCGCGCCTGTCGGTATTGCATGCCTCCGAACAAGTTACCATGGACGATCCCCTGGAAGTGGCCCTGCGCCGCAAGAAGGATTCCTCCATGCGCGTGGCCATCGAACAGGTCAAGAATGGCGTGGCGCAAGCCTCCGTTTCCGCCGGTAATACGGCAGCCCTGATGGCCGTGTCGCGCTACGTACTGAAAACCATGTCCGGCGTCGACCGCCCGGCCATCTGCAGCATCTTGCCGAATCAAAAGAACGGCCCGACCTACATGCTGGACCTGGGCGCCAACGTCGATTGCGAACCGCATCACTTGCACCAGTTCGCCATCATGGGTTCCGTGCTCGTGTCCGCCATGGAGGGTATCGAACGCCCGACGATCGGTTTGCTGAACGTGGGCACGGAAGATATCAAGGGCAATGAAGTGGTGAAACTCACCGCGAAGCTGCTGCAGGCCGACCACGAGCGTGGCGCGCTGAACTTCTACGGCAACGTGGAAGGCAACGATATCTTCAAGGGCACGACCGATATCGTCGTCTGCGACGGGTTTGTCGGCAATGTCACCCTGAAAGCCATCGAAGGCCTGGCGCGCTTCATGAAAGACGTGCTCACTTCCGAATTTAAGCGCAATCCGATTACCATGCTGGGCGCGCTGATTGCCCGCGGGGCCCTGAAAGCCATCGGCAACCGCTTGAATCCATCGCGTTATAACGGCGCCAGCCTGCTGGGCTTGCGTGGTCTCGTCTTCAAGAGCCATGGCAGCGCCGATGCCTATTCGTTTGAATGGGCCTTGCGCCGCGCCTTTGATGCGGCAAAAAATGACGTGCAAGCACACCTGGCCAGCATGATCGCCGAGCTGATGCCGCGCACGCCAGTACCGGACGAACCTACATCAACAAGCTCTACCATTTAGTGGACGGGTATTTGCATGACTGTTTTTAGCAAAACTTACAGCAAAATTATCGGTACCGGCAGCTACTTGCCGGAGAAGCGCGTCACCAACCAGGATTTGACCGAACAGCTCGCCGCCAAGGGCATCGAGACGTCGGATGAGTGGATTGTGTCGCGCAGCGGCATTTCGGCGCGCCATTACGCGGCGCCGTCGCAAAACTCCTCGGACCTGGGCGTGGAAGCGGCCAAAAAGGCCCTGGAAATGGCCGGCCTGAACGGCAACGACCTGGACCTGATCATCGTCGCAAGCTCGACCCCCGATTTCTTCGGCAGCTTCCCCAGCACCGCCTGCATCGTGCAAAACAAGCTGGGCATCACGAATAACTGCGCCGCCGTCGACGTGCAAGCCGTCTGCAGCGGTTTCGTGTATGCGGTGGCCACGGCCGACAGCTTCATCCAGTCGGGCATGCATAAAAACGTGCTGGTGATCGGCGCCGAAGTGTTTTCGCGCATCCTCAATTTCGACGACCGCGGCACCTGCGTGCTGTTCGGCGACGGCGCCGGCGCCATCGTCATGACGGCGTCAAAAGAACCGGGCATCCTGGCCACCAAATTGCACGCGGACGGCCGCCACTCGGACATCCTCAGCGTGCCGGGCAGCCTGGCTGGGGGCGCGCTGGCTGGCAGCGCTTTCCTCTACATGGATGGCCCGGCCGTATTCAAGCTGGCCGTGTCCGTGCTGGAAAAGGTCGCGCACGAAGCATTGGCGCACGCCAACATGACGTCGGACCAGATCGACTGGCTGATTCCGCACCAGGCGAACATCCGCATCATGAACAGCACGGCCAAGAAACTCGGCTTGCCGCTGGACAAGATGGTCGTCACCGTCGACCAGCATGGCAATACCTCGGCCGCCTCGATCCCGCTGGCACTCGACATTGCCGTGCGCGATGGCCGCGTCAAGAAGGGCGACAACGTCATGATGGAAGGCGTGGGCGGCGGCTTTACCTGGGGCGCCGTGCTGGCGCGCATGTAATCCCGCAACACTATTAAAAAAACGGAGTCGACATGACACAATTTGCATTTGTTTTCCCAGGCCAAGGCTCGCAAGCGATTGCGATGCTCGACGGTTTCGCCGGCAACCCCGTGGTTGCGCAGACCGTCGCCGAAGCGTCGGACGCCCTGCAATTCGACCTGGGCAAGCTGATCGCTGAAGGCCCGAAGGAAGAACTGGACCTGACTACCAACACGCAACCGGTGATGCTGACGGCGGCCGTGGCCTTCTACCGCGCCTGGCTGGCGGCTGGCGGCCCCGTGCCGACGGTCGTGGCCGGTCACAGTCTCGGTGAATACTCGGCACTGGTTGCCGCCGGCGTCATTTCCTTCAAGGATGCCGTGCCGCTCGTGCGTTTCCGCGCGCAAGCCATGCAGGAAGCCGTGCCTGTCGGGCAGGGCACGATGGCTGTCGTGCTGGGCCTGTCGGATGACGACGTGCGCGCCGTGTGCGCGGAAGCGGCGGCGGAAAACCCGGCCCTGGTGGTCGAGCCTGTCAATTTCAATGCGCCAGCGCAAGTGGTCATCGCGGGCCACACGGCTGCGGTCGAGCGCGCCTGTGAACTGGCCAAGGCCAAGGGGGCCAAGCGCGCCATGAAGCTGCCTGTTTCGGCACCGTTCCACTCGTCGCTGCTGAAGCCCGCGTCGGACCGCTTGCGCGAGTACATGGCTAGCTTGACGTTCGCCGCTCCGCAAATCGCCCTGATCAACAACGTCGACGTGGCCATCGTCAATGATGTGGCCGGCATCAAGGATGCGCTGGTGCGCCAGGCAGCCAGCCCCGTGCGCTGGGTGGAAACCATGCAAAAAGTGGCGGCCGACGGCATCACGCAAGTGATCGAATGCGGTCCGGGCAAGGTCCTGATGGGCCTGGCCAAGCGCATCGATCCGGTACTGGTGGGCGACGCTATCGTCGACCAGGCATCGCTGGAACGCATTTTGACGCAGCTCAAATAAACAGCAAACGGCAGTGCAGCTGTGGCTGCCGTCAGCCATCTTTAAGGATACTCATGAATTTAGCAAATCAAATCGTGCTGGTCACGGGCGCCTCGCGCGGCATCGGCCGTGCCATCGCCACCGAACTGGGCAAGCAGGGTGCCACCGTGGTCGGCACCGCCACCTCGGAAAGCGGCGCGCAAGCGATCACCGATTACCTGGCTGCCGAAGGCGTGACGGGCAAGGGCCTGGTCCTGAACGTGACCGATGCGGCGCGCTGCGCGGCCGTCGTCGATGAAGTGCAGAAAACCTACGGTAGCCTGTCGATCCTGGTCAACAACGCGGGCATCACGCAAGACCAGCTGGCCATGCGCATGAAGGATGAAGAGTGGGACAGCGTCATTTCGACGAACCTGTCGGCCGTTGGCCGCCTGTCGCGCGCCGTGCTGCGTGGCATGATGAAAGCCAAAACTGGGCGTATCATCAATATTACGTCGGTGGTGGCTTCGTCAGGCAATCCGGGGCAAATGAATTACGCGGCGGCCAAGGCTGGCGTGGAAGGCATGAGCCGCGCCCTGGCGCGCGAAATCGGCAGCCGCAACATTACCGTGAACTGCATCGCGCCGGGCTTCATCGATACCGACATGACCAAGGCGCTGAGCGAAGAGCAGCATGCGGCCCTGTTGACGCAAATTCCCCTGTCCCGCCTGGGCAAACCGGAAGACGTGGCAGCGGCCGTGGCCTTTTTGGCCTCGCCGCAAGCGGCGTATATCACGGGCACGACCCTGCACGTGAACGGCGGAATGTACATGAATTGATGTGAAAGCTAGACAGGGCGGGCGTTTGTGGCATGATTCAACGGCTGTTTTTGTCTATAATCGCATCTTTTAGCAGCAGCTTCGGTTGAATTAGCAGCAGACACCGAAATTAGTATTCGGACGCGCAAACCTGATAAAATGCGCGCACTTTCCGTAACACACACTTTGGAGCCATAACATGTCGGATATCGAACAACGCGTTAAGAAAATCGTCGCTGAGCAACTGGGCGTTGCAGAAGCAGACATCAAAATCGAATCCTCCTTCGTCGACGACCTGGGTGCCGATTCCCTGGACACCGTGGAACTGGTCATGGCCCTGGAAGACGAATTCGAAATGGAAATCCCTGACGAACAAGCTGAAAAAATCACCACCGTGCAACAGGCGATCGACTACGCCACCGCACACGTCAAGGCCTAAGCCTGTCTGACCGACTTCAGGAGAATCGCTTGAGCCGTTCTAAAAACCGTCGTGTTGTTGTCACCGGCCTGGGCTGCGTTTCACCTGTCGGCAATACTATTGCCGAGGCGTGGGGCGCAATCATTGAAGGTAAATCCGGCATTGCCACGATTACCAAGTTCGATGCACTGCCATTCACCACGCATTTTGCTGGTGAAGTCAAAGGCTTCAATATCGAAGAGTACATCTCCGGTAAGGAAGCCCGCCACATGGATACCTTTATCCATTACGGCATGGCTGCAGGCATCCAGGCGATGCAGGACTCCGGCCTGGAAGTGACCGAAGAAAACGCCGAGCGCATCGGCGTGATCATCGGTTCCGGTATCGGCGGCTTGCCGCTGATCGAGGAAACCAAGTCCGAGTACGAAAAGCGCGGTCCGCGCCGTATTTCGCCATTTTTCGTGCCTGCCTCGATCATTAACATGATCTCTGGCAACCTTTCGATCAAATATGGTCTGAAGGGCCCGAACCTGGCGATCGTTACGGCGTGTACCACCGGTTTGCACAGCATCGGTGCCGCAGCGCGCATGATCGAGTACGGCGATGCCGACGTCATGATCGCCGGTGGTGCTGAATCGACCGTGTCGCCACTGGGCCTGGGCGGTTTCGCTTCGGCGCGTGCCTTGTCGACCCGCAACGACGATCCGGCAACGGCATCGCGTCCGTGGGATACCGACCGCGACGGCTTCGTGCTGGGCGAGGGCGCTGGCGTCATGGTGCTGGAAGAGTACGAGCACGCGGTGGCCCGTGGTGCCAAGATCTATGCCGAAGTGCATGGTTTCGGGATGAGCGCAGATGCTTATCACATGACCTCGCCGCTGGAAGATGGTAGCGGCGGCAGCAAATCGGTGATCGCGGCCCTCGACAACGCAGGCTTGAACGCGGATCAGATTCAGTACCTGAACGCGCACGGCACGTCGACCCCGCAAGGCGACGTGGCGGAAGTGATGGGCATCAAGCGCACCTTCGGTGATCACGCCAAGAATCTGGTCGTCAACTCGACCAAGTCGATGACGGGCCATTTGCTGGGCGGCGCGGGCGGTCTGGAAGCGGTGTTTACGGTCCTGGCATTGCACCATCAGGTGTCGCCTCCGACCATCAACATCTTCAACCAGGATCCGGCGTGCGATCTCGATTTCTGTGCCAACACGGCGCGTGATATGAAGATCGATTATGCAGTGAAGAATTCGTTCGGCTTCGGCGGAACGAATGGCACGCTGATTTTCGGTAAAGCGAAATAAGCAGGAACTTTCAAGCGCTCGCTACGGTCAAATCGTAGTGAGCGCTGATTCGCCGCCAACGTTCGTTGGCGGCTGAATTTGCCCGGCATGGTGCCGGCGCGCCTTTTTTCCCCATGAAGTATGTCGATCGCGGTAGCGGCTGTCATTCGCACGCCTGTCTGTTTGCGCCTGTTGCAAGCGGTGCTGGGGCTGTGCGCGGTGCTGGCCGCCTGGCCCTTGAGTGGCGTCTGGCGCAGTCTGCCCGCGCCCGGCCAGCTGGTGGGCGACTATGCATTGGGCTTGCCTGGTGCCTTGCTGAGTGCGGCTGGCGGCGTGTTTTTACTGGCTTTTCTGCGCCGGCGCAGAAAGCCGCAGGCGCTTGATATTTCGCCGGTTGGGCAGTTGCGGCTGGCGGTATATCTGGAGCATGGCGAAGTGCCGGAAGCCGGTGCCGCCACGGTGGTGGCGCCGGCTGGGGCGGGGCTGCGCCTGTTGCCGGGCTCGACCTTGTGGCCGTCGCTGCTGGTGCTGTGCCTGGCGGATGGCGCCGGACGGCGCACGCAGCTGCTGGCGCAGCGCGGCGGCAGCTGCACCGCCTTCCGCCCGCTGGCCGTGGCGTGCCGGGCTATCGCGGCGCGGAACAGGGAAGAATAAAAGTGGGGCGAACACTGAACTTCTTGCAGCGGGCCAACTCTATATCCATACAGGCGCCCACGCTGCATGACTACAGGGACATTGGGCGTGAGGACAGAGCGCGAGTATGATCAGTTACTGGTCGAGCGGGTGCAGGCTGGCGACAAACGGGCATTCGATGTGCTGGTATCGAAATATCAGCGCCGCTTGATGCGCCTGGTGTCGCGCCTGGTGCATGACCCGGCGGAGGCCGAAGATGTGGTGCAGGAAACCTTTATCAAGGCATACCGGGCGCTGCGCCATTTTCGCGGCGAGGCCGCCTTTTATACCTGGTTGTATCGCATCGGCATCAATACGGCCAAGAATTATCTCGTCACGCAAGGGCGCCGCGCCGCCACGTCCAGCGATGCCGACGCCGAGCAGGCGGAGTCTTTCGATGACGGCAATAAGTTGCGAGACAACAATACACCCGAATCGGTGCTGGCCAGCAAGCAGATTGCAGCCACCGTCAATGCGGCCATGGATGTGCTGCCCATCGAGTTGCGCACGGCCATCGTGCTGCGCGAGATCGAGGGGCTGAGCTATGAAGAAATATCGGAGATCATGGCGTGCCCCATCGGCACCGTGCGCAGCCGGATTTTTCGCGCGCGCGAAGTGATTGCGGAGAAATTGAAACCGTTGTTGGACATGCCGATTGACAAGCGCTGGTAATCTGGGGAGTATGGAGTTGGCATGGCTGCGTCCGGTTTTCGCACCGATCTTCTTGAAATGGCAGGGCCCATCATGGACACGCATACACGATTGCACGAGACTATTTCCGCGCTGGCCGATGGCGAGCTGGCGGCGAGCGAACTCGAACTGGCTTTTGCCGCCCTCGATACGCCATCGGGAAGGCAAGCCTGGGATGCCTATCGCCACATCGGCGACGTGCTGCGCTCGGAGCAGTACGACCATGCACTGAGCGCCCAGTTCGACGCGCGCCTGGCCAGCCGCCTGGCCGCGGAGGCGGCGCCCGAAGGGGCAGCTCATGTGGAGCCGTTGCCGCCCCTCGTGCCGCCGGGCGTGGCCGAGCCGCTGGCGCAGCGCTAAGTAACCCCCAATAAATTATTGTGATTTCTGACTTCCATAACCGGCGCTCTGCGGCGTTGCCCGCTGCTAGCAGTGCTCGCACTGCTAGCAGCGGGCGCCTTGCATAGCATCCGGTTCTGTTTGTCATAAATTCACAATAATTTCCTGAGGATTACTTAGCTGTCGCGTTTTCCATCTTATGCCAGGCTTAACGTTCCCGCCGCCCCCTTGACACTGGCCTTCGCTACGATTGACACTGTGCGCAGGTAATATCTTGCTTTTGCGATATATTGTTGCTGCCATGCGCGCTGTCAGGTGGGTGTGCCCCTGGATTCCGTCATGACGGCCAATCATGCGCGCAGGCAATCGCCTGATCCGCGTTTTGATCCGTTTATAAACTCGAAAAGATCCTTTCCATGAAAAAAAACATGTGTGCCGCCAGCAAGTCGTTTTCAGTGAAGACGCTTTCCGCTTTATTGTTCGGTACGGCTGGCGTCTTCCTTGCTCCCACCATGCTGGGCCTGGCGCCACAAGCGCAGGCCGCCGTGCCTGCCATCAAACTGCCTGATTTCTCGGACCTGGTCGATGCCGTCGGTCCGGCCGTCGTGAATATCCGTACCACCGAGCGCCTGAAGATGGGTGGCACCGGGGCTGGCGTGGGCGGACAGGACGAGCAGGAAATGCAGGAATTCCTGCGCCGCTTCTTTGGCGGCGCCATGCCGACGCCGCGCCAGCAGGCGCCGCGCGGCGGCCGCCGCGCCGTGCCGCAGGAGCAGGAAGTACAGCGCGGCGTTGGTTCCGGCTTCATTATTTCGGCGGACGGCTACGTGCTGAGCAATGCCCACGTGGTCGACGGCGCCGACGAGGTGTATGTGACCCTGACGGACAAGCGCGAATTCAAGGCCAAGGTGATCGGCGCCGATGCGCGCACCGACGTGGCCCTGCTGAAAATCGAGGGCGCCAACCTGCCGCGCCTGACCATCGGCGACTCGAACAAGATCCGCGTGGGCGAGTGGGTGATCGCCATCGGCTCGCCGTTCAACCTGGAAAACACGGTGACGGCCGGCATCATTTCCGCCAAGTCGCGCGACACGGGCGACTACTTGCCCCTGATCCAGAGCGACGTGGCCGTCAATCCCGGCAACTCCGGTGGTCCCTTGATCAATATGCGCGGCGAGGTGATTGGCATCAATTCGCAGATCGCCACCCTGTCCGGCGCCTACAATGGCATTTCGTTTGCCGTGCCCATCGATGAAGCCATGCGCGTGGGCGAGCAGCTGAAAAAGACAGGTAAAGTCGTGCGCGGACGCATCGGCGTGCAGATCGGCGAAGTGAGCAAGGACGTGGCGGAATCGCTGGGCTTGCCAAACGCCAAGGGCGCGCAAGTGTCGATGGTGGAGCCGGGCGGTCCGGCCGACAAGGCGGGCATCAAGGCGGGCGACATCATCCTGAAATTCAACGGCGCCCAGATCGAGCGTTCGTCCGACTTGCCGCGCCTGGTAGGTGGCGCCGCCGTCAATGGCAAATCCACGATCACCGTCTGGCGCAAGGGCGCGCAACAGGATGTTCCCGTCACCGTCGTCGAGCTCGAAAGCGAGAAAACGGCGAAGAAGGGCGTCAAGGAGCCGGAAGCGCAAGCCGTCAATGCGCTGGGGCTGAAGGTCAGCGACGTGCCGGCCGCGAAGAAACAGGAATTGAAGATCGACGCGGGCGTGCTGGTCGACGATGCCGATGGCGTGGCGGCCCTCGCCGGCCTGCAGCCTGGCGATGTGATCTTGCAGTTGAACAACGTTGCCGTGAAAGATGCCAAGCAGTTCAATGTCCTGGTGGCCAAGCTCGATCCGAAGAAGACGTCGGCCGTGCTGGTACGCCGTGGCGACGTGGCGCAATTCGTTTCGCTGCGTCCATCGGCCAAGTAAGTCTCTGATTCACCTGCATCCCGGCTCCAGCCGGGATGCCTTTCCCTTTTCTTCATGCACTTCACCCTCTATTCCCGCAGTTATTGCCATTTATGCCAGGATATGCTCGATGCCTTGCTCCTGCTGCAGCCGCCCGGAACACCGTTCACGGTGGACGTGATCGATATCGATACGTCGCCCGACGCCGCGCTGCTGGCGCGTTTCGATGAGCTGGTGCCGGTGCTGTTTGGCGACCTGGCGCAGCCCGAGCTATGCCATTATTTCCTTGATGAAGCTGCGGTACGACGCTGCCTGATGTAGTTTAAATATCAATATTGACGCTGCATTGCACCATTCTGGTGCTGAAAACAGCTGAAAATGTCAGCTTGGCCCGGTGCCGGCCTCATAAGACGGGCTTTCTACTCTGAAATCCGGTAAAATGGGGAGGTCGAAAAAGCTACTGTCCGAGGCAGCAGCTTCTGTCGCTTCAAAAGCGCTCGCCTGGGCATGCAGATGTCCTGCTCGGAGCGCTTTTTTCATCATGAGTGGGGCGCCTGGTTTTGGCCCTGTTTGGCCCGGACATGATCCCCCTGATTCCTGTTAAAGCAGTGTCGTCAACTTCGCACTTATATTAGTTAATGAACAACATACGCAATTTCTCCATCATCGCCCATATTGACCACGGTAAATCGACCCTGGCTGACCGCATCATTCAATTGTGCGGCGGCTTGTCCGACCGCGAGATGGAGGCGCAGGTGCTCGATTCGATGGATCTGGAGCGCGAGCGCGGCATTACCATCAAGGCGCAAACGGCGGCCCTGCACTACAAGGCCCGCGATGGCCAGATCTACAATCTGAACCTGATCGATACGCCAGGCCACGTCGACTTCAGCTATGAAGTGTCGCGCTCGCTGTCGGCGTGCGAAGGCGCGCTGCTGGTGGTGGACGCGTCGCAAGGCGTGGAAGCGCAGACGGTCGCCAACTGCTACACGGCGTTGGACCTGGGCGTGGAAGTGGTGCCCGTCCTGAACAAGATCGACTTGCCGAACGCGGATCCGCCGAACGCCATTGCCGAGATCGAAGACGTGATCGGCATCGACGCGGCCGACGCCGTGCATTGCTCGGCCAAGACGGGCTTCGGCGTGCTGGACGTGCTCGAGCAACTGATCGTCAAGGTACCGCCGCCGAAGGGCGATCCCGATGCGCCGCTGCAGGCGCTGATCGTCGACTCCTGGTATGACGCCTATGTGGGCGTGGTCATGCTGGTGCGCGTGGTCAACGGTACCCTGAAACCGAAAGACAAGATCCGCCTGATGGCCACCGATTCGGTGCAGCTGGTGGAAGACATCGGCGTGTTCTCTCCACGTTCGCAATCCTTGCCGCAATTGTCGGCAGGCCAGGTGGGTTTCATCATCGCTGGCATCAAGGAATTGAAAGCGGCGAAAGTGGGCGACACCGTCACCCTGGTCAGCCGTCCTGCTGCCGCGCCATTGCCTGGCTTCAAGGAAGTGCAGCCGCAAGTGTTCGCCGGCCTGTTCCCTGTGGAAGCGAACCAGTATGATGCGCTGCGCGACTCGCTGGAAAAACTGAAACTGAACGATGCGGCCCTGATGTACGAGCCGGAAGTGTCGCAGGCGCTGGGCTTCGGCTTCCGCTGCGGTTTCCTGGGCTTGCTGCACATGGAAATCGTGCAGGAACGCCTCGAGCGCGAATTCGACATGGACCTGATTACGACGGCGCCAACGGTCGTGTACGAAGTGATCCAGCGCGACGGCACCATGATCAACGTTGACAATCCGTCGAAGATGCCCGATCCGTCGCGCATCGAGGAAGTGCGCGAGCCTATCGTTACGGTCAATCTGTACATGCCGCAGGAATACGTTGGTTCCGTGATTACCTTGTGTATCGGCAAGCGCGGCATCCAGATGGACATGAGCTACCACGGCCGCCAGGTCAAGCTTGTGTATGAAATGCCGATGGCCGAGATCGTGCTGGACTTCTTCGACCGTCTGAAATCGACGTCGCGCGGCTATGCCTCGATGGATTACGAGTTCAAGGAATACCGCGCGGCCGACGTGGTCAAGGTCGACATGCTGATCAACAGCGAAAAAGTCGATGCGCTGGCGATTATCGTCCACCGTTCGAACAGCCAGTACCGTGGCCGCCAGGTGGCTGCCAAGATGCGCGAACTGATCCCGCGCCAGATGTTCGACGTGGCCATCCAGGCGACCATCGGCGCGAACATCATTTCGCGCGAGAACGTGAAAGCCTTGCGCAAGAACGTGCTGGCCAAGTGCTATGGCGGCGACATCAGCCGCAAGAAAAAATTGCTGGAGAAACAAAAAGCGGGTAAGAAACGCATGAAGCAAGTGGGTTCCGTGGAGATCCCGCAAGAAGCATTCCTGGCAATTTTACAAGTGGACGGTTAATACATGAACCTGCAAGTGATTTTAGGAAATTTCGCTTTAATCCTGTTCGTGCTGATGGTATTGACAGGCCTGGTCTGGTGCCTGGATGTGTTTTATCTGTCCAAGCAGCGCCGCAAGGCGGCCGACCGCGCCCTGGCTGAATTCGATGCGCGCCAGTCCAAGCTGGCCGCAGAAGGCATCAAGTCCGATGCGGGCGGCAGCCGCGCGACCATCGAAGCGGCCCTGTTGCGCCAGCCGACCTGGGTCGAGTATTCGGGCAGCTTCTTCCCCGTCATCGCCCTCGTGTTCTGCCTGCGCTCGTTCCTGTATGAGCCATTCAAGATCCCGTCGAGCTCGATGGTGCCGACCTTGCTGGTGGGCGATCTGATCCTGGTCAACAAGTTTACCTATGGCATTCGTCTGCCTATCGTCAACAAGCGCATCATTGAAGTCAACGATCCGCAGCGCGGCGACGTGATGGTGTTCAAGTACCCGAAAGATATGTCGCAAGACTATATCAAGCGCGTGATCGGTGTGCCCGGTGATAAAATCACCTATGAAAACAAGCGCTTGACGGTCAACGGCAAGGAAGTCGCCTATACCGCGCTCGACGACTATCTGGATGATGAAAGCACTGTTTACCACAAGCAGCTGGAAGAAAACCTGACGGGCGTGAGCCACCGCATCCTCAACGACGAGCCAGCTCCTACGTTGAACTTGCGCGAAGTGAAGGATTTCCCGCACAAGGATGCGTGCGACTACAACGAAGATGGTTTTACGTGTGTAGTGCCACAAGGCAATTACTTCATGATGGGCGACAACCGCGACAATAGTGCGGACAGCCGCTACTGGGGCTTCGTGCCGAACGAGAACATCGTCGGCAAGGCATTCCTGGTGTGGATGAACTTCAGCAATCCGAAAAGAGTGGGCGGCATACACTAAGCCGCCCCTATGGCTGCCGCGCCGATTCCCCGCGCGGCGGCCAGCCGAATTACTCAGATGACACAGAAACAACAATGAATCTTCAGTTATTGCAAACCCGTTTAGGCTATACGTTCCAGGATGCTGGCCTGTTGCAGCAAGCCTTGACGCATCGTAGCCACAGCAGTTTGCATAACGAGCGGCTGGAATTTCTCGGCGACTCCATCCTCAACTGCGTGGTCGCTTCCATCCTGTACGAACGCTTCAAGTCCATCGACGAGGGCGACCTGTCGCGCCTGCGCGCGAATCTGGTGAAACAGCAGTCGCTGTATGAAATCGCGCAAAAGCTGGAACTGTCGCAATTTTTGCGCCTGGGCGAAGGCGAACTCAAATCGGGCGGTTTCCGCCGTCCGTCAATCCTTGCCGACACCCTGGAAGCCTTGCTGGGGGCGATTTTCCTCGACACGGGCTTTGACGCCGCCAGCACAGTGATCCGCGCCTTCTACATCCCCATCCTCGATTCGGTCGATCCGCAAACCCTGGGCAAGGATGCCAAGACCCTGCTGCAGGAGTTTTTGCAAAGCAAGAAAATTTCGCTGCCACAGTACAATGTGGTGGCCACCCACGGCGCCGCCCACAGCCAGGAATTCGAGATCGAATGCCTGGTGCCAAAATTGAATATCCAGGTCTACGGTCGTGGCGGAAGCCGCCGCGCCGGTGAGCAAGCCGCCGCCAAACTGGCGCTGGACGTGGCCGAGCAGGCGTTGTTGAAGTCGCCTGCCGCCAGCCGCAAGCCGAAACCGCGCGCCGCCCAGCTCAAGCTGGCCGGCATTGCCACCATCCAGAGCGACGACGCGCAAGCTCCTGCAGCCCCGGCGATCGCCGCTCACACTAAACAGAATCGACACTAGCATGACAGCCACCAAAATGCCCGACAACTTCCGCTGCGGCTATATCGCCATCGTGGGCCGCCCGAACGTGGGCAAATCGACCCTGATGAACGTGCTGATCGGCGCGAAGGTCAGCATCACTTCGCGCAAGGCGCAAACCACGCGCCACCGCATCACGGGCATCCAGACGGTGCCGGACGCGCAATTCATCTACGTTGACACGCCTGGCTTCCAGACACGCCACTCGAACGCGCTGAACAAGACGCTGAACAAGACCGTCACGAACACCCTGATTTCCTCGGACGTGATTTTGTACGTGATCGAGGCGGGCACGTTCGGCCCGGCCGACCAGCAAGTGATGGACCTGCTGCCGAAGGAGGTTCCGTGCATCCTCGTCATCAATAAGTCTGACCGCGTCAAGGATAAGGCTGTATTGTTGCCGTTTGCGCAAAAGATCGCCGCCATGCGCGACTTCGCCGCCATCGTGCCCGTGTCCGCCAAGCTGCATTTCCAGTTGGAAGGCTTGCAGAACGAAATCAAGCGCTTCCTGCCGGAAAACCAGCCCATCTTTGGACCGGACGACATCACCGACCGCAGCGAGAAATTCCTCGCCTCGGAAATCGTGCGTGAAAAACTGTTCCGCTTCGTCGGCGACGAACTGCCGTACACGAGCACCGTGCTGATCGAGAAATTCGAGCAGGAGGGCGATCTGCGCCGCGTGTTTGCCGCCATCCTGGTCGAGCGCGATACGCACAAGTCCATGATCATCGGCAACAAGGGCGCGCGCCTGAAGGAAGTTTCCACCCAGGCCCGCCTGGACATGGAAAAGCTGTTCGGCGGCCCCGTGTACCTGGAAATCTGGGTCAAGGTCAAGTCGGGCTGGGCCGACAACGAGGCGGGCTTGCGCGCCTACGGCTACGAGTAATCCGCAACCCGGGGGCGACGCCACACGCATGAGCACCACCACGCCAGCGCTGCACCATCCTGCGCCAGCCTCATCTGCTGCACCTGCGCCGATCCTTACGCCGGTGGCCATCGCGCCGCCGGCCGCACCTCCCACAGCGCCCCGGCGCAGCCGTCCGCCCACGCGCGACGGCCGCATCACGGGCCAGCCAGCCTTCGTGCTGCACAGCTATCCGCATAAAGAAACCAGCCTCATCGTCGACGTGTTTACGCGCGAGTACGGCCGTATCGCGCTCGTCGCCAAGGGCGCCAAGCGGCCCCACTCGCAGTTGCGCGGCGTGCTGCAGACGTTCCAGCCCCTGCAGGCGGGCTGGACGGGCAAGTCCGAGCTGCGCATCCTCACCGGCGCCGAATGGGTGGGGGGCATGTTGCCGCTGGAAAAGACCGCCTTGCTGTGCGGCTTTTATTTGAACGAATTGCTGGTGAAACTGCTGGCGCGCGACGATCCGCATCCCGTCCTGTTCGACCACTACGTTGCCACCTTGAATCAACTGGCGCACAATGAGCCGCCGCCCATCGTGCTGCGCAAGTTCGAGCGCGCCCTGCTCAAGGAAACGGGCGTGGCGGCCGACCTGACGCGCTGCACGGGCACGCGCCAGGCCGTCGAAGCGGGGCAGGTGTACGTGGTCGACCCGGAACGGGGGCCGCGCCCGGCGCGCGCCAGCGATGCCTGGCCGAAGATCACGGGCAAGACCCTGCTCGACATGGAGCGCGAAGATTATCTTGACGTGGCCACGCAGGCGCAAAGCAAGCTGCTGATGCGCTTTTTGCTGGCCCATCAACTGGGCGGCGCCACCTTGAATACGCGCCAGATACTGATCGATTTAATGCAGCTGTAGCGGCGGTTTGCCGCACGACAGCACTTTACGGATACCATCACTATGAGCTTTTTGCAGCCTTCCGGCCCCGTCATCGACCTGGGCGTCAATATCGACCACGTGGCTACCTTGCGCAATGCGCGCGGCACCGCGTATCCGGACCCGATCCGTGCGGCCCTGCTGGCAGAACAGGCGGGCGCCGATGCCATCACCCTGCATTTGCGCGAAGACCGCCGCCACATCAAGGATGCGGATGTCATCGCCATTGCACCGCAATTACTGACGCGCATGAACCTGGAGGCGGCCGTGACGGCCGAGATGATCGATTTTGCCTGCCGCATCAAGCCGGCGGACGTGTGCCTGGTGCCGGAAAAGCGCACGGAAGTGACGACCGAAGGGGGGCTGGATGTGGTGCGCTACTTCAAGGAAGTGCAGGCGGCCGTGCAACAATTGCAAGGCGAGGGCATTCGCGTGAGCTTGTTCATCGATGCAGACGAACAGCAGATCGCCGCTGCCGCCGAGCTTGGCGCGCCCGTGATCGAACTGCACACGGGGCGCTACGCGGACACCGAGGGCGCCGAGCAATTGGCGGAGCTGGAGCGCATCAAGGCGGGCGTGCTGTTCGGCGTGGGGCGCGGCTTGAAGGTCAACGCGGGCCACGGCTTGCATTACACCAACGTGCAGGCCATCGCTGCCATTCCCGATATTGCTGAACTGAACATCGGCCACGCCATCGTTGCGCATGCCGTGTTTGTCGGCTGGGAAAACGCCGTGCGCGAAATGAAGGCCATCATGGTGGCCACGCGTCTCGCTGGCAAGGCATAAACGCGGGACCAAGGAGGCAGCATGATTTACGGCATCGGCACCGATATCTGCAAGATTCCCCGCATCGAGGCGGCCCTGGCGCGCCATGGCGAGCGTTTCGCGAAAAAGATACTGGGGCCGCAGGAGCTGGAAAAATTCCGCGCCCGCAGCGCCAAGAACGCCGTGCGCGGCGTACGCTTCCTTGCCACGCGCTTCGCGGCCAAAGAAGCGTTTTCCAAGGCCATCGGCCTGGGCTTGCGCATGCCGATGACCTGGCCCGCCGCGCAGATGCTGAATCACCCCAGCGGCAAGCCGATGATCGTCTGCAGTGGCGTGCTGGCCGAGTTCATGGAAAAGCACCGCCTGAGCGCGCAAGTGACCATCAGCGATGAAGAAGAATATGCGGTCGCGTTCGTGATCGTAGAGCAAGCAGTGTAACGATAAGTGCGCAATGAGCCAGCAATGACCGAAGCAAGCCCAGAACCTTCCTTGGCGGAAACGCCGCCCGACCCCCGCGCGCAAGTGCTGGCCACGGTCGCCAAGCTGCCGAACTTGCCCGGCGTGTACCGCTATTTCGACGCCGCCGACAAGGTGTTGTACGTCGGCAAGGCGCGCGACCTGAAAAAGCGCGTGTCCAGCTATTTCCAGAAAAACCTGGCCAGCCCCCGCATCGCCATGATGGTCGAGCGCATCGCGCGCCTGGAAACCACCGTCACGCACAGCGAGGCGGAAGCCTTGATTCTGGAAAACAACCTGATCAAGGCACTGCAACCGCGCTACAACATCCTGTTCCGTGACGACAAGTCGTATCCGTATCTGAAAATCACCAATGGCGATGCGCCGCGCATGGTGTATTACCGGGGCGCGGTGGACAAGAAAAACCAGTATTTCGGGCCGTTCCCCAGTTCCTGGGCCGTCAAGGAGTCGATGCAGATACTGCAAAAGGTTTTTCTCATCCGCACCTGCGAGGACAGCGTGTACGCCAACCGCACGCGGCCCTGCCTGCTGCACCAGATCGGCCGCTGCAGTGCGCCGTGCGTGGATCTGATCAGCAAGGAAGATTACAAGAATGACGTGGAAAACGCGGCGCGCTTCCTGCGCGGGCGCCAGAGCGAAGTGATGGCGGACCTGGAAAAGAAGATGCACGCGTTTGCCGCCGAGCTGAAGTTCGAGCAGGCCGTGGTGGTGCGCAACCAGATCGCTTCGCTGTCGCGCGTGCTGCACCAGCAAAGCATGGAAACGACGGGCGACGCCGACGTGGACATCCTCGCCGTGCTGGTGCAGGGCGGACGCGCCTGCGTCAACCTGGCCATGGTGCGCGGCGGACGCCACCTGGGCGACCGCGCCTACTTCCCCAGCCAGCTCAGCGATGCGGCGGCGATTGCCGAGGAAGCCATCGAGGTGGAAGTGCTGGCCGCCTTCCTGGCCCAGCACTACACGGAAAAATTCATTCCCGGCACCCTGATCCTGAATATCGAATTCGACCAGCCAGCCCTGATGGTGGCGCTGATGGAGCAGTGCGGCCACCGCATCAACCTGATCTTCCAGCCGCAGGGGCAACGCCGCCAGTGGCTTGAGATGGCGCAAAAGGGCGCCGAGATTTCGCTGGCACGATTGTTGTCCGAGCAGGGTTCGCAGCAGTCGCGCACGCGCGCGCTGGCCGAAGCGCTGCGCCTGGATTTGGGCGACCTCGACAGCCTGCGCGTGGAGTGTTTCGACATCAGCCACACGCAAGGCGAGGCGACGCAGGCGTCGTGCGTGGTGTTCCACCACCACGCCATGCAGAACGGCGAATACCGGCGCTACAACATCAACGACATCACGCCCGGCGACGATTACGCGGCCATGCGCCAGGTCCTCATGCGCCGCTACGAGAAAGTGGCGAATGGCGATGGCGTGATGCCCGACGTGGTCTTGATCGACGGCGGCAAGGGGCAGATCGAAATGGCACGCCAGGTGTTCGCCGAGCTGGGACTCGATATCAGCCTGATCGTCGGCGTGGCCAAGGGGGAAGGGCGCAAGGTGGGCCTGGAAACCCTGCTGTTCGTCGATGGCCGCGCGGCGCAGGAACTGGGCAAGGAGTCTGCGGCCCTGATGCTGATCGCGCAGATTCGCGACGAAGCGCACCGCTTCGCGATTACCGGCATGCGCGCCAAGCGGGCCAAGACGCGCCAGACCTCGCGCCTGGAAGAAATCGAAGGCATCGGCGCCAAGCGCCGCCAGAAACTGTTGTCGCGCTTTGGCGGCTTGCGCGGCGTGGTCGATGCCAGTGTCGAGGATTTGATGTCGGTGGAGGGGATTTCCACGCAACTGGCGGAAGAAATCTACAAGCAGTTGCATTGATGGATGGATGGCCTGGTCCGGTGCTGCGGCAACCGGACTAGGCTAATATCCCGTGGCCATGTAGACTAGTGGCGCTTGCTTCACGCTTTCTCATATTCAATTTACCCGTCGGCCGATTGCACCCTTATGCCTTTTAATATTCCCATCCTTTTGACCTGGCTGCGCGTGGCCCTGATACCGCTCGTCGTCGGCGTGTTTTATTTGCCGCCGTCGATGCTGCTGCATGGCGACCAGAACCTGGTTGCCACGCTGGTCTTCATTGTTGCCGCCGTGACCGACTGGTTCGACGGCTTCCTCGCGCGGCGCTGGAACCAGACCTCGGCCTTTGGCGCCTTCCTCGACCCGGTAGCCGACAAGCTGATGGTGGCGGGCGCCTTGCTGGTGCTGGTGCAGCTGGACCGTGTCAATGCAGTGCTGGCCTTCATCATCATCGGCCGTGAAATCACGATTTCCGCCTTGCGCGAATGGATGGCGCAGATCGGCGCTTCGAAATCGGTGGCCGTCAGCTCGATCGGCAAGATCAAGACGGCCGCGCAAATGACGGCCATTCCCCTGCTGCTGTACCACGAAGTGATCTTCGGTGCGATCGATACCCACGTGTGGGGCGAAAAGCTGCTGTGGATCGCCTGCGTGCTGACGGTGTGGTCGATGTTCTATTACTTGCGCCTGGCATGGCCCTTGATCAAGGAAAAAGCGGGGAATTTGCACTAAGAATAAGCAGGCGGCTGCTTTATGCGGAATATTTTGCAAAACACCAGATATTGCCCGTTGACAGCCCCTGTAATCCCTCTATAATGCTGGCCTGTTGTTGATGACGCGGGAGTAGCTCAGTTGGTAGAGCGCAACCTTGCCAAGGTTGAGGTCGAGAGTTCGAGACTCTTCTCCCGCTCCAGTTTTCTGGATCGTGTCATAGGTAAAAACAGCGAATGCAGTAAAAAGTAGTACTGGCGATGTAGTAGAGCTTCTGATACAATGTTGTCCACTGCGGGAGTAGCTCAGTTGGTAGAGCGCAACCTTGCCAAGGTTGAGGTCGAGAGTTCGAGACTCTTCTCCCGCTCCAGTGAATACTGGATCAGCAGTAAAGCAGCACTGGTAAACGGTAGCAAAAGGCAGTAAAATAGCGGTTCGTATGCGGGAGTAGCTCAGTTGGTAGAGCGCAACCTTGCCAAGGTTGAGGTCGAGAGTTCGAGACTCTTCTCCCGCTCCAGTGAAAGCTGAAGCAGTAAAGCAAGATGCAGTAGCAGAAAATAGAAGCTCCAATGCGGGAGTAGCTCAGTTGGTAGAGCGCAACCTTGCCAAGGTTGAGGTCGAGAGTTCGAGACTCTTCTCCCGCTCCAGAATTCTAAAGGGAAGCTAAGCTGGCTTCCTTTTTTTATCCGCCGCAGTAGTCGGCGCGATTAGGCGGTAACCAAGCTCCAATGCGGGAGTAGCTCAGTTGGTAGAGCGCAACCTTGCCAAGGTTGAGGTCGAGAGTTCGAGACTCTTCTCCCGCTCCAGTTTTCAAGGTGTGCCGCAAGGCCCATCCAAGCAGTTCCTCTGGCGAGGTAGCAAAGAGGTTATGCAGCGGCCTGCAAAGCCGTTTAGACGGGTTCGATTCCCGTCCTCGCCTCCAGATGAAAAAGATAGCCCACTTTCGAGTGGGCTATTTTTTTGTCCAGATGGCTATGCCATTTCTGCGCGGTTTCAATCGCTCATGACAAACGTGGCCTTGCTACATACGCATGCGTGAATACGATCACGTTACTGCAACACCTCATCAATACTGTTAATGAACCTGGTGTTGCGCTTGTGGTTTGAAACCGCTCCATGTGGCTCTGCATTAAACTTCCCATTGAAATTTCAAAGTCAATGATTTATTGGTCTTAGTCGGTTCGCGAGTCCTGTCATGCGAATAGCCAACCGACAGCGACCTTCCGTGGCGCCAGAGGTGACGGTATAGCAGTGAGCGGTGTACTTGCCTCTCCGCCCAAGACTCCAAGCCCGAAACTCCGTCGTCGCTGCGCGCCGCTGCCGTGTTTTGAGCCAGAAGCCGCAGTGAGTCAGTGGATGTGAAATGCAGCATGCCGAGCCAGCGCCAACTGTTGTCGACGAATGCAGGCCGTCCGAGCGTTCCCTGGACCCAGGCACGGTTCCAGCGCGGCTCAAGTTCTACCGCCCATCCACGTGGCAGTGAAAAACGCAAGCCCATTTCGGCAGTAGCGTTGCCGCCACGGCCCACGCGGTCGGCGTCAACATCGAGCTGACGGCCAAGCGTCACCTCGGCATTGAGCTTGGATAGCCATGGCAACGGAGATGATCCGAATCCAAAGTGCACAGCCGGCGTGTTGTGAAGCTGTCCCTCTCGATGCGCACGCTGCTGGTCGAAGCCAAGATTTGCCCAGAAGTCAGTCTGGCGCGATGCGCGTAGCGAGATCCCTGGTTGTACCTTGCGTTCGATAATTTGGTTTACCTGTTGGCCTAGCGTGGGATCTGGTAGCGTGCGAATCTCGTGCAGGCCAAGGTGTGCTTCCACCTCGTATAAATCGAGCGACACTGACTCCAGTTCAAGTCGATGCTGTCCGAGACGGCGATTGACGTTGATCTTGGTCGTGACGACACCGGTTTGTGGTACGAAGCCGTTATCGTTAATGAAGCCGGGGCTGCTTGCCTCAAGGAGGAAGTCGTTCCACCAAGTCTCATTAATATGGTTGAATTTGGCTGAAAGGTAGGTGCCGCTGCGGGTTGGCGCGCGGACCGGGGCCTGAGATGCTTGTTCGACGAAACCAACGTTGGTTTTTGAATGCATTAGCAACCACGCAGCCTGCTGGCCATCGCCGCGCCACTGTCCGTCGAAACCGGTCACATGGTTTGAGCCAGCGAGACCATAGTCGCGCTGGGAGACAAAGGCACCCAGCAGTGCGCCATCGCCGTGCCAGCGCGCGCGCACCAGGCTGGCAAGAGTGCGTGACGTCTGGTCAAATTCGGAGGTTTCGTAGGCGCCACCGCGCTGGATGACTCCACCTTCCCGATCTCGTAGGCTCATCGCGGTCGCATCAGCCTTGGCGGCACGCCAAGTCGCTCGCAGACCCCATTCCGGATCGACTACCGTGCGTGAATAGAATGCGGCCAAAGGCAGTCCGAGTACGTCGGAGCTTTCCAGAAAAAATCCTCGTTTCTCTGGAAGGCTGAGTGCGATGCGGCTGGCTCCGTTGGAAGTTGGCTCATCGATTTCCACCTGTGAGTAATCGGGATTCAGGGTGCCGTTGAAGACCCAGTCGGCGCGAGGCCTGGCATTAATCTCCAGTCCTAAGCTGGTCCGGTTGGCGTGGCGCTGGCCCTGCTTATCAGCGTCGCGCGTCGAGCGCATGGTCAACTCAGGTTTTATTTCCAGAAAACTGCGGTCGCGTACCGCTAGTACTGTGCCTTCCATGCCGCTGATCTCCTGCAACACGGCGATATGGCTTAAGGCATCGATAGTAAGCGGGGTACTGGTCAGCAGCAGGGCACCGGCGTGAGGCACGCTACGCTCGATCATGGCGCGCCACGTTTTGCCATCGGCGTATGGGAAGCGCAGATTCGACAATGGCCAGCGGACCTCCATGCTGTAGCCGTCGGCAAGACGCTGGACTGCTGCGTCGATAGGAAAATCGGGACCAAGGTCGGTCTCGTCCTCGTCGGCACGGTAGATGCCGTCGCTCATCACGCCGGCGATATTTACGCGGACGAACTGGGCGGCGCGGCCATGGCCGGTCGGATCGAGCCAGATGCCGATAAAGTCTTGTTCGGTGCCTACTTTGTCACGCCGCGCCAGCGAACTTTGCTGCTTCCCTGGCGCATCATCCCAAGCGCGTATGCCGAATATCAAGGCGTCTTCATTGATCAGCAACTGCACGGTAGTGCGCAGCTGTGGTCGCACAGGCCGACCGCTCTCGGGCATAAACTCATGAAAATTTTCGAACAGTGGCGCACTTTTCCATGCCTCATCGAGCAGAAGTCCATCAATGACCGGCGAGGTATTTTTAATTAGAAGCGCCTTCAGGTGGGCTGGTTCTTGACTTTCATCCCTGGATTTTTGTTGTGCTCCCGCTTCGACGAAAGCAGCTAAGCTCGAAAAAATAAATGCGCTGACCAGTTTCTTTTTACTGCGGAACGTATTGAAAAAAGAATCCACTATCACCCTTAAGTCTGCATGTTGGCAGGCTGACGACGCCAGCATGAATATTGTCCGGGAGTGTAACCGAAGTTCGGATTTTTTGAAAATACATTGAGGGAAATGTATTTCCTGGGAATATTTATCGTTAATTAATAACAACGACCGTGATCAACTCTAATTGCCAGGGCCGCTTGTTTATATATGTTTAAAAAATATTCAGGATTTTCGTTTTCGAACTAATCCATGGAAAATTATTGCGAAGTTATGGCGAACAGAAGCGGATGTAATGCAAGGTACCAATCGTTAGCAGAGCGAGCACTGCTAACGATTGGTACCACAGCCGTACGCCGATTGTGGAAGCTGGAAATCACAGGAATTTATTGGCGGGTGTACTTGATCCGTGGGGTCTGAATCAGCGACAAGTGGCATGCTGCCTCCTGCAGGATTCTGTCGTTATGTATCTTTAGATATGCAGCATCCATGGCAGCTTATTTTTCTGGAGGGCGAGCCATTTTCTTGGGCATCAGGTCTGTTAATGGGAAACGCAATGGCTATTCACGTAGCACCTCGGGTGCGCTGCCGTAGTCAGGTAATTCCGAACACGACAATGGGCTGCAGCAGATTTCCCTATTTTGAATAGGTCCGCTTGCAGTTGTGGAAGCCGACAATGTAACCGGTGATGTCGGCCTTTGCTTTGGCATGGCTGGCATATCGGTGTTGCCACACGCCAAGCCGCGCAAGTTAAGAAGAATGCAGATGATTAGACCGGCCAGTCGGTTAAGTGGTATTTGACGCGACACAGGCTTTGCGCGGCCGTTGGCCTTGCTGAAGTCTCTTTTTCGACAATGGCAAGGCGACAAGTAATGAAGATTTTTTGCTCTCCATTGGCTCCCATGTCACTTTCCGCTTTAGCGTCCTAGTTTGCCGGCCATTTGGATTCAGATCAGCTGCGCCACGGCGCGCGGACATTCTCGTTCGACCCGTGCTGGCACGGGCTGTGCGGGGCTGCGAAGTAGGTGGTGCTCTGTTCTCGCTTGAATTCTCCGCGCTATTTGTTTTTTTGGGGGGGGGGCGGCGGCATCAGGTTGTTGGCCGAACGGCAAAGACATTTGGCAATGGATCGAATGGAGGTCAGGTCGTGCGCCCATGGTAATTATGATGGGTGGTCAAATGTTTGTAGATTCTCTTCATGGCAGCACTTTGCTGCAAAGGTATTGCACTTGCTTCCTGAGGGCGCCAAGTATGCAATTCAGTATTTAAGCTGTTCTTAATAATTATTGTTAAAAACGTGATTATTGGATAGATTTTATGGCATTGTAAAATGCAAGGAAATGGACGGTGGTAGTAATTATTTATATGTACATGTTGAAAAATAGAAAATAATCTTTACAATGCTGTTTTGTTTAAATACTATGTTGCAAACCTAAGGGGGCTACTCAGGAGTTTCTGTGGATTGAAAGTTGTGCATTGATAGGAATGGTGAAAATTTCGATATTTTGTATTTTAATATTATGCACAGTTGGTCACCGAGACTGTCATTTTGAGTCGTACTGACTTAATTGATTGTCTGTATTTCCTTGTGGGAAACAAAGCGTAGAGCTTATTTTCAGCGGTTGGTGCTTGCTGAAAGGGATATTTGTTGGCAATTTCATGGTTGTTTTCATTCGATGAGCTAATGTTGCTGCTTGTTAATAGTCCAAGCTGCAACTCTCTCTCTGCAATCGTTCGTGATGACAACTATCAGTTTCAAATCCCAAGCCCAACACCGGTTTAATTGGCCGTGTACGGATTATCAGCAACGAGCGGTGGGTGTTCTCGTTAGCAATGTGTTTTGGTATCAGATTAACGTAGCGGTTCTCTCGCGGCGCGATCTGAAAGGGAAGTTGGCATGGCATCCACGCATGAAGTGGAAATCGTCATGCAAGTGAATGCTTGGCTTGGCGATGTTTTATTTTCGACTGTGCAAACAATCGAGCGACGATGGGAGCGATTGCTCTATTTTTGCTGTTGGATATGTACGGGGTTTTGTTTGGTGTCCGCATTGCGGACTGGTAAATAAATTGATAGTGAAGGCTTCATGAGTAGCTCGATACTTCCCCTTTTTTCCATGTCCTCCGCTCAGCAGGACATTATCTTTCATCAACTCCGTCAGCCTGAAGTTCCAATGTACAACATTGGGGGGTATGTCGAGTTCTGCCAAGCGTTGGATGTTCCTCTCTTGACGCAATGTGCTCAAGAGTGCATCAATGGCAGTGCGGGTCTGCATGTACGCCTTCATTTCAATGAGGATGGCGCATGGTTGCGTCAGACAGTTGATACAGTCGAACTGACGCTGTTCGATGTCTCGCTCTCCCCTGATTCTGAACAGCAAGCACGCGGTCTGCTTGACACGCACTTCGCTCAAGTATTTAAACTGGATACAGGTCCGCTGTTGAGAGTCGGTTTGATTCGCTTGTCGCCTCAGCGATACTGGTATTTTACAGTGGCACACCATCTCGTGATTGATGGCTGGGGATACACCAACTTACAACAGAAAATTTTTTCGCTTTATTCGGACCGCGCTTCTGGGATCGAAACGGGGCCAGGCTCGGCGCCACTTGAGGCGCCGATATTGACGCAGCCGCGCAATGGTGCCGAGGCATTTTGGCGCGCCGAACTGGCGGAACTTCCACCCTTGCTGTTCGTTCCTAAGTTGTCGGAGGGCGGCGGTAGCGATGTTGGACGAACCTCGCACCGTATTGAGCGTTCGCTTTCGGCTTCGTGGTTCAAAAAGGGTCAAGAATCCGGCTCTTTCGGCGGAGGGCTGCCGTTCTTCCTTGGTGTGCTCTTTGCCGCCGTAGGCGGGCTCTACGGTCATGACGAGATGACGGTTGGTGTGCCCATCCACAATAGACGCACGGCGGCAGAGCGAAAGCAGATATCGCTCGCGATGCAAGTTTATCCCGCGAAACTTTCCGGACAGCTCGATCAGACGTTTGATGATTTATGTGCCGACATTGCGCGCCGGTTGCGTGGCATATACCGACATACCAATGTACCTCTTTCCCGCTTGTTCGCCGAGCGGGACGTGTTGCATGGTGAACAACGCGTTGCAATTTTTGATGTTATTTTTAACTATCAGAAGCTTGATTTCGACTTTGCCGATTTGGGGCTACAAGCATCAACGCATTTTCTGCAGAATGGATTTGAGCAGACTCCCCTGACGTTTACCGTGTGCGACTACGGAGATGCATCAGCTCCCTTGTTGCAAATTGATTACCATGTTGGCTACTTTGACCAAGCTGAGGTGGAAGCTTTGGCCGATGTTTACTGCGGCCTGCTGCTGCAGGCCAGCGCTGCTTCCGGACGTGCACTGGAGCATTTCGACTTATTGACGTCCAGGCACCGTGAGCAGCTGCAACTGTGGCATCCCACTCCCTGCATTCCGCCTGCCGATAGAACGCTCTGGGCATGTTTTGCGCGAGAAGTGGCGCGGGCTCCCGGTGAGTTGGCAGTGCAAGCCGGCGAGGTAACGTTAAGCTATTCAGAGTTGGAAATCCAGGCTAGCTTGCTTGCGGCACGTCTACATGCGAGCGGCGTGGTGAGGGGCGACCGTGTTGCGGTGCTACTGGAGCGAAGTGTGGCACTAGTGGTAACTTTTTTGGCGACGTTAAAGGTCGGCGCGGTGTATGTGCCCCTTGACACCGCCTATCCATCAACCCGGCTGCAACTCCTGCTCGCGGATGCCAGTCCGCAACTGGTGATAACGGCGAATAACTTGGTACATTTGGCCGGGCATGGTGCCAGAATAGTGTTGCTCGATCAGCCCGTTGCTAAGTTTGAGGAAGACGTATTGCCGCCGGCCGCGGGTTGCCTTTCCAGCGATCCTGCCTACATGATCTACACGTCGGGCTCGACGGGCATGCCTAAGGGTGTCGTAGTAACACATGAAAATGTTGTGAGCTATCTGCATGCTGTGCGCGAGCGCTACAACGTGCAGGCGCCGCTACGCGTGCTTCAGTTTGCTAGTGTGGGTTTCGATATTTTCATCGAGGAGCTTTGTTTGTCCCTTTTGTGTGGGGGCAGTCTGCATCTGCGTGACAGTGCTGCCGCGCCGGTGCCAGAGCAGTTGTGGGCAATGATCGAATCGCAGCAGATCTCTGCGCTTTCCTTGCCGACAGCATATTGGCATTTGCTTTGCGACGAGCTTTCCGATGACCAAGTCTCGATTGCGAGCAGCTTCTTGCGTCTGTGCGTGGTGGGTGGCGAAGCCATGCGACCAGATGCCGCAAGCGGATGGTTGGCGCGCATGCCTAGTGAGTTAGCGCTGTTCAATAGCTATGGGCCTACAGAGGCGACAATCATTGCCTCAGCAGAACGCATCACTGATGATCCTGCCAGCATGCTGACTATCGGCCTTCCTCTCCGCAATACTCGTTGCTATATCGTCGATCGGAAGGGGCGCCTACTGCCGCCAGGTTTCAAAGGTGAGTTGTGGATAGGCGGCGCTGGCGTTGCCTGTGGTTACTGGCAGCGTGCGGATTTGAACCAACAGAGTTTCCGCTCCGACCCCTTTAATGCAGAAGCCGGCGCCAGGATCTATCGCAGTGGCGACTTGGTGAGCTGGCGAGGCGATGGTCATATGGTTTTTCACGGACGCATCGATCAGCAAGTCAAAATTTTGGGGTTTCGTATCGAAACGGGCGAAATCGCAGCCTCGTTGCGGCAACTGGCGCATGTGCGGGATGCCCATGTGGCTGTCCAGGATGGCGCCTTAGGCAAGCAGTTGATTGCCTATGTTGTACTAGACGAACTCGATTTCCCTCTGGCTCAACTGGCAGAACAATTGAAAGAATTGCTTCCCGAACAAATGGTACCCAGACTTTATATGGCGTTGCCAGAATTCCCACTCACGCCAAATGGAAAGCTCGATCATAAGGCTTTCCGTAGCGCTGGTGCCGAGGCGATTCGGTCGAATGTATTTGAATCAGCACGCAATGAAAGCGAGCAGATATTAGCTGAGGAGTGGATCAAGCTGCTTGCAGTTGAGGCCGTTAGTCGTCGAGATAATTTCTTCTCTTTAGGAGGGAATTCCTTGCTCGCGATGCGCCTGGTCAGCCGTTTGCGTGAACGAGGGCTGACGACCCGTGTCGAAGATGTGTTTCGTTCTGCGAATTTGGCTGATTTGGCGCAGGTGATGTCCCGTACAGCATGTAATGCAGTTGCACCCGGCCCCGTGATTACTCCCGGTTGCCTGTCGATTGACAGTGATATGGTGCCTCTTGCGGGCCTTAGCCAAAAAGAGATTGACCAGGTTGTCAGCACTGTTCCCGGTGGCATTGCCAACATTCAGGATATCTATGGTCTCTCACCGCAACAAAAGGGTTTTCTTTTCGAACATTTGCTTGAGCCTGACGCCGATCACTATGTGCTTTCCACCATCGTGCGCTTACCATCAGCCAGCCAGCTTGAACGGGTATTGCAGGCCTTGCGTACTGTGATTTGTCGGCAAGATGCGTTGCGCACCTTGTTTCTGTGGGAGGGATTGAACGCACCGATACAGGTGGTATTGAGAGAGGTAGGACTGGCCGTATTCCATGCGCCGGATGGCAATGCGCTGCAACAACTACGCAAAAAGGCACAGCCAGGCAGGATTTGCATTGACCTGCAATCCGCACCACTGCTGCAGGTACACGTGGCGACGGATGGTCCCCAGCAGCCAGTATATTTGCTTTTATTGGCACACCATATCATCGGAGACCATTTGTCCCAGGACCTACTGGTGGCAGAGGTTCAGCAACTTGTTACAGATGCGGGAGTGGAGTTACCTCGGCCTGCGCGTTATCGCGATTTCATTTCATCGCTGTATCACGCTGAGGAAAAAGAGCGCGCTCGCAGTAAGACCTTTTTCGAGGGTTTGCTCGGTGATTTCAACGAGCCTTCGTTGCCGTTTCGCCTCGCTGCCCTACGTAACAAAAAAAGTCGGGCGCCACTCGCCCATCGTGCGTTGGACTCGGAGCTGGCTAAGGCGATCCGAAACCGTTGCCAACTGGAGGGCGTTACGCCAGTGGCTTTGTTCCACCTCGTTTGGGCGCTGCTGATTGCAAAGACCTCAGCGAGCACCGACGTTGTATTCGGCACGGTATTTTCAGGCCGACTGCGCAATGTGCCGGATATAGAGCGCATGTTCGGGCCATTGATCAATACTTTGCCTTTCCGCTTGAGGCTGGATGGCATGTCGGTCGAGGATGGGTTGCAGCAGTCGCAAAATCTGTTGCGTCAGCTTATCCCCCATGAGCATGCGAATCTGGTCGACACGCAGCGCTGCAGCGGCGTAGCCGCACCGATGCCCTTGTTTACGGCCGCACTCAATTATGTGCATACGCAAAGCGAACCCTCCACTCAATGGGAAGTTGTCGACCAAGTCGAGTTGAACGAATGGAACATCTATCCGCTTAGCCTAACGGTGGAGGACTTGGCGTCAGACTTTTCTCTGTATCTGCAATGCGATCAAGGCGTCGATACCCAGCAGGTACTCGATGCCGTGCAAGCCACGCTGCAAGCCTTCCTTTGTGCGATTCAACGATCACCGGCTACTCCTTTGCTGACAATCGGTGTATTGCCCCAGGCTGAGCGAGCGAGGCTGCTTCAAGAAGGT
>NZ_JAXQNT010000008.1:0-285339 GCF_034427795.1 Janthinobacterium sp. GMG1
GATAAACCGCCTAAAGACGGCTTTTATAAACGCGTATATGAGCTCAGCCGAAAGACGGAAGCCGCGCAACTGAAACAGAAGAATGGCGAAGCATTGACGCCGGAAGAGGACGCACTGGTCAAGGAAGCGCAGTATGGCACTCCCTATCCGATCCGTACGGATGCCGACAGCGCCGACATGCGTAGCAGGCTGATCACCACGCAAACCTATACGCGGCGCGAGGGTGGCGGCTATATCTTGCGCCGAGGCTATTACCCGCAAAGTGGTTTCTTCCGGAAAAGCGTGCACGAGAAGGAACTGCAACGCATGCCGACGGCCGGCATCGAGGCGAAAGAAGCACCCGAAGAATTTGTGTGGAGCGAAAACTTAACACAGGATATTGCGCAAGCCAAAGCCGATGAAGAGATTTACCTGGCGCAGCAGCGCTATGCAACGCGGATCGAGGCGCTCGCATAGAGCGTGATTTCAGCGCGACTGGAGCCGAAAGGAAAATCATGAAATGGATTATTTATCTTGCCACTGCCTTGCTGCTGAGCGGTTGTGCTCTCAAGGCCCGGCAGCTTGAGGAAGCTAGCCCAAGTCCTACCGCGACGGCGCAGGTGGGTATCGTGAACCATACGGGCAAATATATTTATTCTGCGTCGGTGGATGGGGCGGGAGGGGGGAATATGGCCAGATGGGGGGCGGGGGGAGCAAATATTTGCTGCACATCGATTCCCCGTGTATGGCATCCAGGAATGAATGTCTTGGTGCGGTGGAATATGCCTGAAGGTCATACTGACGTCATTAAAGAAAAAATGGTCGAAATTGAAAAATATGACAGGCCAGGAGATATCTATATGCACTTTTTTGAGAATGATGAGGTGAGAGTTGTTGTGTCGAATGATGCAGGATATGGAAAAGATCATCCGATTCAACACACGGCTAATCCATCGACTAAAAAATGAATCCTTAGGATTAAAAGCACCACCTTCCAAGGCTATGATCCCTGTCGATGTTTTCTTAAAGCCAGACGTGCGTGATCAGCTAAAAAAATGCTCAAGGTACATGTGGCGTGGCGTCAGACGCACCGTGTAGCATAGCTGGCCAGCCAGTTGCGGCGGACGCGTCAGGGGGCGGATTACTTGTCCGAGCTCGACACGTTGCCCGACGATTTCTGGCAGGTGCGATCGGCTGCCTAGCTTTGCTCCTTCAACTGTTTTTTTTAAGAGGAAAACCATGAAATGGATGATTTATCTTGGCACTGTCTTGCTGCTGAGCGGTTGTGCCCTCAAGGCCAGGCAGGTTGAGCAAGCCGGCCCAAGTCCGACCGCGACGGCGCAGGTGGGTATTGTCAATCATACGGGGAAGTATATTTATTCCGCATCGGTTGACGGGGCGGGAGGGGGGAATATGGCCAGATGGGGGGCGGGGCTTGCCAATATTTGCTGCACATCCATTCCTCGTGTGTGGTATCCGGGAATGAAAGTCCGGGTGCGGTGGAATATGCCTGAAGGGCATACCGATGTTGTCAAAGAAAAAATGGTGGAAGTGGAAAAATACGATGAGCCGGGAGATATCTATATGCACTTTTTCCCCAATGACGAGGTGAGAGTTGTCGTGTCAAATGCTGGAGGGGGTGCAAAAACGCATCCTATTCTTCACTCCGGAAAACCTGCCACTATTCCTTGATGGGATGATCGATAAAATTTCTATTTCTGGGGCGCTTTCCAGTATTTTTTTCTTAATCGGTCGACGCTTGATCGATCCAATTAGCCATTGGTCTTATATAATGAAAATTATGAAACGGATTATTTTTTTTTCGGTGTTTTGTTTGCTGCCTTGTTGCTGAGCGCTTGCGGCCTCAAGACCAGGCAGCTTAAGGACACCGGCCCACGCCCTACGGCAGGGGCGCAGGTAGGTATCGTGAACCATACAGGGGAATATATTTACTCCGCATCGGTGGATGGGGCGGGAGGCGCCAATATGGCCAGATGGGGAGCGGGGGGAGCCGAGGTTTGTTGTACTTCTATTCCGCGAGTGTGGTATCCGGGAATGATGGTGCTGGTGCGGTGGGATATGCCGGATGGACTAAAACATATTATTAAAGAAAAAATGGTGGAAGTGGAAAAATACGATGAAACAGGAAGTATTTATATCCATTTTTTTCCAAACGACGAAGTTCGAGTTGTGGTTTCAATTTATCCCGGATATAGCACTGCTCATCCGATACGCCACTATGGGAAACCAAAGGATCCCAATTCTTAGACACGGATGGTGGGCTGATCTTTCGATGCAAAGGCTGCGCGTGTATCGGTTCCTGATGTGAGATCAAGGAAGAGATATCCTGGTTCGATGGAGACGTTTGGATACGGAGCGGCACCAGCGAGGCTGGCGCCGATCGGGGATCAGCCGATGAAGGAGTCGAACTGCATGTCGAATTCCTGCAGCGCCTTCTGTGCATTTTGCATTTTCTTGCGGAACTCGGGGCCCCGCTGCAGGGCCAGGCCCACGGCCAGCACGTCGATCACCACCAGATAGGCCAGACGGGCGGAAATCGGGGTGTAGGGGTCGGTGTTGAAGACCAGGTCGATCGGGATCAGCACGGTCGCCAGGTCGGCCAGCGGCGTGCCCGATGGGGCCAGCACGACGACGTCGGCGCCGCCGCGGCGCGCCAGTTTTACGGAGCGCACCAGGGCGGGGCTGTTGCCGCGCTGCGAGATGGCCACCAGGCAGTCGCCGCCGCGCAGCAGGGCCGCGGCGATGCTGTGGATGTTCGGATCGCTGTAGGCCACCGTCGGCACGCCCGAGCGGAAGAACTTGTGCTGCGCGTCGGCCGCCACGATGCCCGATGTGCCCTGGCCATAGAATTCGATCTTGCTGGCGCGTGACAGGATGTCGAGCGCGCGCTGGATCGCTTCCGGGTTCAGGTTGTTGCGCAGGTCGAGCAGGGTGTTGATCGAGCGGCTGCAGATTTTATTCACCAGGTCGGCCGCCAGGTCGTCCTGCGCCGGCTGCTCGTTCGCGCCCGGCATGGCCAGGGCCAGGCCCTGCGCCAGCTTCAGCTTGAATTCATGCCAGCCGTCATAGCCCAGGGTGCGGCAAAAGCGCACCACGGTCGGTTCCGACACCTGCGCGCTTTTCGCCAGCGCCGTGATGTTCTGGCTGACCGTCTGGTTAGGCTGGTCAAGCACGGCCAGCGCGACCTTCTTCTCCGACTTTGAGAGCGAATCGAGCTGGGTGCGGATGGAGTCAAGCAGCATTAAATTAGTCTTCTGATTTCGGGAAGCGGTGAAGCAGGGAATTCGCGGAGCACAGCTCCGCGCCTGCGTAACGGCCGTGCCTTGCAAGGCACGGCTCCTTGCCCTGCTAGATTAGTCTTCCGGCAGGGCTTCTTCACGCCACTGCAAGCCATCGCGGCCGATCAGGGCGCTGGCGGCCGCGGGGCCCCAGGTGCCTGCCGTGTACGGAATCGGCGCGCTGTCGTTCTGTTCCCAGTTGTCGAGAATCGGCTCGACCCATTCCCAGGCCGCTTCCAGTTCGTCGCCGCGCATGAACAGCGTCAGCTGGCCGCGCAGGACGTCGAGCAGCAGGCGCTCGTAGGCGTCCATGCGCGGGGTCTTGAACGATTCGCGGAAATCGAGTTCCAGTTCCGCCGGTTTCAAGCGCATGCCGTCGCCCGGGGTTTTCGCCATCAAATTCATGCGCAAGCCTTCGTCCGGCTGCAAACGGATCACCAGGCAGTTCGGCTGGAAGCTGGACGTCGGCTGGTTGAAGATCGAATGCGGAATCTGCTTGAAGCGCACGACGATCTCGGCCAGGCTGTCGGCCATGCGCTTGCCCGTGCGCAGGTAGAACGGCACGCCGGCCCAGCGCCAGGTGTCGATTTCCGCCTTCAGGGCAACGAAGGTTTCGGTGCGCGAATGTTCCGGCGCATCCGGCTCGTCGCGGTAGCTCGGCACGGTGGCGCCGTCGACGTGGCCGGCGCGGTACTGGCCGCGCACGATGTTTTGCGCCAGGGTGGTGGGCGTGAATTTTTTCAGCGAGCGCAGCACTTGCAGCTTTTCATCGCGCACGGCATCCGGCGCGATCGAGGTCGGCGGTTCCATGGCGACGATGCACAGCAGTTGCAGCAAGTGGTTTTGCAGCATGTCGCGCAGCGCGCCCGAGGTGTCGTAGTAACCCATGCGGTTGCCCACGCCCAGCTTTTCGGCGATGGTGATCTGCACGTCGGAAATCCATTCCCGGCGCCACAGCGGTTCGAACAGGATGTTGCCGAAGCGCAGGGCCAGCAAGTTCTGCACGGTTTCCTTGCCCAGGTAATGGTCGATACGGTAGATCTGCGATTCCTGGAATACCTTGCCCACTTCGGCGTTGATCTGCTTGGCGCTGGCCAGGTCGCGGCCCAGCGGCTTTTCCAGCACCACGCGCGAATTCGGCGTCACCAGGCCATTGTCTTCCAGGTTGTCGCAGATGAGGGCGAACAGATGCGGCGGCGTCGCCAGGTAGTACACGCGCGTCAGGTCGGCATCGCCGCGCAGTGCTTCGACCAGCGGCGCGTACGTGGCCGCATCGCTGGCGTTGAGCGACACATACACGATGCGCGCGCAAAATTTGCTCCAGGTGGCGGCATTCAGGGTGCTGGCCTTGATATGGGGACGCGAGTTGGTCTCTACCATCTTCAGGAAGGCATCCTGGCCGCTGTCCTGGCGGCCCACACAGATGATGCGCGCCGTCGGCGGCAAATCGTTCGCGACGTCGCGCGCATACATTGCAGGCAACAACTTGCGCATTGCTAAATCGCCGCTGCCGCCAAACAGGACCAGGTCAAAATCGGTAAGTGCCATAAGTGAGTGTCGTCGCAAAAGTAAAAGGGCCGGAGCGGGGAGAAAGCCGACCGGAAGTGCCAGTCTGTCGCTACTATAATCGGTGGTGTAAATTTACTACGTAGAACAGGCAATTGCAAGAAATTTTACTACATTCCATCCGCTGCCGTCGCCATTTTGCCCGGTATTCTTGCCAGTGATGCCAGCATGGCCATTATATGCCGTTCGCCGCTGCTGGCGCTGTGCCATGCTTCTTGCCTGGCTTTTCAAAGCAACCATGGTTGCCACGGAAATTTTCGATTCTCTCCGTCATCATTTGCGCTGTAGCAACAAGCAAATCAAGAAATGCTGTCAGGATCGCCGTTGGCAGCGTAAAGTAGCTTTGAAGAAAGTAAAAAACCGTATAATTCAAGATCAAATCGATAGCAACTATTGGTTGTAAGAAATTGTACGATACACACTGCACCGCTAGCGCCGGCCATGCCCCGAACCCGCCATCCGACGTCCATGCGACGTGCAGTCCGCATTGCCCGCAGCATCAGGGGCAGGCGACTTAACTTTACAAGACGGCTCAAGGGGACACAATGAATTCAATGCAGCAAGATGTCGATGAACGTACCAGCCTGACAGGCAATAACAAATTCGAACTGTTCCTGTTCAAGCTGGGCACCAGTGATCACTCGACCAGCCGCGAACTATTCGGCATCAATGTGTTCAAAGTCCGTGAAATCATGGAAATGCCGGCCATCACGGCCGTGGCCGGTTCGCACCCGCACATGCTGGGCGTGGTCAATATCCGTGGCCAGATCGTGCCCGTGATCGACTTGCCGATGGCGGTCGGCTGCAAGAGCAATGGTTTGAAGATCCTGATGGTGACTGAATTTGCCCGCTCGACACAGGCGTTTGCCGTGGAAGAGGTCGATGAAATCGTGCGCCTGGAATGGAATCAGGTACTGTCGGCCGAGTCGAGCGTCGGCGGCGGCCTCGTCACCAGTATCGCGCGCCTCGATGGCGACACGGACAAGACACGCCTGGCACAAGTGCTGGACGTGGAACAAATCCTGCGCAACGTGCTGCCGTCGGGCGACCCGGATGTGGACGAGAACAGCATCGGCCCGCAAGTGCGCTTGCCGGCAGGCGCCGTGATCCTCGCGGCCGATGATTCCTCGCTGGCCCGCTCGCTGATCGAAAAGGGCCTCGAAGCGATGGGCGTGCCTTTCATCATGACCAAGACGGGCAAGGAAGCGTGGGAACGCCTGCAGGCGATCTCGGCCCAGGCGGCTACCGAAGGCAAGACGGCGAAAGACAAGGTCGCGCTGGTGCTGACCGACCTGGAAATGCCGGAAATGGATGGCTTTACCTTGACGCGCAACATCAAGAACGATGGCCGTTTCTCCAACATTCCCGTGGTGATCCACTCTTCGTTGACGGGCTCGACCAACGAAGACCACGTCAAGGGCGTCGGTGCGGATGGCTACGTGGCCAAGTTCGTGGCGGCGGAATTGGCGGAAACCATCCGCAAGGTGCTGGCGCGTTAATCAGCTCGCTCGCATATGAAAAAGCGCCGGTACCCGCGAGGGTCCGGCGCTTTTTCATGCTGGCAAACGACTACGCCTGGTAAGCCGTCTCCGGCTGTCCCTCCACGTCCACGCGCACGGACAGCACGTGGCCCGTCAACGGGTAGTCGGCGATCTCGGCGTTTGACCGGTTGTGGCTGGCGCTGGTGATGTACAGGGTGCGCAGGTCGGGGCCGCCGAACGTCACCATGGTGGGGCAACGCACGGGCACGGTAATTTCGCCCAGCAGATGGCCATCGGGGGCGAAGCGCAAGATCTTGCCGCCTTCAAACATGGCCGACCAGTAATTGCCTTCGCTGTCGACGGCCGCGCCATCGGGGCGCCCGCCGTAATCAAATGCTTTCTTGTCCGTGGAAAAACGCTGGAACGGCTGCGGCGCGGAAATGGCACCCGTGGCCGCATCGAAATCGAAGCGGTCGATGCGGTGCGTGGTGGTATCCGAGTGGTACATGGTGCGCTTGTCCGGACTGAAACCCAGGCCGTTCGACACGGTCATGCCGCCCGACCAGACCTTGCGTACTTGTCCCTTTTCCAGCACGAACATTTCTGCAGCATCGGCGCTGCGCGGCTCGAAAATCGTGCCGACCCAGAAACGGCCGGCCGGGTCGACCTTGCCATCGTTGAAGCGCGTGGTGGCCATGTCGAACGGCGCCGGGGCGATTTCCGCCAGGCTGCCCGTTTTTGTATCGAGGTGGGCAAAGCCGCTGCGCAAGGCCACGATCAGGCCGCCGCCGGCGTTGATCGCCAGCGCCGACGGTTCCGTCGGCATGTTCCATTGCTCATGCTTGCCGCTGGCCGGGTGCAAGCGGTGCACGGCGCGGCCATCGATATCGACCCAGTACAGGGCCGCTTCCTTGCCATGCCATAGCGGGCATTCGCCCACTTGCATGGGCTTGTCGCTCACTACTTTGATTTCGTAAATATTCATCTATCTCTTTTTAATATGCGGCCTTGGCGGCTTTAGCCAGGGCAATCAAGCCATTGGTCGAGCTGTCGTGGTGGTCGGGACGGGCTTCGCCCGTCAGTTCGGCCTGGATTTTCTTGGCCAGCACCTTGCCCAGTTCCACGCCCCACTGATCAAAACTGTTGACGTTCCACAAGACGCCCTGCACGAAGGTCTTGTGTTCGTACAGCGCGATCAGGGCGCCCAGGGTGGTCGGGGTCAGCTGGTCCATCAAAATGGTATTGCTGGGGCGGTTGCCGGGGAAAGTTTTGTGCGGCACCAGCGCTTCGATCTCGCTTTCCGGCAAGCCTTGCGCCTGCAAATCAAGGCGCACTTCCTCGCCCGTCTTGCCTGTCATGAAGGCTTCCGACTGGGCGAAGCAGTTTGCCAGCAGGGCGTCGTGGTGGCCCGGCAAATCGTGCGTGGCGCGCAGGGCGGCGATGAAATCGATGGGCGTGATGTCGGTACCCTGGTGCAGCAGCTGGAAATACGCGTGCTGCGCATTCGTGCCGCAATCGCCCCAGATGACGGGGCCGGTAGGCACGTCGACGGGCACGCCATCCTTGGTGACGCGCTTGCCGTTGCTTTCCATGTCCAGCTGTTGCAGATAGGCGGCAAAGCGGCTCAAATCCTGGTGGTACGGCGCGATGGAAACGGAGCCGCAATCGAGGAACTGGCGGTTCCAGAAGCCCACCATGGCCAGCACGACGGGCATGTTCTGTTCCAGCGGCGCCTGGCGGAAATGCTGGTCCATCGCATGCGCGCCGGCGAGGAAATCGCTGAAATATTCAAAGCCGACGGACAGGGCCACGGCCAGGCCGATCGACGACCAGACGGAGTAACGGCCGCCGACCCAGTCCCAGAACGGGAACATGTTGTCCGGCGAAATGCCGAAGTCGACGATGGCTTGCGTGTTGGTCGAAACGGCCACAAAATGTTGCGCCAGATCCTTTTCTTCGCCTTCGAGCAGGAACCAGGCGCGCGCCGTGTTGGCGTTGAGCATGGTTTCAGCCGTCACAAAAGTTTTCGAGGCGACGATGAACAGGGTCGTTTCCGGATCGACTTTCGACAGGGTCGCTTCCATGTCGTGCCCGTCGACGTTGGAAACAAAGTGCATTTCCAGGCCCGGGTTGGCGTACGAGCGCAAGGCCAGGCAAGCCATTTTCGGACCCAGGTCCGAACCGCCGATGCCGATATTGACGATGTCGCAAATCGGTTTGCCCGTGTAGCCGACCCAGCTGCCATTGCGTACTTTGTCCGTAAACGTCTTCACGCGTTGCAGCACATCTTGCACGTCGGCATCGATATCCTGGCCATCGACGACCAGCTTGGTGCCGCGTGGCGCGCGCAAAGCCGTATGCAGAACGGCCCGATGTTCGGTAAGATTGATTTTCTCGCCAGTGAACATGGCTTCGCGCTGTGCTTCCACGCCGCGCTCGCGGGCCAGGTCCATCAGCAGCGCCATGGCGGTGGCGTCGACCCTGTTCTTCGAGTAATCGAGCAGCAGGCCGGCTGCATCGACCGTCATTGTCGAGAAACGTGCTGGATCTGCGGCGAACAGCTGGCGCAGATGCACGTCGCGCAGGCTGGCGCTGTGCGCTTGCAGGGACTGGAAACTGGCGGTGGCGGTGATGGCAGGAGTAGGTGCTGGCTGGCGCATGGCGGTCGGCTTGGGTGCTTGTCTCGGTTGAAAGGAGCGCGGCGCGTTCGTCGTGGCGAACAGCGGATCCGGCATTGGTATGAGAATAATACATCAGAAAAACGTAATTTCACTACAGTTTGTGCAGGCGCATGGCATTTTCAGCGTTTTTTCAGCGTTTTATCCGTGCTGCAATAGATAGGCACGCAAGACGGGTGGATGTGGCATGCTGTTGTTTTGCCTTGAAAGGTCGTGGAAAAATGGATTATTTCTGCCACTGGCCACTGTAAGAGTGCTTCTGCGCGACCATTTTGTAGTAAAATTTCACGAAATACTCATTTTTAAGGAAATCCATATGGCGCTGCATCCAGTAGTCGAATCCGTAACAGCGCGCATCATCGCGCGCAGCCGGCCATCGCGCGGCGCCTACCTGGCGCACCTGGATGCGGCCCGCATCCAGGGCGTGCAGCGCGGCGCTCTGTCGTGCACCAACCTGGCGCACGGCTTTGCCGCCTTTCCCGCCAACGACAAGCTGTCGCTGAAGGAATACAAGAAGCCGTCCGTGGCCATCGTGTCCTCGTACAACGACATGCTGTCGGCACACCAGCCGTTTGAAGGCTTCCCGCAAATTATCAAGCAAGCCGTGCGCGAAGTGGGCGCTGTCGCCCAGTTCGCCGGCGGCGTGCCTGCCATGTGTGATGGCGTGACGCAAGGCCAGCCGGGCATGGAACTGTCGCTGTTTTCGCGCGACACCATCGCCATGTCGACGGCCGTGGCGTTGTCGCACAATATGTTCGACTCGGCCCTGTACCTGGGCGTGTGCGACAAGATCGTGCCGGGCCTGTTGATCGGCGCGTTGCACTTCGGCCACTTGCCAGCCGTCTTCGTGCCGGCCGGTCCGATGACGTCGGGCCTGTCGAACCAGGAAAAAGCCAAGGTGCGCCAGCTGTATGCGCAAGGCAAGGCCACGCGCGAAGACTTGCTCGAAGGCGAATCGAAAGCCTACCACGGCGCCGGCACCTGTACCTTCTACGGTACCGCGAACAGCAACCAGATGCTGATGGAAGTGATGGGCTTGCACTTGCCGGGCGCCGCCTTCATCACGCCGAACACGCCGCTGCGCGATGCACTGACCGCCGCCGCCGCCCAGCGCGCCGCCGTCATCACGGCGCAAAGCGGCAGCTACTTGCCAGTCGGCCATATCGTCGACGAGAAATGTATCGTCAACGCCGTCGTGGGTCTGCTGGCCACGGGCGGTTCGACCAACCATACCTTGCACCTGGTGGCCATCGCCAAGGCGGCCGGCATCGTCATCGACTGGAACGATTTCAATGAACTGTCGGCCATCGTGCCGATGCTCACGCGCATCTACCCGAACGGCGACGCCGACGTGAACCATTTCCACGCGGCCGGCGGCACCGGTTACCTGATCCGCGAACTGCTGGACGCGGGCTTGCTGCACGAAGACGTCAGCACCATCCTGGGCCACGGCTTGCGCGCGCACTGCATGGAACCGTTCCTCGGTGAAGATGGCAAGGTATTCTGGAAAGATGCTCCGGCAGCCAGCGCCGACGAAAACGTGCTGCGCCCCGCCTCGAACCCATTCGCGCCGGACGGCGGCATGGTCCTGGTCGCCGGAAACCTGGGCCGCGCCGTGATGAAGGTCTCGGCCGTCAAGCCGCAGCACCGCACGGTCGAAGCGCCGGCGCTGGTGTTCAATTCGCAGGAAGAATTCATGGCCGCCTACAAGGCAGGATCGCTGGACCGCGACTTCGTTGCCGTGCTGCGCTTCCAGGGCCCGCGCGCCAACGGCATGCCGGAACTGCATGCGCTGACCCCGGCGCTGGCCAACCTGCAGGATGCGGGCCGTCACGTGGCGCTGGTCACCGATGGCCGCATGTCGGGCGCGTCGGGCAAGGTGCCTGCCGCCATCCACGTATCGCCTGAAATCCTCGCCGGCGGCCCGCTGGGCCTGGTGCGCGACGGCGACATCATCCGCCTCGACGCCTTTACCGGCGTACTGGAAGCGCTGGTGCCGGCCGACGTCTGGCACGCCCGTGCGCTGGTCACGGCCGACCTGTCGCCGAACCACGTCGGCATGGGCCGCGAGCTGTTTTCCATGTTCCGTTCCACCGTCAGCGCGGCGGAAGAGGGTGCCACCACCTTCGGCCTGCCGTCGCCGATTCCCACCACCGTCGCCTTGCACGACGCCGACAATGTCGGTGATACCGTACCGGGTTCCGATGAAGACTTTTTGGCTAGGAAATAAGAGATGACCATGACACTACTGGAAATTATGCGCACTTCGAGCGTGATCCCCGTGATTGCGATCGACGATCCTGAACACGCCGTACCGCTGGCGCGCGCGCTGGTGGCGGGCGGCATCCGCGTGCTGGAAGTGACCCTGCGCACCAAGCACGGCCTCGAAGCGATCCGCGCCATGTCGGCCGTGCCGGGCGCCATCGTCGGCGTCGGTACCTTGACCCGTCCCGAGGAATTCGCGCAGGCGCGCGATGCGGGCGCCGTGTTTGGCGTCTCGCCAGGCCTGACTTCCGCCCTGGTGGCGGCGGCGAAAAGCAGCGGCCTGCCCTTGCTGCCAGGCGTGATGACGCCAGGCGAAGTGATGGCGGCGCGTGAAAACGGCTTCCAGCAGCTGAAGCTGTTCCCTGCCGTGCCGGCGGGCGGCATCGGCATGCTCAACGCGATTTACGGCCCGCTGCCGGACATCACGTTCTGCCCGACGGGCGGCATCTCGCAAGAGACGGCGTCGCAGTTCCTGGCGTGCAAGAACGTCGCCTGCGTGGGCGGTTCGTGGCTGACGCCGAAAGACGCGATCGCGGCCGGCAACTGGGACCGCATCACGGAAATCGCGAAAGCGGCCAGCGGCCTTCGTTCGGTTTAAGCGGTACCCGCGCGGCAGGCTCTACGCTTGCCGCGCTTTTCCCCCTACTCATCATGCGAGTCTTGCGCCGCCCCCTCACCATCGGCGAAATCGCCATGGCCCGCAGCGTCTTCCAGGGCGCCATCGACTACGCGCGCGTGCGCGTCGTGCGCGGCTCCTTTCTACCGTTCGGCTTGCAGGACCAGAACACGGCGATGACGCCGCGTGGCAGCCTGTACTTCATGCCGGCCCAGTACCGTGACGATTTTTCCCGCGAAGGCAACAGCGGCAAGCTGTTCTTCATCCACGAGATGGTGCATGTGTGGCAGTACCAGCTCGGCTACAGTGTGCTGCTGCATGGCGTGCTGCTGGCGCTGTGCGGCGGCTATATCCGGCAGCGTGCCTACCGCTACGACGCGCAGGCGGGCGGCGTCCTGTCCGACTTCAACATGGAACAGCAGGGCGATATCATCGCCCACTATTTCGGCGCGCGCCAGCTGGGCATTCCCGCCTATGTGGCGAAGCTGCCTCAGCTGCAGGAGATCCTGCAAGGCTTCCTGATCAACCCTGCCGACCGTCGCTTGCTGCCGCGCTGATTTCACCATTACGGCGCCAGGTTCGATGCCAGGCGCACGTCTGGCGCGCGCAGGCTGGCCGCCGCATCCTTGCCCAGCAATAAACGCAGGTCGGCACCCGCGCCGATGCCGCTGTCGTCTGCCGCCTGCAGCTGCGGCATGCCGCCCAAGGCCAGGGCCAGGGTGGCTGCCGCCTGCGCATGGCCGGGCCGGTAGACGATGCTGCTGGCCTGGACCATGTATGGCCGCTGGTTGCCCAGCCGCAGCACGCTGATGCCCATGCCACCCAACATGCCGCGCATGCGCGCCGCCATCCCCGTTGTGCCATTGCCGTTGATGACTTCCAGCCGTGGCAGCGCTGCCGCCGTCGCCGGCGCCACCGGTTTTGCCGGGGCTGGCAAGGCGACGCGTGCCGCCACGGGACCATCGCGCCAGCTCAGCGCAAAGATATTCGGCTGCAATTGCGTCAGCTGCAGGCGGCTGGCCGGCGCCGCTGGCACGGGCGCCGGCGCGAGGTCGGGCGCGATGGCGTCCGCGGTGGCATCGACTGTGACTATGCTGCGCGCCAGCGCCGCGATGGCCAGCTCCAGGTTGGCGCGCGCCGGCTGCTGGCCGTTGTCGAGCTGCAGCGACTGGCGCAGTACGCTGGCCGCCTGCGCGTAATCGCCCTGCAGGTACAGCACGTAGCCGAGGTTGTTGTAGGTCCTGGCCGTCGGCGCTTCTTGCGCCAGCGCCTGCAGCATGCTGCGCGCCGTTTCCAGCTGGCCCAGTTGCGCGTGCAGCACCGCGGCGCCATTGCGTGCATCGGCCGAACCGGGCTCAAGCAGCAGGGCTTCGCGGTACGCCGCCAGCGCCGCGCGCGAGTCGCCCACTTCCTGCAGACGCTTGCCCAGCTTGCAGAACGCGGCGGTGCGGGTGGCGGGGCTGTCATCGATGCGCGTCTGGAGCGGCGCAACATGGCTGCCTTGACTGCCCTGGCTGGCGGGGCCGGGCAGGTGGCCGCAGGCGGGCAGCAGGCCCGCGCAGGCGAGCATGAGCATCAGGGTGGTGTGCTGTGACATGGCGGTTCTCCGGTCAGTTGCCGCTGCCCATGCTGGGCAGGAGCACGCGGTAGATTTGCAGGAAGGCTGGTCCCATCAGGACGACCAGCAGCGACGGGAAGATGAAAAAGATCAGCGGGAACAGCAGCTTGAGGGCGATCTTCGCCGCTTCTTCCTCGGCCATCTGGCGACGTTTGGTGCGCAGCTGGTCCGACTGCACGCGCAGCGAGGCGGCGATGCTGGTGCCGAAGCGCTCGGCCTGGATCAGCATGGCCACCAGCGCGTCGACATCCTCGACGCCCGTGCGCAGGGCCAGGTTGCGCAGGGCCCGTTCCTTGGTGTTGCCGGCGCGCAGTTCCAGCATCACCAGATGCAGTTCTTCGGCCAGCACGGTGCTTTTCAGGGCGATCTCGGCCGCCACCCTGGCCAGCGCCGCATCCATGGCCAGGCCCGCTTCCACGCACACCGTCATCAAGTCCAGCGCATCGGGAAAGCTTTCAAAGATATCGCGCTGGCGCCGCTTGATCATTTGCGCCAGGACAATATTGGGCAGGTAGTAGCCGATGGCGGCCACGATCAGCAGCCAGAACAGGAGAGCTTTGCCCGCCATCTGGCTGCCCGAGGCGCTCAGTCCCAGGAACAGCAGCAGGGGCAGGCCGATGGCCAGCATGGTCTTGGCGGAAAAGAACAGGATGGGCGCCGACGCCTGGCGCAGGCCGGCATTCATGAAGCGCCGGCGCATCACGGAGCCTTCCCAGCCCTGATCGGGCAGCGACAGTTTGGCCAGCGGGCCGCTCAGGCGCACCATGCGCGCCAGCCAGGGGCTGGGCGCGGATGCGCCAGGCGCTGCCGCGCTCTTGCCGGTGGCGTTGTCCATGCGCTGGCGCATGGGATCGGGGGCGAAGCTGCGCATGGCCACCAGCACGCTGCCGAAGACGGCGATGAAGAGCAGGGCGAGAAAGGCGAAATGGACGGGGTTCATGAGGATTCTCCTTGCGGGCTCAGACACGGATGCGGATGATATTGCGCATGACCAGGACGCCGCATACCATCATCAGCAGGGCGCCGACCAGCATCTTGCGTCCGCCCGGATCGACGAACAGCATTTCCAGGAACTGCGGATTGGTCAGGTGGATCATGGCCGCCGCGCCGAAGGGCAGCAGCGACAGTATCCAGGCCGACAGCCGGCCTTCGGCCGACAGCACGCGCACCTGTCCCAGCAGCTTGATGCGCTCGCGGATGATGCGGCTGATGCTGTCGAGCAGCTCGGCCAGGTTGCCGCCCGTTTCGCGCTGGATCAGCACGGCGATGACGAAGTAGCGCAAGTCCGTGCTGGGCACGCGCGTGGCCAGGTTCATCAGGGCGTCCTGCATGGCGATGCCGAAATTGACTTCGTCGAAGGTGGCGCGAAATTCCACGGCCAGCGGTGCGTTCATTTCATCGCCGACCATTTTCAGGGCCGTGGGGAAGGCGTGGCCGGCGCGCAGGGCGCGCGCCATCAGGTCCAGTGCATCGGGCAATTGCTGCTCGATGCGCTGCAGGCGCTTGGCCTTGGCGCGCAAGACCACCAGCAGCGGCAGCAGGGCCGCGCCGGCCACCAGCGGCAGGCGCAGCAGCCACGGCACGCTGAAGTAGCTGAGCAGCAGAAACGCGGCGCCGGCCGATGCCAGCATCACGCCGGCGAAACTGGCCACGCTCCAGCTCAGGCCCGACTGTTCCAGCAGGCGGTCGAGCGCATGCACGCGGGGCACGCTGAGCAGCACGCGCTGCAGGGCCGGGGTGTCGCTCAGCAGGCGCTTCTTGATCATCGAACTGCCCGCGTCGCCATGCGCGCCGGCCGACATGATGCGCAGGCGGCGCGCGACCCGTTCCGCTTCCGGGCCGCGCGACGTGTTCCACGCCAGGTACAGTCCCTCGATCAGCAGCACCACGGCGATGAAGGTGAGGATGGCGAATACGTAGTAGAGATAGTCCATGATGCTCCCCTTAATGGTACTGGCGGGCGGGATCGAACAGGGTTTCCGGCAGGCTGATGCCGAAGGCGCGCAGGCGTTCCAGGAAATGCGGCCGCACGCCGCTGGCATGGAAATGCCCCTGCACCGTGCCGTCCTCGCCGATGCCCGTCTGGCGGAAGGTGAAGATTTCCTGCATTGTGATCATCTCGCCTTCCATGCCCGTGATTTCCTGGATCGAGATGATCTTGCGCTTGCCGTCCGTCAGGCGCGCCACCTGTACCACCACGCTGATGGCGGAACTGATCTGCTGGCGCATGGCTTTCACGGGCAGGCCTGCCGAGGCCATGCTGATCATGTTTTCCAGCCGCGTCAGCGCGTCGCGCGGGGTGTTCGCGTGGATGGTGGCCATCGAGCCTTCGTGGCCCGTGTTCATGGCGCCCAGCATGTCGAGCGCTTCGGCGCCGCGTACCTCGCCCAGGATGATGCGGTCGGGGCGCATGCGCAGCGCGTTGCGCACCAGCGCCCGCTGCGTCACTTCGCCCTTGCCCTCGATGTTCGCGGGCCGCGTTTCCAGGCGCACCACGTGCGGCTGCTGCATCTGCAGTTCGGCCGCGTCCTCGATGGTGACGATGCGTTCGGCCGTGCTGATGAAGCCGGAAATCGCATTGAGCATGGTGGTCTTGCCGCTGCCCGTGCCGCCCGAGATCAGGATGTTGACCTTGGCCTTGCCCAGCGCCTGCAGGGTGGTGCTCATTTCCTCCGTCAGGCTGTGCTTGAGCATCAGGTCGGCCAGGCGCAGGGGCTGGGCAGAGAAGCGGCGGATCGACATCACGGGGCCGTCGATGGCCAGCGGCGGGATGATGGCGTTGACGCGCGAACCGTCGGGCAGGCGCGCATCGACCATGGGGCTCGATTCGTCGATGCGCCGGCCCACGCGCGAGACGATCTTGTCGATGATCTTCATCAGGTGGGCGTCGTCGGTGAAGCAGACGTCGCTCAGCTCCAGGCGCCCATGGCGCTCGACATACACCTGGCGGTAGGTGTTGACGAGGATATCGGACACGCCGGGATCGGCCAGCAGCGGTTCGAGCGGGCCGAAGCCGAGCACCTCGTCCTGGATGTCGCGGATCAGCGAGCGCCGTTCCAGCTCGTTGATCACCACATTGTCTTCTGTGAGCACGTCGCTGACGAGGATTTTCAGCTCTTCGCGGATCTGCTCGCGCGACAGGCGCTGCATGCCTTCCAGGTCGACGCGGTCGAGCAGTGCCTGGTGGGTGCGGTGCTTGAGTTGCTGGTAGCTGTGGCTGGCTGCGCCCTGGTGCGCGGCATCGTCATTCAGACTGGCGTCATCCTGGGCATAGCCCAGGCGGTCCCGCAGGGTGAGTTTTTCGGCAGTCATGGTCGGTCTCCGGTGAATGTGGGGGATCAGGCGCGCTGTAGGGAATCAAGCGCGCTGTAGCGAATCAAGCGCGCGCCAGCAGCCGCGAAACCCAGCCTTGCGCGGCGGGCGGGGTTTCGCCGGCCAGGCTGGCGGCCAGTTCCTGCAGGGCGCGCGAGACGGGATTGTGCGACGCCAGCTTGAGGATGGGCACGCCCTGGCTGACGGAGGCCGCCACCGCCTCGTAGTGGTTGGGGATGGATTTGTAGACGTGCTTGCCATACGCCGCTTCCAGGTCGGCCACGCGGATGTTGTCGCTGCTGGCATAGCGGTTCAGGATCAGGCGGATCTTGTCTTCGCGGTAGCCGAGGCCGCGGAACACGTCGAGCAGGCGCTTGCCGTCGCGCACATACGGCAAGGTTGCCTGCAGCACGGGGAAGATCAGGTCGGCCCGGTCCAGCGCACGCACGCTGACGGGGTCGAGGCCGCGTCCCACGTCGAGCACGATGTAGTCGTACTGGCTGCGCGCCAGCGTCAGCAGCCGGTCGATATGGTCGGCCTCGACGTCGGCCGCATGGGCGGGATCGTCGGCGGCGGCCAGCACGCTGTAGGCAGGCGTGATCTGGATCATGCTGGCGCTGAGCAGCGAGGCGTCGAGGCGCACGATCTGCTGCGACAGTTGCGACAGGGTGGTTGCCGGCTTGTGATCCGAGACGAACAGGGCGGCATCGCCGAACTGCAGGTTCAGGTCGAACAGCGCCACCTTGCGCTGTTCGCCGGCGGCCAGCGCGTAGCCGAGGTTGGCGGCGATGAAGGTGGCGCCGCTGCCGCCCTTGCACGAGACGAAGGCCAGCACCTGGCCCTTGCGCGTGACTTGCTTGTGCAGTTTTTCCTCGATGCGGCGCAAGGCGGCGCACAGGGCCGCGTCGTCGTCCGGCTGCAGCACTTCGCGCACGCCGGCGCGCATCGAGCGCAGCAGGAATTGCGGGCTTTGCTGCGGACACTGCACGATGATGGCCAGGCTCGGATAGCGCCCGCCCAGCAGTTCCAGCTGTGCCAGCTCCGCCTCGCCCGTCTGTTCCTGCTCCAGCAGCAGCAAGTCCGGCGTGAGGCCGTTGTCGAAGACATCCGGTATGCTCGCCAGCAGCGCGACGCGGTCGGCCGCGCTGCGTTCGCGCAGCAAGCGGGTGAGCCGCTTGAGCTGGACTTCATTTTTCGAGACGATGACGATATTCACGTGGTACTCCCCGGTAAAGGCGTTCGGTAAAGGCGTTCAGTTGATCTGGAAGCCCAGGCTTTCGGCGTGCATGACCACTACCGAGGCGGGCACGGCGATATTGAGAAAACCGAACAGGCTGACCATCGGCGTATAGCTGACGTTGTCGATCGATACGCGCACGCTGTCGATGCAGCTGGCCGTGCGCGTGTTGTCGCCGCAGGCCGACAGGTTGTCGCCCGGGTCCAGCGGCGGCAGGGTCACTTCGGCGCCGCTCTTGTTCAGGTAGCGGATGGTGATGTTGGCGGCCGTCAGTTCCGGCGCGGCCGGCAGGGCCGTGCCGCCGAACAGGGCCAGCGTCTTGATGGCGTCGGTCTGGTCGATCCAGCGCACCACCGCTTCGCGCGCGGCGCGGCGGCTCACTTCCTGCACCGTGTTGTACAGGAACAGCATGCGGCCAAATTCGAGGATACCGAACAGCAGGGTGAAAAACAGCAGCGCTACCAGGGCGAATTCGACGGCGGCGGCGCCGCGCTGGCGGCCAGTGCGGAGGGCAAGTGGAAGGCGGTGGCGCATGGCGTTCTCCTTACAGCATGTAGCGCATGGTGGTGCGCGGCGACAGCGGCGTGGCATAGCTGCTGGCCGCGCCGATCACGAAGGGCAGGTACTGGCCCACCGACAGCGTGTAGTTGACGACTTCGACGCGGATGCCGCCCGGCGCCGTGCCATCGGTGCAGCTGCTGTCGTTGAAGCTCGCGTCCAGGCAAGTCACTGTCACGTTGGCCGTGGTGAAGTCGCTGATGCCGGCGCTGAGGGCCGCATCGACCACCGTCTGCCTGGCCGCCGGCACGCCCTGCGAGGCGATGCCGGCCTTGGCCTTGACGGACATGTTGCGCGCCGCGTCGCGCGTCGCCTTGGTCAGCGCGTCGTAGTACCAGAAGGCGCGGCCGAAGCCGAAGATGCCGGCCAGCAGGGTGACCAGCAGGGCCAGCACGATGCCGAATTCGACGGCGGCGCCGCCGCGCTGGCTGAGAGGGGAAAGGGGGATGCGCATGGCCGCCTCACTTGTAGAGTTTGATTTCGGAATTCGGCACGGGCTCGATCAGGCCCGCGAACTCGACGTCGAGGCGCGCGCCGCCGCTGAAATCGGCCTTCATCGTCATGAAGAATTTGCCGATGCCCACAGCATCCATGGCGCCGCACGAGGCCGGCCCCACGGGTGCCGTGCGGCAGTCGACCAGCACCACGTTGAGGATGCGCCGGTTGTTGCGGCCCGGATGGGCAGCCGAGGGCGCCTGGAACGTGGGGCCGCTGGTCTGGTTGTACGGCGAAGGCGGCGTACTGGCAGGAAAGCTTGCGCCGGGGCTGACGGGGTAGCTGGCCGTGTCGAAGTAGGTCGCCTTGGCCGTGCTGTACATGGGGTTGGCATTGGCGTCCGCGACGCTATACGCCGTGCCGGCCTTGGCCGGGGTGGCGCCGTTGCTTTGGTAGGCAGGGCCGTAGGACCACAGCACGCCATAGCCGGCGAACTGCGCCTGGGCCGCCGTCACGGGCGTCGTGAAGGTCGGCGGCAGGCGGTAGTTCGGCTTGCTGCCGGACAGGCTGACCGATTGCTGGCTGGGCAGGGTGCTGGCGCCCGGTTCCATCCAGCCGGTGGGCGGCGAGTTGGCGGCGCTGGCGACGCAGGGCGATGAGCCGCCCTTGCAGGGATATTCCTTGATGTTGGTATCGGGGGGCGCCGTAGCGGGGTCGCACACGGATGGCCCGCTGTAATCGTCGAAGCGCGAATTGAGGGCCGCTGCGATCTTGCCGGCGCTCAAACCCGTGTTCGTGTAGACCTTGCCCGAGCCGCTGCTGACGACGGCGCTGCTGCCCGTGCACATGAACGGCGCTGTGGAATTGGCGCTGGCATGCGATGCGTCGCAGGCGCCAGGGGGCGCGTCGACAGGGTTGATCAGGTAGGGATCGGACGGGCCGCCCAGGGGATTGAGACCGAACAGGTTGTAGGTGACGCCGCGGCGGAAACCGAATTCCAGCAGTTCCGTCAGACCCGTGCCGGCCGGCGCGGCCGGATACGTGTATTGCGCCGTCTTGTTGGCCGGATCGACGGCGCACACGCCGATCGGCGTGACGTCGTTGACGAAGCGGCCCGCCACCGCCACGCCCGAGGTGCTGGTGCTGGCGATGCCGGCGATGCCCATCAGGTAGGTGGCGAAAGTCTTGCTGCCCGTGTCGACGCGGATGAAGGTCTGGCCCTGGGGACTGGTGCGGGCGCTGGCGCCGGACGACCAGGGGCCATCCGGGCTGGGGCCGAAGCTGATGTTGGCGGCCGTCAGCGTCAGCGTGGTGGAAAAATCGTAGCGGTTCTTTTGCGCGATGGAGATGGCCTTGGCCTGCGCATTGTCGATGCCGGTGGCGCTTTGATTGAGTTCCACGGCGCCTGCCAGCGCCGAGCTGTCGGCGCCGTTCTGCAGCTCCGTCTTGGCGATGTACAGGTGGCCCAGGTCCAGCACCAGACCGCCCATGGCAAACAGCACCACCAGGGTCAGCCCCAGCACGATGGCGATCGCGCCCTGCTGCTTGTCGTGCCTGCGAAATGCGGTGTTCATGGCTGTCTCCTGGTGGCCTGGGGGGGGGTATCGCGGGACTGGCGCCTACTGGCGTCCGCCCACGCCGATGGTGAAGACATTCGGTTGCGGTTCCGGCGCCGCGAACGATTTCTGGTAGCGCTGGTAGGCGCTGGCGCCGGCCTTGCCGTCGATGCCGCTGACGGGGTTGGCATTGCGGTAGGCGTCCGGGTACATGATCTGCTGGGCCTTGAGCAGGGCCACCGATTCGCCGAAGTGCGAATCGAGCACGGGCGTGGTGGTGGCGGTGCAGCCGGCCAGCAGCGACAGCAAAGACAACAGGGCGGCGCAAGGCAGGCGATGTGCGGTTTTCATGGTGTTCTCCTATTTGAGGTCGAAGCCGGCGGCAGGCTGGGGCGCGGCCGCTTGCGGCGGCATGGGGGCCGCTGGTGCTGGTTCCTGTGCCGCTGCGGGCGCCGGCGCGCTGCCCTCCATTTTTCCCTGCATGAACATGTCGCCGCGCGTCGGCTGGATGTAGCCGTCGGTGGGCAGCTTGTAGTCGGGCGGCAGCGGCTTGACCAGGTGCGGCGTGATGATGAAGACCAGTTCCGAGCGGTCCGTCTGGAAGTCCGTGCTGCGGAACAGGGCGCCCAGCACGGGCACTTCGCCCAGGCCTGGCAGGGCCTTGATATTGCTGGTCACGTTGTTCTTGATCAAGCCGCCGATGGCGAAGCTCTGGCCGTCGAACAGCTGCACCGTGGTGGTGGCGCGCCGCGTCGTAAACGAAGGCAGAACGGCCGTGGCCGAGATGCCGGTGGCGGTGATGCCGATGCCGTCCTTGTTCAGGTCCGACACTTCCGGCGCCACCTTCAGGTTGATGCGTCCCCCTTCGAGCACTGTGGGCGTGAATTTCACGGCCACGCCGAACTCCTTCTCTTCCAGCGTGATGGTGGGCACGCCGCCATTGTTGGTCTGGCTGACGGGGATGAAGATCTTGCCGCCGGCCAGGAAGCTCGCCTCCTGGCCGCTGATGGCCATGATGTTCGGTTCGGCCAGCACCTTGATCAGGCCATCGCGTTTTTGCGCGTCGAGGTTGAAGAAGTTGTTCTTGCTGGCGCCGCTCAAGCCGCTGGGATTGTTGCTGAGCAGGCTCGACAGCAGCGAATATGACCAGCTGCCGATGGTCTTGTTGATGCCCAGGCTGGCGCCCAGCTGGTCGACCAGCACCTTCGACACTTCGGCCACCTTCACTTCCAGCATCACCTGTTGCGGCGCGGCGATCGACAGCAGGTTGATCACGCGCGGCGTGCCCGCATCGGGCGCCGCTGCTGGAGCGGCGGCGCCCGCGGCTGGCGCGGCGCCCGAGGAGGCACCGCCGCTGCGGCTGCTGCGCTGCACATAGGCGTTGGCCAGCGACAGGGCCTGGTCGGCCTTGACGACATCGCTGACCATGCCCGACAGGATCAGGGTGTCGCCCGCTACCGTGACGTGGATCTTTTCGTTCGGCAGCAGCTCGGCCATGCGTGCCTGCAGGCTGCTGCTGTCGATGCCGACGGCCAGGTCGATGATGGTGGCGTCATTGCTCTTGTTCCACAGGATCAGGTTGGTGGTGCCGACGGAGCGCCCCAGCAGGTACACCTCGTTGGGGTTGAGCAGGATGACGTCGGCGATGCGCGGATCGCCGACGGACATGCGGCTGGCGGCGAACGGCAGGCGCATCAGGGTCGACTTGCCTTCGGCCAGGCTCATTTGCGGCGCCATCTCGGTGCGGCCGGCGCGCGATTCGCTTTGCGGCGGCGTGGACTTGGGACGGACGGCTGCCCGGCTGCTCCTGGCGGTGCCCGCTTCGGCGGCAACGGCGGTGGCGGTGGCGGCCGTGGCGGCGACTGGCTCGGCATGCGCCCGGGGCGCCAGGGCGCCGATGGCGGCGATGGCAAGCGCCAGGTGCAGGCCCCGGATGCCGCTTGCTGTGCGATATGTACTCATGGCTAGGCTCCTCTGGTGCAGGTTAGAATTGTTGGGAGCTGCGTTCCAGCCCCTTGATGACATCGACGCGGGGACCGGCCTGTGGCGCAGCTGCGGCTGCAGGACGGCGGCGGGGGAGCGGCTTGGCTTGCACCATGGCGGCGGGGGCTGCCATGGCGACTTTTTCATCGAGCAAACTGGACTTGGTGGCGCCTTCCGTGTTGACGGGCTTGTCCTCGACCTGGTTGCGCAGCACCAGCGACAGGGTGCCCACGCTGCGCGCCAGGTCGAGTTTTTCCGCCTGCTCCGGCGTCAGCTCCAGGGTCACGGCGTTGACCACCTTGGGTTTGGTGTCGTCGCGGCTCGATTCCTGGGCGATGGCCAGCACGAGGATGCGTTCGAGCACGATCTTGGAAATATTCGGATCGCGGTCCGGCGTCTTGCGCGCCCCTTCGCCCTGGGTGTTGACGAGGATGTCGACGAAGTTGCCGGGCAGGGCGAAGCCGGCCACGCCCACCACATCGTTGACGCGCACGGTCATGGCACGCTTGCCCTCGGCGACGACGGCCGACAGGCCGCCTTGCGTGCCGGGAGGCGCCAGCTTGCCTTCCATGATCGGTTCGCCGTGCTGGATGCTGGTGCGCGTGACGCGCGTTTCCAGCAGTTTCGGATCGTTGATGGCTCCTGGCGGCAGTGCGTTCGATGGCCAGTCCACCATGCGCACCATGTCGGGCGTGAGGCGCGCCCCCAGGCTGATGTCGACCTGGGCCACGGCCACCTTGTTGATGTTGCCCGAGGCTTGGGCATTGATCCAGCGCGCGGCCACGATGACCGCGGCGAACGCCAGGATGACCGCAATGGCCATCATCGTCAGTGCGCGTGCGTTTCTCATTTTGCTTCCCCTTTGTGCTGGACCGCTGCCGGTCCGTTATGTGTGCTTGCAAGGTCGTCATCGCTGCCGAAATAGTTTTTCCATGCCCACAGCAGCACTTCCGGATTCAGTTGCGCCGCGTGGTCTTCATAGCGCGCCTGGTCGCACACCTGCGCCAGGATGTCGCGCGGATAGCAGGCCAGCAAGGGCCGCTGGTGCTGGTTGTGCAGGTGCAGCAGGTAGGTGTAGGAGGCTTCGTCGAAGTTGATGCCCAGCTGGGCGCAGGTGCTGCGGAACACGGCCAGGTAGTGGTAGGCGCTCAGGGGGCCCACGTGGATCTTGTAGCCGATGCGGCGCAGGAAGGAGTCGTCGGCCAGGTGCTGCGGCGCCAGGTTCGACGAGAACACGACGATGACGTCGAAGGGCACGGGGAATTTGTAGCCCGTGTGCAGCGACAGATAATCGATGTGGCGCGCCATCGGCACGATCCAGCGGTTCATCAGCTCCACGGGCGAGCAGCGCTGGCGCCCCAGGTCGTCGATGATGAAGATGCCGTTGTTGGCCTTCAGGTGCGGCGGCGCCTGGTACAAGCGGGTGCCCTGGTCGAATTGCAGGTCCAGCATGTCGAGTGTCAGCTCGCCGCCCGTCAGCACCGCAGGGCGCTCGGCGCGCACCCAGCGCGGGTCGGATGGCACGGCGCCGCCGCGCGACAGGGTGTGCAGCATGGGGTCGAGGAAGGGCAGCACTTCGCCGTCGACCATCACGGCATGAGGCAGGGCGATGGCGCCGCTGAGCAGGCCGTTCAGGCGTTCGGCCAGGTAGCTCTTGCCGCTGCCGGCGGGGCCGTGGAAGAACAGGGCACGCCCGGAATTCATGGCCGCGCCCAGCTGGTCGAGCACGGCCGAACTGGCCACCACGTCGCGGAACTGGCGCTGCACGTCGTCGCGCGTGACCTGCATGTCGGCCACGCTTTGCGCCAGCACCTGGTTGCTGTAGTCGGCCAGGGTGACGGGGGCGGGACCGCTGTAGGCATTGCGGCGCATGTATTCGGCGGCGCGCAGGCGGCCCTGGTCGCCCAGCAGGTAATACAGGTCGGCGTCGGTGCCATTGCCGCCGTTGCGGCGCGCTTCGCACAGTTTTTCGGCGCGCATGAAGGTGAGCAGCGGTTCGAGCACGCCGGCGCCCAGTTTCACGTGCGTCGACAGGGCGGGCAGGCCGATCTGGCCGCGCAGGAAGAGTATCTTGACCAGCAGTTCGACCAGGAACAGGAAGGGCAATCCCGTTTCCTCGACCGTGCGTGGCGCGCGCCGGGCCGCCGGCTCGATGCCGCCGCCGTCGCTGCGTTCTGGATAAGTGTCAGGCATTCTGGATACTCCTCGCTTGGGTGGCCGGTGATCAGAAAATGAAGGGCAGCAGGCGGTACTTCACCTGGCGCATGTAGACGCGATAGCGCACGTCGGTGGACAGAAAGCGTTCTTCGCGCAGCAAACGCGCCACCAGCATCAGCATGGCCAGCACGTACACGGCGCCATTCGCGGGCGAGGTATTGGCCAGCAGGTAGCCGCTCAGGGAAATCAGGTAGCTGGCATACAGCGGATGGCGCACCACGCGGTAGGCACCGCCCGTCTTGATCTCGCGCTGCGCCGCCACCAGGCCGAAGCTGCAGTTCAGCGACAGCAGGCCGGCGATCTGCAGCAGGCTGCCGACGGCCAGCAGGTAGCGCGCGCCGGGCCAGATGGCCATGTCGGAGGGCGACAGCAGGAAGGGCGCGAAGGTGGCGCCGATGGCCAGCAGCCAGTCGCCCGCATCGGTGGAGACGCTGACGGGGGCCGAGCGCACGACGAAGAACAGGGCAGCCAGGGTTTCGGCGGCGCAGAACAGCAAATAGCTCCAGTCGCCGCCGTGCAGGTAGCCCACCACGTGGGCACTGGCGAAGAACGTCCACAGGCAAGCCATGGCGATGCTGGTGAACAGGCTGGCGTGGCGCGAGTGGCAGAGGGTGGCGAGGGTGTGCATGGTCGGATCCTGTGGTGGCTGGTCGTCGGAGCGGCGCGTTTCAGCGCAGGCTCCACAGATGGTTGTATTGCAGGAACACCTGCAGCGCGGTGCCGCTGGCAATGGCGAAGGCGTAGGCCAGCTTGCCTGTGGCTGGCGGCGGTTCGGCGATCGTGGCGGCACCGCCGGCAAGGCTGTGCAGCAGCGCACCCAGCATCATGTGGTAGGTGTTGCGCAGCACCAGGCGCAGGCGGCGGCCTGCCAGCGCGGCGGCCAGGGCCAGCACGCCGCCGCACAGGAAGGTCAGCAGGGCCGCTTCCAGCACCGCATCGGGACCGAGGAAGGCGCCGCACATGGCCATCAATTTGACGTCGCCGGCGCCCAGGGCGCGCAGTAGGTACATGGGCAGCAGCAGGGCCAGTCCGGCAGCGGCGCCGGCCAGTGCCTGCAGCAGTCCCAGGCCGCCGAAGGCGGCGTCGAACAGGCCGGCGCCGGACGGCACGAAGCTGTTCAGGATCAGTCCCGCCAAGGTGCCCCACAGCACCAGCAGGTTGGGGATGCGGCGCGTGCGCAGGTCGTGCCACAGCGCGGCAGCGAGCAGGGTGCCCAGCACGGCCAGGCACAGCAGCATGGGCAGGCTGGCGCTCATGATGTCAGTCCTCCCTTGCTCATGCAGGGCGCCGTGGCCATGTGCATGTTGGGGGCTGCGGCCTGGCTGCCCAGCAGCCGTCCCACCAGCTGCCACACCAGCGCCGCGCCGGCCGCACCCACATAACCGTCGAGCGCATAGTGCCAGCCCAGGTGGATGGAGCCAAGCAGGATCAGCACGGCGAAGGCGGACAGGGCGAACCCGGCGGCGCGGCTGACTTTCCAGCCCATGATCGCCATCAGCACGGCCGTGGCCACATGCATGCTGGGCATGGCGGAGATGCCCAGTTCGCCGTTCGTGCCCTTGCTTTGATAGCCTTGCCACAGCATGTCCTGCACTTGCAGGGCCCAGACAGGGACGTGCTGGTTGGCGTCATGCAGGTAGGCCATCAGCGGCGCATACGGGTCGCTGGCGTGCAGGTGGCCGTAGTAGCAGGGGCCGACCGAGGCAAACAGCACGGCCAGTATGCTGCCCAGGGCGATCCAGGTCAGCGCAAAGCTGAGCAGGAACTGCATGCGCAGCAGCGGGCGGCGCGTGTCGAGGATGAGCCAGTACAGGATGGCGTAGAACAGGAAGAACCAGAAGTGGTAGCTGAAGTTGAGCAGGCCCGTGACGAGCGGGTGGCCCAGCAGCGGCTGCAGCCTTTCCCATGGGGCCTTGCCGCCATGCAGCGCGATGTCCCAGGCGGACAGGCTGGCATCCCAGGTGTACGGATGCAGGCGGGGGATGGCGGCCTTGAAGACGGTGAAGCTGGAGGCGAAGACGGGGATCAGCAGCATGGCCGGCAGCGCGTGCAGCAGGCGCTCGTTGCTCAGGTAGCTGCGCAGATCGTGGTACAGATAGTGGCACAGGCGGTGCGGGCGTTTCACCACCATGACGTGGATGGTGTAGCCGCACAGGATGAAGACGGGACCCGTGAGGATGGCCACGAGGAAGCCGGCCAGCACGTTGAGGGTATCCGAGGCGCTGGGCAGGCCGCCGGCCAGCAGTGCCGCCGCGGCGGCATACAGCAGCACGATCAGCAGCAGGGCGCGGTGGGTGCGCAGCGAGGCGCGCAGGGTATTCATGACAGGGCCAGGACCACTTGGTCCTTGACGTAGACAAACAGCAGCCGGACCTGGTCACCGAGCAGGGTGATCGTGATCACCAGCACTGCCGCGATCAGGCTCGCCAGCAGCGCGTACTCGATCGCCGTGACGGCGGACTCGTCGGATAAACGGCTGAAGAGAGATTTCACGATGGGCCTCTGATAGGTGAGCAGGAGAAATGAGCCTGTGGCGTTGACCTGGCGGTAACCGGACTGGCGACGTGCCAGCCCGGAGTACCGTGTTCAGGCGGCAGCGGTGTTGGCGGAGGTGAGCTTGGTGCCGATGGTGCTGAAGGTTTTTTTCAGCTGCGTGCCGACGATGGTGACGGCAGCGATGATCACGACGGCAATCAGGGCGGCGATCAGGCCGTATTCGATTGCGGTGACGCCATCTTCTTCGCGGATAAAGTTTTTGATGAGGTTCATGACAACTCCTGGTGGTGGTTAAGGTACAGCGGTGGGTAAAACGGCATGGCAGCGTTGCTTCCTGGCGTACTCATGGGCTCTCGCCCAGTGCCAGCAGTCCGATGATGCAGACCACCGCCATGAGGGCCGCCACCAGGGCATAGCGGTAGAACGCAGCCTTTTCCTTGCCCTGCAAATAGGTGATCAGGGCTGTCGGAAGAAACTTGTCAAAGCGCATGCTGTGCTCCGTGTTGTGGTGGGCCGCGCGGTGATTTGCACTCCGGTAAATCCACTATAGAAGTCGGCACCTTGATCTACATCAGAAGAACATCCTTTTATTGCGGGGAGGAACTGCTTGTTTTTTTCGTGACAATTGTCATGCTTGAGTTTGGCGCGCGCAGGGGCGCGGCGAGGCCGCGCCGGTGGCGGGCGAAGGGGGCGGCGGGGAGGAAGGGCGCGGCCGTGCGGTGGCCGTGCAGGGGGATGGCGGCGTCAGGCGCCGGGCGGCAATTGGCCCAGCTGGTGCTTGGTGGCGTAGGCGTACAGTTCCAGGCGGTTGTACACGCCCAGCTTGCGGTAGATCGACGTCAGGTGATTGCGCAAGGTGTGTTCGGAGATAAACAGCTGGTCGGCCAGCAGCTTGGCCGGCGTGCCGCTGCCGTGCACCAGCGCGGCGATGATCTTTCTTTCCTTGAGGGTCAGGCTGGCGACGGCGATGGCTTGCGCCGAGCCGCCGCCGGGCTGGGTCAGCTGCGTCAGCATGCGTCCCAGCATCGCGTGTTCCAGCCACAGTTCGCCCTGGTAGACCTTTTCGATGGCCTTCAGGACCATCTCCGCCGGCGCATCCTTGCTGACGATGCCGCGCGCGCCTTTCAGTACCGTCTGGTCCAGGATGGCCTGGTCGTGGCTGGCCGTCAGCACCAGCACGCGCGTGCCGCCGCACTGCGCCAGCGCGGGCAGGATGGCCAGCGAGCTGATGCCGCCCAGGTCCAGGTCCAGCACGATCACATCCGGTTGCAGTGCCTTCGCCTGCTCCAGCGCCTCGGCGCTGTCGGACGCCGTGGCGACCACGCGCATGCCCGAGTGCTCGCCGCCGATCAGCCGCTCCAGGCCCCACAGCATGGTCTTGTGATCGTCCACCAGCATGACGCTGATGACATGTCCGGCCGGTGGCATGTGGCGTAAGTCATTCATATGGGGATCTCGATCTGTACGGAGGTGTTGCCCAGCATGCCATGTGTGACGCGGGCGGTGCCGCCGAGGGCGGCGGCGCGCTCGGCCAGCGAGTCGGGCAGGAAGTCGGGGACGTGCGCGGCGGCGCATTCGTTGTCGATGCTGATGTGCAGCGCGCCCTGCACGCAGGTCAGCTTGACGGCGCCATGGCGTGCCGACGTATGCTTGCGGATATTGCTCATGCCTTCGTTGACGATCTGGAACACCTCGGCCGCCAGGCGGTCGTTGATGTGCAGGTCGCCTTCGATGTGCAGGGCGATGTCGATGCCATAGAACTCGCGGATCTGCGTGGCCTGGCGGCGCAGCGCGACCAGCAGTTCCGGCTCGCTTTGCACCTGGCCGTTCTTGAACGTGCGCGCATAGCTGCGCAGGTCGGTGATCACCTGGCCCGACATGATGATCAGTTTTTCCAGCTCGGGCAGCAGCGGGTTGCCCGGCGTGGCTTCGTTGCGCAGGGCGGCCAGGCCATGGCGCAGGCCGATATATGGCTGCACCGCCGTGTCATGCAGGTCGCGCGCGATCTTTTCGCGCTCGCGCGAGGCCGCCTGCGACGCCAGGCGGTCGAGCAGGTCGATGTTTTCAATGACGGGAAACGCCTGCGCGCCTATATGGCTGAGAAACAGGGCGTCCGTCTTGCTCATGCTGGTGGCGGACACGATGAAGATGCGGCCTTTGCCATTGCGCAAGGGCAGCGGCGCGCTGATGAATGCGTGTGCCTCGAGCAGTTCGGCCAGGCGGGCGCCTGCCGCGTCGTCATGCCGCAGCCAGCGCCCGCTGTCGGGTTCGAGCATGCGCGCGCCGCCGATCCACGGCAGCCAGCGCCCGGCGGGCTGGTTGTACAGGGCGATCTTGTCATAGGGGAAAGCGAGCAGGGGGCTGGCCGCGTCGTCGCTGAGGAGCGAACTCGTATGCACGACGCCCGTGCCCGTATGAATCACGCTGCGCAGCGACCAGACCCGCGTGCCCTTGTCCTGCATGATCAGCAGGCAACTGCGGCCGTTGAAATAACTGCGGGTCTTTTCCAGCACCGAGGTGATGGTCTGGTCGACGCCGAAGCGGGGATTGGACAGCTGGCTGACATCGCGCAGCAGCGCCAGGTGGCTGCGCTGGGTGATGGCCGAGCCGCCCCAATAGGCGATCATGTAGCCGAGCGCCAGCAGGAAGGTGGTGCGCAGCAGCAGGCGCGACAGTTCCGCATCCGTTTCGCCGAACAGGGCGGTGGCGGCAAACAGGCCGGCCGAGGCCAGGGTGACGCGCGCGCCTTCCTCGAAGCCCCGCTGGAACGACGAGGTGAGGATGGCAAAGAAAAAAAACAGGAAGAATAAATTGTTGTGGCTGCTGGTGGAAAACACGATCAGCGCATACCAGGCCACGTCCAGCCAGTACAGCAGTATATCTTCCGGCAAGCTAAGGCCCAGGACGGCCAGCACATACAGCAGCAGGCTGTGCATGGTGTAGGCGGAAAAGATCAGCCAGGTGATCTTGGTCAGCTTGCCGGCGCTTTCGGGGTCGATGAACAGGGTCAGCAAGGTGGCGCTCGACAGCAGCAGGCGCATGCCGTTCACCATGGTCGTATCCATGCCGGCGCCCGGCAAGCCGGATCTGAGGGGAGGATCGAGATTCACAAGCGCTCCTGGCCATGTCCCGCATGGGTGGGCCATGCGCAGGGATAGATACCACAGATAAATTCTTGTTGTTGTTGCTGCAATCAGTAACGAGTCTACGCACACGCCGTAAAGATGTCTACAGGAATCCTTTGCCTTGTGTTGCTTTTTTTATAGCGGCTGCACCATCACGCGGTTGCGCCCGGCGCCCTTGGCCAGGTACAGGGCGCGGTCGGCGGCGCCGATCAGGGCGGAGATGGCCAGCGGCTGCTGCGGTTGCTGCGTGGCGATGCCGATGCTGACCGTGATGTGCTTGACCTCATTGCCCGTCTTGGCATGCGGAATGCGCAGGTCCGCCGCATGCTGGCGGATCGCCTCGGCCATGCGCAGCGCCTGCGCCGCGTCCGTGTCGGGCAGGATGGCGGCAAACTCTTCGCCGCCATAGCGGGCCAGCAAGTCGGTCGGGCGCTGCAGCATGGCGGCCAGTTCGGCCGCCACGCGGATCAGGCAATCGTCGCCCTGCTGGTGGCCGTAATGGTCGTTGTAATCCTTGAAATGGTCGATGTCGATCATCAGCAGCGACAGCGGGCTGCTGGTGCGCATGGCGCGCCGCATTTCCTTCTCGATCGCCACGTCGAAGTGGCGGCGGTTGGCGATGCCCGTCAAGCCGTCGGAAAAGGTTTGCGAGCGCAAGACCATGGTCTGTTCGCGCAGCAGCTTCTCGCGTCCCACGGCGATGGTGACATCATTGATCTGGATCAGGCAGTGGCGCGGCGAACCGGGTAAATTGATCGGCGTGACGGCGATGGCTTGCTGCATGCGTTCCTCGCCATCGCTGCCGCCCGTGGCCGCGCCATGCGTGTACAGCGCAAACGGCGCCTTGTGCAGGGTTTGCGACAGCAGCGACTGGAAATTGTCGCGCAGGGCCTGGGTGATGGCCGAATCGATGCGCTTGTGCCGCATCTCCGGGAAGACGGCGAAGAAATCCTGGCCCAGCACGGCGTTGGCCGGGTGGGCCGAGTGGCGCGCCATCCAGCGGTTCCACAGCACGATGCGGTGCTCCTCATCGAGCACGATGGCGCCCAGGTTCACGGCGCCGAGTATGCTCTCGAGCAGGGCGAGTCGGTGCAAGGCATCCGGCATGATCGTCACGCCTGTCCCAGCACCTTGGCCAGGTAGCGGCTGACTTGCTGTTTCAGATCGTGCAGGGCGGACAGGTCGAGCACGAAGGCCACATAGCCATGGATCTGGTGCTTGGACAGCACGAAGTCGATATGCAGCATCAGCACGACGGCCTCGTCATCCTGGCCGCCGAACGAGGACAGGATTTCCGCGCTGGTGCCCACGTGGTACAGGGGCAACGAACCGTGCAGTTCGCTGTCGAACAGGTTGGCCAGGGTCCCCACGCAGGAGTTGAGGATGATGTTGCCGATCTCGCTCATCGCCTCCTGTTCCATCTCCGTCAGTTCCTGCAGCGGCATGGCGTCGCCCACCATCAGGCGCACGATTTCCAGGCTCTTGTCTTCCGGGAACATCAGGATGGCTTCGGTGGCAAACGCGCCATCGTAATGCTGGCTGACGCCGCAGATGCGTTCGCCATCCTTCTTGCTGCCCAGCAAGGCGGCCGCGTCGGCACGGTTCAGGAAGGTGATCGACGGCACCGACATGGTGACTTCTTCATTCACGATCTCGCTCATGGCCGCCGCCGCGTGGCCCACCCCGATGTTGAATATCTCTACCAGGGCGTCGTTCTCTAGTTCGGAGAGATTGATCATGCTCACAGTCCCAGTGATTCGATCAGCTGGTGGATGCGCGTTTCCGTGATCGGTTTTTCCATGAAGCCGACTTTCATTTCGCTGGCGCGGTTGCGGGTGGCGTTCTGCACATTGGCCGTGACGAGAATGATGTGCGTCTGCGGGCACAGCGCGCGCAATTGCTCCGCGGCCGCGATGCCGCCCATGCCGGGCATGTTGACATCCAGTAGTATCAGCACAGGGGTGACGGTCTTGACTTTTTCCAGGGCTTCCTCACCCGTCGCAGCCTCAATCACTTGCCAGTCGGCGTGTTTGCTGAGGATGAATTGATGCGACATCAAACGTGAAACCCGGCTGTCATCGACAACAAGTACCTGTTTACTGTGATTCATGTGCTATTCCTGAAACGTCATATCGGTGTATCGTTCCATTTTCGCATATTTTAGAGGGCATAGAGTGTAATTGGGTGCGCAATTGCCCTAGGGCAAGGTTTTCCCGTTTAGCTGTTGTATCGCGTCATCTCGTCGGTCATGATGGCCGGTTGGCCAGGCTGGCAATCCGTTAAAATAGCGCCATTCCTCACTTTAGCCTGAATGCCATGACCCAAGACGAATTGAAACAAGCCGTAGCCCGTGCCGCCATCGCCTATGTGGTGGAGGGTGAAATCATCGGTGTCGGCACCGGTTCCACCGCCAACTTTTTCATCGATGAACTGGCCAAGATCAAGGACAGCATCAAGGGCACGGTCGCGTCGTCCGAAGCGACGGCCGCGCGCCTGGCAGGCCATGGCATTCCCGTCTTCGACCTGAACGATGTCGAGTCGATCGCCGTCTACATCGACGGCGCCGATGAAATCACGGCCAGCGGCGCCATGATCAAGGGCGGCGGCGCTGCATTGACGCGTGAAAAGATTGTTGCTTCCGTAGCGAAACAGTTCGTCTGCATCGCCGACGGCTCCAAGCTCGTCGATACCCTGGGTGCCTTCCCGCTGCCGGTGGAAGTGGTGCCGATGGCCCGCGCCGCCGTCTCGCGCCAGCTGGCCGCGCTGGGCGGCACGCCCCGTTTGCGCCTGAAGGCCGGCAGCACGGAAGCGTTCATTACCGACAATGGTGGCGAAATCATCGACGTGCAGGGCTTGCAGATCGCCGACCCGGTGGCGCTGGAACAGCAGATCAACCAGATCGTCGGCGTCATCGCCGTTGGCCTGTTCGCCGTGCGCGGCGCGAATGTCTGCCTGCTGGGCATGCCGGAAGGCGTGCGTACTCTGGCATATTAAGGTGATAGCCGGTGCTTGCCGGCTTCCACACCTGTCTTACACGGCGGCCCCTTGCGGGCCGCTTGTCATATGTGCCTGGCGGTACACGGCCACGGTGCGCAGCAAGCCGCCGAGGAAGATGCCGCTGAAGCAGCCATAGGCGAGGCAGACGGGCATCATGAAGCCGGGCGCATGGGCATAGGCCGGGGCGATGGCCAGGGTCACGGCGACCGCATATTTCATGCAGAAAATGCTCATCATCAGGACCAGCGGTACCCAGCTGCCGGGACGCTGCACGCTGCCCCGCGCGGGAATGGCCACGATGGCGTCTGTCCTGGTCAACGACCATGCCAGCACCGCGCCGGCCAGGGCGCCTGCTGCCCAGGCGAACGGCGCCACACCGGCCAGGCCGAAGCTGCCATGTACGCCGCTCAGCGACAGGGCCAGCATGACCAGGGGAATGATGCACAGCTTGCGCAAAGTCACTTCGCGTGCGCGGCTGGCCAGCACGCCCCGGTACACGAGAAAGCCCAGGATGGCCCAGACGTAGAGGGGAGTGTGGCTGAAGATTTGCTGCAACATGGTGTCCGCCTTGGAATGAGGTTGTCGATGGACGTACTGTGCCAGCGGGCGGCGTGGGCGGCGAGCGGTGTGCGACGAAACGGGGAGGCAGTGCCGTGAAACGGCGGGGGAGGGCGTGAAACGCAGGTGCAGCGAAGGTGAAACTGCCCGTGACGTGGTCACGGGCAAGCGGTAACACTTATTCCGTTGGCGGCACGTAACCCATGGCCGCATCGGCGCCATCGCCGAAGAAATGTTTTTCCATCTGCGTGGCCAGGTATTTGCGGGCGCGCGCGTCGGCCAGGTTCAGCCGGTTCTCATTGACCAGCATGGTCTGGTGCTTGAGCCAGGCAGCCCACGCTTCCTTCGACACGGATTCGTAAATTTTCTTGCCCAGTTCGCCCGGGTACGGCGGGAAATCCAGTCCTTCGGCTTCCTTGTTGAGTTTGATGCAGTGGATCGTGCGGGCCATCTGTGCTCCTGAATCAGTGTAGAGATAAAGCGTGATTATAAGGCACTTTGCGCCTGTCCTCGCGGGGCCGTCGCGGCCTGGCGACACGCCGTTTGCCGTGCCCTTGCGCTGGATCAAATTTGATCTGCGCCGCCCTAGCTAGTAAGATGCCTTATCGCGCCAGCCGCTGGCTGCGCCTCTTCCAACCCAGTAGTAACAATTAACCAATATGGAATCCCCTATGGCCTCAGTGAAAGTCAATGGCATCGATGTCAGCAATGAAGGCAGCTTTGTGCTGTTTGGCGGCATTAATGTGCTCGAATCGCGTGATCTTGCCATGCGCGCCTGCGAAGAATATGTGCGCGTGACGCAAAAACTGGGCATTCCCTATGTGTTCAAGGCCAGTTTCGACAAAGCCAACCGCTCCTCGATCCATTCCTATCGCGGTCCGGGCCTGGAAGAAGGCATGCGCATCTTCCAGGACGTCAAGGCGGCGTTCGGCGTGCCCGTGATCACCGACGTGCATGAGCCATGGCAGGCGCAGCAGGTGGCCGAAGTGGTCGACGTGCTGCAATTGCCCGCCTTCCTGGCGCGCCAGACGGACCTCGTCGTGGCCCTGGCGAAAACCGGTAAAGTGATCAACATCAAGAAGCCGCAATTCCTCAGCCCTGGCCAGATGGCCAATATCGTCGAAAAATTCAAGGAAGCGGGCAATGATCAATTGATCCTGTGCGACCGCGGCACCTGCCTCGGCTACGACAACCTGGTGGTCGACATGCTGGGCTTTGGCGTCATGAAGAAAACCTGCGACGACCTGCCCATCATCTTCGACGTCACGCATGCGCTGCAGCAGCGCGACCCCGGCGGCGCCGCGTCGGGCGGCCGCCGCCAGCAGGTGGCGGACCTGGCCCGCGCCGGCCTGGCCGTCGGCATTGCCGGCCTGTTCCTGGAAGCCCATCCTGATCCCGACAACGCCCGCTGCGACGGCCCCAGCGCCTTGCCGCTGGACCAGCTGGAGCCATTCCTGGCGCAATTGAAGGCGCTCGATGACCTGGTCAAATCGTTTGCGCCGCTGAATATCAAGTAATGATATTTTAGTAAGGAAAAAGCCCGGCATGCCGGGCTTTTTCAGTTTTAGAGTGTCTTGATCAACACTTGGGATTTGCGCTGCCAGTTATACATATGCTGGCGGTCCTTCGGCAAATCGTCGACGGTGGCCGGCACGAAGCCGCGTTTCTTGAACCAGTGCGAGGTACGCGTGGTCAGCACGAACAGCTTGTTCAGGCCGGCGGCGCGCGCGCGGTTTTCCATGTGTTTCAGGATGCGCTCGCCGTCGCCCTGGGCTTGCACTTCCGGGTTGACCGTCAGGCATGCCATTTCCGCCATCTTTTGCGCAGGGAAAGGGTACAGGGCGGCGCAGCCGAAGATCACGCCATCGTGCTCGATGACGGAGAAATAATCGATTTCCCGCTCGATCAGCTCGCGGCCCCGCTTTACCAATGTGCCGTCCGCTTCCAGCGGTTCGATCAGCTTGATGATGCCGCCCACGTCTTCGATGGTGGCCTGGCGCAAGCTTTCCAGATTTTCATGGCTGATCATGGTGCCCACGCCATCATGGGTAAACAATTCCAGCAGGGCCGAACCATCCATCGAGAAGGGCACGATGTGCGAGCGCTCGACGCCGTTGTGGCATGCCTTGACGCAATGTTTCAGGTAAAACGCCGTGGCGTCCGGCAAGAAGCCCGCCATCAGTACGGCTTCGGCCTGGTGCGACGACAGTTCGCGGATTTCCACGCCCGTGGCGTCTTCCATCATCGGTGTTTCGGTAATGAAAATCAGCTTGTCCGCATGCAGGGCGATGGCGGCGCTGCAGGCCACGTCTTCCATGGTCAGGTTGAATGCTTCGCCGGTCGGCGAAAAGCCCAGCGGCGACAGCAGCACCAGGCCGTCCGAACCGAGGATGGAATGGATGGTTTCGGCGTCGACCTTGCGCGTGATGCCCGTCAGTTCCAGGTCCACGCCATCGATCACGCCCAGCGGGCGCGCCGTGATGAAGTTGCCGGAAATGATACGGATGGCTGCATGCGACATGGGCGTGTTCGGCAAGCCCTGGCTGAACGCGGCCTCGATATCGAGGCGCAGCTCGCCGGCGGCTTCCTTCGCGCATTCCAGCGCGGCGATGTCGGTGATGCGCACGCCATTGTGGAAGCGGCCTTCGACGTTACGCAAGGCCAGTTGTTCCGCCACCTGCGGCCGCGAGCCGTAGACGACGGTGACATTGATGTCCAGCGCATGCAGCAGGGACAAATCATGGGCCAGCACCTGCAGCGCCCCGGCGCTGACGAGTTCACCGGGGAAGGCGACCACGAAGGTCTTGCCGCGAAAGGCGTGGATGTAGGGCGCGACGGAGCGCAGCCATTGGACGAATTGGGTAGGGTTTTCCATTAAGCGCATTATAATTCGCTGCGCGATGTGCGCGCTTAAAATACCTGTAAAAAACAATGTCTTCAGCCAGCAATAAGTCTTCCCCTCCTTCCAACGTTGCAAATGTGCCCGCCAGCGGGGATGTTTCCGCGCCTGCAGGCACGCCTGCGCAGGGCCGCCAGCGCCCGCCCGTGAGCCAGCAAAGGCCGCAGGCGCCGCGCGCGGAGCAGCCGAAAGTACAACAGCGGCAGCAACAGCAGCAGCGATCGGCAGAGGGCAAGCCCCAGGCCGCGCGCCCGCCGCGCGAGGGGCAGGAAAGCCGCGAGAGCCGTGACGCAGCCCGCGCCGCGCGCGAGGCGGAAAAGGCCTTCCGCAATCCGCTGCCGCCGATTACGTATCCGGAAGACTTGCCCGTCTCGGGCCGGCGCGCGGAAATCGCCAAGGCCCTGATGGAAAACCAGGTCATCATCGTCTCGGGCGAGACGGGTTCCGGCAAGACGACGCAGTTGCCGAAGATTTGCCTGGAACTGGGACGGGGCCAGAAGGGCATGATCGGCCACACGCAGCCGCGGCGCATCGCCGCCTCGTCGACGGCCAAGCGCATCGCGCAGGAACTGGGCACGCCGCTGGGCGAAACCGTGGGCTTCAAGGTGCGCTTTACCGATACCCTGAGCCGTGGCGCGTCCGTCAAGCTGATGACGGACGGTATCTTGCTGGCCGAGACGCAGACCGACCCGTTGTTGAAAAACTACGACACCATCATCATCGATGAAGCGCACGAACGCAGCCTGAACATCGATTTCCTGCTTGGCTACCTGAAACAGCTGCTGCCGCGCCGGCCTGACCTGAAAATCATCATCACCTCGGCCACCATCGATGCGGAACGCTTCTCGCGCCATTTCGGCACGCCGGAAAAGCCGGCGCCCGTGATCGAAGTGTCGGGCCGCCTGTACCAGGTGGAAGTGCGCTACCGTCCCGTCGAGCGCGAGCAGGTGGCCATGCCTGGTTCGGGCGCGAACGCCGACAAGCCGGGCCAGCGCACGGCCGCAGCGCGCGAAAAGCGCGACCTGATGGATGCCGTCGTCGATGGCGTGGAGGAACTGTGCCGCATCGGCTCGGGCGACGTGCTGGTGTTCTTGCCGGGCGAACGCGAAATCCGCGACTGCGCCGAAGCGCTGCGCAAGCACCATCCGCCGCATGTGGAAATCCTGCCCCTGTTCGCCCGCCTGTCGGCCGAGGAGCAGGAGCGCGTCTTCAAAACCAGCAATGCGCGCCGCATCGTGCTGGCCACCAATGTGGCGGAAACCTCGCTGACCGTGCCCGGCATCCGCTACGTGGTCGACGCGGGTCTGGCGCGCGTGAAACGCTACAGCTACCGCAATAAAGTGGAGCAATTGCAGGTCGAGCCGATTGCCCAGTCCGCCGCCAACCAGCGCGCCGGGCGTTGCGGCCGCGTGGCCGATGGCGTCTGCATCCGTTTGTACGAAGAGCAGGATTATTTGCTGCGCCCGAAATTCACGGAGCCGGAAATCCTGCGCTCCTCGCTGGCGGCCGTCATCCTGCGCATGAAATCCCTACACCTGACGGACGTGGAAACCTTCCCCTTCATCGAGCCGCCGCTGGCGCGCGCGGTGGCCGATGGTTATCAATTGCTGCAGGAACTCGGTGCCGTCGATGAGGTCAATCAACTCACGCCGCTGGGCAACAAGCTGGCCAAGCTGCCGCTCGACCCGCGCGTGGGCCGCATGATCCTGGCCGCGCTCGATAACGCGTGTTTGACGGAAGTGCTGATCGTCGCCTCGGCCCTGTCCGTGCAGGATCCGCGCGACCGCCCGATGGAACACCAGCAGGCGGCTGACGAGGCGCACAAGAAGTTTGCCGATGAAAAGTCGGAATTCCTCAGCTACCTGAAAATCTGGCGCTGGTTCGAATCGGCCATCGAGCACAAGAAAACCAACCGCCAGTTGCAGGATAATTGCCGCACGAATTTCCTGTCGCAGATGCGCTTGCGCGAATGGCGCGACGTGCATTCGCAGCTGTTGACCATCGTCAAGGAGCAGGGCTGGCGCCTGAACGAAGCGCCGGCCACCTACGATAACCTGCACATGGCTTTGCTGACCGGCTTGCTGGGCAATATCGGTTTCAAGGGCGAGGACGAGCCGGGCGCGGGCTACCTGGGCGCGCGCGGCATCAAGTTTCATATCTGGCCCGGTTCCTCGCTGCTGAAAAAGCCGGGCAAGTGGATCATGGCGGCCGAGCTGGTCGACACGACGCGCCTGTACGCGCGCTGCGTGGCGCAGATCCAGCCCGAGTGGCTGGAAAAGGTCGGCGAGCATTTGCTGAAGAAATCGTGGGGCGAACCGCGCTGGGAAAAACGCTCGGCGCAGGTGACGGCATCCGAACGGGCGACCTTATATGGCCTGGTGGTGTACAGCCAACGCCGCATCAACTACGGCAATTTCAACTTGCCGGAAGCGCGCGAAATCTTCATCCGCGACGCGCTCGTCGGCGGCGACTTCGACACGCGCGCGCCGTTCTTTGCGCACAACCATAAATTGATCAAGGACATTGAAAACCTCGAACACAAGTCACGCCGCCTGGACGTGCTGGTCGACGATGAACTGATCGCCGCTTTCTACGATAAATTGGTGCCGGCGGACGTGTGCAATGGCGCCGGTTTCGAGAAATGGCATAAAGAGGCCACGCGCGAAAACCCGAAGCTGCTGTATCTGAACCGCGAAGAGCTGATGCGCCACGAGGCGGCCGGCGTGACGACGGACCTGTTCCCGAAAACCATGTCCGTGACGGGCCTGGAAATGGGCCTGACCTATCACTTCGAGCCGGGCAGCGTGCGCGATGGCGTGACCTTGAGCGTGCCCCTGTATGCGCTGAACCAGTTGCCGCGCGAGCGCTGCGAATGGCTGGTGCCGGGCATGCTGAAGGAAAAAGTGCATCTGCTATTAAAATCGTTGCCGCAAAAGCTGCGCCGCCACTGCGTGCCGCTGCCCGACTATGCGGCCAAGTTCTGCGAGCGCGTGCATGCAGCGGGCGTGTTTGGCCGCGGTGACCTGATCGACGCCATCATTCTCGACATCCGCACGCAGATCACCATCAATGTGCTGACGACGGATTTCAAACCGGAAACCCTGCCTGCCCATCACTTCATGAATTTCAAGGTGATCGATGAGCACGGCCGTCAGCTGGACATGGGCCGCAACCTGGCCACCCTGCAAGCGGAATTCGGCGGCCAGGCGCGCCAGAGCTTCCAGAAACTGGCCGAAGTGTCGGGCGTGTCCGGTACGGGCACGCCCGGTGCCAAGGTGGCGGGCGCGCAAGTGGCGTCGCGGCTGCAAGCGCAGGGCGCCAGCGCGGCAGCAGGCAAGGGCGGTGCGCCAGCCAAGGGCGCAGCCGCTGCCGCGCCGGCATCGCCGAATGCCACCGTCTCGCAACACATGGGCTTGACGGCCTGGACCTTCGGCGAATTGCCGGAATTGCTCGAAATCGTGCAAGGCAAGCTGACCCTGATCGGCTTCCCCGCCCTGGTCGACAAGGGCACGCATTGCGACCTGGAAGTGTTTGATGATCCGACCGTGGCCGCCCGCACGCATAAAATCGGTTTGCGTCGTTTGTTCGCGCTGCAAATGAAGGAGCAGATCAAATACGTCGAGAAAAGCATTCCCGGCCTGCAGCAGATGGGCATGCAATTCATGGCCCTCGGTTCGCAGGAAGAGCTGCGCGAGCAAATCATCAACAAGGCGCTCGACATCGCCTGCCTGCAAGATCCGCTGCCGCTGGACGCCGCCTCGTTTGCCAAGCGCCAGACGGAGGGCAAGTCGCGGTTGGTTCTGTTGGTGAATGAAATTGCCCGCCTGCTGTCGCAAGTGCTGACGGAATTCCACGGCTTGCCGAAGCGGCTACAAAATATTCCCGCAGCGGCGGCCACCGATATCCAGGCGCAGCTGCAGGGCCTCGTGCATAAACGTTTCCTGACGGAAAACGAGTACACGCAGCTGGCGCATTTCCCCCGCTATTTGAAGGCGATCAATGTGCGCCTGGAAAAACTGCGGGCCGACCCCGCGCGCGATATCAAGCTGATGGCCGAATGGCAATCGGCCGCCGCGCCGTATCTGCGCCAGACCAAGGACCGCCAGGCTGGCAAGAACACGGACCCGAAACTGGTCGACTTCCGCTGGATGCTGGAAGAGCTGCGCGTGTCGCTGTTTGCGCAGGAATTACGGACGCCGATGCCGGTGTCTGCCAAGCGCCTGCAGAAAGTATGGGAGTCGATGCAACGGTGATGGCACCTCTATAAACCTACTGCGCAGCTCACTATCGCGTCGGCGTTGCTCACCGGCTCGGCGCCCCCGTACAGAGTACGGTTGCGCTACTCAACGCGATATTGAACTTGCTCGCTATGGTTTCTAGAGGCGCCTTGACGCTAACGATGGGCAGCAACATGCTCCGCTAATCCATCCTACCCGACCTACGTTCCACCTGATCTCTCAAGTGCGCTTGTTGAGATCATCATCATCGCCGAGCGCTGAGCGCGAGCCGCCCTGGCTGCTGCCCGTGCCGGCGCGGCTGCCGCTCATGGAGGTGCCGGACAGGCTGCCTTCGCTGCCCGCTTGCAGGCTGGCGCCGCTGCGCAGGTCGCTGCCGGATGGCATGCGGCTACCTGCCATGGCGCCGCTGCCGTAGCGCGTGCCGCTGCCATAGAACGCTTCCATCTGCAGGTTCCACGCTTCACTGCCCATGTCGGGCCAGTTGTTCTTGTCGAAACCGGGGGCATCCTTCAGCAGGTCCTTGTCGACGTTGAGCAGGAAGCGCTTGTTGACGGTGTCCAGGGTCAGGCGCTCCCAGGGCACGGCAAACAGCTTGTCGCCCATGCCCAGCATGCCGCCGAAGGACAGCACGGCATAGGCGATCTGGCCGGTGCGCATGTCGAGCATGATTTCCTTGATGTCGCCCAGTTCCTCGTCGTTGTGATTGTAGACATCGTCCCCGATCAGGGTATCTGCCCCCATCAGGGCCGGCCCCGGGCCGTCGTGGTTGCGGTACATGCCCAGGATATCGCGATCCAGATAGCTCATGGTGTTCTCTCCTCGTGTGAAGTGCTGATCAAACATCCAGAGTAAGCATACGCACCAGGTCGCGCTTGATCTGCCTCAATGGTGCTAAGTAACCCCCAATAAATTATTATGATTTCTGACTTCCATAACCGGCGCTCTGCGGCGTTGCCCGCTGCTAGCAGTGCTCGCACTGCGTCGCAGTGGGCGCCTTGCATAGCATCCGGTTCTGTTCGTCATAAATTCACAATAATTTCCTGAGGATTACTTAGCGGCACTTTATCGGTGTGCAACCGTACGGTGTGGTCAGCCAATTGCGGTACTCTATGCGTTCTACGGAGGAGGCCGCACATGCTGACGATGCAACGATGCAGAGGGATGAACTTGCGGTACGCTCCACTACGACACGCGCGCCGCTTGTCATGGTAAAGCCCGCCACCAAGTGGCTGCGTGGGCTTTTGCGCGCCGGCAAGGCGCAGCAGCGCACTGCCACCAAGCTGGCGAAGGTGCTGTTCGGCCCCGTGCCGGCCAAGCCCAAGGCTAAATCCAAACCCCGTGGCAAGACCGTGGTCAAGGCCGTGGTCAAGACCAGGCCGCCGCCGCGCGCCAGGCCTGCCAGCGGCGCCGTGCCCGCCCTGGCACCCTTTGCCACGCCCCTGTCGCCACCGCGCGTGCGCAAGCGAACGGCGCCCCCGCCGGGCAAGTGGCTGGCCGCCCACTATGCACCGTTGCCTGAACTCGGTCAGTTGCCGGGCCGGCGCCTGCCATATTTCCTGTACTTGCCCGAGAAGGCGCCAAGCGCCGCCATGCGCAGCCGGGGCCGGCCGCTGTTGGTGATGCTGCATGGCTGCGAACAGAGCGCCACGCAGTTTGCCGAAGGCACGCGCATGAACCGCCTGGCCGAACGCAAGGGCTATGCCGTGCTGTATCCGCAGCAATCGCTGCGTTCGCATGCGCGTCGTTGCTGGAAGTGGTACGACAAGCTGACGCAGGAGGGTGGCGGCGACGTGCGCCTGATCGTCGGCGCCATCGAGCAGGTGGCGGCCCGCTATGCGATCGACCGCGCGCGCATCTATATCTGCGGCATTTCCGCCGGCGCCGGCATGGCGCATATCGTGGCCCTGAACCATCCCCATCTGTTTGCCGCGCTGGGCCTGCATTCCGGGCCCGTGTTTGGCGCCGGGCATAACCTGATCGGCGCGCTGGGCGTGATGCAGCATGGCGCCAGCGCCCGTGCCGACGCGGCCATCGATGAAGTGCTGGCGCGCCAGCCCGCGTTTCCCCGCCTGCCCACCATCCTGCTGCAAGGGCTGGCCGACAAGGTGGTGCGTCCCATTAACCAGACGCAGCTGGTGCGCCAGAGCGTGCGCGTCAACCGCTTGCCGGTTGATACCGTGGTGACGGCGCAGCGTTTGCCTGGCGGCGCGGCGGGCGGACGCAATCCGGCCCATGCGTATGGGCTGCACGATTATCAGGTGGGCAAGGATGTGCTGCTGCGCGTGGCGCAGGTCGAGCACCTCGAGCACGCGTGGAGCGGCGGCGACGCCAGTCTGCCATTCAACGACAAGGCCAAGCCCGACGCCAGCAAGATGCTGCTCGATTTCTTCGCCAGCCACCGCCGCCGGTAAGCCAGCGTGCTGCGCGCCGCAACGGTGCGCAGGTACTGGTACGCATCGTTTTCCTTTCTCCCGTACGGCTGCTGCCGCGCGCCGGCACGCTGGCGGTGCCCTTTCCAGCGCAGATTCCAAATGCCGCAGCACCATGAATTTTGTAAAGTGGTATTGTTGCGGTATTTAAAAATAACAAAATCAGGCGCTAAAAATACTAATTGGTATACAATTGGTACACGTTTTCAGTGTGATCCGTGTCTGCCGTCCCATGCCCCGACGACTGGCATGCACTGACGGCAGCCACCCACGTTACGGAACGCGCCATGTCCATCAAGTCCAAACAGTTGCTGTGGTTTTTTGCGTTTTTTCTCGTCTTTGAACTGAATATTTATTTGTCGAACGACATGATCATGCCGGCCATGCTGGGTATCGTCGGCGAGTTCCAGGCAGAGGAAAAATTCGTCCCCTTGTCCCTGAGCCTGTATCTGCTGGGCGGCAGCTCGCTGCAGATTTTCCTGGGGCCGCTGGCCGACACCATCGGCAAGCGCAAGCTGGTGTTGACTGGCAATACCTTGTTCCTGCTGGCCACCTTGGCCGTGCCATTTTCCGCCTCGATCGAGCAATTTCTCGCCGCGCGTTTCATCCAGGGCATGGGCTGCTGTTTCATCTTCGTCGGCTATGCCATGATCCATGAACTGTTCGACGACATGGCGGCCGTCAAGCTCAGCAGCATCCTGTCGAGCACCACCATCCTCGCGCCCCTGGCCGGCCCCATCCTCGGCAGCGCCATCATCAGCCGGCTGGACTGGCGCTACGTCTTTTTCCTCTCGGGCCTGCTGGCGCTGCTGTCCCTGCTGGGCCTGTGCAAGACCATGCCGCGCGCGGCGCCCAAGGTCACGCGCCTGGACCTGGCCGCCATCGTGCGCAGCTATGTCGCCATTTTCAGCAACGGGCGCTTCATGTTCGGCATGTTCACGGCCGGGCTGGCCACCGTGCCCCTGACGGCCTGGATCGGCTTTTCGCCCCTCTTCGTGCTGCAGGAAATGGGCGCGTCCTACGCCACGTATATCGCCCTGCAATGCGTGATTTTGTCCGGTTTCGTTCTCAGCAGCATCGCCATCCAGCGTTTGCGCCAGGATTTCCCGCTCGTGTCCCTGCTGCGCCTGGGCGGGCTGATCGCGGCCGCCGGCATGCTGGGCGCCGGCGCGGGTCGCCATCACGTCGACGTGTTTGCCGCCTGCATGTTTGTCTATTCCATCGGCTTCGGCCTGTTCAACGGCGCCCTGATCCGCAGCGCGATTACGGCCAGCAAGGAATCGATGACACTCACGACGGCCGCGATGAGCTTGCTTTACTGCATTTATCTGTCCGCCTGGCTGCAGCTGTACAACGTGCTGTGCCAGCGCTTCGGCTATGCGCTGGAAACGTATGCGCTGCTCAATATCCCCGTCATCGTGGTCATCGCCGCCTGCCTGCTGCTGTTTGCGCGGGGTATGGCGGGGCGCCGGGAAAGCGAGGTGCTGCTGGCCCGGCACTGATGGCGCAGCGATGCGCATGTTGTCGACCTTGTTTTACCTCCTGCGAAGTTCATTGACACTCTCCTGCGGAAAATGGTGCGCCCATGAAAATAGATGACCTGGCCTCGAAACACGATCAAGCAAAGATTTTCAACCTGGAATACGAGTTTCGCATCAACCGGCTGAAACTCGATTACATCACCCTGGCCGATGTCCGGCCCCCCGGCATTGATCTGGAACGACTGGCCGTGGAGCACCAGGCGGGCATCGCGGCCCTGCGCAGCTTTGTCGCCCTGAACTTCAACCATTTCAATGCGGCAAGCTGTTCCTCGCTCAGCTGCATCCCCACGCGCGCGCTGGGTGACGACGAGCGCTACCTGCACCGCATCTGGATGGGCGGACCATTGCCGGACATCGCCTGTGAGGCGATCGGGCAGTGGGGCGCGGCGCTCGACGACGTGCGCTACAACGGCGGCGCGCCGTACGTCTCCATTCTGTGGGTGTGGGATGCGCAGCAGCTGCGCGATGACGAGCGCTTCAGCCCCACGGGCGGCACCGGGCGCTACACGATAGGCCGCTACGCCATCGGCGGCACGACCCTGCATATCAACTCGCTGCGCGCGCTGGCGCTCGATTTCGCGCCGGCCCGCTTCGATATCCTCGATACCCTGCATACGCAGCGCTACTTCGCCACCTTGTCCGATTATTTTCGCATCCTCATCATGTGCGAATACGGCGGCATGTATATGGATGTCGATACGATCCCGCACAATCCGGCGACGATTTTCCTGATGAAGCCGGAAGTGCCCGATTATTTCCAGCGCAACGCCGATGACAGCGAAGAGCGCCGGCATGTCAGCTGGATGAATTTGTTTCTCGATGAAACGGGCATGCTGATCGCCAAGAAGAACGATGCCGCGTTGCGCGTGATCCAGCGCAATGTGAACCTCGCGTATGCGGGCATCGCTGCGCAGATTCCCCGTTCCTGCCCGCAATTCGAGGCGCAGCTGTTTGGCCAGTTCTATGCCGAATGGAAGAAAAACCTGGGCGTGACCCTGCTCAGCCATGCCGAGTTCTACCAGCGCTATTGCGTGCTGTATGACGGCGCGCGCGAAGCGGTGGCGGGCGGCATCCGCGGCATGCGCTTGCTGGACGATATCATTACCGACATGCACATCCCCTTGAGCGACGAGGAGCGGCGCGCATATGCGCGCTGCGTGGCGCGGCTCGATGAAATCGCTTGGCAGCTCGACGATCCTTTGAGCCTCGTCAATATCGTCGACGTGTTCGATATCGAGGAAGTGCCGCGCATGGCGTATGCTGCCCAGTTGCGGGCGGACATCGACCACTTTCACTATTACTCGGTGCTGTCGGACGACCCGCAGCTCGACCGCGTGAATGCCGTCTTTTGCCGTTACCTGCTGGCCCACCGCTCGCAGCAGATTGCCGCCGGCAACTTCTGGCGCCCGACCGTGGGCCGCCACGGCAGCCGCATGCCGGCCACCAGCGATGCCGCCCCGCCAGGTGACGAGGCGCAGGCGGGCCTGCTGTCGCATGCGCCGCTCACACTGGTGGCGGGAGAACTGCTGGGCGACGAGGCGAAGAACCGCATGGCCAAATTGCTGTTTGCCACCAGTTACCTGGAATACTGTTCCTTTGGGAATAAATTGAATCTGCAGTTAGTCGAACTGCAGCGGCGGCAAAATATCGATCCGTATCTGGCGCACATCCACGGCTTGCATGACGAGGACGGGCGTTTCATCGGCTTTTTCACGGCCGCGACGATGGACGAGTTCCAGGCCTGCGGCGCCGTCTCGTATTACCGCGATGACATGAAGGCGCTTGACGATGCGTATGACGCCTTCGTGCTCGCGCATGCGCGCGCCGACGACTGTTTCGTCAGCAGCCTGGCCATCGACGAGAAATACCGGGGCCAGGGCTTGTTTCGGCAAATGTTCCATGAAATCCGCGACCTGGCCAGCCGCAAGGGCTGTGAGCGCATCACTTTGACGGTGTGGGAAAAGAGCGAAGCGCTGCAAGTGTATCTGCACAAGGGTTTTCGCAGCGTGGGCACGTTCGATTATGCCTACAGCCTGTTCTATGACCGGCTGCATTTTTTGGTGTATGAAGGTAACTGAGGAGGGCAATTGAGGGAAACAGGGGCGGCCGGCAGCCGCCCCGCGATGCAGCTTACAACGCCAGGAAGGCCAGGCCCGCCACGGCCGTTGGCAGCAGCGCGCCGGCCAGCAGGCCGACGGCGCCGATCGATTCATCCTTGAAACCGCGGCGCAGCAGGGCCACGCCGGCCGGGTTCGGCGCGTTGGCGATGACGGTCAGGCCGCCGCCGGCCACGGCGCCAGCCATCAGCATGTATTTTGCTTCGTCCGTCATGCCGACGATCAGCGAACCGAGGTAAGTGAGGGCCGCATTGTCGGTAATGGCCGTCAAGCCCAGGGCGCCGAAGAACAGGGCCAGCGGCTTCAGGCTGGAAACGATGGGCTGCAGCCACCATTGCTGCATGCCGCCCAGTACCACCAGGCCGCCGAGGAAGAAGCCGACCAGCAAGCCTTCCTTGAGGATCAGCGGGCTTTGATAGCGCTCATACGCCTGCACGAAGCCGAGGAAGAACAGGAACAGGCCGATGAACAGCACGGGATGGTGCGCCAGGGTGACCACGCCGGCCAGCACGATCATGTGCACCAGGCTGACGGCCAGCGGCACTTTCGGCGCTTCCACTTCACCGGCTTTCGGCTTGATGTCGGAAGTGTTGCTGTGCAGATATTTGCGCAGCAAGATGCTCACGCCCGTGGCGTTGATCAGCACGGCGATGGCGGCCTTCCAGCCGAAATGGCTGGCCATGAAGGCGCTATCCCAGTTCCACGTGGTGGCCACCATCAGCACGGGCGGCGCTGCGTACGAGGTGAGGGTGCCGCCGATGGAAACATTGACAAACAGCACGCCCAACGCGCCGTATTTCAGCCATTCGGGGATGCCCGGGCGGAAGATTTGCGGCGCCAGCATCAGCGCGGCCAGGGTCATGGCGGCCGGTTCCGTGATCAATGAGCCCGTCAGGGGCACGAGCGCCAGGCCCAGCCAGACGAGGGCCAGTTCCGTGCGCAGCGGCATCACGCGCGCCACGCTTTTCAACAGGCGCTGCACGGCGTCGAGCACGGGGCGCGAGGCGGCCACGACCATGACGACAAAGACGAACAGCGGCTCCGTGTAATGGCGCGACTCGGCATACTCGATGGCCGCATCGCCGCCCGAGACAAAGGCCATGATGATGATCAAGATAAAGGCCCAGAAGCCGAACACGACTTCCACTTCACCCAGCAAATGCAGCAGGCCCGCATGGCGGGGATGGCGCCTCGATAATGTTTCAAACGACTTGGCGGCGAAGGTGTGGATGAGCGCAAGGCCGAAGACGATGGCGCTGATGATTTGGATGGTGGTCAAATGCGTTTCCTTATGGACGGAGGAAGCCGCCCGGTGCATTGCCGAGCGGTAAGGAGAGTGCTTATGGTACAGCAATCGATGCCAGAAACGGGGTTTTTCGGACATGGCGGAGCGGCCTCCGGGCAGGCGCTGCGCAGATAAGCCTTGCCAAAAGCAGGACCGGATAGTACTGTATATGCATACAGTATTCATCTTCATATTCAATTATGCAACATTCTCAATTGATGGCCTCGCCGGAAGCCTTGCACCCGTCCTTATGGCGCGCATCGCAGCTGGGGCAGGGCGCCACGCGCTGCCTGGACACGGGCTTTGCCGCCCTGTCCGCGCAGTTGCCCGGCGGCGGCTGGCCCAGCGGCAGCCTCATCGATCTGCTGGTGCAGCAGCCAGGTAGCGGCGAATTGCGCTTGCTGGCGCCCGCGCTGGCGCAGCTGCCGGGCTTGCCTATCGTGCTGCTGCAGCCGCCCCATCCGCCGCAGGCGCTGGCCCTGGCGGCGCAGGGACTGGCGCCGTCGCAGCTGCTGTGGCTCAAGAGCGCCGGCAGCAAGGATGCCCTGTGGGCGGCGGAAAACATCTTGCGCAGCGGTAGTTGCGGCGCCTTGCTGTTCTGGCAGCCGCACGTGCGCGCCGACAGCCTGCGCCGCCTGCACCTGGCTGCGCAAGGAGGCAATACCCTGTTCTGCATGCTGCGCCCCTTGCACGGCGCGCAGGATGCGTCGCCGGCGCCGCTGCGCCTGTCCGTGCGCCCGGCCGCCGGCGGCATCGAGATCGGCTTCATCAAACGCCGGGGACCGCAGCGCGACGCGCCCCTGTTCCTGCCCCTGCAACCTCCTTCATTATTGCCACGCCATGCGACTCTGGATCGGCCTGTGCCTGCCCCGGCTTCCGCTCGAAGTATTTTGCCCGCGCTGGTCGGCTGACAGCCTTGGCGTGGTGCTGGAGCAGGAGCAAGTGATGGCCCTGTCGCCGCTGGCGCGGGCGGCCGGTATCCGGCCGGGCATGCGCCGCGCCGGCGCGCTGATGCTGGCGCCGCAGGCGCGCCTGCACGAGCGCTCGCTTGAACTGGAAGCGCAGGCGCTGCAGGCGGTGGCGCTGGCGCTGCTGCAATACTCGCCGCTGGTGGCGCAGGGCGAGGAAGCGACCCTGCTGGTCGATGCGGGCGCCAGCCTGCGCCTGTTTGGTGGCGTGCGCGCCCTGTGCCGGCAGATCGCGGCCAGCTTGCGCGCGCTCGGCTACACGGCCCAGCTGTCGTGCGCCCCCACGGCGCGCGGCGCCTGGCTGCTGGCGCGCGCCGGCACGCGCCGGGGCCGCGTGCTGGGCATGGCCAGCCTGGTGCGCCGTCTCGACGGCCTGCCGTGCGCCTTGCTGCCGCCCGCGCGCGCCTATCTGGACTGGTTCGAGGGCATCGGCTGCCGCACCCTGGGGCAGTTGCGCCACTTGCCGCGGCCCGGCTTGCAGCGCCGCTGCGGCGGGGCCTTGCTGGACATGCTCGACGACGCGCATGGCCACAGCACGGAACTGTTCGTATGGCTCGAAGCGCCGCCCACGTTCCGCGCCAGCCTGGAATTGTTCGACCGCGTGGAGCACGCCGACGCGCTGCTGTTCGGCGCGCGCCGGCTGCTGCAGCAAATGACGGGCTGGTTGTGCGCGCGGCAATTTTCCGTCGAGCGCATACAGTTGCTGCTGGCGCACGAGCGGGGCAGGGTGGCGCGTCCGCCCACCGTCATCGACCTGGCGCTGGGCGAGGCCGTCTGGCGCGACGAGCACCTGGTGCGCCTGCTCAAGGAGCGCCTGGCGCAGCTGGTGCTGGACGCGCCCGTGATCGGCCTTACTCTGGAAGCGCTGCAGGTGCAGCCGATGGCGCCGCCCAGCGATACCCTGTTCCCCGAACCGGGCGGTACGCCGCAGGAGCGCCAGCGCTTGCTGGAATTGCTGGTGGCGCGCCTGGGGAGCGACAATGTCTTGCAGGCCGCGCCGCGCGCCGATTACCGTCCCGAGGCGGCCAACCAGTGGCTGCCGTTGCCGGCCAAGCCAGGCGGCAGGAACACGGTGCCCGACTTGCCGCCCGGCTTGTCCGGCATGCCCCGTCCCGGCTGGCTGCTGGCCCAGCCTATCGCCCTGCTGATGCGCGAGCACCGGCCGTTCTATGGCTCGCCCCTGAAAATGGTGTCTGTCGCCGAGCGCATCGAGGCAGGCTGGTGGGGCCAGTCGCAGGCGCGCGATTATTTCATCGCCGAAGGCCTCGACCACGCCCATTACTGGGTCTACCGCGAACGCATCGCAGGCAGCGGAGAAGACGCCGCGCCGCGCTGGTTTTTGCATGGCTTGTTTGGCTGAATGCGCTGTCCTGCTGAAACTGCCATGCTTGGCTATACTTGCTCTCTTGCCCCGCGTCAACCATCTCAATAAGGATTCCCATGTCCCAACTTTCCGACTTCCTCATCACCCAAAAATGGCCTGCCCGGCATCCGGAACGCCTGCAGCTGTACTCGCTGCCGACGCCGAACGGCATCAAGGTTTCCATCCTGCTGGAAGAGCTGGGCCTGGCGTACGAGCCGCACCTGGTCAGCTTCGAACAAAATGACCAGCTGTCGCCCGCCTTCCTGTCGCTCAATCCGAACAACAAGATTCCCGCCATCCTCGACCCGGACGGTCCCGATGGCAAGCCGCTGGCCCTGTTCGAGTCGGGCGCCATCCTGCTGTACCTGGCCGAGAAAACGGGCAAGTTCATCCCGCAGGACGCGGGCTTGCGCTATGAAACGATCCAATGGCTGATGTTCCAGATGGGCGGTATCGGCCCCATGTTTGGCCAGGTGGGCTTCTTCCACAAATTTGCCGGCAAGGACTATGAGGACAAGCGGCCGCTGGAACGCTATATCGGCGAGGCCAAGCGCCTGCTGAGCGTGCTCGAGCAGCGCCTGCAGGGCCGCGACTGGATCATGGGTAGTCAGTACACGATTGCCGACATCGCCATCTTCCCGTGGGTGCGCTGCCTGGTGGGTTTCTATGGCGCAGGCGATCTCGTCGGTTTCAGCAGCTTCCCGAATGTGCAGCGCGCGCTGGACGCGTTTCTGGCCAGGCCAGCCGTCATCAAGGGTGTCGACATCCCATCGCGTGGCTAAAACAGCTGTGGCCGGCCGGCGCTACAATGCGTCATCGGCCGCCCTGTGCGGCAGCTTTGATCTGAGACAATGAAATCCACCCGGCAAGATTTTCCCGGTGCGCACGGCCATGTGCTGGCAGCGCGCCTCGATGCGCCCGACGGCGCCATCCGCGCCTACGCGCTGTTCGCCCACTGTTTTACCTGCGGCAAGGACGTGCTGGCCGCGCGGCGTATCGCGCAAGGTTTGACGCAGCACGGCATCGCCGTGCTGCGCTTCGACTTCACGGGACTGGGCGCCAGCGAGGGCGAGTTCGCCGCCACCAATTTCTCGTCGAATGTGGACGACCTGGTCGCCGCCGCCGATTTCCTGCGTGCAAAACATGCGGCCCCGCAATTGCTGATCGGCCATAGCCTGGGCGGCGCCGCCGTGCTGGCTGCCGCGTCGCAAGTGCCGGAAGCGATCGCCATCGCCACCCTGGCCGCCCCGAGCACGCCCGCCTACGTGACGCGCATGTTCAGCGCGCACCTGGAGCAGATCGCCGCGGAAGGCGAGGCGCTGGTGCAGCTGGAAGGGCGGCCCTTCCGCATCCGCCAGCAATTCGTCGACGACGCGGGCAGCCACAGTTTAAAAGAGCACATCGCCGGCCTGCGCCGCGCCCTGCTGGTGATGCACGCACCGAACGACACGACGGTGAGCCTGTCGAACGCGATGGAGATCTTTACGGCAGCCAAGCACCCGAAAAGCTTCGTTTCGCTCGACGATGCCGACCATTTATTGACGGGGCGCGATGACGCCGCCTATGTCGCTAATGTGATTGCCGCCTGGAGCGCGCGTTATATCAACTAAGCTGAACTAAGCGGTCGCCCATGAAAAACGCCGTACCGGCAAGATGCGGGTACGGCGCAGATGGGGAGAAAACGGCTTAGTCCTCGTCGAATTCTGCCGAAAGATCCTTCCAGCCTTTACTGATTGCAAAGGCGGAAAATTCCTCGGGCGCTTCCAGGACGATCAGTTTCTTGTCTTGCAGGCCAAGGTCGCCATGACCGAAGTCGGGGCCCACGTAGCCGAGGCTGCGCAGGCGGGCCAGGATGTGGCCGACCAGGGTCTTGTCCTTGTAGGCGCCCGCTTCGAGCGGGGCGGCGAAATCGACGTAGACGTCGATGATGCCGTAGCCTTCGTCGAAGATGCGGATGGCCTTGATGTCGTGGGCACGGCCGGAGCCGTCGGTGGCCTTGAAGGGGCCGCTGAGCTGGATGTCGGTGTCATTATTCATGCCGCCAGCATACACCAAAAGCCGGCACCGCATGGGGGACGCCATGCAAAATCCCCCTGGATGGGCCATGTAAAAATTTCTTACAAATTCTTCGCCGTCTGGGGCGCTTTTCGCCAATTTCAAGGCCTTGAAAGGGCGTTGACAGGCCGTATATCGGTAACAGGCGGATGCTCACGGTGAGATCCGCCCCTCTTATCGCTTCATTTGAAAAGGATAGTTATCATGCGTACTTTTGACCTTGCTCCCCTGTATCGTTCCGCCATTGGCTTTGACCGCCTGGCACAGCTGCTCAACGAACAGCGCGCCGATGCGCAACCGAGCTACCCCCCATACAACATCGAACTGGTGTCGGAAGACAAGTACCGCATCGTGATGGCCTTGGCCGGCTTCTCGCGCGAAGAGATCGACATCATCACGGAACGCGACTCCCTGCACGTCACGGGCCGCAAGCAGAAAGATGGCGTCGAGCGCACGTTCTTGCACCGCGGCATCGCTGCCCGCGATTTCGAACAGCGTTTCCAGCTGGCCAACCATGTGAAGGTCACGGGCGCCACGTTTGAAAACGGCATGCTGACCATCGATCTCGTGCGTGAAGTGCCGGAAGCGCTGAAACCGCGCAAGATCGAGATCGGCAGCGGCGGCGATACCGTCAGCGTGCTGGAACAGCGCCAGGCAGCCTGATCTGAGCCGAGCTGACCCCGGCGCCCCTCGGGCGCCCAGGTAGGCTCTTTCCATGCAGTAAAATACTGGCCGGTTGATCCGGCCAGTGTCACGTCCGGAGCCCGCTCGGGTACTCCTTGATCGCCATGCAACCTGCGTGCGGCAGGCAAGATTAAACCCTGCTTAAAGGCGCAAATGCTTGTTTCCAAATGGAAAAATGTTAAGCACCGCCTAAGACTCGTGGCCCACTATTGCATACATCAAAATCTCATTGAATGAGGAGCAATTCATGGAACAGCAAACGAATACCGCATCCCTGAAAATCAAACGCACCGTAGCCGCGCTGGCCGCGATCGGTGTGCTGGGCGCCGGCGGCGCCATGGTGGTGCATCAGAACAATGCCGGCGCGAATGCCGCAGCGGCCGCCGCCGCAGCACCCGTGGCCGCCGCTGTCGCGCCTGCCGCGGCCTCGCCGCTGGTAGCCTTGCCCGACTTTAGCCAGATCGCCGCGCGCAACAGCCCCGCCGTGGTGAATATCAGCGTCACGGGCAGCACCAAGGTGGCCTATGACCCCTCGGCCCAGGCCGGCAATGACGACTTCGGCAACGACCCGTTCCTCGAATTTTTCCGCCGCTTCCAGGGGCCGCAAGGCGGCCAGCGCGGTGGCCGCGACGTACCGACGCATGGCCTTGGTTCCGGCTTCATCGTCAGCCCGGACGGCATCATCATGACGAATGCCCACGTGGTGCGCGATGCGCGCGAAGTGACCGTCAAGCTCAACGACCGCCGCGAATTCCGCGCCAAGGTGCTGGGCACAGATCCGAAGACCGATATTGCCGTATTGAAAATCGACGCTAACAATCTGCCCATCGTGCCGCTCGGCCATTCGAGCGACCTGAAAGTGGGCGAGTGGGTGCTGGCCATCGGCTCTCCTTATGGCTTCGACAGCACGGTGACGGCCGGCGTGGTCAGCGCCAAGGGCCGCTCCTTGCCGGACGACAGCAATGTGCCCTTCATCCAGACGGACGTGGCGGTGAACCCCGGCAATTCGGGCGGTCCGCTGTTCAACACGCGCGGCGAAGTGGTCGGCATCAATTCGCAGATCTACAGCCAGACGGGCGGCTTTCAGGGCTTGTCGTTCGCCATCCCCATCGACCTGGCCGGCCGCATCAAGGACCAGATCGTCGCCACGGGCAAGGCCAGCCATGCCAAGCTGGGCGTGACGGTGCAGGAAGTCAACCAGGGCTTTGCCGACTCGTTCAAGCTGGCCACGCCGGAAGGCGCGCTGGTGGCCAATGTGGAGCGGGGCAGCCCGGCTGACAAGGCGGGCCTGAAGTCGGGCGACGTGGTGCGCAAGGTCAATGACCAGCGCATCATCGGCTCGGCGGACTTGCCGGCGCTGGTGGGCACGTCCTTGCCAGGCGACAAGATCAGCATGGATGTCTGGCGTGACGGCAAGATCGTCAGCCTGACGGCGACCCTGGGCAATGCGGCCGACAAGGTGGCCGAAGTGGCGAAGAGCGACAGCGCAGCCGGCAAGGTAAAGCTGGGCCTGGCCCTGCGTCCGTTACAATCGGATGAAAAACGCGAGGCGGGCATCAGCGCCGGCCTGCTGGTGGAAGACGCGGGCGGCGCCGCCGCGAATGCCGGAGTGCAGCCGGGCGACGTGCTATTGTCGGTCAATGGCCGTCCCGTCAACACGGTCGAGCAGGTGCGCGACGTGGTGGAAAAATCCGCCAAGTCGGTCGCCTTGCTGATCCAGCGCGGCCCCGACAAGATATTCATTCCAGTACGCCTGGGTTGAACACACGAGTAACGAGATAGAGAGGCAAACCATGCGCTTATTGCTGGTAGAAGACGACACGATGATCGGCGAGGTGGTGCTCGACTTGCTGCGCGCCGAGCATTACGCGGTGGACTGGGTCAAGGATGGCGACATGGCCGACACGGCCCTGCAGACGCAGACCTATGACCTGGTGCTGCTGGACCTGGGCTTGCCGCGCAAGGATGGCCTCGACGTGCTGCGCTCGATGCGTTTGCGCAAGCTGGACACGCCCGTGCTGGTGGCCACGGCGCGTGACGCCGTCGAGCAGCGCATCGCCGGCCTCGACGCGGGCGCCGACGATTACGTGCTGAAACCGTATGACCTCGACGAATTGCTGGCGCGCATACGTGCCCTGCTGCGGCGCGCCTCGGGGCGGCCGGAACCGATCTTCGAGCACCAGGGCGTGAGTATCAATCCGCTGACGCGCGAAGTGATCGCCGAGGGCCACCCGGTCAACCTGTCGGCGCGCGAATGGGCCGTGCTGGAAGCGCTGATCGCCCGTCCCGGCATCGTGCTGTCGCGCGCGCAGCTGGAAGAAAAGCTGTACAGCTGGAAGGATGAAGTCAACAGCAATGCCGTGGAAGTGTATATCCATGGCTTGCGCAAGAAGCTGGGCAGCGACTTGATCCAGAACGTGCGCGGCCTTGGCTATATGGTGCCCAAGGCATGAGGATGAAGGTCACGGTGACGCATTCGCTGCGCGGCCGCCTGCTGTGGTTTTTGCTGGCGGCCATCATCATGGCGGCGCTGGCGCAAGCGTCGATCGCCTACCGCAGCGCCCTGTACGACGCCGACCAGATTTTTGATTACCACATGCAGCAGATGGCCCTGTCGCTGCGCTCCGGCGCGCCGCTGGCCAACCATGCGCAAGCCTTGCCGGCCGACCCCGTCAACAACGACATGGTGGTGCAGGTGTGGACGCCGGACGGCGTGCAGGTGTTCCGTTCGATCACGCGCGCGGAACTGCCGCAGCGCGCCGTGCTGGGCTTTTCCAACGTGAAAGCCAACGGCACGACTTACCGCATCTTTTCCGTGCAAACCAGTTCCCAGACCGTGCAGATCGCCCAGGACATGGCCGTGCGCAAGCGCATGGCCGGCAGCCTGGCGCTGCGCACGGTCGGTCCCATCGCGCTGATGGCGCCTATCCTGATGCTGGTCGTCTGGTGGGTCGTCAGCGGTTCGCTGGCGCCCGTCTCGCGCGTGCGCAAGCAGGTGGCGGCGCGTCAGGCTGACGACCTGTCGCCCGTCTCGGAAGCGGGTTTGCCTGACGAAGTGCGCCCCCTGGTGCATGAATTGAATTTGCTGTTCGGGCGCGTGAAAACGGCGTTCGACGCGCAGCAGCACTTTGTTGCCGACGCCGCGCATGAATTGCGCACGCCGCTGGCTGCCCTGAAACTGCAGGTATTGAGCCTGGAACGGGCCGAATCGGAAGAAAAACGCAGCCTGGCGATTTCCCGCGTCAGCGCCGGCATCGAGCGGGCCACGCGCCTGGTCGAGCAGCTGCTGGTGCTGGCGCGCCAGGAAGCCAGTGCCGCCAGCGGCGACCAGCTGCAGGCGGTGGACTTGAACGATGTCGTCAAGCGGGCGCTGGGCGACATGGCCGGCATCGCGCAGGCGCGCAAGATCGACCTTGGCCTGCATCACATGGACCCGGCCAAGGTGGCGGGGCAGGCCGATGCGCTCAACATCATGCTGCGCAACCTGGTCGACAACGCCATCAAGTACACGCCGCAGGGCGGCACGGTCGATATCGACCTGCGCGCCAGCCCCGTCGGCGTGACCTTGTCGGTGGAAGACAGCGGCCCTGGCATCCCGCCCGAGGAGCGCGAGCGCGTCTTCAGCCGCTTCTACCGCGTGCCCGGCACGGACGCCAACGGCAGCGGCCTGGGGCTGGCCATCATCAAGGCCATCGCCGAGCGCCATGGCGCGCGCCTGGTGCTGGACAAATCCGAGCGCCTGGGCGGCCTGTGCGTGCGCGTGGAGTTCCCGCAAGCCGTGAAAAAATGACGTTTTGATCATGATCTTTGGCCTGTTGCATTGACGCGCGCGCCGCTGGCATATATTGTCTGCGCAATAAGCAATCAAGCAAACGGAGCGCAGCATGCAGAAGATCGGCTTTTCAGGAACCCTCGATCCCATCACCAACGGCCACATGTGGGTGATCGGCGAGGCGCGTTCGCTCGCCGACGAGGTGATCGTGTTCCTGTCGCAAAATCCCGCCAAGAAGCCGCAATTTCCCGCCGAAGACCGCAAGCGCATCATCGAACAGAGCGCGCGCGAGTGCGGCTGGGACAATGTGCAGGTGGTCATCGTCAAGGGCGACTACACGGCCCGCGCGGCGAAAAAGCATGGCTGCGACTACCTGATCCGCGGCATCCGCACGACGGCCGATTTCGACTATGAAAACCTGATCCAGCAAACGAATGTGGACGTGCTGCAGGGCGCCAAGACGATCTTCGTCATGCCGCCGCGCGACCTCGGTTCCGTCAGCTCCAGCTTCGTCAAGGCGCTGGAAGGGCCCGTGGGCTGGAACTGGACCATGAAGAAATTCGTCCCCGGTCCCGCCTACCAGGCGTGGATACTCGACTGCCTGCGCAAGGAGTGGGAAGCGCTGTGGAACTACGCCACCGCCTCGTCAGACGACATCGCGCTGGCGGATCACTGGTTCGCCCACCTGACGGGGCCGCATGCGTATGGCGGCGCGGACCGCCACTATCACAACCTCGACCACCTGGTGCACGGCTTGTCCGAGATCCGCGTGTGGGCCGACAATACCTTTGCGCCCAAGTGTGACAGCGCGCTGGTCAAGAAGGCGTTCTGGTTCCACGACGCCGTCTACAGCCACGACGACGATGCCCTGTATTCCAGCGAAGAGGCGAGTGCCCAGTTGTGGCTGGCAAGCGGCCTTGATGCGGGCGATAACCTTGATGTGGCGCAATTGATACGCGCCACCGACCATTTCCAGGGGCCGGGCATCAGCCACGCGCTGAAAGACGCCATGCTCAGCGCCGACCTGGCCATCCTGGGGCAGGATGAAGAGGTGTATCTAGCCTACACGCAAGCCATCGTCCGCGAATACGCGCACGTCGACCCCGTGCGCTTCAACGAGCAGCGGGGCCTGGCCCTGCAGCACCTGTGCAGCAAGGCGCAGGCGGGCCAGCTGTTTGGCGATGCGTATTTCGCCGACCAATATAACGAGCGGGCGATCGAGAACATGCAGAAAGAGATCGCGGCGCTGGCCGGCGCCTGAGCCGATGCGCGCGTGGTGGCCGCTGCCCGCCTCTATTGTATGGACTGCTTCACCGCATGCTGTACCTGCAGCAGCATCCAGTCGCACTCGAAGCGCAGTTCCGCCGTCTTGCCGTTGATGGGTCCCCATAAGCTGCGCCTGAGCCGCAGCCCCAGGGCTGCCAGTTCGACGGCGAAGGCGGGGCAGGACTTCGATAGTTGCTGGAATGCCAGGCCATTCTTTTCCGAACCATGATTTTCCAGATCGGCGGGCTTGCAATGCACGCCTTCCTGGAAGACCGATAGCAGTTCCGTGGAACCCGCATACGAGGTGAATATCTGCTGCATCAGGGCAGATTTTCCGATCAGGTTATAGCTGGATTGGAACAGTCCCGCCTCCGCCGTGTTTGCCGCCGTATTGTGGGCATCCTTGTCGCGGCCTTCGCAATAGCGGCCCGAACTTTCGCGCATGCCCAGGCCCGTCAGGAGGACATACAGATGCCGCAGCGTATCGGCGCCATCCTTGTCATTCTGCATGCCCAAGGCCGCGAATTGCCCGCCATACCAGTCCAGCGCATCGTTGTCGTCGTTGCCATGCGCGGCTGCGGCCATTCTCACGGCAGTGGCATCGTTTTCTAGCCAGTTGTGGTACGCCTTGGCAAATGCCAGGGCCATGCCCTTGATGTAGCCTGCCGGCGCGACGCCGCGGCCGGGCCAGTCGTAACGCGCCAGTTCGGAATGGGCGGCAATTTCCAGTATGGTTTCCTGCAGCTGGGCCGGTACTTGGGCGGGCAAATGCGCTGGCAGCGGCAAGGCCGATACCGTCAGCGGGACGGCGGCGATGTCCGGACCGCTGGGCCGCAGGAAATACTCGGTGGGCGTTTTGCCATTGCCTGAGGCATGGCGTATATGGGTCTGCGCCTGCTGGTTGTCGGCGATGCGCATGGCATCGGCGTCGAGGCGTTCCGCCACGAGGTAGATGTGGTCGGCGCCAGGCGGACTCTTGAGGTCATACGTGACACCGACGTCGCCGGCCTGCTGCTCGCCTACGCCGATGCGCTGCCAGCGGCGCGATTTGCCGCCGCTGCCGCCAAGGCGTTGCGCCAGGTGCCCTGCGCCCAAGGTGAGGGGAATATCCACGCCGACGGAGATCAGCAGTGCGCTCAATGTTGCCGCGCAGCCATTGAGCAATGGCGGTTGCGCATCGTCCAGATCAAGCGCCACGGCCGCGCGCTGCTGGGCTGCATGCAGCCGTGCATCGCTATTGGCCGCTGCGATGATCTGGTCGATCAGTTGCTTATCCATGGGTATGCTCCGTTTCTCATCGCAATCTGGGTTGGTCATCGCAATCGGGTGAAAGTTCGCAGCAAGTGATTATTCCGTCTTGGGTTTGCCGATCAGGACGCAGGAGTCGATTTCGTCCAGGGCAAGCTCGCCCAAAGCCGTAATTTGGGCCAATTGAGCGATGCGAACGGCTTCACTCCTCTCGTTCGCCGCAGCCAGCGCGGCAAGCTGGGCTGCCTTGCTCGGCTCTTTGATTTCCCTGGCCTGTATCTGACGCGACTGTTTCTGCAGGAGCTGAAGCGCCTGTTCCTGCTGGAGCAGGGCGGCCGAGAGAGTATTTCCTGTACTGTTGACTAAAATGTTGTTGCTGGCATAGCGGTCGCGCAGGTCGATGACTTGCTTGATGCTTACTTCTTGCGGCTTGAGCACTTGCAGCGATGCACGCAGTTCTGCCAGCACCGAGAGCCAGGCGACATTGAGCGAAGAAGTGGTTTGTTGTTCGATGCTGTCGGGCCAGGCGATCACGCTTGCGACAGGACGCTTGCGCTGCTCATAGTTCGACAGGACGACGCTCAGGCAGGCCACCTTGTCGGCCGCCTTGGCGTAGAGCGTCGATTGCTGGTCCAGTGAGTAGCGCGAAGCGACCAGGCCGGCGCCACCGCCGATGACGGCGCCCAGTGCCGCTGTCGGCAGCGATTTGAGCAGGCCGCCCGCGGTTCCGATGGCGCCGCCCGTCAAAGCCCAGTCGCTCTGGTTGTAGATGGCGCGCTGGCTATCCTCGGCCAGCTTCAAATACCAGAATCTTTGTTTGAGCAATAATATCTTGCTCTCTGCCAGCGTGGCGGGAGCGCCAAACAAGGTATTGCTCTGCACGCTCTCGGTCAGCGCATTGCTTTCCGCGTTGCTGGGCATGCGAAAGATCGGATAGGCATTGGGCGGTGCAAAGCCGCATCCACTCAATAGCAGCGCCAATAATGGCAGCGCAGGAAATGCTTTCATTTCGCTCCTCCTTGCATGGCATACATGCAATTACCGAAGGGAAATGTACGTGCAATCCCAAGCAACTACAAGTTAATTATTTTTTTGTCATGGCGCTATTTTCATGCGGGGAAGGTGTAGAAACGAGTGCGCAGGTGTGTTGCTGAGGCTGCTTCTTGCGCACGTCGTTCCTGAAAACAGCGTCAGGTTTCACATTGACAGTGACCGTGCGACCGCCGCATGCGCCAGCGCATCGTCCAGCCAGTCGTTGCCCTAGAATAATTTCCCATGGCTGATGCAATTGGGGGCGCCGAACAGGTTCAGCGCTTGTGCCTGCTCAGTTTAGCTGCTTGTGGCCGCCGCCTTGGCGCGCGCCGCGTGCAGTTTCTTGAAGCTGTCGATCAGGCGCTGGTGCCTGTCGAGGCCTTCCAGTTGCATGCTGGTCGGGGTCAGGCCGAAGAAGCGCACGCTGCCGTCCACCGAGCCCAGCACCGCGTCCATGCGTTCGTTGCCAAACATGCGGCGGAAATTGACGACGTAATCGTCCAGCTCCAGCTCGTCATCGAGTTCCACTTCCAGCACCACGTTCAAGGCTTGATAGAACAGTTTGCGCTCGAGCGTGTTGTCGTTGTACTGCAGGAAGGTTTCCACCAGCTCTTTCGCTTCCTCGAATTGCTGCAAGGCGAGATGGATCAGCAGCTTCAATTCCAGGGTCGTCAGCTGGCCCCACACGGTATTTTCGTCAAACTCGATACCGATCAGGGTGGCGATGTCGCCGTACTCGTCGAGCTCGCTGTTTTCCAGGCGCTCGAGCAGGTCTTCCAGGCTGGCATCGTCCAGGCCGTGCAAGTTCAGGATGTCGGCGCGGAACAGCAGCGCCTTGTTGGTGTTATCCCAGATCAAATCTTCGACCGGATACACTTCCGAATAGCCGGGCACGAGGATGCGGCAGGCGGTGGCGCCCAGCTGGTCATATTCGGCCGTGTACACTTCCTTGCCCATGTCGGCGAGGATGCCGAACAGGGTGGCCGCTTCCTCGGCATTCGAGTTCTCGCCGTGGCCGGAAAAATCCCACTCGACAAAATCGTAATCGGCCTTGGCGCTGAAGAAGCGCCACGAGACGATGCCGCTCGAATCGATGAAGTGTTCGACAAAGTTATTCGGCTCGGTGACGGCTTCGCTGGCAAACGTCGGCTGCGGCAAGTCGTTCAAGCCTTCAAAACTGCGGCCCTGCAGCAATTCCGTCAGGCTGCGTTCGAGCGCCACTTCCAGGCTCGGGTGCGCGCCGAACGAGGCAAACACGCCGCCCGTGCGCGGGTTCATCAGGGTGACGCACATCACCGGGTACACGCCGCCCAGCGACGCATCTTTCACCAGCACGGGGAAACCCTGTTCTTCCAGGCCGGCGATGCCGGCCACAATGCCCGGATACTTCGCCAGCACGTCCTGCGGCACGTCGGGCAGGGCGATTTCGCCTTCGAGGATTTCGCGCTTGACGGCCCGCTCGAAAATTTCCGACAGGCATTGCACTTGCGCTTCAACCAGGGTATTGCCGGCGCTCATGCCATTGCTGACGTACAGGTTTTCAATCAGGTTCGACGGGAAATACACGACCTCGCCATCGGAGTGGCGCACATACGGCAGCGAGCAGATGCCGCGCTCGGCATTGCCGGAGTTGGTGTCGATCAGGTGCGAGCCACGCAGCTCGCCATCGGGGTTGTAGATGTCGAGGCAGTAGGCGTCGAGAATCTCTTTCGGCAGCGCATCCTTGCGGCCCGGCTTGAACCAGCGCTCGTTCGGGTAATGGACAAATGCCGCGTTGGCGATGTCGTTACCCCAGAAAGATCCGGCGTAGAAATGGTTGTTGCTGAGGCGCTCGATATACTCGCCCAGGGCCGACGCCAGCGCGCTTTCCTTGGTCGCGCCCTTGCCGTTGGTGAAACACATGGGCGAATGCGCGTCGCGGATATGCAGCGACCATACATTCGGAATGATGTTGCGCCACGAGGCGATTTCAATCTTGATGCCGAGGCCCGCCAGCAGGCCAGACATATTGGCGATGGTCTGTTCCAGCGGCAAGTCCTTGCCCACAATATAGGTGCTGGCTTCGCCGGCCGGATTGAGCATCAGCAAGGATTGCGCATCGGCATCCAGATTCGCGACTTCTTCAATGACGAACTCGGGCCCCGCTTGCACCACTTTCTTCACCGTGCAACGGTCGATCGAGCGCAGGATGCCCTGGCGATCCTTGGCCGAGATATCGGCCGGCAACTCGACCTGGATCTTGAAAATCTGCTGATAGCGGTTTTCAGGATCGACAATATTGTTTTGCGATAAACGGATATTTTCCGTGGAAATATTGCGCGTATCGCAATACAACTTCACGAAGTAGGCCGCGCAGAGTGCCGACGATGCCAAAAAGTAATCGAACGGGCCAGGGGCCGAACCATCGCCCTTGTAGCGGATGGGCTGGTCGGCGATGACCGTAAAATCGTCGAACTTGGCTTCGAGACGCAGCTTGTCGAGAAAGTTGACTTTAATTTCCATGGTAATCCAATATGTGCATAAGTAAGTTAGCCGCTATTATCCGTTCTTTCTGCCGCAGGGCAAAGATTGTTCACGGCGGCCGTGCTGGCTGGGAGCCGCCGGGGCAATGAGGCAGGCCGATAAATGGGCGAGGCGATTCAACTGAACATGCGAATAACACTGATGCGTCACGGCGAGCCCCGACTCGCCAAGGGGCGCTGGATAGCGCCCATGCAAATGGGACAGTGGATTGATCGCTACAATCAATCCGTCATTGAAGACAATGACATCCCTGCGGAATGCCCTGTGGCAGCGCTTTCCGCGTCGACCATCGTGGCAAGCACGGCACCCAGGGCATGCTCCTCGGCGAGGGCATTGGGCGAATTGCCGTTCATGCAAGAGGCGATTTTTATTGAGGCCGGGCTTCCCTTTGCCCTCTGGAAAGCGCCCTGGTTGCCGTCTCAAGTCTGGGCAGTGATTTTTCGCCTGCTCTGGTTGTTCGGTTATGCGCGCGGTGCGGACTCGCTAGCGATAACCCGGCGGCGCGCCAGGGCTGCCGCAGAGCGGCTTGTCGCGCTTGCCGCCAATGGGCCTGTGCTGCTGGTCGGACATGGCATCATGAATCGTTTGATCGGCAAAGAGCTGCAGGCATTGGGGTGGCTTGCCCGCAACAGGCAAGGCAGCCGCTACTGGAGCATGGGAGTGTATGAGTTATGAAACTGGTGGGACGTGGATCGATACAATAGATGTTGATGTTGTCGAAACGCTTGGACCTTCCCATTGCGAAGGTCAGCGCCATCCATAAAGAAGGCCGTGCCGATGCAAATTTCCATGAATGATGTGATTACCGAGCAAGAAGTGATAGCCATCTACAAGGCCAATCACTGGTCATCCGCAGAAAAGCCCAAGGAGCTGATGGCCGCATTGCGCAATTCCCACAGCCTGGTGACGGCCCGCGCAGATGGCAAATTAATTGGCATCGGCAATGCCATTTCCGATGGCTATCTGGTGGTCTACTTCCCGCATATGCTCGTCGATCCCATGGCGCAAGGCCAGGGCGTCGGCAGAAGGATGATGGCGGCAATGCTGGAAAAATATTCGGGGTTTCACCAGCAAATGCTGACAGCGGACGGCAAGGCCATCGCGTTCTATGAATCTGTGGGCTTCGTGCGGGCAGGGAAAACAGAACCGATGTGGATCTATGCGGGCGATGAGCATTGAATTGCGTATGCCGATATAACAACAGCGGCTGCCCATGCTGGCGCAGCCGCTGTTTTCTTATGCGGACACGGTGATCAGAACTTCACCCACAGCCGTCCGAAATACGAGGCGCCGTTCAGGCCGAACTGCACGCTGTCGTATTTGAAGCCGTTATCCGTTTCATCCGCGTTTTGCGTGGTCGGCTTGACGTTGAAGATGTTGTTGCCGCCAAAAGTGAGCTTGGTATTTTTGCTGATGCTGTAGGTGAAGCTCAGGTCGGCCGAGGTCTTGGCCGCATAGCGTGCGTTCGGTACGCCTTCGGCCGTGCCGCTGAAGGTGCCCAGGGTTTGCGGACCAAAATAGATGATGCGCAGGTCGGATTCCAGCTTGCCCGTGATGTAGTCGAAGCCCAGGGTGGCTTTCGCGCGCGGGCCGCCCTGCTCGATGAACAGGCGTTCGCGCTCGGACAGCAGAACATCCTCGAAGCCCGTCAACGAGGCGGGCGTCTTGACTTTCGTCACTTCCGTTTTGCTCAAATTCAAGGCCAGGAAGGTGTTCAGGCGGTTGCCGGCCAATTCTCCCTTGTGCGAGGCCGTCAGGTCCAGCCCGCGCGTGCGCGTGTCGATGGAGTTGACGAAGAATTGCGCCTCGCCCACACCCAGCAGGGCCAGGCGCGCGGCCAGGTCCGGGTAGTTGTCCGCGTTGAAGCGGCCCGACAGCACGATGCGGTCCTTGATCTTGATGTTGTACAGGTCGGCCGTGACGGAAATGGCTTGCGTTGGCGTCCAGGTGGTGCCCAAGGTAAAACTGGTGGATTTTTCCTCTTTCAACTTCGGAATACCGGCCGCGTTGGCGACGGCGCCGCCGTTCGGCGCCAGCACCACGTCGGTGGGTACGCCGCCGATGAAGTCGGTGAAGGTGGACGAGAAATACACTTGTTGCAACGATGGCGCGCGGAAACCCGTGCTGGCCGAGCCGCGCAGCAGCACGTTCGGCGCCACTTTATAGCTGGCGGCCAGCTTGCCCGTCACGGTGGAGCCAAAGTCGCTGAATTTTTCATAGCGCAGGGCGGCCTGGGTCTTCAGGCGCTCCGTCCAGTCCAGTTCCACGTCGCCATACGCGGCGATGCTGTGGCGTTTGGCCTTGGTGGCGTCGCCGGGCTGGAAGCCGGGAAAGCCCTGGCTGCCCGCATTGCCGCCCACGCCCACGCCGTCGGCGTCGCTGTAGGAGCCCGGTTCGCCGGCCATGATCTTGTATTCCTCGCTGCGGTATTCGGCGCCGAAAGCCACGTTCATGCCGCGCATCACTGTGTCGTAGTAACGGCTGAAGTCGGCGTTGCTGGTCAGCTGCTGGAACGAGAAGCCGCCCGCGTCATAGCTGCTGGCGCTGATGCCCTTGCCGCCGTTCATCAGGTCGAGATTGGCGATCGAGGCGTTCAAGGTATGGCTGATGTCATAGCGCATCTTGTTGTAGCCATAGGTTTGCGAAAAGTCCGCATGCCATTCGCCGATCTGGCTGCGGTGGCCGATGGTGGCGTACTGGTCGTCGATCTTGCCGTTAATGAAAGGCACGAAACCGTCCGGATACATGGCGGCCGAATTGCGCGATGGAATGTCGTCGCTGCCGATGCCGCCCCGGCCGAATGCGGCGCTGGACGCGTCGCGCGTCTGCGCGCCGGCCGTGAAGTACAGCTTGCCCGTGCCGCTGGTGGCGTAGTCGCCATTCACGTACAGGGTCTTGTTTTTGGACTTGGTGTCGCCGATGATGCGCATGCTGTCCGCATCGGCCCGGTTCGAGCGGCCCCGGTCCAGGTATTCGCCCGTGATGGCCAGGGTGCCCTTGTCGCCCAGCGCGATGCCGCAATAGGCGGAGGTCATGTAATTCTTGCCGTCGCCTTCGGAATACTGGCTGTAGCCGGCCACCGCTTCGCAGCCCAGGCTTTTCTTCAGTTCGATGTCGATCACGCCGGCAATGGCGTCCGAGCCGTACTGGGCGGCGGCGCCGTCGCGCAGCACTTGCACGTTCTTGATCGCCAACAAGGGAATCGCATTCATGTCCGTGCCCGTGTTGCCGCGGTTGCGCGCGCCGAACAGGTTGACCAGGGCCGTCGTGTGGCGCCGCTTGCCGTTCACCAGCACCAGGGTCTGGTCGGAGCCGAGGCCGCGCAGGGCGGCCGAATCGATCAGGTCGGCCCCGTCGGCGCCCGTCTGGCGCGTGGAGTTGAACGAGGGCGAGATGTATTGCAGCGATTGCGCCAGGTCAAACTGGCCGCCTTGTTCGGCCACCTTGGAAATGGGAATGATATCGACCGGCACCATGGTATCGGTGGCGGAACTGGCAACCCGGCGCGAGCCGACCACGCTGACCGTTTGCACGGGGCCGTCCGTGGCGGCCGCTTCCGTGTTCTGGGCCATGGCGGCGGGACTGAAAACGGCCAGGGCGGCGCTGCCGTACAGGCTGATAAGGACTGCTTTACGCAAGGTGGTGAGGGTCGGCACGCAGTATCTCCAAGTGGCTGATGAGCAAGATTCGTGACTTGATTCTAGTGCCATCATTTCAGCATTCACCAGCGATACTTTGTTTTGTTATTACAAATTTGCTGTAACTGTTGTTTCCTGGTTGATTATCTTTTCGTCGCTGCCTGGCTTGCCTTGCGCTGGTGCGGCATGCCCCATTCAGGTGCTGCGTTGCACCATGCCGCCCACCCGGATGGCCTGCGCGCTGTACTGCACCTGGATCAAACACGGCTGCTGCGTCACGTGGCCCTGATGCAGGCTCAGCGACTGTTGCCAATGCGCTGCCAGCGCGCCCGCCGCCACACCCGTAGCGCTGTCTTCCAGCGCCGGATCGAGGTGGTTGAAGTTGCGCCCTTCGTACTCGTGCTCGCCCGTGCGGCAATACGCATAGCAGCCGTTGACCTTGTGCAAGGCGCTCCAGTCGGCGATCAGTTCCAGGTTCGGCCGCAGCGCGCGCAGGATGGTGCGGTCGGCCACTTCCAGCAGCAGCTTCGGACTGCCGACAGAGGCGATGACGGGCGGCGACAGCAAGTGCATGTGTTGGCCCATGAGTTCGGACGGCACATATTTTTCCAGCATGACGGCAGGCGCCGGCTGCGGCGCCAGGCTGATGAATAGACCGGCGGCGTTGCACTCCAGCTGCAAGGCTTGCCCGCGCATGGCCGTGCTTACCGTCAGGGTTGCCGGGGCGCCAGGCGCCGTCAGCAGCACATGCGCGGCGGCCAGGGTGGCATGCAGGCACAGGGGACTGCGCGTGTGCGGATAAAAATAGTCAAGCACGATGCCGCCGTCCGCTTGCCGGTCGAGGAAGACGCAGGCACTCACATTGCGCTCGCGGGCGAATTGCTGGCGCGCCGTTTCGCTGCTGTCGTCGTTCTCCACGACCAGCGCCGCATTGCCGCCACCGGGTGCGGCGCCGAAACATTTTAATAAGTGGACGATCATGGCGGATGATGTGCAAGGTAAAACATCAGCATAAACGATAAGCCCGATTCCAGATAAGTATAATATACTGTGTTTATATACAGTATTGAGGTAGATCATGTGGGGCGCAGTCTTACCCGAGTATGCTGAGTTGTACTGCCTGAGCAATTTCAGCTTCCTGCATGGGGCCTCGCATGCGGAAGAGCTGGTGGCGCGCGCCGTTCAACTAGGCTACAAGGGGCTGGCCATCACGGACGAGTGCTCGCTGGCGGGCGTCGTGCGCGCCCATGCGACGGCCAAGCGGGCTGGTTTCCCCTTGATTATCGGCGCGCACTTTCACTTGACGCAGGCCGACGGCAGTCCGGCCCTGTCCTTGCTGGCGCTTGTGCAAGACATCGACGGTTACGGCAATTTGTCGGAACTGATCACCATGGCGCGCACGCGGGCGGCCAAGGGTAGCTATTTGCTGACGCCTGATGATTTCGCCGCGCCTTCGGCGGAGTTTGCCCATTTGCAGGGCTTGCCCGGCTGCCTGATGATCTTGCTGCCCAGCTATCCGGCCCAGCCGGAAACCGTGCGCGCGCAGGGGGCGTGGATGGCGGCTACCTTTGGCGGCGAGCGCAGCTGGATTGGCCTGAACCTGCTGCAGCGGGCGCAGGATGACGCGCACCGCAGCGCCGTGCAGGCGGCGGCGCAGGCGCAGGGCTTGTCCGTGGTGGCTGTGGGCCATGTGTGCATGCACGTGCGTTCGCGCAAGCCCCTGCTCGACACCCTGTGTGCGATCCGCGTGGGCAAACCCGTGGGCGAGTGCGGCTACGCGCTGGCGCAAAATGCGGAGCAGCATCTGCGCGCGCGCCTGCGCCTTGCCAATGTGTATCCGCCGCAGGCGCTTGCGGAAACCTTGCGCATCGCCAAGAAGTGTACATTTTCCCTCGACAGCCTGTGCTATGACTATCCAGTCGAGCTGGTACCGCACGGCCACACGCCGGCGACCTATCTGCGCGAAGAGACGTATGCGGGTGCGCGCCTTCGCTTTCCGCTGGGTATTCCGGCCAACGTGCAGGAGCAGATCGAGCAGGAGCTGGAACTGATCGCCGAGCTGTCGTATGAAGCATACTTTTTGACCGTGTACGACATCGTGCGCTTTGCCCGCTCACAAAACATCCTGTGCCAGGGCAGGGGCTCGGCCGCCAATTCGGCCGTCTGTTATTGCCTGCACATCACGGAAGTGGACCCGGCACGGGGCAACTCGCTGGTCGGACGCTTCATGTCGCGCGAACGCAACGAGCCACCCGACATCGACGTCGACTTCGAGCACCAGCGGCGCGAAGAAGTGATTCAATATATCTACGGAAAATATGGCCGCGAACGAGCCGCTCTGGCAGCCGTGGTGATCAGCTACCGGCCGAAAAGCGCCTTGCGCGACAGCGGCCGGGCGCTGGGGATCGACCTGGCCATCGTGGAAAAAGTGGCCAAGGCGCATCGCTGGTTCGATGGCAAGCGCGATCTGCTGGAGCGCCTGGCCGAATGCGGGCTCGACCCGGAGGCGGAATTGTCGCAGCAGTGGGCCGGCCTGGCGCAGCAGTTGCTGGGTTTTCCCCGCCATCTGTCGCAGCATCCGGGCGGCTTTGTGATTGCGCAAGGAAAATTGTCGCGACTGGTGCCGATTGAAAACGCCAGCATGGCCGAGCGCAGCGTCATCGAGTGGGACAAGAATGACCTCGAGGAGCTGGGCTTGATGAAGGTCGACGTGCTGGCGCTGGGCATGCTGTCGGCCCTGCGCCGCGCGCTGGAACTGGTGAGTGCGCGGCGCGGCGAGGAGTTTCGCCTGCAGGATATCCCTGCCGAAGACTCCGCCACCTACGACATGATGTGCGAGGCCGACACCATCGGCGTGTTCCAGATCGAGTCGCGCGCCCAGATGAGCATGCTGCCCCGGCTGCGCCCCCGTGAATTCTACGACCTCGTCATCGAGGTGGCGCTGGTGCGTCCCGGCCCCATCCAGGGCGGCATGGTGCATCCGTATCTGCAGCGGCGCCAGCAGAAAGAACCTGTCGACTATCCGAAGGGCCTGGAAAAGGCGCTGGGACGTACCCTGGGCATTCCGATTTTCCAGGAGCAGGTGATGCAGGTGGCCATCATTGCGGCCGATTTCACGCCCGGCGAGGCAGACCAGTTGCGGCGCGCCATGGCGGCCTGGAAACGCAAGGGCGGCATGAACAATTACCATGACCGCATCGTCGATGCCATGGTGGACAATGGCTATGAGAAAAAGTTTGCCGAGGCCATCTTCAGCCAGATCGAGGGCTTTGGCGAATACGGTTTTCCCGAGTCGCACGCGGCCAGTTTCGCGCTGCTGACGTACGCCAGTTCCTGGCTGAAATGCCACGAGCCGGCCGCCTTTCTGTGCGCCTTGCTCAACAGTCAGCCCATGGGCTTTTACAGCCCCTCGCAACTGGTGCAGGATGCGCGCCGGCATGGCGTACACGTGCTGCCCGTCGACGTGTCCATCAGCGGCTGGGAAGCGGTATTGGAAGAAGGCAAGGGAGCGGCGCCCGCCGTGCGCCTGGGCTTGAACAGTCTGTTCGGCATGCGCGCCGAGGCGGCCCTGCGCATCGAGGATGCGCGCGCCATCACCGCCTTTGTCGACGTGGCCGACCTGGCGCGGCGTGGCGGCCTGGACCGTCATGACTTACAGGTGTTGGCTGCTGGCAACGCCCTGCACGCGCTGGCTGGCCACCGGCGCGAGGCGCTATGGCAGGCGGCCGGCGCCGTGCCTGACAAGGATTTGCTGCGCGTCACCACGCAAGAGGAAGACTTGCCCGTACTGGCCGCACCGACGGAAGGCGAGAGCATCGTCAGCGACTATCGTGCGCAAGGCCTGACCCTGGGCCGCCACCCGCTGGCGCTGCTGCGCAGGCAATTGCTGGAACAGCGTTTCCTGCCCGCGTCCGCGCTGGCCAGCTACACGGATGGCCAACTGGCGCGCGCCTGCGGCATCGTCACCGTGCGCCAGCGTCCGGGCACGGCCAAGGGCGTGATCTTCATGACCCTGGAAGACGAGACGGGCACCGTCAACGTCATCGTCTGGCCCGACCTGGTGGAAAGCCAGCGACGCGAAGTACTGAGCGCGCCGCTGCTGGGCGTGTACGGCGTGTGGCAGCGCGAAGGCATCGTGCGCAATCTGGTGGCCAAGCGCCTGGTCGACATGTCGCATTTGCTGGGGCGCTTGCGCACCAGCAGCCGGGATTTCTGTTGATGCTTGTCAACATTATCCAGCTGATGGCATGATTGTTATATGACTACTTTGCCCGAACCGACATTGCGTCCCGCCCTGGTTGCCGACGCGCCCGCCATCGTCGCCCTGATCGACGACCTGATGCCCTTTCTGACCTTGCACCCTGATGGCGCGGGGGCGGAAAAGTTCATCGAACACTGCCGCCAGCCGGCCATCGAAGGCTATCTGTCGCAGTCGCGCTACGCGTATCAGCTCGCGCATATCGACGGCGCACTGGCCGGCGTGGTGGCCATGCGCGACAACACGCATCTGTTCCACATGTTCGTGCCGCGCGCCCTGCACCGGCGCGGCATGGCGCGCCGGCTGTGGCAGGCTGCCCGCGATGCGTCGCTGGCCAAAGGCGATGTGACGGCCTTTACCGTCAATTCCTCGATGTATGCCTTGCCCCTGTACACCAGCCTGGGCTTTGTCGCCACGGGGCCGAAGGTGGAAATGGATGGCATCGCCTTCGTGCCGATGCGCATGGAATTGACGGCCTGATTACCAGCGCACGATCTTGCCCGGATTCATGATGTTCTTCGGGTCCAGCGCGTGTTTCAGGGCGCGCATGGTGTCGATGGCACCTGCACCATGTTCTTCCACCAGGAAAGCCATCTTGTGCATGCCCACGCCATGTTCTCCCGTGCAGGTGCCATCCATGCCGATGGCGCGCGTGACCATGTCGCTGTTGACCTTTTCCGCGCGCGCGATGTCGGCGGGGTCGTCCGGGTCGACCAGCATCTGCACGTGGAAATTGCCGTCGCCGACGTGGCCGATGATGGCGTAGACGAGCCCCTGCGCTTCGCAATCGGCCTTGGTGGCCAGGATGCATTCGGCCAGGCGCGAAATCGGCACGCAGCAGTCGGTGGAAATGGCGCGGCTGCCGGGACGCATCTGCAACAGGGCGAAATAGGCGTTGTGGCGCGCGGCCCACAGGCGAGAGCGGTCTTCCGGGCGGCTGGCCCACTCGAAATCGCTGGCGCCGTGTTCCGCCGTGATGGCTTGCACCAGCTGCGCTTGCTCGGCCACGCTGGCCGGCGTGCCGTGAAATTCAAACAGCAACAAGGGTTTCTCCGGCAGCGCCATCTTGTCGTAGGCATTGATGGCTTTCACGCCATTTTCATCGAGAAACTCGACCCGCGCCACAGGAATACCCATCTGGATGGTCTGGATCACGGCGCTGACGGCCTCGCCCGTGCCGTGGAACGAGCACACGGCCGCCGAGATCGCTTCCGGCAGCGGATACAGTTTTACCGTCACTTCCGTGATGATGCCCAACGTGCCCTCGCTGCCGACGAACAGTCGCGTCAGGTCGTAGCCGGCCGACGATTTTTTCGCCCTGGTCCCCGTCTTGATGATGCGGCCATCGGCCGTCACCACCGTCAGGGCCAGCACGTTTTCGCGCATGGTGCCGTAGCGCACGGCGTTCGTGCCCGAGGCGCGCGTGGCAGCCATGCCGCCCAGCGACGCATTGGCGCCGGGGTCGATGGGGAAGAACAGGCCCGTGTCGCGGATTTCTTCATTGAGCTGTTTGCGCGTCACACCCGCCTGCACGGTGGCCGTCAAGTCTTCACTATTCACTGCCACCATCTGGTGCATTTGCGACAGATCAATCGTCACGCCGCCATGCAGGGCCAGCACGTGACCTTCAAGCGAAGTGCCGCTGCCGTAGGCGATGACGGGCACGTCGTGCGCGCTGCACAGCTTGACGGCGGCCGCCACTTCCTCGGTGGAATGGGCGAAGATGACGGCGTCCGGTAACATGGGAGGATAGCTCGATTCGTCGCGGCCATGGTGTGCGCGCATGGCTTGTGTCATGGAAAAGCGGTCGGCAAAGATCAGGGAAAGTACGGCAGCAAGGGATTCTGGCAGCGGTTTTTTCAGTACCGCCAACTGGTCAGTTTGATTCACGCGAGTCCTCCGTTTTTTTTATTCTACTCCGCGCCCGGGGATTTCACCGAAGCACCATTTTGATTTTTGCCAGTTGTAAAAAAATCTGTCTGGTTCAGCGTACATTGGTTGTAAATGAGAATCATTTCCATTAAAATGCCCGCCAGTAGTTATTTTGCAATGCGTGCTTCCACCCGAAAGGCCATGCCCATGAAATTCCCCTTGTCCCTCGCTGCCGTCCTGCCCGCCTGCGTACTGGCGTTGGGCGCCTGCAGCAGCGTCGCCCCGGTTGCAGGCACGGCCACCGGCGCCGCCACAGCGTCCGCTACTGTACAAGACGTGCGCCAGCTGGGCGAGATCGTCGACCTGCGCAGCGGCCAGCGCGTGACTGCCGAACAATTGCTGGCCCAGCTGGCCACCGCGCCAAGGATCATTGTCGGCGAACAGCATGACCAGCTCAGCCATCACCAGATCGAGCAATGGCTGCTGCAGCAACTGCAGGGCCAGCGCCCGCAAGGCAGCGTGCTGCTGGAAATGCTGAACCCGGACCAACAAGCCAAGGTGGACAAGGTCAAGCCGTGGCTGCAGACGGATCCCGTGGTGCGCCCCGAACACGTGGCCGAGCTGCTGGCCTGGCAGCCGAGCTGGAAGTGGGAACAATATGGCGACCTGGTCATGACCGTGATGCGCGCGCCGTATCCCGTCTGGTCGGCCAACCTGGACCGCAGCGAGATCAAGCAACTGTTTATCGACAAGCCGGCCGTGCAGGGCAAGCACTCGAACCTGGCCAACGATGGCAAGGTGCATGACAAATTGAAGGACATCATCCGCGTCATGCATGACAACCAGATCGATGAGCCGCGCCTGGCCGCCATGCTGTCGGTGCAGCAGCAGCGCGACCGCCGCATGGCCGAGCGCCTGCTGGCCGCGCCCGCGCCGGCCGTGCTGATCGCCGGCGCCTACCATGCGCACAAGGACCTGGGCGTGCCGCTGCACGTGCAGGACTTGACGGGTGGCCCCGCGCCGCTGGTGCTGGTTCTGGCACAGCAGGGCGCCACGGTGCTGGCGCCGCAGGCGGATTTTGTCTGGTTCACGCCGGTTGTTGCACCTGCCGTCGCCAGCGCCAAATAATTTTTTGTATGTCCGCCGGGCGTTCTGCCCGGCACTCTCCCCCAGCAAGCTCCCCCGCAGCAGCCAGGTAGTCCGTCCGATTTTTTTGCATGCGCGTGCGCGCCGTTGGCGCAGCCATGCCTGTTACCTGTCAAAGTTCTCATGCGTATCCTCCGTATCAAAGCCGCCAGCTGCGGTGCCGTTCTTTCCCTCTGTCACGCCACCGCGCAAGCGTCCGCCTTGCCCCATGACATGTCGCCGCTGGGCATGTTTTTCGCCGCAGACCAGGTCGTCAAAAGCGTGCTCATCGGTTTGCTGATCGCCGCGCTGGCCACCTGGGTGGTCTTGCTGGTGAAGGGCGCCAGTTTGCTGCAAGCCCGGCGCGAGGCGGCGCAAGCCGTCGCCATGCTGAAGTCGGCCACTTCCTTGCCCGATGCGGCCGCCAAAGTGGAGGGGGCGGGCAGCACATCGTTGGCGCGGCAACTACTCGACGATGTGCAGCAGGAGCTGAGCCTGTCGCACGTCAATGCCCCGGCGGTAGCCCTGAAGGAGCGGGCCGGCTTTCGCCAGGAGCAGCTCATTGCGCAGCAGGTGCGCGGCATGACGCACGGCATCGGCCTGCTGGCCAGCATCGGCGCCGTGGCGCCGTTCGTCGGCCTGTTCGGCACCGTGTGGGGCATCATGAACAGTTTTATCGGCATCGCCGTCAGCCAGAGCACGAATCTGGCGACAGTAGCGCCCGGCATCGCGGAAGCCTTGCTGGCGACAGCGCTGGGCCTGGTGGCGGCGATACCCGCCGTCGTCATTTATAACGTGCTCAGCCGCGGCATCAACCAGTACAAGGCGCAGCTGCGCGCCGCTTCCGCGCAAGTGCTGCTGATGCTGAGCAGGGATCTCGACATGCGCAAGCAGGCCTGAGCCATGGCGTCCCTGTTTCCTTCGTCGGACGACGACACGGCCGACATGCCGGAGTTGAGCGAGATCAATGTCACGCCTTTCATTGACGTGATGCTGGTGCTGTTGATCATCTTCATGGTGGTCTCGCCGCTGGCCACCGTCGACCTGAAAATTGACTTGCCGGCCGCCACGGCCAAGCCCGAACCGCGTCCCGAAAAACCGCTGTTCGTTTCCCTGAAAGCGGACCACAGCCTGTACCTGGGGGAGTCGCCCGTGGCGCGCGAGCAGCTGGGCAGCCTGCTCGACGCCCAGACGGGCGGCGACCGCCAGCGCACGCTGTTTTTCCAGGCCGACAAGCAAGCCGTGTATGAAGACGTGCTGGGCGTCATGGACGCCCTGCGCCAGGCCGGCTATCTGAAAGTGGGCCTGGTGGGCCGGGAGGGCGGGTGAATCCGCGCCCTGTATTGAGCTGGGGCATTGCCACGTCGCTGGTGATGGCGGGCGCGCTGACGCTGCTGTTGTGGGCCAGCTGGCAGCCCGTCACCGTCGTGCCCGCCAACCCGGCGGCCAGCGTGATGGTGGTCTTTGCCGTGCAAGCGATGTCGCCGGAAACACAGGTGGCGCATGCCGTGGGCGCGCGCCAGTCGGCGGCGTCCAGCGCCGCCCGGCCGCCCAAGAGTGCAGTCCGGCAGGAAGCCTTGCCGGTGCTGGCGCGTGCCGCCGCGCCGGACATCGTCGCCGCGGAAAAAGACACCAAGGCAGCAGCCAGTCCGTCGCCCGATCCCGGCAAGGATGCCGCGAAGGAAGCGTCCGTGCCTGCGCAGGCCAGCAGCAGCGCCACGCCGGCGCCGGCTGCCGTGCGCGGTCCCCAGGCGGCGCCGTTCAACAGCGACACGCCATCGACCAGCGCGGCGCCCGCCAGCTGGCAAAGCCAGGTGCTTGGCCACCTGGCCCATTTCAAGCGCTATCCGGGCGATGCGCGCCAGCGCAAGCGGGCCGGCGCCGCCTGGGTGCGCTTCCAGGTGGATCGCGACGGAAAATTGCTGGCCAGTGAATTGATCACCTCGTCGGGCACGGTGCTGCTCGACCGCGAAGCATTGCAAGTGCTGCAGCGCGCGCAGCCGCTGCCGGCGCCGCCCGCCACCGTATTGCGACAGGGCACGGTGACGGTCACCTTGCCCGTGTCGTTCCGGCTCGATGCCGACGGCGGCACCAGCTGAATGTCACATTTTTCAATCACATAACAAATCGAGGGTGTATGCATATCAAGACAATGACGCAGGCCGTGGGCATCTGCATGGCCTTGCTCGCGCAGCAGGCATGGGCGCAACAGGCGCAAGACAGTGGCAAGGTAGAATTTTCGCCGTTGAATGTATCGGGTGAAACTGTCCCGGCGGAACAGCAGGCGCTGGAAAAACCGGGCGCCGTCAGCGCGCGCGGGGCCGATACGCGCTTGCAGCCCGTGGACCAGATCGTGCGCAGCATGCCGGGCACGTTTACCCAGATCGACCCGGCGCAGGGCGCCGTCAGCGTCAACATCCGCGGCCTGTCGGGCCTGGGGCGTGTCAACATGATGGTCGATGGCGTGAGCCAGAATTACTATGGCAGCGCGCCGTCGTCCGTGTCCCACGGCGGCGTGCCCAGCAGCCAGTTCGGCGCCCTGATCGACCCGAATTTCATCATAGGCGTGGATGTGTCGCGCGGCAATGTCGTCGGTGGCGACGGCGTCAATGCGCTGGCCGGCAGCGCCAATTTCCGCACCATCGGCGTCGATGACGTCGTCTTCGCCGGTGAAAAAACGGGGGCGCGCACGAAGATGTGGAGCGGGAATAATGGCGTGGGACGCAGCGCCATGCTGGCCATGGCCATGAAAAACCCCGCCTTCGATGGCGGCAGCGTAGGCTTCATGGCTGCCACCAGCGCTAGCGTGATCGGCAACAACTACAAGAATGCCAAGGGCGTCAACAGCGAGGAATTCGGTTTCGGCTACAACCGCTATTACAAACAGAAACCCAAGTCGCAGCTGCTGAAGCTGGACCTCAAGTTGAGCGACTTCCATGCGCTGGAACTGTCGGCGCGCGATTACCGCAGCACGTTTACGCGCCGCGACATCCGCAGCAATGACTACTACGTAAAATATCACTACACGCCGTTTTCGGAATTGATCGACCTCAATGTGGTGGCCAGCAGCAGCCGCGGCAACCAGAAATACATGCCCGAGGCGCTGACCAATTTCATCAACACGAATGCGGCCAACCGCGCCGACGCTGTCGACATCAACAACACCAGCAGCTTCAGGCTGGCGGGCGGCGATGCGCTGGTAACCATAGGCGGCAAGCTGATGCGCAATAAATACAGCAAGCACGTGGAAAGCCTCGTCGACGATCCGGACAATCCGGACGCGAACCAGCAATCGATTGAAAACAATACGTTTGGCCCCGAGGGCGTGCAAAAGATCAACAGCCTGTATGCGGGCCTGCAATACAACCGCGGCATTGTTCAAGTCAATGCGGGCCTCAATTACACGCACTTTGATTTGACCGGCTACAAGCCCGCCTGCGACCCGCGCGTGCAGTGTTTCCCGCAAGGGGCGAGCAATATTGCGCTCAAGGAGCATGGCATCAATCCTTCGCTGCTCGTTTCCGCGCAAGTGACGCCGTGGTTCCAGCCGTTTGCCAGCGCCGAGCGCACGATGCGCGGGCCGAATCCGCAGGAAGTGTTTTTTTCGAATGACGGCGGGGCCTCGATGAACCCCTTCCTTAAGGGCGAGCGGGCCAGCACCTATCAGCTGGGTTTCAATTCCAGCCTGCATGGCTTGCTGAGCAAGAATGATGTGCTGAACTTCAAGGCCCTGTATTTCAAGAGCAAGATCGACGGCTATATCACCAGCCAGTCCTTCCTCGTGTGCGACCGCGGCCGCAAGTGCAATATCGCGGAAGTGCTGGCCAATGACTGGCAGAATGTGGATGACTACATGACCAATATGTATATCTACATCAACTCGGCCACGCCCGTGTACTCGCGCGGATGGGAACTGGAAGCGCAATATCATCTGGGGCCGGCCTATGCGCGCCTGTCGTACACGCGCGAAACGACGCGCCAGCCCACGTCAATCGCCAGCGCCTGGTTTGGCGCGGCCGACATCAGCGAGCTGCCCAGCGTGTATTACAACCTCGACGTGGGCACGCGCCTGCTGGATAACAAGCTGGAAGTGGGTGCCATCCTCAAGCACACGGGCTCGAACCGCCGCCTGTCGCCGGACAATGAAGCCGATGAAGCGACGGGCGAAGTGCTCAAGGCCGAGAATCCGAAGATCCCGGCTGTGATCGACTTGTATGCGAGCTGGCAGGTGACGAAAAATCTGTTCCTGCGCCTGTCCGTGCAAAACGCCATGAACAAGGATTTCTCGGAAGCGCTGAACCGTTTGAACTCGATGCCGTCGCAGTCGCAGGACAACACGCCGCTGAGCACGGCGCGGGGCAGGACGTATGTGGCTGGGCTGGAGTACCGCTTTTAAAGCAGACCCCAGCCCCGCGCTTTGGCTTGATTAATACTCGCGTGGTGTCGTTCCGTAGTAACTATGGATGGACTGGGCCCACGTGGTATCGGCCATGTTCGGCCAGTTATCCGTATCGAAGCCGGGCGCATTTTCGATGCGCTCCTTGTCGACGTTGAGGGTGAAGCGCTTGTTGACGGTGTCGAGCAGCAGCGCTTCCCAGGGCACGGCGAACAGCTTTTCGCCGATGGTGAAGACACCGCCGTGCGACATGACGGCATAGGCGATCTTGCCGCTGCGCATGTCGATCATGATTTCCTTGATTTCGCCCAGATGTTCATCCTTGGCGTTGTGCACATGGTCGCCGATCAGGGTGTCGGCACCCATCAGTTCGGGGCCGGGACCTTTGTGGCCGCGGTTGACATACATGCCGTAGGCGTCGCGTTCTTCGTAGCTCATGATGGACCTCCTGTTGAAAATGCCAGTCTGCCGCCAGGGCGCGGCAGGGTCTGTTCGCTCTCCCACACAATATATGGAATTGGAAATATTTCAATTATTGCCACTACGCAATTTTGTTGTGCGTAGACAGCAGGAGGGGGAGGGATAGTCGGTATTTGCCGCAAATTTCCGCGCGCGGGGAGCGACGCAGGCGGGCTTTAGTGTATAATTTCAATTTCCCGCACGTGCCGTTCGGCACCATCTGCAATGACCAAATTTGTCTTCGTCACTGGTGGCGTTGTGTCTTCCCTTGGAAAAGGGATTGCCGCCGCCTCCCTCGCCGCGATCCTCGAATCGCGCGGCCTTAAAGTCACCATGCTCAAGCTCGACCCGTATATCAACGTCGATCCTGGCACGATGAGCCCTATGCAACACGGTGAAGTATTCGTCACCGATGACGGGGCCGAAACCGACCTCGACCTCGGTCACTACGAGCGCTTCATTTCCACCCGCATGAAAAAGGTGAATAACTTCACCACTGGTCAGATCTATGAATCGGTGATCCGCAAGGAACGCCGGGGCGAATATCTGGGTAAGACCGTGCAGGTGATTCCGCATATCACCAATGAAATCCAGGATTACATCCGCCGAGGCGCCGAAGGTTACGACGTGGCCCTGTGCGAAATCGGCGGCACCGTCGGCGATATCGAATCCTTGCCCTTCCTGGAAGCGGCGCGTCAGCTGAGCCTGCGCGCCGGCCGCAAGAACACGGCTTTCGTCCATCTGACCCTGGTGCCTTACATCGCCTCGGCCGGTGAACTGAAGACCAAGCCGACCCAGCACTCGGTGCAAAAGCTGCGCGAAATCGGCATCTTGCCGAATGCGCTGCTGTGTCGCGCTGACCGCGCCATCCCGGAAGACGAACGCGCGAAAATCTCGCTGTTCTCGAACATCGAGGAAGACGCCGTCATTTCCGTGTGGGACGTCGACACCATCTACAAAGTGCCGCAAATGCTGCACGACCAGGGCCTCGACAAGATCATCTGCGACGCGCTGGACCTCGATCCGGCACCGGCCGACCTGTCGATCTGGAGCAAGCTGATCTACACGATGGAGCACCCGAAGGCGGAAGTGACCGTCGGCATGGTCGGCAAGTATGTCGAGCTGACCGAGTCGTACAAGTCGCTGATCGAAGCGCTGCGCCACGCTGGCATCCACACGGAAAGCCGCGTCAACATCGAGTACATCGATTCGGAAGAAATCGAAACGACCGGTTGCGAGAACCTGGGCAAGTACGATGCCATCCTGGTACCGGGCGGCTTCGGCAAGCGCGGCGTGGAAGGCAAGATCAAGGCGGCCCAGTTCGCCCGTGAAAACAAGATCCCTTACCTGGGCATCTGCCTGGGCATGCAAGTGGCCCTGATCGAATACGCGCGCAACAAGGCAGGCATGCCGAACGCGAATTCGACCGAGTTCGACCTTGATACGGATCAACCTGTCGTTGCACTGATCAATGAGTGGCAAAACCACGATGGTAAAGTCGAGTTGCGCGATGAAAACTCGGACCTGGGCGGTACCATGCGCCTGGGCGCGCAGACCTGCGCCGTCAATCCTGGCACCCTCGCCGCCGAGATCTACGGCAGCGTGGTGACCGAGCGTCACCGTCATCGCTACGAAGCCAATAATCACTACCTGGCCCGTGTCGAAACGGCTGGCCTGATCGTGTCGGCCCGCACGCCGAGCGAAGATTTGTGCGAAATCATGGAATTGCCACGCACGGGTGAAAATTCCCACCCATGGTATATGGGCGTGCAATACCATCCTGAGTTCAAGTCGACGCCACGCACCGGCCATCCGTTGTTTACCTCGTTCATCAAGGCAGCGCTGGCGCACAAAGAAGCCAACGCCGCTGCGCAATAACGCGGTCGATCGGTACAGTATTACCCGTAAGACAGCTCCCGGCCAGATCGTTCCCGCCGGGAGTTTCTTTGCCCCCTTTGTGCAATTGCGCATCAGAACGCAGTGTGCAGCCCCCTGTTAAGCTTAACTTTGGAGAATGACATGAGTGCTATTGTTGATATTATCGGTCGCGAAATCCTGGACTCGCGCGGTAACCCGACCGTCGAATGCGATGTGTTGCTGGAATCGGGCGTGATGGGCCGTGCGGCCGTGCCGTCGGGTGCCTCGACCGGTTCGCGCGAAGCCGTGGAATTGCGCGATGGCGACGCCAAGCGCTACTTCGGCAAGGGCGTGTTGCAAGCATGCGAAAACATTAACACCGAAATCTCCGAAGCCATCATGGGCCTGGACGCCAATGAACAGGCTTTCCTGGACCGTACCCTGATCGACCTGGACGGCACGGAAAACAAATCGCGCCTGGGCGCCAACGCCATCCTGGCCGTCTCAATGGCAGTTGCCAAGGCTGCCGCCGAAGAAGCGGGCTTGCCGCTGTACCGCTATTTCGGCGGTTCGGGCGCCATGCAGATGCCAGTGCCGATGATGAACGTCATCAACGGCGGCGCACACGCCGACAACAACCTGGACATCCAGGAATTCATGATCATTCCCGTGGGCGCCCCGTCGTTCAAGGAAGCTGTCCGCTACGGCGCGGAAGTGTTCCACACGCTGAAAAAGATCCTGCACAAGAAGGGCCTGAACACCAACGTGGGCGACGAAGGCGGTTTCGCGCCATCCTTGGCCAACCATGAAGAAGCCATCAAGCTGATCATCCAGGCTATCGAAGAAGCTGGCTACGAGCCAGGCACGCAGATCGCCATCGGCCTCGATTGCGCCGCGTCCGAGTTCTACAAGAATGGCAAGTACGAAATGGAAGGCGAAGGCCTGAGTCTGACCGCTACCGAGTTCACCAACCTGCTGGCGACCTGGTGCGACAAGTACCCGATCATCTCGATCGAAGACGCGATGCATGAAGGCGACTGGGACGGCTGGGCGATCCTGACGGCGGAACTGGGCAAGAAAGTGCAACTGGTCGGCGACGACCTGTATGTCACCAACACCAAGATCCTGAAAGAAGGCATCTCGAAAGGCATCGCCAACTCGATCCTGATCAAGATCAACCAGATCGGTACCCTGACGGAAACCTTCGCCGCCATCGAAATGGCCAAGCGCGCCGGCTACACGGCCGTCATTTCGCACCGCTCGGGCGAAACGGAAGACTCGACCATCGCCGATATCGCCGTTGCCACGAACGCCCTGCAGATCAAGACCGGCTCGATGTCGCGTTCGGACCGCATGGCCAAGTACAACCAGTTGCTGCGTATCGAGGAAGACCTGGGCGACATCGCCAGCTACCCTGGCCGCGATGCGTTCTATAATCTGAAGTAAGCTGATGTAAAACCCACTGGCCGGCCGGAAATGTTCCGGCCGGTTTTTTAACTGAATGCCCCATGCGCCTGATTACGCTCGCCCTGGCAGCCCTGCTGCTGTTGATTCAATTTCCCCTCTGGCTGGGTAAAGGCGGCTGGCTGCGTGTTGCCGACATGGAATCCCAAGTGGCGGTGGCCAATAAGAAGAATATGGAATTGAAGGCGCGCAACGCCAAGCTCGAATCCGAAGTGCGCGACCTGAAAGATGGGACGGGCGCCGTCGAAGAGCGTGCCCGCTATGAGCTGGGCATGGTCAAACAGAATGAGATTTTCGTGCAGATCGTGCGCAAGGGACAAACCCCGCCACTGCTGGAAACGCCGGTGGACGCCGCTGCGCCACACTAAGATAGTACTACTTCCCGCTTGCCAGCCTGGACCGATTGCCAGGCTGACCTGTCACATGACTACCTTGTTACCTTGTTACCTTGTACTGCTGCACACGACTGGCCGCATGGCGCGGCGTGCTGCTGCCTTGCTGCTTGCCGATCAGAAACGGGCCTTGCCGGTCGTGATCAGGTAAAAATGGATGCTGGTGACCACGATGGCAACAGCGATCAGTGCGGTTTCGAGAAATATCATATAAAAATCCTTGTCAGTATTTAGTTGGCTTAAAAAACGTCCAGGGCCAGGCGCCAAGCCGAAGACAGTACGAACGTACGGCGAGGCGCAGGCAACGCCGGCCTGGGCGTTTTTTTATCCGCGCGACGCCAGGAAGCGCAATTCTGCGGCCAAGTTCGGCATCAGGTTTTCGTAACGGGCCGCTTCCGAGTTCAGCAGGGCGATGTCGCGCTTGCTTGGGCGCACATAGCGCGCGTCATCGGCGCTGGTCGTCGTGCTGGCGATGACTTCCTTCTGTGCCAGTTCGCTGTACGGCTTGGAAGCGAGCAGGGCGCCAAGGAAGGCGCGCGTGGCGCGGCCCAGGTTGCTGAAGTAGTTGTCGTTGTCGTTGTCGTTGCTGTAGGTGTTGGTAAAAGTGGACATATGCCCTCCATGAATGGTCTGTTGTTGCATTGCACAATAATGGAGTTTGCGATATGCGTCCAATTTCAAATTCCAATTTCAGAAATTCAAGAAACGAATAATAAGGGCGTAGCCATCGGCCACGCCCTGAAAATGAATTTGTTACGAAATGTTTATCCTGCGGCGATGCGTCCCAAACCCGGATCGTCGCTGAAAAAACCGTCGAGTCCCGTTTCAATGTAACGCCGCATTTCCGCCACGGAACCGGCCTCGTTGCGCGCATTTTCTCCATTGCCATCGCGGAAGTCGGCCGCCAGGAAACGGTTTTCCGGGCGGAAGGTCCACGTGTGCAGCAGCAAGCCTGCCTGGTGCGCATCGTCGACGATGGACGAGGGCTTGGTCAGGCGCTGATCGGCGCCCAGCGCGATGACGCCCCGCGTGGGCGGCGCCACCACGTCCGCGTAGGCGGCGATGTCGCGCAGGCCGGCTGGCGTCGTCATCTGCCCGAACGTCAGCTTGCCGCCTGCCTTGGCCACGTCCATCGGGCGCACATCGCCACCCACCACCAGCTGCATCAGGCGCACGTTGGCGCGCCGTCCCAGTTTCTCGCGCAGGTATTTCAAATTTGCCACTTCGAAGGATTGGATTTCGATCGGCGCGCGGCGCGTGTACTCGTGCGCGAGCAGGGTCGACAGGAAACGGTCTTCCAGCGCCAGGCCCGCATCGCGGAAGTAGGTCGAGCTTTTCAGCTCGGGCACGAGGCCGATGATGCGTCCGCTGGCGGCAGATTGCGCTGCAACAAAATCGATGATTTCTTCCCAGGTCGGGATCTGGAATTGTCCATCGTACAAGGTGTTGCCGGTGCGTACTTTCGGCAGCCGTTCGATGGCGCGCAGGGTTTTCAGTTCGGCCAGGGTGAAGTCGTCGACGAACCAGCCTTCGTGCCATTCGCCGTCGACCAGCTTCTTGCCGCGCCGGCTGGCGAACTCGGGCCGGCACGCCACGTCGGTGGTATCGATCAGATTGCTTTCGTGGCGCGCCACGAGGATGCCGTCGCGCGTGGCGACCAGATCCGGCTCGACGTAGTCGGCGCCGTCGAGGATGGCCTTGGCATAGGACGCCAGGGTATGCTCGGGACGCAGGGCGCTGGCGCCGCGGTGGGCGAATACGAGCGGACGGGCAGGTTTTTTCTCCAGCAGGCCGGCCGCAAAGCCGGGCGCGGCGGCCAGTGCCAGGCCGCCCACGGCCGCCTGGACGAAGCTGCGGCGCGAAAAGTGACGCTGGGGCAGCACAGGGGCGATATGCGGCGTGCGCATCAGAAATCCGCCGTCAAGGTGAGGAAGCCCTGGCGCGGGGCGATCGGGAAGGTGTTGTATGTCTTGTCGGCCGCGCCGACCACCACGTTCAGCGAGCCTTCGCGGTTGGCCAGGTTGCTGACGTTCACTCTCCAGCGCGGGTTTTTCAACCAGCTGGCCATGGCCGGCAGCTTGCCTGACACGCCCAGGCCCATCAGGAAATAGCTGGGGACGGACAGATCGTTGGTGTACGTCGCGTAGCGCTTGCCCACATAGTCTCCCGTCAGTTGCACTTCGATATCGCCAAAGGTAGCCGAAGCAACAAACTTGTTCAGCCACTCCGGCGAGCCGGGCACGTTCTTGCCCGCTGTCAGCACCAGCGCGGCGCCATTGTTGTAATTGTCCGCGTACTGCGAGCGGTTGTACGACAGGGCATTGTAGAACGAGAAATTGTTGCCGAAGTGCACGGTACCCGCGATATCGATGCCGTCCGTGCGCACGCTGCCCACGTTGGCCAGCACGGGGTTGCCGCCAATGATGGAGGAAATCACGGGGGTTGGGCTGATCTGCAGCAAACGGTTGCTGAAATCGACGTGATACACATTGACCTGGCCATCGATGGCCGTGATGGCGCCCAGGTTCAAGGCGTGGCTGCCGCGCACGCCCACTTCATAGGTGAGGGCCGTTTCCGGCTTGGCGTCGCGCTTGAACAGGTCGAACGCGGCCTGGCTCGACAAGCTCCATGGCGAGGCGCCGCCACCGCCATAGGTGACGAACTGGCGCATGTTTTTCTGGATATTGAAGTACAGCTGGTCTTGCGGCGTGAAATCCCAGCGCGCGCCCACTTGCGGCAAGAACCATTTTTTCGTGTTGATGGTGCCGACCGGCAAGGCCGTCGAACCGCCGGAAATGGCGCCCTTGGCCGGCTGCACGGGGAACTGGCCATCGGCGAATTGCAGGCTGGACTTGAAGCCCGCTTGCAGGGCGATATCGGGGCGGATGCGCCATTCATCCTGCAAGTGCAGCTGCACCACCTTGTTGTCGATCTCGCTGCCGTACTGCGTGATCAAAGGATTGCTGGGGCGGTCGTACGGCGAGGTCGGGTTGTTGACGTCCAGCGCATACCAGCGGCGGTAGGCGGACGAGCGGTTCTGTTCCAGCCACAGGCCCGCTTCCAGCTGGTGGTTGCCGATTTCCTTGCGCAGGGTGGAAATGAAGCCGCCGCGCTTGATGTCGTATTCCGTCGTGCGCACGGCGTAGCCGGAGTTGCCGAACACTTCCTTCAAATTCTGTTTCGGGTAGTACACGCTGAACAGGCCCGGCAAGCCGGCCACGCCGATGGGACCGGCCACCACGCCCGCGCCGTCATCCTTGTGGTAATACACCTGGTTCGACCAGGTCATGCCTTCGGACAGGTTGGCGTCGAACTTGGCATATGCCAGGTAATCGGTGCGCTGCGCATCGCTGTAGTAATTGCGGTAATTGTTGCCGTCCGCGGCAGGCGTGGCGCCCGTTGGCGACAGGTAATTCAGGGCCGCCTTGAAGTCCGGGTACAGGAAGGGGCGCGTGTATGGCGCGCTCGTTTCGCCGGCCACGTGCACGGTGCTGTCTTCGTTCGGCTCGATCTTGTCCGAGTAATTGAAGAACAGGGTCAGCTTGCCCGCTTCGCTGCGGTTGACATATTTGGCGTTGAACTGGTCGCCGCCCTGGCGCGCATCGAAATCCCAGGCCCGCGCTTCATGGTGCAGGATGGAAAAATAGGCGCTGCTGCCATCGCCGAAGGCGCCCGTGTCGTAGCGGGCAAACGTGCGCGAAGTGCGGTGGCTGCCCACGGTTTGCTGCACGCTGGCGCCCTGCGTGGACAGCGGGTCGCTGGAATAGGTTTCGATGGTGCCGCCCAGGTTGCTGGTCGAGGCCGTGGCCAGGTCGCCCGCACCCGACGACAGCACGACGCTGCGCACGTTTTCGCTGATGACGGCGCGCTGCGGCGACAGGCCGTTGTAGTTGCCGTATTGCTGGTCGCCCAGCGGCACGCCATCCATGGTGTAACCGAGTTGCTGGCCGGAAAAACCATGCACGAACAGCGACAGGTTTTGCTCGTTGTTGCCCCATGGATCGGCCGTCTGGAAGCTGACGCCTGGCAGGGTTTGCAGGGCTTTCAGGGGATTCGTGCCGGGCAGGATTTTCTGGATTTCATTCTTGCTCAGGGCGACGGAAGAGCGCGTCTTGCGCGAGGAAATCTCCACGGTGGCCATCGGAGCATTGTCGTCGGCAGCCGGGGCGGCCGCTGCGGCCATGTCGGTAGTGGCCGAGGCCACGGCGGCGGCGACGGCCGTTTGCGCCAGGGTTGGCAAGCTCAAGCCCGCGGCGCAAGCGCCCAGCAAAACGTGGAAGGAATGGCGGCGCAGGGCCAGCGTCAAGTGGGAGTTCATCATCAGCCTGTGGAAAGTATTGGAAGGAATACAAGCTGCGCAGCGTAACGGCGGCGCGTGACGGGCTGATGACGAACTGATGACGGAACGATGACAGTGGAAACAATTGCGCCGCCTCAAGGGCGGCGCGGCAGATTCATTACGAAACTGTAATGCTTAGTTGATGCTGGCTGCGGGTGGAATCAAAACTTCCGCCGGCGCATCCGTGATGAACAGCTGCGCGCAATCGACCTTGTCGAATTCATAGTGCTGGCCGCAGAAATCGCAATTGACACCCACTTGTCCCACTTCGTCCAGGGTGCTGTTGACTTCTTCCTCGCCCAGCATCTTGAGCATATTGCCCACTTTTTCACGCGTGCAACTGCAATGGAAGCTCGGGTGCAGCGGGTCGAAGACGCGGATCGTTTCTTCCCAGAACAAACGCTGCATCAGGGTCTCGATGTCCGTCGACAGGATTTCCGCCTCTTTCAGGGTCGACGCCAGCATCACGGCGCGGTTCCACGTGTCCAGTGCCGCTTCTTCCGACACGGGCGTCGCTTCGGCCTTGCCGCCATGGTGGGGCAGCTTTTGCAGCAGCAGGCCGCGCGATACGGTGTCGTCCGTGGCCAGCCACAGACGCGTATCGAGCTGTTCCGAGCGCAACATGTAGTTTTCGATCACGGTCGCCATGTCATCGCCGTCCAGCGGCACGATGCCCTGATACGGTTGCTGGCCCGGCACCTTGTCGGCCGGGTCCAGGGTGATGATGAAGCGGCCCTTGCCGGTGGCATTGAGCAATTGCGGCACGGTGGCCACGTCGGGGATGGTGGCGTCCGGGTCCAGCTTGGCCGTGGCGCGCAGGCGCAGGTCGGAGTCGCACTCGACCACCATCAGGCGCACGGGACCGTCACCATGGATTTGCATGATGATGGAGCCGTTGAATTTCAGGTTGGCCGACAGCAGGGCGGCGGCAGCCACCATTTCGCCCAGTACTTTTTTCACGGCTGTCGGGTAGGCGTGGCGCGACACCACTTCCTGCCAGGTGCCGGAGACGTCGATGAACTGGCCGCGCACGGCGGCGTTGTCGAAAATAAATTTTTGCAGGGTATCCTGGCCGCTAACGGCTGCGCTGACCGCGCCCGTGGTTTCAGTCGTCATTCTCTTATCCAATCTTCTTGAGTTGCGTATTAAATAGCTGGCCGCGTTGCACATAGTTCACGGCGTTGCCTTGTAGTCTGGTGATATCGTCTGCCGTCAGGACCCGCACAGCTTTCGCCGGTGAGCCGATGATCAGCATATTATCGGGAAATTCCTTGCCTTCCGTGACCAGCGCGCCCGCGCCGACCAGGCAGTTTTTGCCGATCTTCGCGCCATTCAGGATCACGGCCTGGATGCCGATCAGGGCGCCATCGTCGATGGTGCAGCCATGCAACATTGCCTGGTGACCAATGGTGACGTTCTGGCCGATGTCCAGCGGATAGCCCGGATCCGTATGCAGCACGGCGCCTTCCTGCACATTGCTGTTGGCGCCCACGGTGATGCGTTCATTGTCGCCGCGAATCGTGGCGCCGAACCATACGGACGTATTCGCTTCCAAGGTCACCTTGCCGATCACATTGGCCGTGTCGGCAACAAAAGCGGAAGCATCAATCTGTGGCGCATCGGCGCCCAATTGGTAGAGTGTCATCGTTAGCCTGTGGCGGTCGTGGAAGCGCCGGGCACGGCCGGACGCGGAAGTTTTGCGCTATTTTACGCTGTTGCAGGGCAAGTCCGAACGCCGGGCGTTAATCCGGTATAATTATCGAACGGTCGTTCTTTTATGCGCACCCTATCTACAGACACAGCATGTGGCGCCATCTGCGCCACTTTCAAGGCAGGCATCCGATGAAACCCATGAAACTTTCCCGTTCCGAATGCATCAACATCCGCGGTGCCCGCACGCATGTGCGCCACTGGGGCCGCGACGGCGCGCCCATCCTGTTCATGGTGCATGGCTGGATGGACGTGGCCGCCTCATTCCAGTTCGTCGTCGACGAACTTGCCGGCGACTGGCATGTGATCGCCCCCGACTGGCGCGGCTTCGGCCTCAGCGACTATACGCAATCGGACACTTACTGGTTTCCCGACTACCTGGCGGACCTGGACGCCATGCTGCTGCATTACTCGCCGGACGCACCTGTCAACCTGCTGGGCCACAGCATGGGCGCCAACGTGGCCGGCCTGTACGCGGGCGTGCGGCCCGAGCGCATCAGCCGCTTCATCAACCTGGAAGGCTTCGGCATGATGGCAACAAAACCGGAGCAGGCGCCGGGCCGTTACGCCAAGTGGCTAGCCGAATTGCGCGAGCCGCCCGCGATGCGCAGCTATCCCACGCAAAAGGCCGTGGCCGAGCGCCTGCAAAAGACCAATCCGCGTCTGCCGGACGAGCGCGCGGCTTTCCTGGCCGAGCACTGGTCGGCGCAGAACGAGGCGGGCGAGTGGGACATCATGGGCGACCCGCAGCACAAGCGCGTCAATCCCATCCTGTACCAGGTGGAAGAAGTGATGGCGTGCTGGCGCCGCATCACGGCGCCCGTGCTGTGGGTCGAGGCGGATGACACGAATATGTGGCAATGGATGGGACCAAAGGAAGAGGCGCGCATTGAAATCGACCGGCGTTTGGCCTGCATCAAGGATGTGCGCTGCGAGATGATGCGCGATGCGGGCCACATGCTGCATCATGATCAACCGGCGGCACTGGCGCGCCTGGTGGAAGCCTTTTTGGCCTGATTTTTGGCCCGATATGTGACGGGAACGCCGCAGCGCTATTTGACAAGCAGCGTACAATGAAAACTTCTTCCATGCTGAGCCCGTGCAGGGTATTGTTTTCACATGCTTAAAGTCGACCTGCATTGTCATTCGAATATCTCCGACGGCGTGCTGTCTCCCGCCGCCGTGGCCGCGCATGCTTGCCGCGCCGGCGTCGATGTATGGGCGCTGACGGACCACGATGAAGTGTCCGGCGTCGCCGCTGCGCGCACGGCCGCGCTGGATATGGGCATGCGCTTCGTGGCCGGTGTGGAAATTTCCATTACCTGGGCCGGCGAAACCGTGCACATCGTGGGCTTGCAAGTCGATGAAAACAATCCCGGTCTGGTACAGGGCTTGCACCAGACGCGCTCGGGGCGCGACGCGCGCGGCCGGGAAATTGCCCGCCAGCTGGATCTGGCCGGCATCCCCGACGCCTATGAAGGGGCACTGAAATTTGTCGGCAACCCGGACCTGATGTCGCGCACGCACTTTGCCCGCTACATCGTGGAAATGGGCAAATGCACGAACATTCCCGACGTATTCAAGAAATACCTGTCGGAAGGCAAGCCCGGCTACGTCGAACACCGCTGGGCCACCCTGACCGAAGCGGTGGGCTGGATACGCGGCGCGGGCGGCGTGGCCGTCATCGCCCATCCGGGCCGCTACCGCTTCAGCGACATGGCGCAAGGCGTGCTGTTCGATGAGTTCAAGCAGCTCGGCGGCGTGGCCATTGAAGTCGTCACGGGCAGCCACAGTCCGGACCAGTATCCGGAATACGCGCAACTGGCCAACGCCTACGGCTTCCTCGCTTCGCGCGGCACGGATTTCCATGCGCCAGGCGAGTCGCGCGTGGATTTTGCCATGCTGCCTCCGCTGCCTGCCAACGTGACCCCGATCTGGCACGACTGGTTCTAGGGCGCGGCTGGCCTGCGCCTGCCGCGCGGGCTTGAAAAGTCGCGGCCGCATACTTATCTTTTAGTTATTCTTGTTTTCCGGAGCCATCGCCCATGAAACGTATCGTCCTGTTTATTGCAACCAATCTGGCCGTGATGCTGGTGCTGTCGCTCGTGCTCAGTTTGCTGGGCGTGGGCAATCCGGCGCGCGGCAGCACCCTGAACCTGGGCAGCCTGCTGGTGTTTTCGCTGGTGGTCGGTTTCACGGGGTCGATCTTTTCCCTGTTGATCAGCAAACCGATGGCCAAGTGGAGCACGGGCGCGCGCGTCATCGAGAACCCGACCTCGTCGACGGAATTGTGGCTGGTCAATACCGTGCGTGCGCTGTCCGAGCGGGCCGGCATCGGCATGCCGGAAGTGGCCGTCTATGAGGGCGACGCGAATGCGTTCGCCACGGGCGCCTTCAAGAATTCGGCGCTGGTGGCCGTCTCCACGGGCTTGCTGCAAAGCATGAACCGCGATGAAGTCGAAGCCGTGCTGGGCCACGAGATCGCTCACGTCGCGAATGGCGACATGGTGACCTTGACCCTGATCCAGGGCGTGGTGAATACCTTTGTCGTCTTCATGGCGCGTGTGGTGGGTTTCTTTGTCGACAATGTGCTGCTGAAAAATAACAACCGCGAAGGTGGCGGACGGGGCATTGGCTACTTTGTGACCGTCATGGTGTGCGAAGTGATCTTTGGCTTGCTCGCTTCCATCATCGTGGCCTGGTTCTCGCGCCAGCGCGAATTCCGTGCCGACGCCGGTTCCGCCAAGCTGCTGGGCAGCCCCACGCCGATGATGCATGCGCTGGCCCGCCTCGGCGGCGTGCCGCCGGGCGAACTGCCGCAATCGATGCAGGCGCTGGGCATCAGCGGTGGCAATGGCGGCTGGGGCGCCCTGTTCGCCACCCATCCGCCACTCGAACAACGCATCGCCGCGCTGCGCGGCGTACAATAATGCTAACTTAACAAGCTGGTTCGCCAGAACGCTTAAACATGAGTCAATTTTTTCATATTCACCCTGACAATCCGCAATTGCGCCTGATCAAGCAGGCGGCGCAGATCATCCAGTCCGGCGGCGTCGTGGCCTTGCCGACCGATTCCTGCTACGCGCTGGTGTGCCAGCTCGACGACAAGGGCGCCGTCGAGCGCCTGCGCCGCATTCGTGGCGTGGATGAAAAGCACCATCTGACCTTGCTGTGCCGCGACTTGAGCGAGTTGGGCGTGTACGCCCGCGTGGACAATCGCCAGTTCCGCCTGCTCAAGGCGGCCACGCCGGGCGCCTATACCTTCATCCTGGAAGCGACGAAGGAAGTGCCGCGCCGCCTCAGCCATCCTTCGCGCAAGACCATCGGCCTGCGCGTGCCGCAACACCGTATCGTGCAATGCCTGCTGGAAGAGCTGGGCCAACCCTTGCTGGGCGCCACCCTGACCCTGCCCGGCGACGAAGACAGCCTGACGGATGCCGACACCATCCGCGAGCGGCTGGAAAAGCTGGTCGACCTGATCATCGATGGCGGTGTCTGCGCGCATGGCCCCAGTACCGTGATCGACCTGACGGGGCCGGAGCCGGAGGTGGTGCGCGTGGGACGCGGCGACCCGGCCGTGCTGGGTTTGTAGTGGCTGGCGCAGGGGGCCGAATTTACCTATCTTTAATGGCAACATAAGAAAGTGCCTGGGACGCCTCTGGTAGAATCGCGGTCATGAGCGATTTCAATACGATAGTCCAGACCATTGCGGTGTACCTGGTGCCGGTGCTGTTTGCCATTTCCCTGCATGAGGCGGCGCACGGCTACGCGGCCCGCTATTTCGGCGACCCCACGGCCTCGAACGAGGGCAGGCTGAGCCTCAATCCCATCCGGCATATCGATCCTTTCGGCACGATCCTGCTGCCCTTGATGCTGTATTTCACGATCCAGGTGCCGTTCGGCTATGCCAAGCCGGTGCCCGTCGATTTCAGCCGCCTGCGCAATCCGAAGAAGCAGATGGCGTGGGTGGCGTTTGCCGGGCCTGGCGCCAATTTCGTCATGGGCTTCGGCTGGATGATCGCCTTTGTCGTGCTCAGCGTTATGCCGCCGACGGAAATGGGCATGTTTTTCCGCAAGATGGCGGGCGCCGGCGTCAGCGTGAATGCGGCCATGTTCGTCTTTAACCTGATACCCGTGCCACCCCTCGATGGCGGACGCATCATGACGGGCTTGCTGCCGATGCAGTTGGCGCGTCCTTACGCCAGCATCGAGCGCTACAGCCTGTATGTGTTTGGCGCCCTGGTGCTGCTGATGTACACGGGCGTATTGAACCGCGCCTTGCTGGCGGCGATCGAATTTGTCATCGGCATTTTTGTCACCCTGGTCACGCCCCTGACGGCGCTATTGACTTGATGCCCTCAACTGGAAGTACGCAAATAATTGATGGAAGTACCGATGCAAGTAATTGAACCAACAATAGAAACCGAAGCGATTTCCGGTTGGGTACGCCGCTGGGCGCCCCTGGTCCCGGGCGGCGAAGTGCTGGACCTGGCCTGCGGCGCCGGCCGCCATGCGCGCCACCTGGTGAGCCTGGGCCACCCCGTGATCGCGCTCGACCATGATCCGGAAATGCTGGAAAAGGCGGCCGGCACGGGCATCACCACCTCGCTGGTGGACCTGGAAACGCCGGGCGCCGTGTGGCCGTTCGCCCCCGGCCGTTTTGCCGGCATCGTCGTCACCAATTATCTGCACCGGCCGCTGCTGGACGCCATGATTGCCAGCCTGGCGCCCGATGGCGTGCTCCTGTATGAAACGTTTGCCGAGGGTAATGAGCAGTTCGGCAAGCCGTCGAATCCGAAATTCCTGCTGAAGGAAGGCGAAATGCTGACCTGGGCGGTGCAGCAGGGCTTGCGTGTGGTAGCGTATGAGGATGGGCGCGTGGAACAGCCAAAAGCTGCTCTGGTGCAACGAATTTGCGCCGTCCGGCCGGATTTTCCACGGTTGGCAGCCCTGCTGCCGACGTTTTGAGCGGCCATACTATGTCAGAATGCACCACAGGCGCGGGCTATCCGCTACAATCGTTGTTTTATTTATCGGCGCTATAAACTTACTATGATCAAGGGCAGCATTGTAGCAATCGTCACCCCGATGCACGCAGACGGCAGTCTGGACTTTCCAGGTCTGCGCAAGCTGATCGACTGGCATATCGCCGAGGGTACGGACGGCATCGTCATCGTTGGCACGACGGGCGAATCGGCAACAGTCAGCGTGGAAGAACACTGCGAACTGATCCAGTTGACCGTCGAACATGCCAAGGGACGCATTCCTATCATCGCCGGCGCCGGAGGCAACTCCACGGCCGAGGCGATCAAACTGACGCGCTATGCGAAAGAAGCGGGCGCCGATGCTGTCTTGCAAGTGGTGCCGTACTACAACCGTCCTACCCAGGAAGGCATGTACCAGCACTTCAAGGCCATCGCCGAAGCCGTCGACATCCCCGTCATCCTGTACAACGTGCCGGGCCGCACGGTTGCCGACATGAGCAACGAAACCATCGTACGCCTGTCCGCCATCCCGAATATCGTTGGCGTGAAAGATGCGACCGGCAATATCGGCCGCGGCATCGACCTGCTGCGCCTGGTTCCAGCGGACTTCGCTGTGTACTCGGGCGACGATCCGACGGCCATGGCGCTGATGTTCTGCGGCGGCCACGGCAACATCTCCGTGACGGCCAACGTCGCGCCGCGCGCCATGCATGACATGTGCGTGGCAGCCATGGCGGGCGAGCGCGCCACGGCGATTGCCATCAATAACAAGGTTTTTCCTTTGCACCAGAAATTGTTTGTCGAGCCCAACCCGGTGCCCGTCAAATGGGCGCTGGCCGAAATGGGCCTGATGCCAGCTGGCATACGCTTGCCACTGGTGCCACTGGCTGAAAATTGCCATGCCACCGTGCGCGATGCCTTGCGCGACGCGGGCATCCTGTCTTAAGCCGAACTTCAAGCCCGGACTTGACCAGTCCGGACCTTCCCTGATTCCAGCTGCTACTTAGCTTCTTATCCAGTTACGACATGACTAATTGCAAGAAAACCCAATCGGCGCCTGCCACCATCGCCGTCCGCGGCATCGTCATCGGCGCCGTCGCAGCCAGCCTCGCGGGCTGCGGCATGATCAGTTCGGTAGTCGGCGGCGACAAGGTCGACTACAAGTCGGTCAAGAAAGCCAGCACCCTGGACGTGCCGCCTGACCTGACGCAATTGCAGCAGGACAACCGTTACTCCTTGCCGGATTCGAAAAACGGCGTGGCCACGGCTTCCGGCTATAACGCGCAGCGCAACGCCACGGCCGGCGCGCCCGTCATCGTGGGCGCCGACGGCGTGGTCGGTGTCGTGCCCGTCACGGCGGGTGGCGTGAAGGTCGAGCGCGCGGGCAACCAGCGCTGGCTGGTCGTCAAGCAATCGCCTGAAGTGCTGTGGCCGCAACTCAAGCAATTCTGGGAAGATTCGGGCTTTACCGTCGCCATCGACCAGCCAACGGCTGGCATCATGGAAACCGAGTGGAACGAGAACCGCGCCAAGCTGCCGCAAGACTTTATCCGCAATACCATCGGCAAGGCTTTCGATTCGATGTACTCGACCGGTGAAAAAGACAAGTTCCGCACCCGTGTGGAGCGTCTGGCCGATGGCTCGACCGAGATCTACATCAGCCACCGTGGCGTGGAAGAGGTCGTCACGGGCCGCGACAAGGAAACTACCACCTGGACCGCGCGTCCCAACGATCCTGGCCTGGAAGCGCAATTCCTGGCCAAGCTGATGACGCGCCTGGGCGCAGCCAGCGACGAAGCGCAAGCGAAGACGGCTGTCGACGGCGCCATCGTGCAGCCGCTGCACGCCAAGCTGGTGGGCGACGCCGCCACGCCGGCGCGCGCCATCGAAGTCGATGAAGGTTTCGACCGCGCCTGGCGCCGTGTCGGCCTGGCGCTGGACCGCGTGGGCTTCACCGTGGAAGACCGCGACCGCACGCAAGGCACGTATTTCGTGCGTTACGTCGATCCGGACGCGGTCAAGAAAGATGGTTTCTTCTCGAAACTGTTCAGCTGGGGTTCGTCCTCGGACAAGGACAAGGAAGCGCAGCGCTACCGCGTCCTCGTCAAGGCCGGCAATGGCTCGACCAGCCTGGTCAGCATCCTCAGCAACGAAGGCCAGCCGGATGTCTCGCCAGTGGCCGAGAAGATCCTGGGCCTGCTGAACGAGCAGTTGAAATAAGTGCTGTGACAGCAGCAGGTTTGAAAACCTGCCGCGCATTAAAAAGGCTGGCCCGGTGCAAACCGGGTCAGCCTTTTTTATTGCCTGCGTCCGGCGTCATATCTTGCGGACAAAACGCCGGACGCAAAAAAGCCGACCCGAGGGTCGGCTTTTCCTAGTGCAGGGTGCTAAATTACTTAGCAGCCGATGCAGCAGCCGAAGCAGCCGAAGCAGCGTCGGTAGCGGCCGAAGCGGCAGCCGAAGCAGCAGCAGCAGCGTCGGTAGCGGCCGAAGCAGCAGCGTCAGCAGCAGCAGCTGGAGCAGCTTCAACTGCTGGTGCTGGTGCTGGGGTTTCAACTACTGGTGCTGGTGCAGGAGCTTCTTCTTTTTTGCTGCAAGCAGCCAGAGCAACAACCATCAGGGAGGCGATCAGCAGGGATTTTTTCATTTGTTTTCCTTAATTATTTCAAAAAATAAATCAATATTGTTGCGATGAATAATTACCGGTAATTATCGCTCGTTAGGTCGTCTTCGAAGGCTTTTCGTACCAGGTGGTGCCTGCCAGACAACGGAAACTTCCTAACCGAATATTATAGCGATTTTTGGTGCGTCGCAATAGGAGCAAGAGGCAAATTCGCAACTATTTTGTGATATCGCAATATTTGCCGAAGCAAATTGCAAGCAAGTGTAAGCGATTTGCGAAAGCGCGACAAAACGATATAAAAATAATATGTTTTTATTGCGCTAACGCAGATGCTGTTATTTTACCTACTGTAATACCACTTTGCTACGCCGCACCCATTCAAGCCAGTTCGATCCAGCCATCCTGATACCACGTATATAAGGCATCCATCACGTCATCGGAAGCCTGGGCCACGGCGGCGCCATCGAGCGCGCGTTCGTTGGCCAGGGTTTCCAGGGCCGTTTTATCGGCCTTGCCAATGGCAAACGATTCGCCATTGATGAAGACATTCTTGCCACGATACAGCATCAGCGTCTTGCGCGACAACACTACCCCCTTTTTCTGTGCGGCGTCCGCGAAGCGGCCCACCGTCAGCGGCTTGGACAGCGGCGTGAAAAATACATTGTGTTTCGGTTCCGACAGGTGTTCACCGAGGAAAATGGTCACGTCCTCTTCCGTGAAGCGCACCTTGTTCATTTCTTCCGCGATGGTGCTGAGCATTTCACGGGGGATTTCCGCCGGTTTGCCCGACGCTTTCAGGTCCGGATCGCTATAGATGCCCGGCAAGTCGATCGAGTCGGCCATGAATTGCAGGAAAGCTTCGCCCAGTTCCTGAAACGTCGGCGAGCGGAAGCCGATCGAATACGTCTGGCAATCGCCAATGGCCACGCCGTCGTGCGCGTAGTGGGGCGGCAAATACAGCATGTCGCCCGGTTCCAGCGTGAATTCTTCGTCGGGCGTGAAGTTGCTGAGGATTTTCAGCGGCAAGCCGTCGATCAGGCTCAAGTCTTTCTGCGCGCCGATGCGCCAGTGGCGCTTGCCCTGGCCTTGCAGCAGGAACACGTCATAGGAATCGAAATGCGGGCCCACGCCGCCGCCATCGGTGGCAAAGCTGACCATCAGGTCGTCCAGGCGCGCGTCCGGCAGGAAACGGAACTGGCGCAGCAGGGCGTCGGCCTTGGCGCTGTGCAGGTTGGCGCCCTGCACCAGCAGGGTCCATTCCTTCTGTTTCAGCGAAGGCACGCTGGTCAGCGGGCCTTGCTGCATGTTCCAGTGGCCATCCGCATGGCTGACCAGGCGCGATTCGACGTGATCGAGGGTAGCCAGCTCGGCCAGGGCCTTGAAATCGAACAGCGCCTTGAAGCCAGGCACGGCTTGACGGATCAACAAGGGTTTTTTATGCCAGTAGTCGCGCAGGAATTGCGCCGGCGTGATATCGCCGAGGAGAGTTAATGTTTTCATGCGCCCATTATAACAACCGGAAATGCAGGAATGCGCCTGCCGTTGGCGGCGTGAAGGTATAATTTGCCAGCTTATACAATGAAAGGAAGCATAATGAAGATTGCCAAAAATACGGTCGTGACTGTCAACTACAAACTGTCAGACGCGCAAGACAATCTGATCGAAGACGGCCGCCAGCCGATGGTCTACCTGCACGGTGATTATGAAAACACCCTGCCAAAGATCGAAGAAGAGCTCGACGGCAAGGAAGTTGGCTATTCCAACACGATCCAGATCGAACCGGATGATGCTTTCGGTGAATACGATCCAGCCCTGGTGAAGGTCGAGCCGCGCAATCGCCTGCCTGAGCCGCTGGAAGTGGGCATGCAGTTCGAAGGCATGCCGGAAAGCGACTCGCCGGACGAAGAAGCGATGATCTTCACGGTCACCGACATCGCCGACGACAAGGTCGTGCTGGATGGTAACCATCCTCTGGCCGGCATCGCGCTGCGCTTCTCGCTGACCGTCGCTGACGTGCGCGAAGCCACCGAAGAAGAAATCGCCCATGGCCACGTGCATGGCGCACACGGCCATGACCATGGCGATGAAGATGATGAAGGCGAAGGCGAAGAGGGCGACCACTTCCGTACGCATCCGATTCATTAATACTGCTTGTTCCAGGCCGGCTCTATGCCGGCCTGTTCGTTTGTGCGCTGTTACTAACGGCGCACAGTCGACGCCTTGGCGCGCGCCTGCGCCGATGGGCGGGTAGCGCGTTGACGCACCTCAAAGAATGGCGTCTTGCCGGGCCGCACGGCGATGGCGGACCAGTCGTTGTCGATGCTGACGTGGCCCAGGTTGCCTTTCCAGCTGATCTTCGGCCCGCCTGCCCTGGCTGCGGCCTTTTTACTCTTGCCTTCCTTGCCGTCCGCGTCGCCATCGCGCTGCGTATCGACCAATAAGACCTTGCCACTGAATTTCTTCGCCAGGGTGCGGATCTGTTTGCGCGGTCCGGCAAAGCCGTCCTGTTTCGAGCTGAAGCTGGGCAGCAGCGAATTGTCGTCTTCATCGAGCGCGCCCACGTCGCCATCGGAAAACAGCACGATGCCGTCGAGCTGCTTGCGCTGCGCCATGGCGAACAGGCGCTGCAGCCAGGAACGGTTGGCGACCAGGCGGTCTTCGAATTCGCTGTTGCGTCCCGCTTCCGGTAGGAAATGGTTGTTATTCGCGGGCAGGTTGACGGTGGCAAACAGCACGCCGCCGTATTCCCAGTGGGCATTTTCCGCATAGCTGCGGAACTTCGCCGTCGATGATAATCGCGACAGGGTCAGCTTGCGCTGGCCCAGGCTCTGGTCGTCGGCAAAATACACGTCGCGCAGTCGGTTCAGGCGCTCGATGGCGTTGACCCTGCCGCGCGAATTGCGGCAGTTGGCCCAGTCGCTGGCCGACAGCGAGACGATCAGCGGCGGGCCGCTGGCGTCCAGCAAATCCTTGCGCTGGCCATACAGCTTGTCGCTGCACGACTCACTGGCGGCCTTGATGCCGGTGGCCACGACGAACGACGCATTGAAGGCGCTGGTGTCGGCGATGGCTTTTTTCAGGGGACCATCGTCCGGCCCCGCGTTGAAGGAATGGCCCAGCACGGCAAACTCGAAGCCGGCCTGATCGCTTTGGGCGGCCAGCGCCGCTTGCCATGGCAGGCTGGCAGCCAGCAAGCCGGCAGCCAGCAGGCGTATCGTGCCGCGCCGGCAGGTCATGCGGCGGCCAGCCGTTTCAACTGGTACAACTGCTCCAGCGCATCGCGCGGCGTGAGCGCATCGGGATCGAGGTCGGCGATGGCGTCGAGCAAGGCTTGCTGCGCCGCATTCAGCGCGGCCAGCGGCGCCGCTTCCTCTTCTTCCTCTTGCGCATATGGATCGGTTGCCGGCGCGGCGAACAGGTCGCGTTGCGGCGTGGCGTCGAGCGCCTGCGCTTCCAGGCGCGCCAGATGCTTGCGCGCAGCCTTGATCACGGGCTGCGGCACGCCAGCCAGCTGCGCCACCTGCAAGCCATAGCTTTGCGAAGCGGGACCGGCTTGCACGGCGTGCAGGAAGACGATGCTGTCCTTGTGTTCGACGGCGGACAAATGCACGTTGGCGGCGCTCGGGTGGCTGTCCGGCAATTGCGTCAGCTCAAAGTAATGCGTGGCAAACAGGGTGAAACTGCGGCTGGTATCGATCAGATGGCGGGCGATGGCCCACGCCAGGGCCAGGCCGTCGAAGGTCGAGGTGCCTCGGCCCACTTCATCCATCAGCACCAGCGAGTGCTCGGTGGCGCCGTTGAGGATCGCTGCCGATTCCGTCATTTCCACCATGAAGGTCGAGCGTCCGCCCGCCAGGTCGTCGGTGGCGCCGATGCGCGTGAAGATGCGGTCGATGGGGCCGATGGTGGCGGACGCGGCCGGCACGTAGCTGCCCACGTAGGCCAGCAAGGTGATCAGGGCCACCTGGCGCATGAAGGTCGATTTACCGCCCATGTTCGGACCGGTAATCAACAGCAAACGGCGTTCGTTGACGAAGCGGCAGTCGTTGGCGATGAAGCGTTCGATCTGCTTTTCCACCACGGGGTGGCGGCCTTCGACGATGTTGATACACGGCTCGTCGACCAGTTGCGGCGCGGCCCAGTTGTGCTGCTGCGCATGTTCCGTCAGCGCGTTCAGGGTGTCGAGCTGGGCCAGGCCCTGCGAAATGGTCTGCAGGGTGCCGATGTGCGGCGCCAGGTCGGCCAGCAGCAGGTCGTACAGCATCTTTTCGCGCACCAGCGCCTTGTCTTGCGCCGACAGGGCCTTGTCTTCGAACACCTTCAATTCCGGCGTGATGTAGCGTTCGGCGTTCTTCAGGGTCTGGCGGCGGCGGTAGTCGTCCGGCACCTTGTCCGTCTGGCCGTGCGTGACTTCAATATAGAAGCCGTGCACCTTGTTGTATTCCACGCGCAAATTGGCGATGCCCGTGCGCGCCCGTTCGCGCGTTTCCAGGTCGAGCAGGAACTGGCCCGCGTTTTCCGACAGGGCGCGCAATTCGTCCAGTTCGGCGTCGAAGCCGGTGGCAAACACGCCGCCGTCGCGCACCATAGCGGCCGGTTCCTGCGCCACGGCGCGCACCAGCAAGTCCAGGCAGGCCGTTGGTGTGGCCAGCGCCGCGTGGATGGCGGCCAGCAAGCCGGTTTCGCCGCCCTGGCCAGGACCATAACAACGGACGACGTCGCCGCGCAGGGCCGGCAGTTGCAGCAGGCCGTCGCGCAGGGCTGCCAGATCGCGCGGACGCGCCGACAGCAGCGCGATGCGCGTGGTGATGCGTTCGATATCGGGTACTTGCGCCAGGGTGGCGGCGAGCGGTCCCGCCGCTTCGCTTTGCGCCAGCGCGGCGATGGCTTCATGGCGCGCGCGCGCCACGTTCTGGTCGCGCCGCGCATGGTGCAGCCAATGGCGTAGCATGCGCGAACCCATGGCCGTGCGGCAATGGTCGAGCAGAGAGAACAGCGTAGGCGATTCCTGGCCGCGGATGGTTTCCGTCAACTCCAGGTTGCGCCGCGTGGCCGCGTCCAGTCCGATGAATTCGCTTTCCGTTTCCGTCGTCAATGAGCGCACGTGCTGCAAGCCGCGTCCCTGCGTCGATTGCGCATAGCGCAGCAGGGCGCCGGCCGCGCCGAACGCGGCGCCGAGGCCATCGGCGCCAAAACCCGTCAAGGTCGCCACGCCCAATTGATCCAGCAGGGCCTTGTGGCCGCCGACCACGTCGAAATGCCAGTCCGGCACGCGGTTGATGTGCGTGCCCGCGTAGTCATCGAACAGGTTGCCATTGTCGCCGCTGAGAATTTCAGCCGGCACGATGCGCTCGAGCTCCTGCTGCAAGCGTACGGCCACGGTGCTGCTGTCGCCGGAAAACTCCATCAGCTTCAAGGCGCCGCTGGCCAGCGACAGCCAGGCCAGACCCGTCGTCACCGTCTTGCGCTGCGTGATGCTGCACATGGCCAGCAGCGGGCGCTCGGCTTTCTCTGGCAGCAAGTCCGCATCCGTCAAGGTGCCGGGCGTGACCACGCGCATGACCTTGCGCTCGACGGGACCCTTGCTGGTGGCCGGGTCGCCGATCTGTTCGCAAATGGCCACCGACTCGCCCAGCTTGACCAGCTTGGCCAGGTAGCCATCGAGCGAATGAAACGGCACGCCGCACATCTTGATCGGGTTGCCACTGGCCACGCCGCGCGCCGTCAAGGTAATGCCCAGCAGGCGCGAGGCTTTTTCCGCATCCTCGAAAAACAGCTCGTAGAAATCACCCATGCGGTAGAAGACCAGCATCGTCGGGTGGTTTTCCTTGATGCCTAAATATTGCTGCATCATCGGAGTAAGCTTTTCAGCCGAATTTTTCTTTGCCGCGGCGGCGTTGATTTCTTTTGGGACGGTGGTCATGTGTTCTTTGTCGTTGGTCCGGCGGCAGGAAAAGGCGTGCCTGCCGGGCTGTGTGTGGTGCTGTGTGCAGTCAAGGCCGCGCCAGGGGGCGGAGCTTGGGTTCAAGGCCGTCATTTTACCGCTTTCGGCGGGCGGGGCGGCGTATTGCGTGTGGGTGTGAAAAAGCCGCGCCGGTGGAGGTGGCGCGGCTTGGAGTGTGGAGTGGGTCGGCGCTGTCCGCGCGGCGCTTGCGCCACGCGTCAGCTGTTACATGTCGATCGAGCCGCCGACTGAGCTTTCCGGATCGAAGGCCAAGACGCGCAGTTCCGGTTGCACGCCTTCACCGCGCAAGATGCGCACGGTAATGACAAAGGATAATTCCCAGCGGCCTTTTGTATGACCTACGTCCAGCGTATGCTTCCATTCCTGGCGAATGCGGCGCAGGTCCGGCAGTTCAGGGTCTGGCGGCAGCAGGTGCGACTCGAAATCCAGTTGCAGTGGATAGGCGGCGCCTATGGCTTGCAGGAATGGCGAGGGGGGCGAGTAAACGGTCGGCACATTTGGGCCAATCTGCGTCAGTTGCGGAATGGTGACGATGCAGCAATCAACGATCTGGAATGAGGTGAAGCCGCTTTTCTTGGAGCCGCAGCAATTGACATCCAGGTAGACATGCTGTCCTGGCTGAAAGTGCACACCGCCCATATATTCGCCGTGGCGTGGGTCCGCGGTACCATCGCAAGAGATAAATTTGTAGTCCAACTCGCTGCTGGTCTGGTCTGCATCAAAATGTACGGATAGTTTCATCCAAGGGCTTACAGGCGTCATGTTTTACGATCTCTTTTGAGGTTAATAATAAACTGCTGGTAGCGAGCATCTCGCCTGAGGTTCAACAGATCGGGTGCAGTCTCGATCAGATTGACGGGGTAGCCGAGTTTGGCCGCTTGTTGTAGCGCCGCCAGCGCCTCGTCGTGATTGCCGATCAGCTCATGAGTCAGGGCGGCACGGAACTGTACGTCTGCCACTTCGCCGGACAATTCCAGCGCCTGTTTGAGCCGTGCCTGCGCTTCCTTTGCCTCTCCTACGTAGGCACGGTACAGCGCCATGCGCGAATGGATGATCGCGTTATCCTTCCGGCGCTGCAAAATGGGTGTCAACAGTGCTATGGCGCGGCGGTAGGAATCCGTCGATGCAGCGGCCTGGGCTGGAATCCAGCGTTGCGCGTCGGCCAGGTTAGCCCACAGTAAATAGGTGTTCGGGCTGCCCTTGCTGGAGGACACGGCATTCTTGAACGCTTCCACCGCACCCAGGTAGTCGGCCTTGGCGAACAGCGAGGCGCCCAGATTGTTGTACAGCTCCCAGTGTGGCTGGATTTGCAAGCCCTGCTGCAGAACGCGCAAGGCTTCATCGTTGCGGTCCAGCCGCAGGAGGGTGGCATTCAGGTAGGCATAGGCGTTCGATGATTGCGGATCAAGCTCGATAGCCCTGCGGAACGACTTTTCCGCATGGGTGTAGGCGGACTGGCGAAAGTGCAGCATACCCTGCATGATGTGAAACAGACGTTCGTGCGGGTAGATAAGTTGTGCCTTGTCGATGACGGATTGTGCCAGATCAAATTTTTGCACATTCATCAGCACGCGTATCTTGCCCATGTGCGCCAGCAGATTTTGTGGATCCAGGTTCAATGCTGCAGCGGTACTTTTCAGGGATGCCTCGGACTGTCCCTTCAGTTCCTGCACCCAAGCTTGCGCGACATGAGCCAGCGCAAGTTGGTTATCCTCCACCAATGCCTGCTGGGCACTGGCATCGGCACGCTGCAGCCAGGTTTCGTCTCGGCCATTGCCCACGTAGCGCTGGCTATATGCCAGGGATAGGCCTGCCGCCGCTGCCGCACTCTTCGGATTGTGCGTCAGCACAGTGGTGAATTGCTCGATGGCTTTCGCCTGGCTCGTATCGCGATCAAACACCCGCAACGCCTCCATCCCCGCCGCCATGCTGGCCATTTCCGAATATGGCGCGGGCGCCTTTTCGCCTGTGACGAACGATTTGACGGTAGGAACGATATTGGGCAGCTGCCATCCCGCCAGTACCGCCAGCAGCGCCACGCCCGCGCCCCATTTCAGGGTGCGCTTGCGTGGCAGGGGCAGGCGGATGGAGACGCTGGCGGGCGGTTCTTCTTTTGCAGGCGTCTCGTCGGCAAGGGGCGTGGCCATGGTGAGCGGTTCCCCGCGCTGCGCGCCAATCGCTTCGCGCACATCGCGCATGGTGCGTGGCCGTTCCGCCGGGTCGTGCGCCGTCATCGCGCGCACGAGGGCGTTGATGGTGGGCGGGACGGAGTCGGGCAGGTCGGGCCAGGCTTCCGTCGCCTGCATGTGGGCGGCGGCCAGGGCCAGGCCGTTCAGGTGGGCGAAGTGGCGCTGGCCGGCCAGCAGTTCGTACAGCATGGCGCCCAGCGCATAGACGTCGCCGCGCGTGTCGGGCAGGCGGCCCATCAGGCGCTCGGGCGCCATGTAGGCGATCGTGCCCTGCAAGTCGCACAGGGTGGTCGTTTGCGTTGCTTGCGGGTCGATGTGGCGGGCCAGGCCGAAGTCGAGGATGCGCACCTTGCCATCCGCTTCCAGCATCAGGTTCGATGGTTTCAGGTCGCCGTGCACGAGATCCATGGCGTGCGCCTCGTCCATGGCGTCGGCGATCTGGTAGGCGATGTCGAGCGCCGCTTGCAGGTCAGCCTTGCCGCTGTGCATGAACTGGCCCAGGGTCTGGCCTTCGACCAGTTCCATGACGATGGACTGGCTCGTGCCCTGGCCCTCGATGGCAAAGATGCGCACGAAGGCCGCATGCTTGAGCGAGGCGGCCAGGCGCGCTTCATTGATGAGTTTTTCCGGATGCAGCACGTCGGCTTGCGGTTTCAGGCGCTTGAGCGCCACGCTGCGGCACAGCTTGGCATCCCAGGCTTCGAATACATGGCCGAAACCGCCTTCGCCCAGCAAGCGGCGCACTTCATAGTGCCCGCTGATCGTGTCGTCTTGCGGTGGGGTCTGACGCAGGGAGTCGAGCAGTTCCATATACCTTGGCTTCAGAGTGCATCAACGTGGGCGTCAAGCATCGAAAAGGGGTAATGCGATGTTTGAATCCTCAAGATGATTGATTTTGAGTAACTTCCTGATTTAAAACGATTGTTTCGAATAAGTCAATTAATATTGACAAGGAGTGAACAAAAGCTGCCATTGACGGCGATTGTCATGTCGGCGGCGGGCAAGCCGTCAATGTGCTCGAACGCAATGACGACTGTTGCGTAGCGCCCGATAATGCAAACGGGAGCGGCACCGTATGGACCGGTGCCGCGGTATGCGCTGGACAGGAACAGGAGGCAGTATGCGTGGCGTGATCCGCTTGAACGACCCCACCAGCCATGGCGGCAAGGTGGTGGGCGCGGCGCCGAACAGTACGGTACTGGGCGTGGCCGTGGCGCGCAAGGGCGACCCTTGCGTGTGCCCGATCAAGGGCCATGTGCGCTGCGTGATCGCCGAGGGCGATCCGCAGGTGCTGATCGATGGCGTGCCCGTGGCCTTCGAGGGTCACAAGACCAGCTGCGGTGCCAGCCTGATGTCCACCGTGGGCAACAGCGGGCGGGGTTAGACGACGCAGGCGTCGATGGCCGCGCCCAGCTTGTCGACAATTTCATCGACGTGGCTGGTGTCGATGATGTAGGGGGGCGCCAGCAGGATGTGGTCGCCATGCAGGCCATCGATGGTGCCGCCCATGGGGTAGCACATCAGTCCGTTTTGCATGGCGTGCGCCTTGATGCGCGCGTGCAGGCGGCTGGCCGGGTCGAACGGCTGCTTGCTGGCGCGGTCCTGCACCAGTTCCAGGCCCAGGAACAGGCCGCGGCCGCGGATGTCGCCCACGTGCGCATGGCCGTCGAAACGCGCCTGCAGCCGCTCCTGCAGCAAGTCGCCCATGGCGCGCACGTTGGCCAGCAAATCGCGTTCCTCGATCTGCCGCTGCACGGCCAGGGCGGCGGCGCAGGCCGTGGCGTGGCCGATATACGTGTGGCCGTGCTGAAAAAAGCCCGTGCCGGCGCGGATCGTGTTGCGGATATCCTTCGATACCATCACGGCGCCGATGGGCTGGTAGCCGGCACCGAGGCCCTTGGCGATGCAGATCAGGTCAGCCGTGATGCCTTCCTGCTCGCAGGCGAACAGGCTGCCCGTGCGCCCCATGCCGCACATGACTTCGTCGAGGATCAACAGGATGCCGTGGCGCTGGCAGATGGCGCGCATGCGCGCAAAATAGCCGGCGACGGCGGGCAGGGCGCCGGCCGTGGCGCCGACGACGGGTTCGGCGATGAAGGCCATGACGTTGTCCGCGCCCAGTGCGGCGATATGGTCTTCCAGCTCCTGGCCCAGGCGCGCCACGTAGTCGCCGTCCGTTTCATGCGCTTGCTGGTCGCGCCAGGCGTAGCAGGGCGACACGTGGGTGACGCCTATCAGCAACGGCTCGAACTGCTGGCGGCGCCAGGCATTGCCACCCGTGGCCAGCGCACCCAGGGTGTTGCCATGGTAGCTCTGGCGGCGCGCGATGACGTGGCGGCGCTGCGGCTGGTCCCGCTCGACAAAATACTGGCGCGCCATCTTGAGCGCGCTTTCCACCGCTTCCGAACCGCCAGAGACGAAATATACGCTGTCGATACCGGCAGGCGCGCGGGCGACGAGGAAATCGGCCAGCTGCTCCATCGGCTCGCTGGTGAAAAACGAGCTGTGCGCGTACGCCATCTTGGCAACCTGCTGCTGCACGGCGGCGATGACGGCCGCATCGGAATGGCCGAGGCAAGAGACGGCCGCGCCACCGCAGGCGTCCAGGTAGCGCTTGCCATCCGCATCGATCAGGTAAGGGCCATCGCCGCCCGTGGCGACAGGATAGCTGGCGGTCAAGCTGCGGTGGAAGACGTGGCTCATGGCATCGCTTTCTTATCGGCAAGGGAGATGGCCGATTATAGGCTGCGTTGCACCGTATTGCAACGTTCGATGTATTTTTTTCTAATTTACATCATTTGATGTTTTTGCGTAGGCGCCCAGCGCCCGCAACTGGCTTTCCGCCGCGCCGATGGCCGTAACGGCATCGGGCCCCGCGCGCGCCACCAGCAATTCCACCAGGCTTTCCACGGCCGCGACGCCGGCCACGATGGAGGGAAAGAACGACGGGCTGTCGACGGCGATGACGATGCTGGCGTCGGCCTGCAGGGCCAGCGGCGACATGGCGCTGTCGCTGATGGCGACCACCTGGCAGCCGGCCTGGCGCGCCGCCTGCGCTACCAGCAGCGCTTCGCTCGAATACGGCGCGAAGCTGATGACGACGACGGCTTCGTTCGCCTGCAGGGCGCGCAAGTCCATCTCCAGCGTGCCGCCCTGGCCGCTCAGCAGCTGCACGCTGGGGCGCAGCAAGCGGTACAGATAGTGCAGGGTGTAGGCGATCGGGTGGGCGGCGCGAAAGCCGGCCACGTGCACGCGGGGCGCCGCCTGCAGCAGGCCGGCGGCCGCATCCAGGGCGGCGTGGTTGGCGCTTTCCGTGGCGGCCAGATTGCGCTGCTGCGCCGTGAACACTTCGGTGACCAGGTCGCGCTCTTTTCCCTCTTTGCCAGCCAGCGCGCCGGCCTTTGCCGCATAGCCGCTTGGCCCCGCGCGCAGGCGTTCGACGAAGATGGCTTTCAGTTCCGGCCAGCCGGCAAAGCCCAGCTGTTGCGCCAGGCGCACGAGGGCGGCCGATTGCACTTGCGCGCGCGCGGCGATGCTGCGCATCGACGACACGGCCACTTCGTCAGGATGGTCGGCCAGGTAGCGCGCGCCAGCCTGGAATTGCGGGCTCAGTGCCGCATGGCGCGCCTTGATCAGGTCCATCAGTGCCGCATAGGAATCGTGGGGTGTCGCTGCCTGCATCGCCGTGCCTCATTGGATAGGTTGCGGCGATGGTACAGGATTCGTCAGCGCGCCGGTAGCGGTGCGCCTTGCGCCAGGGCAGCCGTGCGTGGACGCAGGCGGGCAAACAGGTGCGGCCCGGCCGGCTTGCGGCGCGGTCCCGTCGTCAGCACGCGCAAGGCGGTGGGCAGCGGCACGTCGTGGCAGTGCAGGAACAGGGCGGCGGCGCCCGTGCCGGCCATTTCCTGCAAGGCCAGCGCATGTTCGACCAGCGCCGCCGTGCGCATGTCGAGCCGCACCGGGATGTCGGGTTGAAATAGCTGTGTGTCGACGTGCCGTGCATCGCGCATGCTGTCCCCGCCGGGTTCGATGGTCAGACTGCCAGCATAAAAGCGCCCCGGCGGCGCTACTTTGCGCCAGATCACTCCTGTGTCGGATAGATTCCACAAGGCAAAAAAAACGCCAACCGTTGCCGGCTGGCGCTGAAAACCCTCGCAAGGAAGAAAGAGGGGCTAGTAACTCCAGCGGAGGGACAAACCGACAACCTTGTCATAGCGCCGCACGTCGCGCACGTAGTCCGGCGTGTCGTGGTAGTCGCGGTAGGTCGAGTCGAGCAGGTTGTTCGCGTCCAGGGTCACCGTGGTGTTCGGATTGAGCTTGTACGAGACCGACGCGTCCAGGGTCTTGGTGGGCGCCACGGTCAGGTGGATGCCCTTGCCGCGATAGTTGTAGTCGTCGACGTACTTGTCGCGCCAGCTGTAGGCCAGGCGCGCCGACCACGCTCCCTGTTCGTACAGGCCGACGAGATTGGCCGACCACTTTGACATGCCCGTGAACGGATGCGCGCTGCCATTCAATTCCTCCAGCTCGCCCGTCATGTAGGTGGCGTTCGCCTGCAGACCCAGGCCGCTCATCCAGCCCGGCAGCTTGTCGTAGAACTGCTGGTAGGCCATTTCCAGGCCTTGCAGATGGCCCTTCGAGGTGTTGCGCGGACGCGTGATGTCGTATTCGATGCCGCCATATGTTTCCTTGGCGGAACCGGACAGGATGTAATTCTTGAAGTTATGGCGGAACACGGTGGCCGTGACGGAACCCGTCTGCGCGAAATACCATTCCAGCGCCACGTCGAGATTCTTGCCTTCCACGGGTTTGAGGTCGGGGTTGCCGCCGCTGCCCGTCGGGCGCACCATTTCCAGGCTCTGGCCCAGGCTCACGCCGGGGTTGAAATCGGCGAAGTTCGGGCGCTGCACGGCCTTGCCGGCCGTCAGGCGGGCGACCAGGTCCTGGCGCAGCATGGCTTTCAGGGTCATGCTGGGCAGCACGTCCGTATCCGAGGTCTTCACGCGCACGGGCGTGATGATGCCGTTTTGCGCGGAATTGCCTTGCAAGTCCTGCTTGGTCTGCACCACGCGCACGCCCAGGGTGCCATCGACCGGTACCTGTGCCAGGTCAAAGCCGATGCGCGCCTTGCCGTAGACGGCATTGGTTTTTTCCACATCCTTGAAGTGGGTCATCGGATCGTCGGGACTGCGTTCGCTGCTGCCCGTAAACAGCTGGCGCAGCGCGGCCGTGTTGTTGAGCATGAAGTCGCGGCACGGCGTGAGCCAGCTTTGCAGGCCGAAGTTGCCCGTGTTGTCGTGCGAGGTGCATGCCAGGCCGGGAATCGCGTCCGCAGTCATGATCGACGTCAGCCCGCCCTGGCCATTTTTTTCGCGGACCGATTCGGCCTTGCGCTTGGCCAGGCGCACGCCGCCCGAGAATTCGCGGAAGAAGCCCGTGCTGTCCATGTCGTAGGTAACGTCGCCGCGCCAGTCGGTCGAGCTGCCTTCGTCGTGGTTGTGATTGTCGTAGAAACCGAGCAGGGTGTAGTTCTTCGGGTCCGTCATGTTGTAGCCGGGGTAGCTGATCTGCGCGCCGCCGTTCACGTTCGTGCTGCCGATCACGCTGGTCGGATGGGCGAGGAAGTCGAGGATGGGAAATTCGCGCTCGAAGTTGCTGACCGTGCGCGCCAGTTCCGTCGTGGCGCGCAGCTGCGGCGTAATGTCCCAGCGCGCGCCGATGGCGCCTTGCGAGCCGATCGAGCGGTCGCGCCGCGCCTGGGTCGAGCCCAGCGTGAACGGCGACCAGGGGCCGTCGATCTTGCCCACCGTGGCCGCCTGGCTGGTGCCGGGGATCAGGGTGATGTCCGGGTTCTGGCCCCAGGGCAGCGAACCGACGAAGAACTGGCTGTCGAACGCGTGCTTGATCAGGGTCGACATGCCTTCCGCATACACTTCCACCTGCGAGTTCGGACGCCATTGGAAGGCGGCGTTGGCCGCGTAGCGCTTGCGGTCGCCCACGGTGGGGATCATGCCGACGGAATCGGGGCCCGTGATGTTGCCCGCGTCGGGGCGCTTGACGGGTTCGGCGTTCCAGATCGTCTCGTCATAGTATCTGCCGCGCTGGTAGGACAGGCCGAGCAGGGCGCCGAATTCGCCGTATTGGGTCTTCCAGCGGTTCGAGACCATGCCGCCGACGTTCGGGTCCGTCGAGCCGGACTTGTCGCGGTGCTCGGCGCGCACATTGCCCGATGCCGTGAAGCCCTTGAAGTCGAACGGTCGGTTGGTGCGCACGTCGATCACGCCGGCCGTGCCGCCTTCGACCATGTCGGCGCCCTGCGATTTGTACACGTCCACGCGCTGCAGCATGGCTGTCGGAATGTCGGCCAGATACAGGCTGCGGCCCACGGATGTGAACATTTCCCGGCCGTTGAGCAGGGTCACCACGCCGGGCAAGCCGCGGATGATGACGGTGCCAGCCTCGCCGCCCTCGCGGCGGATCTGCACGCCCGTCACGCGGCCGAGGATTTCGGCCACGTTCTTGTCGGGGAATTTGCCGATCTCATCGGCGACGATGGAGTCGACCACCTGGTCGTTGTTTTTCTTGATCGTCTGCGCGCTCTGTGCCGCCCTGCGCACGCCCGTGACGGCGACGACGGCGATGCCGGCATTGTCGGCCCCCGCCGGTGCCGCTACTGCAGCCTGTGCCGTTTCTTCCGCTGGCGTGTTCACGGCGGGCGCCTGTTGCGCCCAGACGGAAGCGCTGCTCAGCAAGCCGGCGCTGGCCAGCGCGGCCACCGTTGCCTTCAAGGCCAAGCGCGTGTTTTGTGCGGACGTGCGGGTGCCCGTTGCCATCAATTGCTTCATCTTGTCTCCACCTGTATTTTAGTTATGTTGAGAACGCTGCGGCAGTCGCCGCCAGAGCTGGAACCTGCTCAGAAACATGGTAGGTGGGAATGACTTTGCCCCACAAATGACTTCTTTTGCGATGTCAATACCGATTCCGGTATCCCTGCTGCATTCATGCGCCCTGGCGGCGCGGCGCGCATTGCCGAACTTGGCGCGTGCGCGTTGCGGGCGCTCCACAGAAAGTGTCAGGCGACGCAGGGCGCGGCGCTGTGCGCCAGCCAGTCCATGAAGTGCGCCTGCGGCATGGGGCGGGCAAAGTAAAAGCCCTGCAATTCATCGCAGCCGGCGTGGCGCAGCACGTCGGCATCGGCCGCGCTTTCCACGCCTTCGGCGGTGACCGTCAAGCCCAGCGTATGGCCAAGGCCGATGATGGTTTTCGTCACCGCCAGATTCTGCGGCGAACCGTGGATGTCCTGCACGAAGCTCATGTCGATTTTCAGCTTGTCGAGCGGGAAGCGGCACAGGTAGTTCAGGCTCGAATAGCCGGTGCCGAAATCGTCGATCGACAGCGCAAAACCCAGCGCCTTGATGGCGTGCAGGGTGGCGATGGTGTCGTCCACGTTGTCCATCAGGATCGATTCGGTCAGTTCGAATTCGATCTGTCCCGGCGTGACGGGAAATTCGCGCAGCACTTCGCGCAAGGTCGCCACCAGGCCGCCGTTTTTCAGCTGGATGGCCGACAGGTTGATCGACACGGCGATGTCGCCCGCGCCCGCCTCGCGCCAGGCCAGCTGCTGGCGGCACGCCTCGCGGATGACCCACGCACCGATGGAGACGATCAGGCCCGATTCCTCGGCGGCGGGAATGAAGCTGTCGGGCGCGATCAGGCCGTGCTGCGGATGCTGCCAGCGGATCAGGCTTTCCACGCCATTCAGGCGGCTGCTTTTCGCATCGATGCGCGGCTGGTAGTACAGCACCAGTTCGTGCCGCTCGATGGCGTGGCGCAGATCGCTTTCCAGGTGCAGCTGCTGCAACTGCTGTTCCTGCATCTGCGGCGTGAACATGCGCGCGTGATCGCGTCCGCCGCTCTTGGCCTGGTACATGGCCGCATCGGCGTGGCGCATCAGGGTATCCATGTCGTCGCCGTGGTCCGGGTAGACGGCCACGCCCACGCTGCACGAGACATACAGCGCGTTGCCTTCCACCTGGTGCGGCTCGCGCATGGCCGGTATCAGCCGCGTGTCGAGCAGGGCGGCGATGGCTGCGGCGTCGCCGACGCCGTTGAGGATGACGACGAATTCATCGCCGCCCAGGCGGCTGACGGTGTCGCCTTCGCGCACCAGCTGCAACAGGCGCTTTGAGACCGATTGCAGCAGCGCGTCGCCCACATGGTGGCCCAGCGCGTCGTTGACGTGCTTGAAGCGGTCCAGGTCGACGAACAGCACGCCCACCTTTTCACCGCTGCGGCGCGCCTGCGCGATGGCGGCCGCCAGGCGCAGTTTCGAGACGTGGCGGTTCGCCAGTCCCGTCAGCGCGTCGTGGTGGGCCATGTGCTCGATCTGCCGCTCGCTGGCCTTGCGTTCGCTGATGTCGAGCGAGCTGGCGATGAAATGCGTGGTGACGCCATCGAGGCCGCGCACGGCGTTCATCACCAGCCAGGCGGGATAGCTTTCCAGCGACTTGCGCTGCACCCGGATCTCGCCCTGCCAGTAGCCGCGCCGCGCCAGGGTCCGGCGCAGGCTGTCGAGCTGCTCGGGACTGTTGTCTGGCGCGAGCAAAAAGGCCGGGCGCTTGCCGATCAGCTCCACCATGTCGTACAGCGAATGGCGGCGGAAGGCCTGGTTGACGGTGATGATGCGCATGCCGGCGTCCATCACGATCAGGCTTTCGGCCGAGGCCTCGAAGACCTTGGCCCACAGTTCCAGGCGCGACTCCATCAGCTTCATCTTGTTGATCGGCGTGAAGGTCGACAGCACGGCGCGCTGGCCCTGGTAGTCGATCAGGCGCGCGGAAATCAGGGCCCAGGTGGGCGTGCCGCCGCTCCAGCACACTTCGAATTCATCGACGGCGCCCAGGTCGCTCAAGCGCTGGAAGAAGCGTGAACGGGCTTGCGGACTCATGCCGCCCACCCACGGGTCCAGTTCCAGGCCGCCCTGCCACGCGTGCGCAGCCTGGTTCGCGTGCAGCACCTCGTGGTGCGGGATCGAGGTGACCATCAGCGGGATGGGAATGGCGTCGACCAGCTGGCGCTGCGCATCGGCCGCGCTGGCGCGCGCCACCAGTTCCTGTTGCGCCATGCGCTGGAAGTCGAGCTGCTGCAGCATGGTATTGAAGGCGCGCACCAGGCGTCCCGTTTCATCTTCGCTGTCCCAGACGGCGCGCAGGCTATGGTCGCCCGTTTCGCGCACTTCCTGCGCCACGCGCGCGAGGCGGCGGATGGGCAGGGCGATCTGACGTGCGACGAAAAACACCAGGCCCAGTATCATCACCAGCAGCAGCACGGCCGTACCCAGGTGCAGCCACATACGCGTAAAAAAGCCGTCCACGCGCAGCTGGATCAGCCGGTGCAATTCATTCGCCGTGTCGCGCCATGCCAGGCGTAGGGCGGCGAGCGCCACGTCGTCGTGCCGCCGCAGTGCCTGCGTGCCGGCGGGGGTGACTTGCGCGCCGGCCAGCGCCTGGGTACTGGCGCGTAAGCGCGCCACGGCCTGCTGCAGGACCGCGCGCGAACCATCCAGGTGCTGGCGCAGCAGCGGCGTGCTGGCCGCGAACGCCTCCGTGTAGTCGCTGCCGATGCCGCCCATGGTGGCGTCCATGCGGCCCTCCAGGATCAGGAACTGGGTCTGCAGGCGCTGGCGCTGCGCGCCTTCGGCCGTGGCCAGTTGCAGGGCCAGGGCGCGCGTGCTGTTGATCACTTCCAGCAGCTCGGGAAAGCGCAGGATCACCAGCGACATCGTGTAGTAGCTGTCGAGGTCCGGGTCGAGGATCAGGTTCGACTGGTTGCCCACGCGGGTGAGCAGTGCGCGTCCTGCAACAAAGGCGGGCGAGGGCGCGATGCCGTCGTCGGCTGGGGCGGGAGTACTGCCGGCCTGGCGCAGCAGGGCGGCAAATTGCGCATTCAGTTCGGCGCTGCGCATGCCGCTGCCGAAGCGGCTTTCAGCCTGCTCCACGGCCGCGGCCTGCGCGCCCGCTTGCGCCGTGCTGCGCGCCAGGGGCAGAAGGGCATCGCGGATCGCGGCGATGTAGTCATTGCCCGCCATCTCCTTGCGCGAGAAATCGATGGCCAGGTATTTTTCGTTGATGAGGATGCCGGAAATGAAGATGACGGCGGACAGGTCGAGCAAATAGATCAGCGCCAGTTTGCGTCCCACCGTCAATTTTCCGATCATGCGCGAGATTCTGCCCAGCATGCGTGCCCCACCTTCTCGTCAGCCCATTTATGTTTTCTTATGAGCAATTTTCATGCCTGAATTTACAAGCTTGCAAGGGGGCTTTTGCACCATGCGGGTGCGCGCAGGGAGGTGGCGGGCGCCAATAAAAAGGGCGGCCCGCAGGCCGCCCTTGTGCGCAGTGATGCAGCGCTTAGGCTTCGGCGACGCGCTTGGCGATGTGCGCCAGCGCTTCTTCCACCTGGTCGATCAGGATCAGGCACAGGTCGCCTTCACCGAGGCGCGCCAGGGCCTTGTCGATGGCGACGAATTCGCCGTTGATTTCATCGATATGCGTGGTGCGCTTGGCGCCGTTCAAGCCCTGGCGCAGCAAGGCCACCACTTCGCCGTCGGCGCGGCCGCGCTGGCATTGATCCTGGTACAGCAGCACGTCGTCGAAGGCGGCACCGAGGATTTCCGTCTGCTGGCGGATGTCTTCGTCGCGGCGGTCGCCGGCGCCGCTGATGACCACCGAGCGGCGCTTGGCCGGCATGCTTTCGACGGCCTGCACCAGCGCCAGGATGGCGTCCGGATTGTGGCCGTAGTCGGCGATCAGGGTGGCGCCCTTGTAATCGAACACGTTGAAGCGGCCCGGCGCATTGTCGGCTTCATTGGCAAAGGTTTTCAGGCCCAGCGCGATGGTTTTCCAGTCCAGGCCCACGGCCCAGGCGGCGGCCAGCGACGCCATGACGTTGTCGACCTGGAAGCCGATGGCGCCGTTGCGCGTGATCGGCACCTGCGACAGGGCGATTTCGTGGCGCTCCTTGCCCTGTGCCGCGACCAGCTTGCCGTCTTCCACGTACACGACGCGGTTGCCCTGCGCGCGGTGCGTGGCCATCACGGGATGCGTCTTGTCGGCGGCGAAGAAGGTCACCGTGCCGCTGCAATTCTTGGCCATGCGCGCCACGGCGGGGTCGGTGGCGTTCAAGACTGCCACGCCGCTGTCGGCCACGTTCTGCACGATCACGCGCTTCAGGACCGCCAGGTCTTCCACGGTGGTGATGTAGTTCAGGCCCAGGTGGTCGCCGGCGCCGATGTTGGTCACCACGGCGACCTGGCAGCGGTCGAAGGCCAGGCCTTCGCGCAGCATGCCGCCGCGCGCCGTTTCGAACACGGCCGCGTCCACGTCCGGGTGCAGCAGCACGTTGCGCGCGCTGCGCGGGCCGCTGCAGTCGCCGCTGTCGATCTGGCGCCCTTCGATGTACACGCCATCCGTGTTGGTCATGCCCGTGCGCAGGCCGGAGGTGGTGAGCAGGTGGGCGATCAGACGCACGGTGGTGGTCTTGCCGTTGGTGCCGGTGACGGCGACGACGGGAATGCGGCCATCGTCGCCTTCGGCGAACATGGCGGCGATGATGGCTTCACCCACGGGGCGCGGCTTGCCGAACGACGGCGCCAAATGCATGCGCAAGCCCGGCGCGGCGTTCACTTCGACGATGCCGGCGTTCTGTTCTTCCAGCGGTTTCAAAATGCTTTCGGAGACGACGTCCACGCCGCAGATGTCCAGGCCCACCATGTGCGCGGCGGCGACGGCGCGCGCCGCCACTTCCGGGTGCACGTCGACGGTGACGTCGGTGGCCGAGCCGCCCGTCGACAGGTTGGCGTTATTGCGCAAGATCACGCGCTGGCCCACGGGAGGCACGGATTCGGCCACATAGCCCTGCTTGGCCAGGCTGGCCAGGGCGATGTCGTCGAAGCGGATTTTCGTCAGCGAGGTGGCGTGGCCGCTGCCGCGGCGCGGGTCCAGGTTGACCTGGTCGACCAGTTCGCGCACCGTGTGCTGGCCGTCGCCCACCACTTGCGGCGGGTCGCGGCGGGCCGCTGCCACCATCTTGTTGCCGATGACGAGCAAGCGGAAATCGTGGCCAGGCAGGTAGCGTTCGACGAGAATGTCGTCGCGGAATTCCTGCGCCGCGAGGAAGCCTGCCGTCAGCTGTTCGCGCGTGGTGACATTGACGGTGACGCCCTTGCCCTGGTTGCCATCTTTTGGTTTCACGACGACGGGCAGGCCGATTTCGCAGGCGGCGGCCCAGGCGTCGTCCGCATCGACGGCGACACGGCCGTGCGGCACCGGCACGCCGGCCGAATCGAGCAGCTTCTTGGTCAGTTCCTTGTCTTGCGCGATGGCTTCGGCAATCGCGCTGGTGCCGTCCATTTCGGCGGCCTGGATCTTGCGCTGCTTGCTGCCCCAACCGAATGTCACCAGGCTGCCCTCGGTCAGGCGGCGGAACGGAATGTTGCGCGCCACGGCGGCGTTGACGATGGCGCCCGTCGATGGGCCCAGACGGACGTCTTCATCGAGTTCCTGCAACTGGTGCAGGGCGCCGGCCAGGTCGAACGGCGCATCGTCGAGTGCCGCGCGGCACAGCTGCTGCGCCAGTTCCAGGGCCAGGCGGCCGACGGCTTCTTCCGAGTATTCGACGACGACCTGGAAGATACCCGTTTCCAGGGTCGGCGTGGTGCGGCTGAAGGTGACGGGGCAGCCGGCTTGCGCCTGCAGGCCCAGCGCCGCCAGTTCCAGCACCTGCGCCATCGGCGCGGCGTTGTAGTTGCCCAGTGGTTGCAGCGGGCTCAGTTGCGGAAAGCGCGCGCGCAGGCGGGCTTCGAAGCCGGGCAGCTGGGCGATGTCGAGTTCCTGCGTGGTGCAGGAAACAATGGCTTCCACGGCGGTGTCGTGGCTCCAGAGGTTAGGGCCCCGCAAGGCCCGTACGCGAGATACTTCCATAATTAAACCGTAATCCTGTTGTGTTCTTGTGGGCCCGGCCGTCCTGGCCGGGCTTGAGTGCTGCTTTGCCTTAGTTGCCGATGCAGCCGGGTGCGGCGTCGAACGTGCGCAAGCCAGCGCAAATCAGGTCGACGGGCAGGTTCAGGGCCCAGGCGGCGGCCGCGACGGCCAGCACGCTGTCGACATTGCCGGCCGTGGCCGGTTTCAGCAGGTCCAGGCACAGCAAGACCGTTTCGATGCCGCCTTCGGCCAGCACGATGTGGTTGCCGCGCACGAATACGGCGCGCTGGCCGGCGGCCAGTTGCGCCGCGATGGCTGGCAAGCCGCCGTCCTGCGCATACAGGGTCACCGTGCCGTCGCACAGTTCGGCCAGTTCCAGCACGTGCGCGTTGGCCGCGTTGAGCACGGCCACACCCGTTGGCACCACCACGTCAACCTGGCTGCGCACGGCCTTGTACAGGCCCGCTTCGTCCAGCACGTCGAAATCCTTGACGCTATCGAGGCTGCCCATGTCCGTGACGATGCCGATCTGGCACTTGTCGTAGGCCAGGCCTTCGGCCAGGATCATGCGCGGATTGCTCTCGAACAGGGCCGTCTGCACGGTGCGGTTGAGCAGCAGGCGCTGGCCCGCGTCCCAGTTCACGCAATCGCTGCTGACGACGCGGCGCTGGTCCAGATACATGCCTTCGCTGCAGACGGCGCCCGTGTGCAGGCCCGACAGGTTGAGCAGCTTGCACAGCATGCGCACGATCAGGCTGGCGCCGCGCGTGCCCGTCACGCCGATCAACGGAATGCGGCCCGTTTCCTCGGGCGCGAACAGGTGGTCGACGATGGCCGCGCCGACAGGGCGGCTCTGGCCCACGCCCGGCTTGATGTGCGCCAGCAGGCCAGGGCTGGCATTGACTTCGATGATGGCGCCGCGCTGCTCTTCCAGCGGAAGCGTGATGTCGGTGGTGACCAGGTCGATGCCGGCGATATCCAGGCCGACCACGCGCGCGGCCAGCAGGGCAGCATGCACGACGGACGGATGCACGTCGTCCGTGACGTCGATGGCCACGTTGCCGTTCGGCTGGATCAGCACTTTCTGGCCCGCCTGCGGCACGGACAGGGCGGTCATGCCCTGGCGCTGCAGTTCCAGCACGATTTCGCCCGATTCGTGCGGCTTGACGGTGCCTAGCGGGAAGTCTTCGCCTTCGCCGCGGCGCGGATCGGTATTGATCTGCGTGTTGACCAGTTCCAGCACGGTCGAGACGCCATCGCCGTCGACCCACAAGGATTCGCCCTTGGCGGCCGCGATCAGCTTGTTGCCGACGACGAGCAGGCGGTGTTCGTCGCCCGTGATGAAGCTTTCCACCAGCACGGCCGAGCTGTCGCCCTTGCGTGCGGCCAGTTCATAGGCGGCCCTCACGTCCGCTTCCGTCATCAGGTTCAGCGACACGCCGCGGCCATGATTGCCGTCATACGGCTTGACGACGACGGGCACGCCGATGTCCTGCGCTTCTTCCCAGGCCGCTTCGGCGCTGCGCACCAGGCTGCCCTCGGGCACGCGCACGCCGCACGATTTGAGCAGGAATTTGGTCAGATCCTTGTCGCTGGCGATGCCTTCGGCGATCGCGCTGGTGCGGTCCGTTTCGGCCGTCCAGATGCGGCGCTGGGCGGCGCCGTGGCCCAGTTGCACCAGATTGCCGTCGTTCAGGCGCAGCGAAGGGATGCGGCGTTCTGTGGCGGCATCGACGATGCTGGCCGTGCTCGGGCCCAGGCAGCGCGAATCGACCATGTCGCGCAGGGGCGCCAGGGCCGCTTCCAGGTCATAGGCTTCATCGTTGATGGCGGCCATCAGCAGTGTGCGCGCGGCGGCCAGGGCGGCGCGGCCCACGTGCTCTTCACGCGTGCGGAAAGCCATCTTGTAGACGCCGCGCTGGCTGGTCGAGCGCGTCTGGCCGAAGCCCGTGCGCATGCCGGCCAGGTTTTGCAGCTCCAGCACCACGTGTTCGAGGATGTGGGCCGACCACGTGCCTTCGCGCAGGCGCTCGAAAAAGCCGCCCCGTTCGCCCACGCCGCAGCGGTGCTCGATCATGCCGGGCAGCCACGCCACCAGGCGCTCGTACAGGCCGGGCAGGGTATTCGATGGATAGTCTTCCAGTTCGCCGATGTCGACCCAGGCTTCAATCACCGGGCGGTAAGTCCAGATGTTGGGGCCGCGCAAGTGGGTGACGCGGGCAAATTCGATGTTCTTCTTCTTGATCATGTAAGTGGTTTCTTGATAACAAGCCAGGCGTCTGGGCGCCAGATACTTTATGTTGGCTCTACAGAGTCTTTTCAGGCTCGTGCTTGGTTCTTTATCCCGGGTATGCGCAGTGTGCCACTTTTAGCGGCCTCTTGTCGCGTTTGCTTCTCGTATTCTGCTGGTGTTGTCATTCTAATTGTTACTAATTGTTGCCATACTTGTTATAAAGATACCGACTCTGCTTAAAGCTGGAGCATTTGTGCAACAGCGGGCTGTTGTATACTTGCTCCGGTACGACGGTCGCCCATTTTTTTGCGCCGTTTTGTCATCATTCCTTACCGGCAGGCATCCATTCGATACAATACAGGAAATTGCCACTGGTGCATCCACCTCGCCATCGCGCAGTACACAAACATTGATCGGGCGTCTGCCCCATCCCCCAAATCCCGCCCTGAAGGGCTTGGCCTCGAGCCGGAGTATGCTTTACGATGACAACTGAACTGAGTGTTCCTGCAACAACTATTCCCCTCACCTCGCTGCCTGAACACTGGCTGGTGGAAGTGGAGAGCAACCTTTCTCCAGGGGAGAACGTTTTAAGTAGCGTTGAGGTTGACCTCGATGCGCGATTACGTTTCACAAAAGGCATAATAGTTGTCACCGAGAAGCGATTACTGGCCCGTTCGCCGGGCGACACCGTCTGGAAAAGCTGGTCTTTCCGCCACGGATTGCGCCTGACGCACCACGACCACGCCGGCGTCGGCCACCTGGAACTGTTCGATGACCACGGCCGCCTGGCCTCATGGCGCTTCACTTTGGGACAGAACTTGCACGCCATCCGCGTGCTGGAGCAGTTCGTCGAGCGCCTCGACAGCCACCTGACGGGCCAGCCCGTGCTGGAAGCGGAGCAGGAAGTCTGTCCGAGCTGCAAGGCGCCTTTGGCGCCTGAGCAGGAAGAATGCCCGATCTGCGCCAAGGTGCTGCACACGCCCCCATCGACCTGGACCCTGTTCCGCCTGTGGCGCTTCGCCCACCCTTACCGCGGCCAGCTGGCCCTGGGCTTCATGCTGATGCTGCTGAGCACGGCCGCGCACATGATTCCGCCCTATCTGACGGCGCCGCTGATGGACAATGTGCTGATCCCGTATCAGAACGGCAAGCACATCGACCCATGGCTGGTGGTGTACTACATGAGCGGCTTGCTCGGTTCGGCCCTGCTGGCCTGGCTGCTGGGCTGGGGCAAGACGTATGTGCTGGCCCTGGTGTCCGAACGCATGGGCGCCGACTTGCGCTCGGCCACGTATGAACACCTGATGAAGCTGTCGCTGGAATTTTTCGGCGGCAAGCGCACGGGCGACCTGATGGCGCGCATCGGCAGCGGCAGCGACCGCATCTGCGTCTTCCTCTCGCTGCATCTGCTCGATTTCGCTTCCGACGTGCTGATGATCATCATGACGGGCGTGATCCTGTGGTCGATGAACCCGTGGCTGGCCATCATGACGCTGGCGCCGCTGCCCTTCATCGCCTGGATGATCCACCTGGTGCGCGACCGCTTGCGCACGGGCTTTGAAAAGATCGACCGCGTGTGGAGCGAAGTGACCAACGTGCTGGCCGATACCATCCCCGGCATCCGCGTGGTGAAGGCGTTTGCGCAGGAAAAACGCGAAGCGGCCCGCTTCCGCGACGCCAACGCGCACAACCTGGCCGTCAACGACAAGTTGAACAAGGTCTGGTCGCTGTTCTCGCCGACCGTTTCCTTCCTGACGGAGATGGGTTTATTGGTCATCTGGTGCTTCGGCATCTGGCAGCTGTCGCGCGGCGAAATCACCGTTGGTGTGCTGACCGCCTTCATCGCCTACAGCACGCGTTTCTATGGCCGCCTCGACTCCATGAGCCGCATCGTCTCCGTGACGCAGAAATCGGCGTCGGCCGCCAAGCGCATTTTCGACATCCTCGACCACGTGTCGAGCGTGCCGGAACCGGCGCAACCGGTGAAACTGGACAAAATCGAAGGACGCATCGACCTGCGCGAAGTCGGTTTCCGCTATGGCAACCGCGCCGTCAACCGCGGCATCACCCTGAACATCAAGGCGGGCGAGATGATCGGCCTGGTAGGCCACAGCGGTTCGGGCAAGAGCACCCTGGTCAACCTGATCTGCCGTTTCTATGACGTCTCGGAAGGCGCGATCCTGCTCGACGGCGTCGACATCCGTTCGTTCGCCGTGTCCGACTACCGCCGCAATATCGGCCTGGTGCTGCAGGAGCCATTCCTGTTCTTCGGCACCATCGCGGAAAATATCGCCTACGGCAAGCCGCACGCGACGCGCCAGGACATCATCGCCGCTGCGCGCGCCGCGCATGCCCACGAATTCATCCTGCGCCTGCCGCAAGGCTACGATTCGATGGTGGGCGAGCGTGGCCAGGGCTTGTCGGGTGGCGAACGCCAGCGCATCTCGATTGCCCGCGCGCTCTTGATCGACCCGCGCATCCTGATCATGGATGAAGCGACATCGTCGGTCGACTCGGAAACGGAAAAAGAAATCCAGAAGGCGCTGGACAACCTGGTGCAGGGCCGCACGACGATCGCCATCGCGCACAGGCTGTCGACCCTGCACCGCGCCGACCGCCTGGTGGTGCTGGACCGCGGCCAGGTCGTCGAAGTGGGCAGTCACGATGAACTGATGGCGAAAGAGGGCGCCTATTTCCGCCTCTACGAAGCACAGGCGCGCAACAACGAACTCGCCCTGGATGACAAGGAATAAGCATGGCCAGTACAACTTTTACATTAAGCCGCGACACCTTCGGCAAGCTGGTGATGACGGACGCGGACGGCCAGGTCTTTGAAGGCGTGGCGCCCGTGCGCGCCTTTCCCATCCAGTCGCCGGACGAAGGCATTTCGCTGGTGCTGGGCAATGGCAAGGAAGTGGCGTGGATCGACCGCATCGACGCCTTGCCGGAGCCGGCGCGCAGCCTGCTGCAGGAAGAGCTGGAAGGGCGCGAATTCATGCCCGAGATCGCGCGCGTGAAAAGCGTTTCCAGCTTCGCCACGCCGTGCACCTGGCATGTCGACACGGACCGGGGCGAGACGCAATTCGTGCTGAAGGGCGAGGAAGACATCCGCCGCATCGGCGCCGCGTCGCTCTTGATCGCCGACAACCACGGCATCCACTTCCTGATCCGCGACATGTTCAATATCGACAAGACGACGCGGAAGATACTCGACCGCTTCCTGTAAGCGATGCAATAATAAAAAACGGCGCCTTCACGGCGCCGTTTTACTTTCCATATTCTTTGTCGCTGCCAGTTGCCCTGGATCTGCAGTCATTCCCTTCTTCATTTACGGCGCCGTGCAGTCTGCATGCCCTTCCCAATACATCTCATAAGTCCATTCGAGCACGCAATAATGATGTTCTCTATTCGACTGGAAATCGGGCTGGTAGCGACACGCTTTGTCGCAAGCTTATGGATCATGGAGGAATCTAAGTCTGATGGTGATTATTGGTGAGATTCTTGAGGGTAATATCCTTTACACTGCCTGATTTCTAAATTGCAATATATGTTGTCATTGTAGGTATATCAGCCTGGGGTTTTATTCATGGATAAGTTTCACTTTCGACATCAATTCGAAGAAATTGCAGCAAAAAGAAATCATCTCAAGCCTGTTTATGTCGCCTATGGCCTGATGAACTCCGGTAAAAGTTCATTGTTGAATATGTTAACGAACAATATTGAAGTGGAGTTTTTTAAGACCAATGATATTCGCGAGACGACAGAAAACAAGGAATTCGACGGGGAACGGTGCATTTTCATCGACACTCCCGGCCTCGATGCGAATCATCAAGATGATACTCAAGCCGCATCGGGAGTACGTCAGGCCGATATCGTATTGTTTGTTCATCAGCCTCAGGGTGAGTTGGAAGCAAATGAAATCAGCTTTCTGCAAACGTTGGTTTCATCGTTCGGTGAACACGCATCCAAGCATATTGTTATCGTATTAACAAAAATGGACAAGGAAGATGCGATGAAAATCGATGCGATTGCGCGCCGTATCGGTGAACAGTGTGAATCGGAATTGAATTTTTTGCCAAGCATTTTCAAGGTGTCAAATAGCCGGTATCGAGCAGGAAAACTCAAGAGTCAAGAGGTGTTGGTGGAGCGCAGCAGCATTCCTGAACTTCTTGTTCATCTGGAGAGCCTTGCTGCAAAAGCAATGTCTTCACGCCGGCGGCGCATGCAGGACGAAGTGAGCACTTTGCTCGATGCGATAGGGCTGGCGGAGCAGAAATTGCATGGCGAAAAATTGCACCTGCAAGCGCAAATTAGTCAGGGTTTTATTGGCTTTAATCAGCAAATCGGGCAATTGCGCGCTTTTCTCGATACCAAGGCATCATTTTTCGAACGAATTTAGCACTTGAGGAGCAGAAATGGCACTGCCATGGTTAATAGGCGCCGCGATCGTGGGCGCAGTGGGGGCAATCGCGACGGCAGTCAAGAGCGGAAGCAGCGAGTCGAGCTCTTCGTCCGGTAGCAGCGATAGTCGCAATACGGCAGAGGAGCGCCGCCGCCATGAGATCGCGGCCGAAAAGCGTGAGAGGGAAGAAAAGACGAAACGACAGGCGGATGCCCGAGCCCTGTTTCAGCATGAAGGTTTGGACATTGGCCGTAATTTGGCTGACTCGATGCAGGACTGGGTCAGAACCAGTGCGATTGGCCAGGAGTCTTTCAAAGCGCGTCTGACCGCATCTGGTTATCGCTTGGCCCCCGTTGCAGTCAGTCCGGACAAGCAGGTGGAAGATTTGTTGCGTCGTTCGCTGGACGCCGATGAAGACTTGAATGCGACGATACAAAATCTGGATTTCTATGCTGCTGTGTATGCAGTGCGCCTGGAGGGAGGCGTAGCGCTTGCACGCACGCTTGCCAACCTGGAGGTGCTCGCATATGAACAGGAAGAGTTGATCAAGCTCAAGCATGAGATCCGCAAATTCGAATATGAGGCGTCGCTGTCGATGGCGACCCATTCTTAAGGTAGTCAAATGTCTAAAACGGCAGTAAAAACTTCCCGTAATCGTCGGCAACTGATCGACTCCTTCGATAGCTTGAAACATAGTTTTGATGGTTCTTTGCAACATGCGCGGGACGTGGAGGCGGCATTCGAAGCAGTACGTCGTGATTTTATTACGCGCATCTCCCGCGATTTGCATGCCACTCGCAAGCGCTTGCCGGAAAACAATCCCGTTCGCGAAGAAGTGATGGCGTTTATTGACCTGATGGAACGTACCAGTGTCGCGTGGGATGCCAAGGTAGCGGGACGTGAAAAAGGAATTGCCTTTCGCGCCCACTTTGAAGATTCCCTATTGGTGTTTGTTAATGGCAAGGTCAAGTCGGGAAAAAGCTCGCTGGGCAATTACATGGCGTGGGGCGACACCGATCCTTCGGATGAACAGAAGGATCTCGTAGCAGATACGCTAAAACCACGCTTTTTTTCGCACGCGAAATCCGATGTCGCTGGAGGTGACGGTGAGAAAGAAGCTGAATTGCGTCGCGAGTTCCGTGTAGGCGCCACCGAAGCCACCAGTTCCATTCAGGGTTTCTCATTGCCGGGACTGACGTGGGTCGACTCGCCTGGCATGCATTCGCTCAATATACAGAACGAGCAGCTGGCCCGTGATTATGTGGAACATGCGGATCTCATTCTCTATACGATCAAGTCAGATTCCGCTGGACGTGAAAGCGATCTCGTTGAAATTGCCCATTTGTTGGGCAAGGGGAAAAGAATACTGTTGCTGTTGACTGGTAGTGACGACATGGAGGAGGAACTCGGCGACGATGGTGAATCCCTGGTCCAGACGTGGGTCATGAAGGACGAGGATCGACGGATGCGCCAGCGTACTTATGTACGTGATGCCTTGGAAAAAAACTACCCCGGGCAGTCACTCGAGGACGTTGGCATCATTTCCTTTTCCGCCCGCTATGCGCAATTGCATGCCGACGATGCGGATGCCTACAAAGACAGCGGCATGGGTGATGTGTGCGGGGCGCTGTCGGATCTTTGCCTGTCGGAAGGCTTGCGCATCAAGCAGCGTACCCCGCTGAACAATCTCTCGAACTTCCTGCAAAGTTGCAGCGACGACCTGCAACCTTACCAGGCCTTGATTGACGGATTTCGGCAACCGCTCACAGATCTGAAGGCGAAGTCGTCGAATAGCCTGAATGTCTGCATTCAGCAGGGACAAAGTGCGCTTGCCGTCTTTATCGACGATTTTTTTGAGACGGGGGCCAGAGCGCGTGATGACGCCGCTGACATGAGGCGGCAGCTAGCCGCTTTCCAGGCGGCGCTCAATGTCCGCTACCAGGAAATTGCAGCTGAGCAGCTTGGCCGGATATTCAGCGAAGTCTTGAGTGGCTTCGATGAAGCAGTGCATGCCACGTATAGCAACAGTGAGCTGGTGCGCTTGCATGATTTTGAGCTTGAAACAGCCACTGAAAAGGTCGCCAAGGTGCGCAGCGGCACACGCAAGCGCAATACCTTGATTGGTACGGCCTTAGGTGGTCTGACAGGCTTTCTTCTCGGTGGTCCCGCCGGCGCGGCAATTGGCGCCAGCCTGGCCGGTGGGGTGGGCGGAGCGATGGGTGGCAGTGCCAGTACGCAATATGACGAAATCGTCATTACTGTCGGTGATAATTGGCTGGACATTCGCCACAAGGCGCTGGCAAGCGCAAACCAGGCATTGCAGGAATGTATGCGCACCAGTGCCGCACGCCTATGGCATTTGATGGATCGCGATGTGGAGCAAATTCTCGCTGGTTTGACCGGCGAAATTGCTACGTTCGACAAGCAAGTGCAGAAACTGCTGCATCAAACCAAAATGAATTGAAAGAGCGAATATGGTAATCAATACACAGCAATTATTATCGGCCTACGAGGATGCGCAAGCTTTTGTCAATGATCAGGGTGAGCTGCTGGAAAAGTTTGGCCCGATTGCACATATATTCGAAGAGAAAAAGAAAAAAGCCGATGCCGTGATCATGATTTATGGCGTTTACAATGCCGGCAAGAGCACCTTGATCGATGCCTTGCTTGGCAAGGAAGTGGCAGCTACCGATGATGTACCTTTGACTGATCGCGTATCGGCCTATCCGTGGCGTACATATGACATTCTCGATACGCCTGGTGTCGACGCGCCGATTGAACACGAGAATGTGACGCGGGAACACATGCTCAAGGCTGATGTCGTTATTTTTGTCGTTGATCCACTAGGTACTGCGGAAGAGTTAAAAACCTTGCAGGTGTTGATGGATCTGGTGCAGGAGGGAAAACAGGTTTTCCTGGTCTTCAATGAAAAGAAACCATTGCCAGAGAATGATTACATCCGTCTGAAGGATCAGACACGCCTGCGCCTGCAGGAACTGGCTGCCGCGCGTTGCCTCGTCGATGTATTGAAAGACATTCCGATGGTCAAGATCAATGCCAAGAGGGCATTGCAAGGCTATTTGAACGAGCAGCCCAAACTGGTGGAGTTGAGTGGTTTGCCCATGCTTGAAAAGCAGTTGATTGCTTTCCTGCAGAATATCTCGTCCGATGAAATCTACGGGCGCCTGAAGCTGCAATTGAGCCAGTTTTTGCAAGAATATGTGCAATTGCTGCAAGGCCGCGCGCAATCGGGCGCAGGTAGAAAGTATGATAAGTTGCTACGCAATGTAGGTCTGGAGAAATCGCGGCTGACACACAGTATGGCACGTGAATTGAGCCGCCAGCGCCAAAGAATCCATGACAAGAGCAAAGCTTGCATTCGTACTTCGCCAGACGATTGCCAGACGCAGATCGAGAAGATGATGATGCAGGCTGCGGAGGATGTTTGTACAACATTGACGTATGAAGTGCAGGCTTTTGTTGCCACGATCGAAAATGAAATTGATGAAGTGCAATCGGCATTGCCACACCTGGTACTTGCGCAGCAGACGGTGAAATTGCCCGACATAGACGCTGCTGGCGGAGGGCCGGAATACGATGCAATGGCGTCGGCCAGTAGCTTTGACAGCGCTGCGCTGAAGGGCGCCGTGCATCAGATTGGCTCGCTGGCCAAGCCAGAACATATCGTTAGCGGCTTGAAGCTGGTGAAGGACGTGATGCCGACCCTGATGAAGGGAATCGGCGCCAAGACCATGGAGAAATGGGCCGCGCAGCTGACTTCAAAATGGATACCCTACGTCGGCATTGTTTACACCGTAGGGGAAACGTTGTACAGCCTGTTTTCGAAGGACCCCGAGGAAGAGAGTTTGCGTAAGCAGCATGCTGAACAGCAGCAGTCCAACGAGCGTGCGATACAGCAAATAGACGACTTTGCGCTGGAGCTGGCGGATGGTTTCGAAATGTCCATGCGCGAAGCGATGACAAAGGAAGTAGAGAAATTTTTTACCAATATCGCCGCACAGGTTGAAATGCTGCGTCATGGCTTCAATGAAACCGAGCAAGCCAATAGCCAGCGTCTTGGACAATTGCTGGCAATTCAGCAACAGGTATCGGATGCCTGATGCCTTCTTCTGATCGGCAAGCGTTTCCTTGTAGCGGTTGTGGAAAGTGCTGTAGCCGTGTGCATCAGAGCGCCGAAACAGCGTGGCTGGACCGGGGGGATGGGGTATGCCGCAACTATGATGAGGCTGGCAAGCAGTGTTTGATCTATGCTGATCGGCCTCTTGTCTGCCGCGTCGAGGAGTATTACCTCCAACATTTATCGACGCAATTTACATGGGGCGAATTCGTCAAAATCAATCTTGATATTTGCGCCGCGCTTTAATGTGCGCAGACGGCCGTCGGACTGCCATGACGTGGCAGGAAGACGGATGGACCGGCGGAGACATTAGCAGTCGATTCTCTTCGGTATCGTACCTGTCTTAGACAGTTAACGTGCACTGGCTTCCGCCCTTGATCGTTGTTCTGCAAGCCGCCGCTTTTTGCGGCGGCTTGCTATTTCTTCCTATTGAAACGCCACTTCCGCAAAGCTGCGCAATTTCCGGCTGTGCAGCCGGTCCACGCCCTGGCGGCGCAGCAGTTCCACGGCGCGGATGCCGATGCGCAGATGCTGGTCGACCCGTTCGCGGTAGAAGTGGTTGGCCATGCCGGGCAGCTTGATTTCGCCGTGCAGCGGCTTGTCGCTGACGCACAGCAGGGTGCCGTAGGGGACGCGGAAACGGAAGCCGTTGGCGGCGATCGTCGCGCTTTCCATGTCCAGCGCGATGGCGCGGCTCTGGCTGAAGCGGCGCTCCGGCGTACGCTGCGGCAGCAGTTCCCAGTTGCGGTTGTCGGTGCTGGCCACGGTCCCCGTGCGCATGATGTGTTTCAGATCATGTCCCGTCAACTGGGTGATTTCCGCCACGGCCGTTTGCAGCGCCTGCTGGATTTCCGCCAGCGGCGGGATCGGCACCCACAGCGGCAAGTCTTCGTCGAGCACGTGGTCCTCGCGCACATACGCATGCGCCAGCACGTAGTCGCCCAGGCTTTGCGTGGTGCGCAAGCCGGCGCAATGACCGAGCATCAGCCAGGCATGCGGACGCAGCACGGCGATATGGTCGGTGATGGTTTTCGCGTTGGCGGGACCGACGCCGATATTGACCATGGTGATGCCGCTGCCATCCGCGCGCAGCAGGTGGTAGGCGGGCATCTGCGGCAGGCGCGGCGGCGCGGCGCCCAGCGCATCCTCGCTCTCGACCGTCTGGCCGACCCGGCGCGTGACCACGTTGCCCGGTTCGACAAAGGCGACGTAGCCATCGTCGTCCGAGGGCGCGGCCGCATCGGGCGCGCGGTCCATCATGGCGTGGCCCAGGCGGATGAATTCGTCGATGTAGAACTGGTAATTGGTGAACAGCACGAAGTTCTGGAAGTGCTGCGGCGAGGTGCCGCTGTAATGGCGCAGGCGCTGCAGCGAATAATCGACGCGCGGGCCCGTGAACAGCGACAGCGGCTGCGCTTCTCCGTGCGCCGGTTCGTGCGTGCCGTTGGCGATGCCGTCGTCCATGGCCGACAGGTCGGGCAGGTCGAACAGGTCGCGCATGGCCAGGCGGCGGCCCGCATCCATATTGCCTTCGATATGGTCATGCTCGGCGAACGAGAAATGCACGGGAATGGGCTGGGCGCTGACGCCCACTTCCAGGTGCACCTTCTGGCCGCTGTTATGGTTTTTCAGCAGCAGGGTGAATTGATCGAGGTAATAGTCGCCAAACAGGTCGGGGCGCGTCAAGGTGGTTTCAAACACGCCGGGGCCGGCGACAAAACCGTAGGCCAGCGGCGAGTCGGCGCGCGCCACGGTGTCGGTCTGGATGCGCACGAAGGGGTAGCAGGCGCGCACGCGCTCGTGCATGTCTTCGCCGGCGACAAAGCGCTGCAGCGCATCGCGCAAGTGTTCGATGCTGCTGCGGTAAATGGCTTGTACTTGTTCCAGCGCCAGGCGTGGATCGTCGAAGCGGGAGGAGGCGATGAAGGGGGGCGTAAGCAAGCGGATTCTCCTTTGGCGGTTCGTGCATACCATTGTAAGGCAGCGGGGCAACTCTTGTCGGCGCATCTGGGGCCGCTTGACGGATTCAAATAGAATCTGTATTCTATTTGAATGGTCAGACTAGCTAAATTCAACGAAAACAACTTCATCGACAGCGCGATCGCCGTCGCCGCCCAGTGTGGCGTGGGTGCCGTCTCGATGGCCGCCATCGCCGTCAAGGCCGGTGCGCCCATCGGTTCCGTGTATCACCGCTTCGATTCGCGCAACGCCATCCTGGCGCGCGCCTGGCTGCGCGTGAAGAGCGACTTCCGCGAGGAAGTGGCCAGCCGCTGGCTTGGTGGCGACACCTGGGCCGGCGTGCACGGCTTGCTGGACTGGTGCCGGCGCAAGCCCGTGTATGCACGCTTCCTGCTGCAATGCGCGGACAGCCCCGATTTCAGCAATGGCCTCAGCGAGGAATTGCTGGCCGCCGTCGAAGAAGAGCAGGCCGCGCTCGACGCCTGTTTTGTCCGCTGCGCCGAAGCCATGCCCGCCACCACGGAGCTGGACCTCGACCACATGCTGCTCAAATTCGTTCTGATCGACGCCCCCGTGGCCGTCGTCAAGCCTTACCTGACCCAGGAGCGGCCGATACCGGCCAGCGTCGACGCCATGCTGCGCGCTTCGCACGACGCCGTGCGCGGCTGGGCCTTACACACCACACACTAACCAAGAAGAAAACCATGCGCTATTCCACCCAGCTTGAACACGGCAAGAAAATCCCCCTGCACGACGAAGAAGGTTTCATCGGCATGCGCGCGGCCGGCCGCATCGCCGCCGACACGCTCGACTACATCGCACCTTTCGTGAAACCGGGCGTCTCGACGGCCAAGCTCGACGCCCTGTGCGAAGAATTCATGCGCGCCGCCGGCGCCATTCCGGGCACCATCGACTACCACGGCTACAAGCACGCCAGCTGCATCTCCGTCAATCACGTGGTCACGCACGGCATCCCGTCCGAGACCAAGATACTGAAAGTGGGCGATATCCTCAACATCGACGTGACGCCGAAGTTCCAGGGCTGGTTCGGCGACACCAGCCGCACCTTCAAGGTGGGCGCTGTCTCCATTCTCGCCAACCGCCTCGTCAACACGGCGTATGACGCCATGATGGCAGGCATCCACACCGTGCGTCCGGGGGCGACTTTGGGCGACGTGGGCGCCGCCATCGAAGCGGTGGCCAAGGCGCAGGGCTTTTCCTCCGTGCGCGACTTCTGCGGCCATGGCGTGGGCCAGGTCTTCCACGACACGCCGCAAGTGCTGCACTATGGCCGCGCCGGCACGGGCATCGTGCTCGAACCGGGCATGATTTTTACCATCGAGCCGATGCTCAACGTGGGCAGCTACCAGGTCAAGGTCTTGCCCGACAAATGGACGACGGTGACGAAAGACCGTTCGCTGTCGGCGCAGTTCGAGCACTCGCTGGCCGTGACGGAAACGGGCTTTGAAATCTTTACTCTGACCGGTTCGACCGAGCCGCTGGTGTAAGCATGGATGAGGCGCGCCGGCTGCAGCTCATCGATATCGTCGCCGCGAAAACCGGCGTGGATGTCGCTTGCGCGGCGCGCCACCTGGCGCTGCATGACGACGAAGTGGCGGCCGCCCTGCGCGGCATCGACGTGGAACGCTACACGCTGACGCAGCGTCTGCTGAACAAGTACCGGCGCGATCCGGAAGACGCGCTGCAACACGTGGCGCTGGCCGTGCTGCAGCACGAAGGCATCCGCAGCGACAGCGTGCTGCGCACCGAGCGCATCGCGGCCCTGGCGCCGCCCGTCGCCGGCATGGTGCTGCTGGCCGAGTGGCTGGCCTATGTGGACTGGGAAGGCTTCGACAGCGCCCTATACGCGAATATCGACGCGGTGGCGGCATTCATCGCCGGCGGATTGGACCTGCCCGAAGTGGCCGCCAATCTGCTGCAAACGCGCGATGAAGCCGTGTTTGAAACGCAGCGCCTCGCGCTGGCGACAGCGGCCCTGCTGTTCATCGAGCGCCACACTACGCAGTTTCCCTGACGGCTGGCGCTTTGCCGCCGGGAGGCGCGCGTCTTACAATGTCGGCAAGCACTGTTGCCCCATTTTGAAGACTTCCGCATGAGCGATTTTCCCGAAGATATCTACACCGAGCCGTCCGCCGACGTGCATACCCTGAACAATCTGGGCCCCTTGACCGGCATGGCCGGCATCTGGACGGGCACGCGCGGCCTGGACGTCAAGCCGAAAGCGGACGGGCCGCGCAAGCAGGCGTTTGTCGAGCGCATCGAACTGCAGCCGATCGACCCCGTTACCAACGGCCCGCAACTGTTCTACGGCTTGCGCTACTACATCCACATCACCAAGCCGGATCAGGTCAAGACGTATCATGAGCAGGTCGGCTACTGGCTGTGGGAGCCGGCCACGGGCGCCGTGATCCAGACCCTGGCCATCCCGCGCGGCCAGATCGCCATGGCGTCCGGCATGACGACGGCGGACGCCACCAGTTTCGAATTGGTGGCCAAGCGCGATTCGACGGCCTACGGCATCTGCTCGAACCCCTTCCTCGAACACGCGTTCACCACCGTCGAATATCGCATCAAGGTCGATATCCACGCCGATGGCACCTGGGGCTACGACGAAGACACGGTCATGCTGATCCGCGGCAAGGACGAACCATTCCACCACACGGACCGTAACCTGCTGACAAAAGTCGCCGAGCCGACGCCGAACCCGATGGCCTTGCAGGCGCTGGCGGCGGCTGCTTAAGGTTGCCCCTGGGCGACGGCCTTGATCGCGCGTTCCTCGCCCATGGCGGCGGCGATCTTCCAGCGCTGCATGGCGCTGGCGCGGTCGGGGCGTTTTAATCCAGCACCTTCCCAGTCCATCAAGCCCAGGTTGTAGATGTCGCCCGCGCTGCCCTTGTCGGCGGCCAGGGTGAACCATTTGCGCGCTTCCTTGTGGTTGACGGGGATCTGGTAGCCGCGCACGTGGTACAGGCCCAACAAGTGCATGGCTTGCGCATTGCCCTTGTTCGCGGCCTGTTTCAGCAGGTCGAGTCCGCGCGCCATGTTGCGCGGCTCTTGCCAGCCTTCGGCCAGCATCACGCCTTTCGCTGTCAGCGCATAACTGTCGTTTTTCACGAGGCCCTTGCCGATCAGCGGCTTGGCGGCCAGCTGGCGCGCTGCGCGCTGCTGCGCCGTTGGCGCGGTGATGGGGCCGGGTTTGCCTTCGCCCATCAGCAGCATCCAGCCATACAGACCATACGCGCCCGCGTCACCCTTGCCGACCAGGCTTTCCAGCATGGCCAGTGCCTGCACCTTGTCGCCATTTTCATACAGCTTGACGGCCTTGGTGCTACTGGCATCTTGCGGCACGGTGGCTGGCGCATGCGGTGCGACGGGCGCCGATGCCATGGCCGTTTGCGGCGGTGGAGCAGCCGGGCGTACGCGCACGGGCAAGCCATAGCTGGCGGCCAGCACGGCCAGGCTGGCGGGCGCGAGGATCAGCACGTGCGCCAGCTGGTTGCGGCGGCCCTTGCCGGCGATGCCCATGGCCCGTTCCGCCTGCTGTTCGCCGCCCAGCGCTTCGCTCAGCACGTTTTTCACCTTGCGGTTGAACAGCCAGTAGCCGGCGCCCGTGACGAGCAAGCCGGCGACGGCGGCGGCACCGCGTCCGGCGAAAAACCAGGTGGCGATGGCGGCGGCCAGGGCGGCCAGCGCGCTTTTCCACCAGAATTGCTTGGCCAGCCGCGTGTAGACCTGGCGCAAGGCGCCCAGCACGCAGGTGCGCACATTTTGCGCATACTCGGCGGAGACGACGTCGACGTGCGCGTGGTCGGTTACTCCGCTGAGCACCGATTCAATCACGTCCGCATTCAGTTCCGAGGCGGCCACGTCGCGCAGCGGCGTGAGCAAACCCTGCACATGGGCCGAGAACAGGCCGTCGTCGGCGCTGCCGGCCAGCGCGTCGCTGAGCGCCTTGAGGTCGCCGCGCAGCAGTTTTTCCACGATGTCGTCCAGGGTCAGCCAGCGCAAGTCCGTGCCATACGCCACCAGGTGGTGCTTTTCGGCGTTGCACGATGCGTCCAGGCGCACGATGCGCAGCTTGGCCGCATACAGGGCGTCGACTTCCTGCGGCTGGTCTTCATTGTAAATGCTCACTTTCGCCAGGGCCAGGCTGCTGGCAATGGCCGCCAGTGAGTGCACGCTCTCCTTGTCGCGGATACGGCGCGCATCGTCGGGCGCCTGCTTGGGCAGGCTGACGCTGTAGCCTGGCGTCACGTGCACGTCGACCCAGGCCGCCTTGCCCACCTTGCCGGAACCGTCGCACGGGTTGCAGCGCAAATCGCCCACGCCGCTGCAGGTGCGGCACGTCACCTTGCCGCTGGCGCGGCAGGTGCCGCAATTGATGCTGCCGGAACCGTGGCAGGTGCTGCAACTGACCTTGCCGTAGCTGCAATGGTAGCAAGAGCGGTATTCGGTGCGGTACTGGGCGCGCGTTTCGCTGTGGTAGCTGGTGTGCGAGCTGCCGTTGCTGTAAGTGGTAGTGGGTACTTGCACCGTGACGTAGTCGGTGACTTGTTCGGACACCGTGCCGCTGCCGCTGCAATACGAGCACGACACCTTGCCGCTGCCGTAGCAGCCATACGCGTCGCAGCTGACGGTGCGCCCGCCGTGGCAGCTCCAGCATGTTTCCGTCGTCAGACCGTGGCAGGTGTGGCAGCCGATGCGGCCTTTGCCGGTGCAGTTGCTGCAGGTATCGAGGTGCCAGTACTTGACGGCGTGCGGCAGGTAGACGCCCGCTTCGATGCCGTTGTAGGCCTGGCCTGCCTGGCGCAAGGCATTGTCGAGTTTGCCCGCCGCGCGGCGCAGTCTTTCCTTTTCCTGCGCGTGAGCGAGCGCTCCCACCTCGTGGGAGCCACAGCGGCAGTCATTGCCCGCCGGCGTGAAATAGCCATTGATGACGCGCTGCTCGAAGCGCGCCTCGAGCGCATAGTTCGCCTGCAGGGAAAAATCCTGCAGCACGTCTTCCTCGCCCAGCGGCGTGATGTCGTGCGGCTCGAAGCGCGTCTTGTCCTGTACCAGGGCGCGCAGCTTGCCCAGCACCGTGGGTATCTCTTCCTTGTCGAGCTTGAGGGGCGCAGGCGCCGTCACGGTCGTTGCTGATGCCTGGGGCATGTCCTCGCTGCCTTGGGTATCGGTGGCCGTTTCGGTGCTGGGGTTCATGCGCGTCCTTTTGCTCTCTGGAAAGATGTTTGAATTTTAGCATCCCCATATGACAAAGCCGACAGCCCTGGTCCGCTTTTTCAGCGCAGGCCGCGGCGGAACTGGTCCGGCGTGCCGCCGCTTTGCCGGCGAAACATGGCGATGAAAGCGGAAGCCGTGCTGTAGCCCAGTTCCAGCGCGATGGCCTGCACGGTGTCTCCCCGTTCCAGCAGGGGCAGGGCGGCCAGGAAACGCTGGCGCTGGCGCCATTCGCCGAACGGCATGCCCAGTTCGCGCTGGCAGCGCCGGGCCAGAGTGCGCTCCGTGACATGCAGTTGCGCGGCCCACTCCGCCAGTGAGCGGTTACTGCCCGGCTCCGCCTGCAGGGCGGCCAGCAGCGCCGCGATGACGGGCTCGTCGCTGCCCGGCAGGTAGTTGCGGCTGCACGGCGCCAGCTGCAACTGGTCCACCAGCACCTGCGCCAGGCGCTGGTCGGCTTCGGTGGCGGGCGTGGTGACGCCCCGTTCGGCAAAGTCGCCGAGTATGGCTTTCAGCAAGGGACTCAATACGAGCGCGCACGGCTGGGCCGGCAGTTGTGCGCACAGGCTGGCGTCGATGTAGGCCGAGTGAAACACGACATCCTGGCGGATATAGCCATCGTGCAAGGTCTCGGGCGGTATCCACACGGCGTACTGGGGCGGCGACAGATAGCGCTGGCCCGCCACCATGATTTCCATCACGCCCGTGGAGCAATACGTGAGCTGGCCCCACGGATGGCTCTGGTAATCGAACTGCTGGTGCGCGTGATAGTCGTCGAGACGGAAATACACGGGATAGGGCAAGGCGTCGGAAACGGCGGGGAAATGCTGGTTGCTGGCCATGGTGTCTTTGTCCTGTTCTTCGCATCATTTGTCCGGTATTCATTATATCCATGGAATCGGACCATGCGAAAATGGCGGTCTTGACTAATGGAGTACGCCGCATGCAAGTGAAACACTATCTGTTACCCGTGATCGCCGTGCTGATCTGGGCCATCAATACCATCGTCAGCAAGATGGCTGTCGGCGTGATCGATCCGGCCGCCATCTCGTTCTACCGCTGGCTGCTGGCCGGCGTGCTGCTGGCGCTCGTGTTCGGCCGCGCCGTGTGGAAGCAGCGGGCCGTGGTGCAACCGTATCTTGGGAAATTGTTTGTGCTGGGCATGTTGGGCATGGTCATGTACCAGTGCCTCGCCTACATCGCCGCGCAAACGACGACGGCGACGAATATGGGCATCCTGGCGTCCATGATGCCGCTGCTGGCCGTGGGCCTGTCCGTATTGTTGTTGAAAGAAGCGCCCACCGTGGGCGGCGTGTTTGGCGGCCTCGTGTCGCTGCTGGGACTTGGCTACTTGCTCAGCCATGGCGACCCGGCCGCTTTGCTCGCCCATGGCGCGGCCGTGGGCGATGCCCTGATGCTGCTGGCGTGCCTGTCGTATGCGGGCTATGGCGTGCTGCTCAAGCGCTGGAAGATTCCCCTGAATAACTGGCACTCGCTGCTGATCCAGGTCTGGTGCGCCGTGCCCGTGCTGTTCGTGTATTACCTGAGCCAGTCCGCGCCGCCCGTCACCAGCGCCGGCCTGCCGCTGGTACTGTTTGCTGGCATTCCCGCGTCCATCATCGCGCCGTTCCTGTGGATGCACGGCCTGGCCAAGCTGGGGCCGAGCCGCGCGACGACCCTGATGAATCTGCTGCCCGTGTTCACGGTGATCATCGCCATGCTGTTCCTCGGGGAAACCTTGCACAGCTACGACGTGATCGGTGGCGGCGTGACCCTGCTGGGCGTGGTGATGGTGCAATATCTGAAACGTCCGCTGCGCCGCGCCAGCGCCTAGTGCTATGCTGGTGTTTTGAACAAGGAGCCATCATGCCGGACATTGATACCCTGTTGAGCGAACTGGAAGCATTTGGCAGCAGCAACGATGCGGCGCATGCGGAGCGGGCCAGCCGCATGCTCAACATCACGCGCGACACGGGCGAGCTGCTGGCCGTGATGGTGCACGTGCGCGGTGCGCGGCGGGTGCTGGAAATCGGCACCTCGAACGGCTATTCCACCCTGTGGCTGGCGCGCGCCGTGCAGGCGCTGGGCGGCAAGGTGGTGACGGTGGAAAAGGCGCAGGACAAGTTCGACATGGCACATGCCAACTTTGTGCGCGCGCAATTGCAGGGCGTGATAGGGCAACTGCTGGCGGACGCGGGCGACGTGCTGCGCGATGCGGCGGACGGCGCCTACGATTTCATCTTCCTCGATTCCGCGCGCCAGCAATACGCGCAATGGTGGCCGCAGCTGGACCGCGTGCTGGCGGCCGGCGGCGTGCTGGTGGTCGACAACGCCAGTTCGCACTACGCGGACATGGCCGGTTTTATCGAGGCCATCCGCGCCGACAGCCGCTACACGACGTGCCTGGCCACCGTCGGCAAGGGCGAATTCATCGCCGTCAAGGCAGGCAACTAGTTATTCAGCAACGATAGCCGCTTCCAGCACGCGCACCAAGGATTCGACGCCTTGCGCGTCGACTTCGTCGAAGCGGCCGATCAGGGGGCTGTCGAGGTCGAACACGCCGATGATCTGGTCGTGCGCAAACACGGGCACCACCAGTTCCGAGCGGGAATTGACGTCGCAGGCGATGTGGCCAGGAAACGCGTGCACATCGTGCACGACGATGGACTTGCCTTCGACCACCGTGGTGCCGCACACGCCGCGGCCCTTCTTGATGCGGATACAGGCCGGTTTGCCTTGGAACGGCCCCAGCACCAGTTCCTCGCCTTTCAGGAAATAAAAGCCGGCCCAGTTGAGGCCCGGCATCGTATTGAAGACCAGCGAACTGAAGTTGGCCGTATTGGCGATGAAATCGGTCTCGCCTGACAGCAAGCCTTGCAGCTGCGAGCGCAAGTCCGCATACATGGCTTGCTTGGCTTCTGAGGTATCGGTGCCGTAGGCGGCGTCGCTGATGGTAAACGTCATGGTCGTGGTGGCGCGCAAAATGGGGAAGGCGTTATGGTAGCGCGTCTGGCCTGTCCGCGTGCGGCGTTCACTTTTGCAGATGTTCCACCGCCAGCTGGCGCAGCAGGGGCAGGGCTGCATGGTCGTGATCTTTCCGCCAGGCAAGGCCGATGCCGGCCGCCAATTCCTTTCCCTCCACCAATGGCCGGTAGGCCACGCCAGCCAGGCGCAGCGCGCGGAAGGAGTCGGCCAGCAGGGCCATGCCCTTGCCGGCCGCCACATCGCCGAGCAGCACATGATGGTCGGGCGCTTCGCGCAGGAAGACGGGGGCGAAGCCATGCCGGCGAAATACTTGCTGGCAATGGTCGAAAAAGGCAGGCTGGCGCGCCCGTTCGAACCAGTAGACGGATTCCTGGGCGATATCGGCCAAGCTGAGCTTGCGCTTTTTCGCCAGCCGGTGCCCGGCGGGCAGGGCCAGCATCATGGGCTGGCGCGCCAGCGGCTGCACGGCCAGTTCGAACGTGGCGCTGGGTAGCGCGAGCAGGGCCGCATCGAGCTGGCCCTTGCGCACGGCCGCGACCAGGCGCGGCGAGGGAGCGGACGTCAGTTCCAGGCGCACATCGTGTAGCTGATCTTCCAGCGCCGCCAGCAGCGGGCGGAACAGGCCGGCCGCCACGGAACTTGTCAAGCCCAGGCGCAGGCGCGCGGGCGCGCTGTCTTGCCGCAGCGACGCTTGCGCCATCTCCAGCAAATCGAGGATGTGCATGGCCTGTGGCAGCAGAGTGCGTCCCGCTTGCGTCAAGGCCACGCCCTGCGTGTCGCGCTCGAAAAGGCGTGCGCCCAGCCGCTCTTCCAGCACCTTGATGGCGCGCGACAGGGGCGGCTGGGTCATGTGCAACTGCTCCGCCGCCTGGCGGAAATTCAGGCAGCGGGCGACGGCGCAAAACAGTGTCAGGGCATGGGTATCGAGGACTCTCATACCAGAAAGGTATCACGAAATCGCGCATTCCCCCGCCAGCCGGCGCGGCCTAGACTGGCCGCATTGACATCAACGATTGAGGGAGATCAACATGCAACAACGACGGATCGGCAATAGCGGCTTGACCAGCTCGGCACTGGGCCTGGGCTGCATGGGCATGTCGGAATTTTATGGCGCCACGGACGAGGCGCAATCCTTGGCCACCCTGGAAGCGGCCCTGGCGGCGGGTGTGACCCTGTTCGACACGGCCGACGCCTACGGTTTTGGCCACAACGAGCAATTGCTGGGACGTTTTTTGAGCAGCCATCGCGGTCAGGCCCTGGTCGCCACCAAGTGCGGTCTGGCGCGCGCGGCGGGCAGCTATGCGCGCCGCGTCGACAATTCCCCCGCCACCATCCGCCAGGCGTGCGAAGCGTCGCTGACGCGCCTGGGCGTGGAGAGCATCGACCTGTTCTATCTGCACCGCCTGAACCTGGAGACGCCACTGGAAGAATCGATGGGCGCGCTGGCGCAACTGCGGCAAGAGGGAAAGATCCGCGCCGTCGGTCTGTGCGAAGTGAGCGCCGCCACCTTGCGGCGCGCGGCGGCGATCTGCCCCGTGGAGGCCGTACAGAGTGAATACTCGCTGTGGACGCGCGAGCCGGAGCAGGGCGTGCTGGCCGCCTGCCGCGACGTGGGCGCCAGTTTCTTTGCCTACAGCCCGTTGGGCCGGGGATTTTTGACGGGCGCCATTGCCGATGCGGCCAGTCTCGACGCGGGCGACTTTCGCCAGTTCAATCCCCGCTTCGCTACCGATAACCTGGCGCGCAACCAGGCCATCGTCGCGCAGCTCAGGGATATTGCGCGCGCAAAAGGCTGCACGCCGGCCCAGCTGGCGCTGGCCTGGCTGCTGGCGCAAGGCGACGACGTCATTCCCATCCCCGGCACCAAGCGCATTGCGTATCTGCACGACAACCTCGGCGCGCTGACCGTGCGGCTGGACGGTGCCGAACTGGCGGCGATGAACGCGGCCTTTCCCTTGGGCATGGCGGCGGGGGCGCGCTATACGGAGGAGGGCATGAAGGGCGTGGATGCCTGAAAAAAGACGCGTGAGTGTACGCCAGCGTACCTAACTGAAGCTTTTCCTGCGGGATAATCGGCGACGATCTGCTAGCATTTGGCAGTGACTACGCGGTGCGTATTGCACCGCGTTCAATGGTCAGGTATCCGATGAGGTGGATGTTGTTAGAGGACGATATTTTCGATATAGAACTGAAATTGTTGCTTGAGGGAATCTTGTTGAGATATCAGCACGATTTCCGTGATTATTCGGTAGCGTCGCTGCGCCGGCGCATGCGCCAGGCCATGGAGCGCTTCGGCTGCGTCAGCCTGTCGCAATTGCAGGACCGCATCTTGCACGAGCCAGCCATGTTCGCGCAGATGTTGCAGTTTTTCACGGTGCAAGTGAGCGAGATGTTCCGCGATCCCGCCTATTTCCGCGCCTTGCGCGAAAAAGTCGTGCCCATCCTGCATACCTATCCTTCCATCAAGATTTGGGTGGCGGGCTGCAGCAGCGGCGAAGAGGTGTGGTCGCTGGCCATCTTGCTGGAAGAGGAAGGCTTGCTTGAACGCAGCATGATTTACGCGACGGATATCAACGTGGAAGCGCTGGCCGCCGCCGAAGCGGGCATCTATCCAGTCGAGCGCATCGCCCAGTTCAGCGAGAATTACCAGTTGGCGGGCGGCAAGCGTTCGCTGTCCGACTATTACACGGCCGCCTACAAGGGCGCCATCTTTGAGCGGCGCTTGCGGCGCCAGTTCGTCTTCGCCGACCACAGCCTGGCGACGGACAGCGTGTTTTCGGAGGTGCATATGGTTTCCTGCCGTAACGTCATGATTTACTTCAATAAAGACTTGCAAGACCGCAGCCTGGGCCTGTTCCACGAAGCGCTGGTGAACCGGGGCTTCCTGGGCCTGGGCATGAAGGAAAGCCTGCATTTCAGCCGCCATGCGGCCAGCTTCAACGAGCTGAGCCCGGCTGAACGTATCTTCCAGCGTGCCTGACATGCTGCCGACCTGCGACGTGGCGCCGCCGCCTGCCGGCCTGCGCCTGATCGCCATCGGCGCCTCGGCTGGCGGCGTGGAAGCGCTGGGCATCGTGCTGCGCGCCTTGCCCGCCACCTGCCGCGCCGCCGTGGTGGTGGTGCTGCACCTGGCGCCGGGCCGCTCGAGCCAGTTGCCGCATCTGTATGCGGCACGCTGCGCGTTGCCCTTGCGCGAAGCGCAGGACAAGGAGCCCTTGCAGGGTGGCACCGTGTATTTCGCGCCACCTGATTACCACCTGCAAGTCGAACCCGATGGCTGTTTTTCCCTGTCGCAGGAAGCACCCGTGTATTTTTCGCGCCCGTCCATCGATGTCTTGCTGGAAACAGCAGCGTACGCCTACCGGCGCGCCATGCTGGCCATTATCCTGACAGGTGCCTCGGCCGATGGCGCGGCGGGCCTGGCGCGCGTGCGGCAGCTGGGAGGCGGTGCCTGGGTGCAAGATCCGCAGCGGGCCAGTTGTGGCATCATGCCGGCCGCCGCGCTCAAGCGGGCCGGCGCCGACCGCGTGCTCGATTTGCCGCAGATGGCTGCCAGCCTGGCATTGCTCGGCGATGACGAACGCAAGTGAATGGGAATAGTGCAGTGCGTGTAATATATGTGAGAATTGAAACAATGTTTATGTCCATATCGAAACACGATGGCATCTTGCCGTTGCGATGCCTGAAGACTGATCCGTGACCGCCCCTATCCATATTCTCGTCGTTGACGACATCGCGCAAAACCTGGTCGCCGCCGAAGCCGTGCTGGCACGGCCCGGTATTGTCATCCTGAAGGCAAGCTCGGGCGCGCAAGCGCTGGAATTGCTGTTGACGCACGAGGTCGCAGTGGCCCTGATCGACGTGCAAATGCCGCAGATGGATGGTTTTGAACTGGCCGAGCTGATACGCGGCAGCGAACGCACGCGCAGCATTCCCCTGATTTTCCTCACGGCGGCGTCGCGCGAACCGAGCTACAGTTTCCGTGGCTACGAGGCGGGCGCCGTCGATTTTTTGTACAAGCCCATCGACGTGAAGGCCTTGCAAAGCAAGGTCGCCGTGCTGGTCCAGTTGTACCAGCAGAAACGCGAATTGTCGGCTCAGCTCGACGAGCTCAAGCATGCCCTGCACCTGAATGAACTGTTCACGGCCGTGCTGGGCCACGACTTGCGCACGCCCCTGTCGGTGGTGATGAACGGTGCCATGCTGTTGCCGATGATGAGCGACCACCCGAAGGTGATCGTCACGGCGCAGCGCATCGAAAGCAGCGCCAAGCGCATGGCGCGCATGGTCGACCAGTTGCTGGACCTGGCGCGCATCCGTTCCGGCACGATGGAGTTGCGCAGCAGCACGCACGACTACCTGGCACTGGCGCGCGCCATCGTCGAGGAATTCGAGACGGCTGGCCAGGTCCCGCGGGTCGAAGTCAGCAGTGTGGGCGAGCTGCGCGGGCAATGCGATGCGGGCTTGCTGTCGCAAGTCATCTCGAATCTGTTATGCAATGCTCTCACGCATGGCGAGGCGGGCACGCCGGTGCAGCTGGCCCTCGATGGGCGTGCTGCGGACAGCATTGAGTTGCGCATCGCCAATCGCGGCGTCATCCCCGCCGCCCTGCTGCCGACCCTGTTCGAGCCGTTCCAGCAGGCAGGCGAAAAGCGCAGGACGGGGCAGGGTCTGGGGCTGGGCCTGTACACGGTGAATATGTTCGTCAAGGCCCACGGCGGCACGGTCGAGCTCAGTTCGACGGCCACGCAGGGCACGCTGGCGACCGTGCGCATCCCGCGCCAGTGCCAGGTGCGCGTGCAAGCGGGACTGGCCACATGAGCGCGCCAGCCTGGCCGCGCGGCGGCGGCCGCATGGGCGAGCTGGTGCGCCAGCGCGACTGGTCCGCCACCAGCCTGGGCGCCCTCGATGGCTGGCCGGCCAATTTGCGCACCAGCGTCGACATCGTCCTCAATTCGCCGATGGCGATGGTGCTGATGTGGGGGCCGCAGCACGTGATGATTTACAACGACGACTACATCCAGATCGCCGGGGCGCGCCATCCGGCGGCGCTGGGCGCTACGGTGCCGGCCGTCTGGCCCGAAATCTGGGACTGGAACGCGCGCATCCTCGAAGCGGGATTGCGCGGCGAGACCCAGGTGCACCGCGAATGCTGTCTGCCGCTGTTGCGCGACGGACAGCGCGCGGATGTCTGTTTCGACCTGTATTACGCTCCCGTGCATGGCGCCGGCGGCCAGGTGGATGGCGTGCTGTGCACGGCGCTGGAATTGACGGCGCGCATGGAGGAGGGGCGTCAGCTGAAGCTGGCCACGGCCGAACTGGGCGAACTCAACACCACCTTGCAAGCCGAGAGCGAGGCCGTGCGCGCGGCCAACCGCCGCCTGGGCGAGGAACGCGCGCTGTTGCGTGCCCTGTTCCAGCAGGCGCCCAGCTTCATGGCCATGCTGCGCGGACCGCGGCACGTGTTCGAATTGGCGAATGAGCATTATCTGCGCCTGGTAGGGCACCGCGATCTGCTGGGCAAGACAGTCGAAGTAGCCTTGCCCGAAGTTAAGGAACAAGGCTTCATCGCGCTGCTGGATCAGGTCTACCGCACGGGCGAACCTTACGAGGGGCGCCAGGTCAAAGTGGATTTGCAGACGGCGGATGGGCAGACGGGCCAGCGCCAGATCGATTTCGTCTACCAACCCATCAAGGATGACGAGGGCGTGGTCACGGGCATCCTCGTCGAAGGCATCGACGTTACCGAGCGCATGGAAGGCGAGGAGCGTTTGCGCCTAGCCCAGCAGGCCGGTGGCATTGGCACCTTCGAATGGTTTCCCGAGACGGGCGCGATGCTGGTATCGCCCACCTTCCGCCGCTTGTGGGGCATTGCCGACGAGGTGGAGGTGACGGAACGCCTGCTGGTGAGCCTGGTCGATGCGCGCGACCAGCAAAAGGTCGGGCCGAGCAAGCTGGACCTGACGCCCAATCCCCTCGAATACGTGGAATACCGCATCCGCCGTCCCGCCGATGGCGCGCTGCGGTGGATCGCGCGCCAGGGCGAGGTGGTGGCGGGCCGCGTACCGGGCCAGCGCCGCTACGTGGGCGTGTCGTTCGACGTGACGGAGCGGCGCCAGATCGAGGATGAACTCAACGCCAGCCAGGAGCGCATGGCCGCCATTTTCGGCCAGGCTTCGGTGGGTTTGTCCGAGCTGGGCCTCGATGGCCGTTTCCAGCGCGTCAATGGCGCCCTGTGCCGCATGCTGGGGCGTTCCGCCGAAGAATTGCTGAGCCTGAACATGAATGACATCATGCATCCGGCGGACGTGCCTGGCAACAGCGTGCTGTTCCAGCGCCTGGTGGAAACGGGTGAGTCGTTCTCGCTGGAAAAGCGCTACCTGAAACCCGATGGTTCGCAAGTGTGGGTGTCGAGCAATGTCAGCCGCCTGGTCGATGAGCAGGGTCATACGCGTTCCTTGATCGCCGTCAAGACGGATATCACGGACCGGCGCCGCGTGGAAAAAGCGCTGCATGAATTGAACGAAACGCTCGAACACCGGGTCGAACAGGAAGTCAACGAGCGCACCAAGGCGGAAGACGCCTTGCGCCAGGCGCAAAAGATGGAAGCCGTGGGGCAACTGACAGGGGGGATCGCGCACGATTTTAATAATGTGCTGCAAATCATTTCCGGTAATTTGCATTTGTTGCATCATCTGGCGGGCACGGATGGCTTGATGCGCCAGCGCCTGGACACGGCGATTGCCGCCGTCGAGCGGGGTGCCAAGTTGTCGTCGCATTTGCTGGCGTTTGCGCGGCGCCAGCCCTTGAAACCCGTGGTGGCCGACCTGGCGCGCGTGGTGCGCAACATGGATGCGCTGCTGCGGCGCGCCCTGGGTGAAGCGATCGACATCGTGCTGGTGGGCGGCGGCGGACTGTGGAATACCCTGGTCGACCGCAGCCAGATCGAGAACGTCATCCTCAACCTGGCCATCAATGCGCGCGATGCCATGGATGGCGTGGGCAAGCTGACCATCGAGCTGGGCAACGTCGTGCTCGACGAACAGTATGTGCACAACCTGGTCGACGTGCCGGCCGGCCAGTACGTGATGCTGTCGGTGACCGATACGGGCCGTGGCATGAGCGGCCCCGTGCTGCAGCGGGCCTTCGAGCCGTTCTTCACGACCAAGCCGGAAGGCGCGGGCACGGGCCTGGGCTTGTCGATGGCGTACGGCTTTGTCACGCAAAGCCGCGGCCATATCCGCATCTACAGTGAACCTGGCGTGGGCACGGGAGTCAAAATCTATTTGCCCCGTTCCCTGATGGCGGAAGCGGACGAGGAACTGGAATTGAGCGGCGTCGTCACGGGCGGCACGGAAACCGTGCTGGTGGTGGAAGATGACGTGGGCGTGCGCACCACTGTGGTCGATATGCTCGGTGCGCTCGGTTACCAGGTGCTCAAGGCCGAGGATGGCGAAAGCGCGCTGGCCGTGCTGCACAGCGGTGCGCAGATAGACTTGCTGTTTACGGACGTGATCATGCCCGGTCCCGTCAGCAGCACGGAGATGGCGCGTCAGGCGCGCGAATTGCAGCCTGATATCGCCGTCTTGTTTACTTCGGGCTACGCACAGGATGTCATCGTGCACGAAGGCAGGCTCGACGCGGGCGTGGAATTGCTCAGCAAGCCATACCGGCGCGAAGAGCTGGCGCGCAAGCTGCGCCATGTGCTGGCCAACCGTCAGCAACAAATGCGTGCGCGCCAGTTTGAACGGTCCGGTGCGCCGGTGGCCGGCACGCTGGCAAGCGGCAGCACGGCGGCCAGCCTGTTGGGGGGCGGCACGCCGGGGCTGGACTTGACGGGGCATGCGCCAGAACCGCAGGGGGACATGCCGACATCCATGAAGATACTCGTGGTGGAAGACAATCTCGATTCCCAGCTGATGGTATGCGAACTGGTGGGCATGCTGGGCCACACGGTGAGCGGCGTGTCCGATGGCGAGGCGGCGTGGGAATTGCTCAACGAGCAAGACTTCGATATCCTGTTTACGGATGTCAGCCTGCCCGGCATGTCCGGCATCGCGCTGGCGCGCATGGTGCTGCGCGAGAAACCGGACATGCGCATCATCTTTTCCACCGGCTATGGCAAGGAATCGATGGATGAGCTGGGCTTTTCCGCCAGCGTCTTGCGCAAGCCCTATGATTTGATGGAGTTGCAAGCGGCACTCGACCAACCCTGACGGGCACGCGCCGGCACGGCTTGCCTGTCTCACCCGCAGAGGTAAGACATGACCCCTGAACTGACGATGCTGGCTTGTACTTTGGTGCTGGCGCTGGTGCAAATCCTGCTGCCCGCGCTGTTTCGCACGCGCGAGACAGGCACGGCCTATAACGTGAGCGCGCGCGACGGCGACGGGCCGCCCGTCGGCAAGATCACGGGCCGCTTGCGGCGGGCCCAGGCGAACCTGTTCGAAACCCTGCCCCTGTTCGCCACCGCCGTGCTGATCGCCCACGTGACGGCGCAGGAAAGCGCGCTGACCCTGTACGGTGCCGCCCTGTACCTGGCCGCGCGCGTGCTGTATTTACCGCTGTACGCGTTCGGCGTGCCCGTCGTGCGTACGCTCGTGTGGTGCGTGTCGATTGCCGGCTTGCTGATGCTGTTCTGGGCCATCCTCTTTACTTCCTGAAGTCCTACGCCGGCTGTGGCGCCCGTCCTATGGCGGTGCGCCAGGCCCGGCCGTAAAGTAACTGCACCTTGGCGCAGGGACGCCGGCAGTGTTACTTTCGGGACGGCAATAATGCATGCTTCAGTGTACAAGTCTGGTCGACACATCCAGCGCCTGCTGCGCACGGTCTTTGGCATGGCGCGGCTGCGCACGGGCCAGCAGGAAGTCATCGACAGCGTGCTGGCCGGGCGCGACACCCTGGCCATCATGCCCACCGGCAGCGGCAAGTCGCTGTGCTACCAACTGCCTGCCGCCCTGTTGCCGGGTGCCACTCTGGTCGTGTCGCCGCTGATTTCGCTGATGAAAGACCAGCTGGAAAAGCTGCACGAACTGGGCATCACGGCCGTGCAGCTCAACAGCAGCCTGTCGCGCGGGGAAGAGGACGAGGCCATCGCCCGCATCGGCCAGGGCGGCAGGCTCATCATCTTTTGCACGCCGGAACGCCTGGCGACGCCCGAGTTCCTGTCGCTGCTGGCCAGCGCGCCGCCCAGCCTGGTCGTCATCGATGAAGCCCATTGCATTTCCCAGTGGGGCCACGACTTCCGTCCCGCCTACCTGGACATCGCGGCTGCCTTGCGCGCGCTGGGCCGTCCGCCCGTGCTGGCGCTGACGGCCACGGCCACCGGGGAAGTGATAGACGATATCGACACGCAGCTGGAAGCGCGCAAGCTGCAGGTCATTAATACCGGCATCTACCGCGCCAATTTGCGCTACCGCGTGATCCAGGTGACGAATGCCGCAGAAAAACAGGATACCGCCTTGCGCCTGCTGCGCGAGACACCAGGCGTGGGCATCGTGTATGCGGCCACCGTCAAGGCCGTCGAGGACCTGGCGGCGCGGCTGGGGGACTTGGGCGAGAGCGTCACGTGCTACCACGGCAAGCTGGCGGCGCGCGAGCGCAAGCACAACCAGGATTTGTTCATGAATGGCGAACGCCGCATCATGGTGGCCACCAACGCCTTCGGCATGGGCATCGACAAGCCCGACACGCGCTTCGTCATCCACTTGCAGGTGCCTGCCAACCTGGAAGCGTACTACCAGGAATCGGGCCGGGCGGGGCGTGACGGCTTGCCCGCCGATTGCACCTTGCTGTATTTCCAGGAAGACAAGCGGGTGCAGCAGTTTTTCCTGGCCAAGCACTATCCCACGGAAGGTGAACTGGCTGCCATCATTGCGGTAGCGCAATGATGGCAGCCACGTTTGCTTTTGCTGCACTGGCGTCCAGCCTGCCCGAGTTTTCCGATGGCCACTTGAAGGTATGCCTGAAACTGTTGAAAGACGGCAAGCTGTTGCGCCAGGATCGCAAGCTGGGCTACCGTTTGACAGCGCCGTCGGCCGCCGCGCCTCCGTATGCGCAACTGGCGCAAATCTATGTCGACAAGCAGGAGCGCGACAAACAGGCGCTCGAGCAGATGGTGGCGTATGCGCAAAGTGGCCTGTGCCGCTGGAAACTGCTGCTCGATTACTTTGGCGATGCCGGCGATTTCGAGCGCTGCTGCGGCTGCGACAATTGCCAGTCGCCGCCCGCGCTGGCCGTACCCATCACCCTGGTCGAGTTGCCGCCAGCGCCTGGCCAAGTACCTGCGCCGGCGCCGGTACCCCAGATCGCCGTCGGCAGCCGCGTGCGCGTGCCCCGCTACCAGATTGGCACCGTGCTGTCCGTGGCGGGCGACCAGGTCACCATTGTCTTTCCGGAAGACACCACGCGTACCTTCATGGCGGAATTCGTCGTGCCCGCATGAAGCCATGGTGCGCTGTCGAACAGTGATCTGGCGCAAGCGCGCTAGAATCAGCCCATTCCAACGCGCTTTTTTAACGCAGGGAGCAGGGCATGGCAGACATGGTGGTGGTGCGCAAGGAAGGCTTGTATTGTGTACCGGGTCAGTTCTACATCGACCCGTGGCGCCCCGTCGAGCGCGCCATCATCACGCACGCGCACGCCGACCATGCGCGTGTCGGGCACCGGCATTATTTGTGCGCCGCTGCCGGCGAGCAAGTGCTGCGCGCGCGCCTGGGCGCCGTTTCCATCCAGGGCCTCGCGTATGGCGACAGCATCGAACACCACGGCGTGCACGTGTCGCTGCATCCGGCCGGCCATGTGCTGGGTTCGGCGCAGGTGCGCATGCAGCACGGTGGCGAAGTGTGGGTGGCGTCCGGCGACTACAAGCTGCAGCCCGACCCCACCTGCGCACCGTTCGAGCCCGTGCGCTGCGATACTTTTATTACGGAATCGACCTTCGGCCTGCCCATCTACCGCTGGCAGGCGCCGCAGGACGTTGTTGACGACATCAATCAGTGGTGGCGCAGGAATGCGGCCGAGGGACGCACCAGCGTGCTGTTCTGCTATGCCTTCGGCAAGGCGCAGCGCATCCTGGCGGGACTCGACGCCACCATCGGCCCCATTATCTGTCATGGCGCGGCGCAGGCCTTGACGCAGGTCTACCGCGAGTCCGGCGTGGCCTTGCCCGCCACCGTGATGGTGGGCGACGTCACGGACAAGGCGGCCCTGAAGACGGCGATGGTGATCGCGCCGCCGTCGGCCGCCGGCTCGCCGTGGATGAAGCGTTTCGGCGACTACAGCGATGCGTTCGCCAGCGGCTGGATGCTGCTGCGCGGCGCGCGCCGGCGGCGTGGCGTGGACCGGGGTTTTGTGCTGTCCGACCATGCCGACTGGCCCGGCCTGCTGCAAGCCATCCAGGCCACGCAGGCTGAACGCATCATCGTCACGCATGGCTCGATTCCCGTGATGGTGCGCTGGCTGCAGCAGAACGGCTGGCAGGCGGGCGGCTTCGAGACGGAATATGGCGACGACGAGGCGGAAGACAGCGTAGTTGCACAGCAGGAGGCAGCGTCCCATGCGTGACTTTGCCCGGCTGTACGCGGAACTCGATGAAACCACGTCCACCAGTCGCAAGCTGGCGGCCCTGCAAGCCTATTTTCGCGGCGCTTCGCCCGAGAATGCGGCCTGGGCCGTGTATTTCCTGGCCGGCGGCAAGCCGCGCCAGGCCGTGCCCACCAAGTTGCTGCGCGAGTACGCGACCGAGCGGGCGGGCCTGGACGCCTGGCTGTTCGACGAGGCCTATCACGCCGTGGGCGACCTGGCCGAAACCATCGCCCTGATCCTGCCCGCGCCCGCCAGACGCAGCGACATCGGCCTGGCCGAGTGGGTCGAGCAGCGCATCGCACCGTTGCGCGGCGCGGCGCCCGACACCATCCGCGCCGACTTGCTGGCCTACTGGGACGAGCTGGAAACGCGCGAACGTTTTTTGTTGATCAAACTGATCGGCGGCGGCTTTCGCGTGGGCGTGTCAAAACTGCTGGTGACGCGCGCGCTGGCCTCCATCGCCGCCGTCGATAGCAAGCTGATCGCCCAGCGCCTGATGGGCTGGACGGATGGCAAGGTCAGCCCCACGGGCGCGGGCTTTCTCAAACTGATCGCCGCGCAGTCGGAGGGAGAACATGCGCTGCGCGGCGGCCAGCCGTATCCGTTTTTCCTCGCGCACCCCTTGCAGACGGGGCCGGAGACGCTCGGTGACATCGGCGGCTGGCTGGCCGAATGGAAATACGACGGCATGCGCGCCCAGCTGCTGCGCCGCGAGGGCGTGAACTGGCTGTGGTCGCGCGGCGAGGAATTGATCACGGAGCGCTTTCCCGAACTGGCGCAACTGGCCTTGCCCGAGGGGACCGTGCTCGATGGGGAAATCCTCGTCTGGCAGCCGGGCGACGTGCCGGCGCCATTTGCCGATTTGCAACAACGCATGGGCCGCAAGAGCGTGTCGCCCAAGCTGCTGGCCGGGTTGCCCGCCGTGCTGGTGGCCTACGATGTGCTGGAAATGGATGGCGTCGATGTCCGCCAGCTGCCCCAGCTGGAACGCCGCGTGCTGCTGGAAAGCGTGGTGGCCCAGGTAAATGCTCCCGCGCTGCGTCTGTCGCCGCGCATCGAGGCGGCAAGCTGGGATGCGCTGGCGGCCATCCGCAGCGAATCGCGGGCGCGCGGCGTGGAAGGCTTGATGCTCAAGGCCGTGTCAGCCGCGTATGGCGTGGGCCGCACGAAAGACGTGGGCACGTGGTGGAAATGGAAGATCGACCCGTATGCCGTCGACGCCGTGCTGATCTACGCCCAGGCGGGCCACGGCCGGCGCGCGTCGCTGTACACGGATTACACGTTCGCCGTCTGGGATGAGGAGGGTGGTGAAGGTGGCGAGGAACGCAAGCTGGTGCCGTTCGCCAAGGCGTATTCGGGCTTGACGGATGCCGAGATCGCGCAAGTGGACGCCGCCATCCGCAAGACGACGATAGAAAAATTCGGCCCCGTGCGCAGCGTGCAGCCGACCATGGTGTTCGAAATCGGCTTCGAAGGCATCGCCGCGTCCAGCCGCCACAAGGCGGGCATCGCCGTGCGCTTTCCCCGCATCCTGCGCCGGCGTGACGACAAGGCCATCGCCGAGGCGGATACGCTGGCCACCCTGAAGGCCATGCTGGCCCAGGCCACATGAGCAAAAGCGCGCTGGCGCAGCGCATCGACGCGTGGTTTGCCGCACGCGACTGGTCCGTGTTCCCGTTCCAGCGCGCCGTCTGGCGCACCGCCGCCCAAGGGCAATCCGGTCTGCTGCATGCCAGCACGGGTTCCGGCAAGACGTATGCCGTCTGGTTTGGCGCCTTGCTGCGTGCCGAGCGGCTGGCGCGCAAAGGTAAAAAACAGGGCTTGCGCGTGTTGTGGATCACGCCCATGCGGGCGCTGGCGGCCGACACCGTGCGCGCCCTGCAAGGCTCTAGCGCCGACCTCGCTCCCGGCTGGCGCATCGAGGCGCGCACCGGAGATACCAGCGCCGCGCAGCGGGCGCGGCAGGCGAAAGCCTGGCCCGAGGTGCTGGTGACCACGCCGGAAAGCCTGTCATTGATGCTGAGCCAGGCGGATGCCCGGGAACGTTTCAGTCTGCTGGAAACCGTGATCGTTGACGAGTGGCATGAATTGATGGGCAGCAAGCGCGGCGTGCAGGTGCAGTTGGCGTTGGCCCGCTTGCGCCGCTGGAATGACGCATTGATGACGTGGGGTCTGTCGGCCACCCTGGGCAATCTGCGGCAGGCGCAGGATGTCTTGCTGGGCGAGGAAAACGCCGGCGTGCTGGTGGAAGGGAAAATTAAAAAACGCATCCTCGTCGACAGTTTGATCCCCGTCAACCCTACGCGCTTTCCCTGGGGTGGCCACCTGGGCATCCAGATGCTGCAACCGTTGATCGCCGAAATCGAGGGCAGCGCCACCACCCTGGTGTTTACGAATACGCGGTCGCAGGCCGAGCTGTGGTACCAGCATCTGCTCGATGCGCGCCCCGATTGGGCGGGACTGATCGCCCTGCACCACGGTTCGCTGGACCGCGAAGTGCGCGAGTGGGTCGAACAGCACTTGAAATCGGGTGAGCTGAAAGCCGTCGTGTGCACGTCCAGCCTGGACCTGGGCGTCGATTTCCTGCCCGTCGAGCGCGTGCTGCAGGTGGGCAGCGCGAAAGGCATCGCGCGCCTGGTGCAGCGGGCCGGGCGCAGCGGCCACGCGCCGGGGCGCATCTCGCGCGTCACGCTGGTGCCCACCAACAGCCTGGAATTGCTGGAAGCGGCCGCTGCCCGCGCCGCTCTGGCGCAGGGCCAGCTGGAAGCGCGGCCCGTGCCGGACAAGCCGCTCGACGTGCTGGTGCAGCACCTGGTGACGATCGCCCTGGGCGGCGGTTTCCAGTCGGGCCCATTGTATAAGGAAGTGCGCGCGGCCTGGTCCTACCGCGACCTCACTCTGGACGAGTGGCAATGGGCGCTCGACTTCGTCGCGCGCGGCGGGCAAAGCCTCACCGTGTATCCGGAATACCGGCGGGTGCTGCCCGATGAGGACGGCGTGTACCGCGTGCCGGACGTGGCGCTGGCGCGGCGCCACCGCATGAGCATCGGCACCATCGTGTCGGAAGCGGCGATCCAGGTCAAGTTCATGAGCGGCGGGCGGCTCGGCAGCATCGAGGAATCGTTCATCTCGCGCCTGAAGCGGGGCGACCATTTTTTGTTTGGCGGGCGCATCCTGGAATTCGTGCGCGTGCACGAAATGACGGCCTACGTGCGGCGCGCCACGGGCAGCCGCGGCGCCGTGCCGCGCTGGCAGGGTGGCAAGATGCCCCTGTCGTCGGAACTGGCGCATGCCGTGCTGGACCAGTTGCAGTTGGCGCAAGATGGGAAGGCCAGCGGGCCGGAAATGCGCGCGCTGGCGCCGCTGCTGGCCATCCAGCAAGCATGGTCCAGCCTGCCCACGCGTGCCAGCCTCTTGCTGGAAACCCTCTCCAGCCGCGAAGGCCACCACCTGTTCGTGTATCCGTTTGCGGGCCGCTCCGTGCACCTGGGCCTGGCGTCCCTGCTGGCGTACCGCATCGCGCGCGTGCAGCCGGCAACCTTGTCGATCGCCGTCAACGATTACGGCTTTGAATTGCTGGGCGCGGACGATGTCGATTTTGCGCCGCTGTTGACGGCCGCCAGCGGCGCCGGTATTGCCCTGTTCAGCACGGACAACTTGCTGGAAGACGTGCTGGCCAGCCTGAACGCGACGGAATTGTCGCAGCGGCGCTTCCGCGAAATTGCCCGCATCGCCGGCCTCGTGTTCCAGGGCTATCCGGGCCAGCCGAAAAGCGCGCGCCAGTTGCAGGCTTCGTCTTCGCTGTTTTTCGAGGTGTTCCGCAAGCACGATGCGGCCAATTTGCTGCTCACGCAGGCGCAGCGCGAAGTGCTGGAACAGGAACTGGAATTGACGCGCTTGCGCGCCACCTTGCGCGAGCTGCATGGACGGCGCATTTCCCTGCAGCCGTTGGCGCGGGCGTCGCCCTTTGCCTTCGGTCTGATGGTCGAGCGCTTCCGCGAACAGCTGACGACGGAAAAATTGTCGGACCGGGTGGCGCGACTGGTCAGCGCGCTGGAAAAGGCGGCCGCATGAGCGGGCGGCAGCAAGCGCACTGCGTGGTGGAGCTGGCCGGCGAGATGCTATGGCTGCTGGCGCACAAGGCCGTGTATTGGCCCGCGCGCAAGATGCTGGTCATCGCCGACATTCATTTCGGCAAGGCGGCCGCGTTCCGCGCACTGGGCGTGCCCGTGCCGCGCGGCACCACGACGCAAAACCTGCTGGCGCTCGACGCCTTGCTGGCCAGTTACGCCTGCGGGGAAATCGTTTTTCTCGGCGATTTCTTGCACGCGCGCGCCGCGCATGCGCCCGCCACCGTGGCCGCCATGCTGGCCTGGCGCGCGCGCCATCCGGACGTGCGTCTGACGGTGGTGCGCGGCAACCACGATGCGCATGCGGGCGATCCGGCCGCCGCGCTGGGGATACGCATGGTCGATGAACCGCACCAGGTGGGCAAGCTGTCGTTCTGCCATCACCCGGATACCGTCGCGCCCGGCTATGTACTGGCCGGTCACGTGCATCCCGTGTTTCACTTGCGCGCAGCAGGGACGGGACGACATGGGGGAGGCTTGCGCCTGCCGTGTTTCCTGCTGGGCCAGCAGCGCGCCATCTTGCCTTCGTTTGGCGCGTTCACGGGCGGCCATGCGGTGCGGCCCGCCGTTGGCGAGCGCGTGTATGTGACGGCGGACGCGGCAATTTTCCCGCTGCCTGCTAACTGCTGAGTGTCTGGTACTTTTGGTGGAAAACTGAAAGTAACTGCGCCACCGTGGGCGGGACTCATCCTACATGCGCTCTTGCCATCCTCCTATTTCTTGTGCCCCATGTGCGCACTAAGATGACGGTTCCCTTGCCATGCGAGGGGGAAGAATTGCATGGTTTGCATTGTTTTTTGCATTGTTTCTGATTCCATCGATTAAGGAGATCATCATGGCCACATCGAGCGACAATAAACAGCAAGGTAGTAAAACCAGTAGCAGCAGCAGTAGCAGCGGCGGCAACAAGCAAAGCGATACCAGCAAACGGGGTTTCGCTTCCATGGATCCCGCCCAGCAGCGTGAAATCGCCAGCGAAGGCGGACGTGCTGCGCATGAAAAGGGCACGGCGCATGAATTCACGTCGGAAGAGGCACGCCGCGCAGGCAGCCAAAGCCACAAGAACGATGCCAGCCGGCAAAGCGCCACCAGCTCCAGCGGTACGCGCGACAATGCCAGCATGAACCAGGATGGCAACCGCGACAGTGGCAACAAGCAAAGCGGCGGTGCGGGTTCCAGCTCGGGTTCCTCGGGTTCGCGCAACAAGTCGTAGCAAGTCGTCATGAGCAGTAGGAAGTGAGCATGGCCTGCGGCAGGTACGCCGTTGGCCATGGTCGCATCTGTCCGGTCGCCGAAAATTTTGATGCAATGCAGCAGGCATGGACTATGATGAAATAGCTGCGCCAGCAAGGTGCAATCACCGTGCAATCGCCTCGCAGTCAACTTGTATTGATGATCAGGGAGAAGATTATGGGCAACTCGAATACGCCGCAACCGGGCAATAGCCAAGGCGGCACGCCTTCTACGGCGGGCAGCAAGCAAAGCACGGCCGACTCGGCCGAAAACTTTGTGCTGGTCGATAGCGAGCAAGGCCTCGATATTGGCGACGATCTGTTTTCCATCGGCGAAGTGCGGCGCGCCGACCGCTTGCCCCATCACCAGTCCGGTTCCTCCGGGCAGAGCCGGCAGAGCGCCGACGATGCGCCAGACACCACGGGCAGTACGGGCGTCTGAACTTTCCTTCCTGACTGTCTGATCATCCCCGCAAGGCCAGCCGTCAGGCGTGTTCGCACACGCCGACTGGCCCGCATGCGCGCGGGTAAATCAGGAAGGCTCCGCTACAGGTCGACCCGTCCATGTTCGCCCAGGTCCTTCGGCGGCTCGCCCGTAATGGCGGCCCTGGCCATCTCATAGAATTGCATCATCTTGCTGGCGCTGCTATCCCAGTACTCGGCCGACTGGATCGTCACCTTGATCAGCGACAGCTTCGGATCGTCGAGTCCGCCCGGGAACCAGGCTTTTACGAGCGGGTTCCACAATTCCTCCGCCTTGGCGCGGTCCTTCAGCAGCTGCGCGTGGCCGCAGACGGACACATACAGGCTGTCGCCCGTGTCGACAAAGCTGACATTGACTTGCGGATTGTTCAGCAAATCGCGCGTGTAGGCGGCTTCATCCGAGACAAAGAACCAGATGTGCCCATCGCTGTCGACCTGCTGCTGCGTCAACGGCCGGCTGGTGAGGGTGCGCATGTCATCGCTGGTGGTCAGCATGCCGAATTTGACGTCCTTGATTTTGGCCGCGATGCTGGCCAGTTGTTCGCTGGAATACGCTTGCATGGGGTGCTCCCTTGATGGTTGTCCTGAACAAGAGCATAGGCGGGCGCGGCAGTCGGCTCTGTACGGCAGCTTACGTAGTGGCGTCGGCCTGCCTGCCTCGCGCCATGTTTCAAAGCTGTTACAAAACGCTGGCCCGACGGGGCGCCCCATGTATTGACTTAATAAATGATAATCATTATCATTTGTTTGAAAATTAGGCATGAACTTTGATTGAAGGATGGGAATGAAGCACACTGACTTGTCGCGCCACCTGGCCCGCTCCTTGCCGGGAGCGCTCGATGGGTAATGCGGGCGCCGCAGACAAGGCCAAGAACAACGCCAGCCGCGCCGTCTGGCTGAAGAATTTGCATCAATGGCACTGGATCAGCTCGGCGCTCTGCCTGCTGGGCATGTTTCTGTTCGCCATTACCGGCATCACCCTGAACCACGCCGGCCAGATCGAAGCCAAGCCGTCCATCACGCGGCAGAAGGCAGAATTGCCGGCACCCCTCGTCACGCAACTGGCCGCCTATGCCGCCAAGCACGATGGCGCCAACGCACCGATGCCGGCCGCCGCCGAAGCCTGGCTCAAGCAGCAGTGGTCGCTCAACGCGGGCGGCCGTCCCGCCGAATGGTCGATCGACGAAGTGTATTTACCGCTGCCCAAGGCGGGCGGCGACGCCTGGGTGCGCATCGGCCTGGAAGACGGGGCCGCCGAATATGAATTGACGGACCGGGGCTGGGTGTCCTGGCTCAACGATGTCCACAAGGGCCGTAACACGGGCGTGGCCTGGAGCTGGTTCATCGACATTTTTGCCGGCGCCTGCATCGTGTTTTGCCTGACGGGTTTGTTGATTTTGAAATTCCACGCGGTCAACCGGCCATTTACCTGGCCGATGGTTGGCCTTGGTATCTTGATACCTTGCGCGATCGCCTTGTTGTTTATCCATTGATCGTTTTTATTTTTCCTTTTTACAGGCACACCATGAAATTACGCTACTCCCTGGCGCTTGGCCTTCCCCTGATCGGTACGTCGGCGATGGCGGCCGACCTGGCCCTCAAGATTGAAATCCCGCAACTGAACGTAGCGGAATACCACCGTCCCTACGTGGCGGCGTGGCTGGAAACGGCGGACCAGAAGGTGGTTGGCAACCTGACCGTGCTGTATGACGTGAAAAAGAAGGACAAGGCGGGCGAGAAGTGGCTGAAGGACATGCGCCAGTGGTGGCGCAAGAGCGGTCGCGACCTGGCCATGCCGGTTGACGGCGTCAGCGGCGCCACGCGTGCGCCGGGTGAACACACCCTGACGTTCCCAGGTGCCAAGGCCTTGCTCGATAAGCTGCCCGCCGGCGAATACCAGGTGGTGGTGGAAGCGGCGCGCGAAGCGGGTGGACGCGAACTGGTGCGCGTGCCGTTCCAGTGGCCGCTGAAGTCGGCCCAGTCCGTGCCTGCCAAGGGCAAGGAAGAACTCGGCAATGTCGTCGTCCAACTCAAACCATAAGGCGCACACCATGTTCAAGCAATTCAATAAACCCCTGATCGCCCTGGCCCTGGCCGGCCTGGCCATGAACGCCCACGCCCACCGCGGTTGGATGGTGCCTTCGAGCACGATGGTGGAAAGCAAGGACGCCTGGGTGACGGTGGACGCCGCCGTGTCCGACGGCCTGTTCGAGATCGACCACCAGCCGCTGCGCCTGGACGCGCTGCAAGTGATCGGCCCGGACGGCGCGAAAGTGGCGCCGGCGAACACGGTCACGGGCCGCTTGCGCAGCGTTTTCGATGTGAAAATGGAAAAGCCGGGCACGTACAAGGCGGCCATCGTGTCGCAAAACGTGATGGGCAGCTACACCGTGAATGGCGAGCAGAAGCGTTTCCGTGGCAACGAGGAAACCTTCAAGAAAGACGTGCCGGCCGACGCGAAAGACTTGAAAATCACGCGCACGGCAGCGCGCCTGGAAACCTTCTTCAGCAATGGCGAAACCAGCACGGAAGTGTTCAAGCCGACCGGCGTGGGCCTGGAATTCGTGCCAGTGACGCATCCGAACGACTTGCGCGCGGGCGAGAAAGCCACGTGGCGCTTCCTGGTCGACGGCAAGCCGGCAGCGAACCAGGCCTTCAGCTTGGTGCCAGGCGGCGTGCGCTACCGTGGCGTGCTCGGTGAAATCCGCCAGAGCACGGATGCCAAGGGCGAGATCACGTTTACCGTGCCGGCTGCCGGCATGTATTACCTGAGCAGCACCTGGCCAGCGGCCGCCCCGGCCGTGGCCGGCCAGCCGCCGGTGATGCCCGAGCGCCGCATGACGTACGCGGCCACCGTGGAAGTGCTGCCGCAGTAAGCGGCGGCCTGTTCACAAGGTTTCCGATGCGCCGGGTCCTGCTGCCGCAGCATATTTCCGATCAGGTCGCGCCGCCCGGCGCCGCGATCCGGGACTTGCGCGGCTTGTCGATGGGCACCAGCTGGTCGGTGCGCCTGCTGGAGTCCGCCATGCCGGGACGCGCGGGCAGCGCCGACTTGCAGCAGGGCTTGCAGCAGCAGCTGGATCTTGTTGTAGCGCAAATGAGCCATTGGAGCGACGAGTCCGACCTGGGCCGCTTCAACCGGGCCGAACCCGGCAGCTGGCATAGCTTGCCTGCCGCGTTTTGCGAGGTGCTGGGCTTTGCCATGCACGTGTCGCAAGCGTCCGGCGGCGCGTATGACCCGTGCGCCGGCGCCCTCGTCAACCTGTGGGGCTTCGGCCCCCGCAACCGCTACGATGAGCCGGGTTTCCTGCCGCCGAAAGACGATACCGTGGCGTTGCTGCTGTCGCAGCGCCAGCGCCGCCGCCTGGAACTCGATTTGCCGGCCCGCCGCGCGCGCCAGCCGGGCGGCTTGCAGCTCGATTTGTCCGCCGTGGCCAAGGGCTATGGCGTGGACCGCCTGGCTCGCTACCTGGAGAGCCAGGGCATCCATCATTACCTGGTCGAAGTGGGCGGCGAGCTGCGCGGCGCAGGCTGCAAGCCCGACGGCCAGCCGTGGTGGGTGATGCTGGAACAGGTCGATGGCGCTGCCGATAGTGCCGATACTGCACAGCATCCGCCGGAAATGCTGCTGGCGCTGCATGGCCTGTCCGTGGCGACGTCGGGCGACTACCGGCGTTTCTTCCAGGATGGCTCAGCGCGTTTCTCACACACCATCGATCCGCGCAGCGGCATGCCGATCGCCAATCAACTCGCTTCCGTCACCGTCGTGCATGCCGAATGCATGGCGGCCGATGCCTGGTCGACGGCCCTGACCGTGCTGGGTGTCGAGGCCGGCATGGCGCTGGCCGAAGAGCAGGGCCTGGCCGCGCGCTTCCTGCAGCGCGACGGCGATGGCTACCATGAAACGCTGAGCAGCCACATGCTGGCCATGCTCGACGAATGAACGATTAATTCCATGATTTTTACGCACGATACGACGCGGCTGGCCTTGCTGGCCGCCCTGTCCCTCAGTTATGCGGGCGTGTGCCTGGCGCCCTGGCTGCGCGCGCGCGCCAAGCGCCGCGCGTCCGACGCCGCCAGGGCGGCGCTGGCAAACAGTCCCGCCTGGCTGGTGGCGTATGCGAGCCAGACGGGCAATGCCGAGGAACTGGCTACGCAAACGGCGCAGAGCCTGCAACTGGCCGGCATCCCCGTGCGCCTGTGCGCGCTGGCCGAACTCACGGCCTTTGATCTGCAACAAGCGGAACGGGCCTTGTTCCTGGTCAGCACGTATGGCGAAGGCGATGCGCCCGACAATGCGGCGGCCTTCATGGGCCGCCTGATGACGGGTGAGCTGGCGCTGCCGCAATTGCATTACGCCGTGCTGGCCCTGGGCGACCGCAGCTATGGCCAGTTCTGCGGCTTCGGCCGCGCGCTCGACGCCTGGCTGGCCGCGCAGGGTGCGTCGCGCCTGTTCCAGCGCATCGAAGTCGACCGCAGCGCCAGTGCCGCCATCGAGCAATGGTTCCAGCACCTGAGCCACCTGGCCGGCACCAGCGACGCGCCCGACTGGAGCGCGCCCGCCTTTGGCGACTGGCGTCTGACGCAAAGGCAGTTGCTGAATCCTGGCAGCGCCGGCGGCGCCATTTATCACGTGGAACTGGCGCCCGTGGCGGGCAGCTTGCCTGACTGGCAGTCGGGCGACCTGGTGCAGGTGACGGCGCCTGCCGACCCGTCGCAGCCGCGCGAATACTCGATCGCCTCGATCCCGCGCGATGGCGGCGTGCACTTGCTGGTACGCCAGCATGCGCATCCCGATGGCAGCCTGGGCCTGGCTTCGGGCTGGCTGACGGCGCAAGCCGCAGTGGGCGACGTGGTGCAGCTGCGCTTGCGGCAGCACAAACGCTTCCGCCTGGAAGACAATGCCCAGCGGCCATTGATTTTGATCGGCAACGGCAGCGGCATCGCCGGCTTGCGCGGGCATTTGAAAAGCCGCGTGCTGGCAGGGCAGCGGCGCAACTGGCTGATCTTTGGCGAGCGCAACCTGGCCCACGATTTCCATTATCGCGAAGAAATTGAGCGCTGGCATGCCAGTGGCGATCTGCCGCGCCTGGACCTGGCGTTTTCGCGCGATCAGGCAGAGCGAACCTACGTGCAGGACCGCCTGCGCGGCAATGCCGACGAGGTGAAACTGTGGCTGGAACAGGGCGCGGCTATCTACATTTGCGGCAGCCTGGCCGGCATGGCGGGCGGCGTCGACCTGGCCCTGCAGGAAATCCTGGGGCGGCCCGCGCTCGACGCGCTGGCGGCCGAAGGGCGCTACCGGCGCGACGTCTACTGAGTTTTTGACGCCGCCAGCGCGTTCGCGCGCACACGGCTATCATGATTGTTTCATCCAGGGAGAACCATCATGAGCGACAGCATTTACGACATTCCCTTGCGCCGCATCAATGGCGAGCCCACCAGCCTGGACGCGTATCGCGGCAAGGTCGTGCTGGTGGTCAATGTCGCCTCCGCCTGCGGCTTGACGCCGCAGTACGAAGGCCTGGAAAAACTCTACGCCGACAAGCAGGCCGAGGGCCTGGTGGTGGCAGGTTTTCCCGCCAATGAATTCGGCGCGCAGGAGCCGGGCAGCAATGCCGAGATCGCCGACTTTTGCCGTGGCACGTTTGGCGTGCAATTTCCCATGTTTGAAAAAATCGTCGTCAAGGGCCCTGGCCAGCATCCGCTGTACCAGCGCCTGGTGCAGGAGCAGCCGCGGGCGCAGGAAAAGCCGGGCAGCGATTTCCGCGCCAAGCTGGCCGGCTACGGCATCACGCAGGAGCAGCCCAGCGACGTGCTGTGGAATTTCGAGAAGTTTTTGATCAGCAAGGACGGCAAGGTGGTGGGGCGTTTCGCGCCCGACACCACGGTCGATGATGCGCTGTTGCGCGAGGCCATCGCGCAACAGCTGCAGGCCTAAGCTTGGGCCTGGCTTAGTCGGAGGCGTCCAGCACGGCTGGCTCCATCTCGCCACTGACTTCCTGCAAGCCCCGTGCCAGGCTGGAAATGCTGGGGTTGTCGATGAAGACGCAGCGCTTGCCCGTGCGCTTGCAATAATCCTTGACGCGCCAGTAGGCGCTGTGGCTGATGCAGCCCGTCTGGCAAATCACCAGGTCGGCCGCCGCCAGGCTCGAGTCGAGCAGGTTGGCATTGTCTTCCAGGCCGCCGTCGTGGTGGGCAAACTGCGCGCCGACCCGTTCGATCAGGGCGCGGTAGGTGGCGACATTGCCGCTGCGTCCGCCCACGCACAAGACGCTTTGATCGACGAGGCGGATCGGCATTTTCAGCTTGCCGCCCGTCGGCACTTCCAGCTTCGGCGCCGGCGGCGGCGCGACCGCGCCTGGACGTGGCTGGGCCTGCTTCAATTCCACGATTTGCTGGCGCAATTCCTTTTCGCGCTCATCCATTTGCGCCAGGCGTTCGACCAGACGCGTGCGCGATTCCAGTGCCGGGATGGCCGCCTGCAATTGCGCCAGTTCCGCGCGCAAGCCGTCGATCACGCTATCCTTGCCTATGGCCTCGGCACGCGTGCGCAGCAGCACGGCTTCCTGGCGTTCCAGCTCGCCCGTCTTTTCCATCAGTGCGGCCTGGCTGCGTTGTTGCAGCTTGGCCAGTTCGTGCGTCAGGCGTGCATTTTCTTCCTGCAAGGCCGTAAACTTGCCCATGTCGGCGCGCACGCAGGCGCCGGCCTGGTGCTGGATCATGTGCAGGTCGCGGCACATCTGCTCTTCCAGCTCGGCATCGCAGCGCGGGTGCGTCAGTCCGGCCCAGAAAGCGCCCGACACGTTGCCGTTGGCGACCGCCGTGCGCCACAGTTCGGCCACTTGCGCCGTCGTCTTGGCGCCGCGAAAGCGCAGGATCACGGGAGCGTAGCGGCGTTCGAGTTCCTTTTGCAGCGCTTCGGACAGTCGGTTGCGCGCGCCGCATTCCGTCACGGCACCCACGTGCACTTCGTAATCGTCGGCCAGCACGCGCCCGCCCGTCATCTTGCCCACCAGCTTGCGCAGGTATCCCAAGGGTAAACCCACGCCGACCAACGGGCAATGACAGGTATGCGACAGTTCCCACAGCCGGCGGCGGCGCGAAGCGAGCGCGGCCGTGTCGGCCCCGCCGCTGGAACAATTGCTGATGACGGGCAGGGACTGGTCTTTGTCACACATGGCGATATCCTGTTGGACGGTGGGGATGGAAAAGAAATTATTGCGGCAGGGGCGAGGCAGGGCGCTTGGCGCTCAGCATGCGTGCCAGGCGATCCAGCAAGGAGGTCCTGGGCGGCGCGGGCTTGTGCAGCGCCACCAGGGCGGCCCATTGCTGCGACAGTTGCTGGCACGTCGCTTGCAGCACGGGGCCCAGGCCGGGCGAACTCGACAGTACTTGCAGATGGCGTTCGATGACACCGGCCAGTTTCTCGCAGGGACTGCCCGCATGGTAGTGCGACATCAGGTGCAGCACGGCCGACAGCAGCAATTCAGGCTGTTGGCCTTGCGGGGAGGGAAACATCGGGGAAGGTCGGTCGTTCGCCATCAAACACTCCTGTGCGGTGGTTTGGCTGGCTGCGCGCACGGGGCGCGACTGGCTGGCGAGTGTGGTGACTGGCTGCCGTGCTGCTTCAGGCAGTCAGGATCAGCTTGTTCAACTGGGTGACGCGCAGGCGATAGATCTTGCCGCTGTGCTCAATCTCCACTTCGCGACCTTGCTGCAGCAGCGCTTCGCTGGTGATGCGGCGCGTCGGCTGGGCCATGCTGACGGGAGGGCGGACGTGGGCGGTAGCGGCATCCTGGATCAAGGCTGGTTTTGAGCTTTGCATGTTGGGCTTTCTTTATCTCAGTTGAGAATGATTCGTATTTGCATTATTGTTGAATGTGGCCCGAAAAGCAAGGCTTATTTGTGCGGAATCCGTGCTTTTTTATGGTGACATGGCAGCGTGGATGATCGTGCTGCGCAAAGCTGGCCGCAGGAGCGGCGCGGGAGACGGGGGCGGCAAAAAAGACCCGGCAAGGCGTTGTGCGCCTTGGCCGGGTCAAGCCTGTGCCAAGCTTGAGGAAATCGGGATGGCGCTAAATAGTAGCCAGCAATTGCGCCGAAGCGCTGGCGGCGGCGGTGGTGTCAGCCTTGAGCTTGGCGGCGGCCAGCTGCTTGGCGCGCGAGCGCGACGGCGGCAGGCGGCGCAGGGTTTTCAGGGCGTCCGGATCCTTGATGCCGATGGTGCGCTGGTCAACCGTAATCAGGCCGATTTCATTGAAGGCGGACAAGGTGCGGCTCACCGTTTCCAGGGTCAGGCCCAGATAGCTGCCGATTTCATGGCGCGTCATGCGCAGGTTGAACAGCTTGCTCGAATAGCCCATCTGCGCAAAGCGGTCGGCCAGCGAGACGAGGAAGCGGGCCACGCGGGCTTCGGCACTGAGGGCGCCCAGCATGCCGATCATGGCTTGCTCGCGCACCAGTTCGCGGCTCATCACGCCGTACATGACGTTTTCCAGTTCCAGGTGGACTCTGCCCAGCGCCGTCAGCTTCTTGAACGGCAGCAGGATCAGGTCGCAGTCGGACAGGGCCACCGCTTCCGAGGAGTAATGGCGCGAGTGGATGCCGTCGACGCCCAGCATGTCGCCCTTCATGGGAAAGCTGAGCACCTGCTCATTGCCGAATTCATCGATAAGCACGGTTTTCAGGAAGCCTGAATTGACGATGTACAGGGTGTCGAACGGCTGGCCGATCGTGTGCACGCGCTGGCCCGTCTTGAATTGCACGTGCTGGAACAGCAGTTCGTCGGCGGCGATGGTGCAGGCGCTGGAGATATGCAGCAGGTCGCACACCTCCTTCAGGTTCGACCAGAGCCGGCCCTGGCGCTGGCGCCCCGCTTCCATCGGAGAGGAGGGGGGCAGCGATGGTGAGGCGGCGCGGGTGTCGGGCGTTTGCGTGGACAGCATGTTCATCTCCTGGTGACAGGTAGTTCAGAGTTGAATAACGGGGTGCGCGGGACGGCGGGCGGGCAAGGGCCGGCGGCGCGCGTTCAGGCAGGTAATGCTCAATTCGCTGAAGACTTGCTGTGTGATGAAATAACTTCCCAGCAACTTGATTACTGGTTTCAGTATGCCAACAACCGTATGCAATTAATATCAGCAGTGGCTGAATATGGCAGTAGGAGCTGTGGTAGATGTAGTAGGATTGTTCCTACAGTCGACGCGCGGGCGCGCGCCGCCGGACTTAGGTCTTGAAGGGGGAAAGCAGGCGGTGCGCGACGGCATACTGGACCATTTCCGACAGCGAACTCATACCCATTTTTTGCATGATGCGCGTCTTGTGCGTACTCACCGTTTTGACGCTCAGGTGCAGGTTGTTGGCAATTTCCGTGATCGACTTGCCTGCCACCAGCAGGGAAAAGACTTCGAATTCGCGGTCCGACAACTGTTTGTGCAGCAAGCTTTCATTCGGCATCATGATGTTGAGCACGAGTTGCTCCGCCACCTCGGCGCTGATATAGGGACGGCCCGACGCCACCTTGTGGATGGCGCCCACGAGCTGGGTGCCCGCGCTTTCCTTGGTCAGATAGCCTTGCGCGCCGGCGCGGATGGCGCGCACCGCATATTGTTCTTCCTCGTGCATGGTGAGGATCAGGATGGACAGCTTGGGCGCCTCGCTGCGGATTTGCCGGATCAGGTCGACGCCGCTGCGGCCCGGCATCGACAGGTCGAGCAGCAACAGGTCGAAGCCGCCCTGGCGCACATGGTTGAGGACTTCAAAACCGTCGATGGCTTCACCCACGATGTCGATATCCGGCGCGCCGTCAAGGATGCGCTTTAATCCTTCACGCATGATGGTGTGGTCGTCGGCAATCACAATACGTATCATAGGCGGGCAATCTGGTGGCGTGTAATCTGCTCTGTCCGTCACCGGACAATCAAATGTTAAGAAACGAGAAATGTTGTCATTTTAACTGAAGTGGCCGCACGTTTGCCTTTTTCTTGGTGCGCCGGCGACGGCGGCCTTCGTGGCCATGTGACCCCTTATTTTGCCGGGGGTTCCTTGATCAGCCTGTGCACGAGCACGGGCAGTTTCGAGTGCGACAGCACCTTGTTGGTCACGCTGCCCAGCAGTAACTGCCCCCAGCCGCTGCGGCCGTGCGAGCCCATGAAGATCAGGTCGCATTGCTGCAATTGCGCCACTTCCACGATTTTCAGGGCCGGGCTGTCGGAAAAGGCCGTCAAGCCCGTCGCCTGCAGACCCCGCTTGGCGGCCGCGTCGAGGATGGGCTGCCAGTGGTCGGCGCCCGCCTTGCGCATGGCGATGCGGTATTCCTCTTCGCTGGGATAGCTCGGTGGAATGATTTCGATGTACACCGGGTACTGGTACTCGGGCGCCACGTACACGGCAAGGATGTCGGCGTGCATCTGTTCGGCAAAGGCAACGCCGGCACAGGCCGTCAAGTTGGAGACGGTGGAGCCGTCCGTGGCGATCAGAATTTTCTTATACATGGCAGGTCCTTTGGCAGTGACTCAGCGCGCGCAACGCCTCTTATTGTAGACGTGGCGGCAGCATTGTATTCATGTAAAGACTTGATAATTATCAATACTACTGCACCTTCAGTATAGACAACATTGGCAGAAAGATCGTGTTTAGCTGCAACGATGGCCGTGCGAGGCTGTTGCGCAGGCGCCCGGAGGCAGGATTTGTCATGTCGCGCGTGGTCTTGCACGCACGCCAATGGTAGTATTTCAAAATACAACAGCAGGAACACTTATTTCCTGGCGGAAAAGCTCTTGTGGACCCGCTTTGCACCAGGAAGCGCGTTTTGAGATTTACCAACAGGGCGGCGCCCTGCTACACTCGCACCATCGCAGCGGTATTGCCTCAAATCATCTTAATCGAGAAATTGTGGGTATCAGTCTGTAAAACGCACAGTTCAGGCGGAATTTTGACAAATTATGGAGAAGCAGGGATATGACCAACGCCGCTGATGATTTCGATGCATTATTCGATGAAGTATCCGCGCAAAGCGCGGCCGCAGCCACGCCGGCGCCCGCCGCCGCGCCCGCTCCTGCCGTGATCGCGGATGATGATTTTGACGCGCTGTTCGACTCCGTGTCGGCCAGCGCCGCCGTCCCGGCAGCCGCAGCGGCGCCGGTGGCTGCCGCGCCAGCCGCTGCGCAAGCGGCCCCCGTGGCCAGCGCCGACGCGCATGGCGAGGCGGCAGATCCTGTCGACCAGTCCGACAAGCCGATGTTCGAGCGCCTGGGCGGCATCGTGCGCCTGCTGCACGATTCGCTGCGTGAACTGGGCTACGACAAGGCGTTGACGGAAGCGTCGTCGCAGATCGTCGATGCCCAGGACCGCCTCGAATATGTCGCCACCCTGACGGAGCAGGCCGCCAACAAGGTACTGAATACGCTCGACGAAGGCATGCCGGCGCAAGACGTGTTGTCGAAGAAAGCCAAGGACATGGACGGCCGCTGGACAGCCTTGTTCGACGGCAAGCTGAGCCTGGAAGAATTCAAGGCTCTGGCCGGCGATTCGCGCCAGTTCGCGCAAGCCGTTGCCGAAGCGACGGAAGCGGAAAAAGCACGCTTGCTGGAAATTATGATGGCCCAGGACTTCCAGGACATCACGGGCCAGCTGATCAAAAAAGTGGTCAACATCACCAAGACGGTGGAGCACGAGTTGGCTCAGCTGCTGCGCGACAACGCGCCGGCCGAAGTGCGCGAGAAACTCGCACAGAAGCAGGACGCGCCGCTGATGCAGGGCCCGTCCGTGCCGTCGGTGGCGCTGGACCAGGATAATGTAGACGACCTTCTTGCGGATTTGGGATTCTAATGGACGATATGCTCAAGGATTTCGTCGTTGAGGCGATGGATCTTGCGGTTAATGTTGAAGAGCACTTATTGCGCCTCGAGCGTGATCCTGACAACAAGGAAACACTGAATGCCGTGTTTCGTTCCTTCCACACCATCAAGGGTGGCGCCGGCTTCATGGGCTTGCCCGCGCTGGTGGCAGCCTGCCATCTGACGGAAAACCTGTTCGACGCCTTGCGCACGGGTGCCGCGCCCGTGACGCCGATCGCCATCGAGGCGGCGCTGCAAGCGTCCGGATTCGTGGCCGACCAGCTGACGGAGCTGGCGAATGGCGCCGCGCCGGAAAGCTTGCCGGCCATGCCCGAAGAGCTGGAACACATCCTGACGAACGCCATCGAAGGCAAGGGCATGGACGCGCCTGCGCCAGCTGCCGCCTTGGTGGCGGAAGTTGCCGTTGCCGAGGTTGTCGAAGTCGTCGTGGCCGCGCCTGCCGCCGCCGTTGCCACTGCCAGCATCGATGGCCTGGACTGGGAAGGCATGTATAACGCCGTCGTGCCCGAGGGTAATCGCGTCGCAGCAGCGCCGCCGGTGTCCGTCGTCGCCGCTGCGCCTGCCGCCGTGGTCGCCGCGCCTGCTGCTGCCGCTGCTGCCGCCAAACCGGTCGCCAAGGCCTGGGATGGCGCCGAACGCCGCGAAGAGCGTCCGGAAGTGCGCCATGCCGCGCCCGTCAAGGAAGACAGCATCCGCGTCGACGCCGTCAAGCTCGACGCCTTGCTGGAAGTGGCCGGCGAATCCGTGCAGGCCGCCAACCAGGCTGCCGTGCTGCTCGAGCGCTTGCTGCAATTCAAATTCGAAGGCCAGGCCGCCACCTTGATGGCGACCCTGGCGGAAACCCTGGAACGCGCTTCGCGTTACTCGACGGAACTGCAGCGGGCCACCCTGGCCACGCGCATGCAGCCTGTCGGCCGCCTGTTCCAGAAATTCCCGCGCCTGGTGCGCGAGCTGGCCAAGGATCTGGGCAAGGATGTCGAACTGACCATCGAAGGCGCGGAAACGGAAGTCGACCGCGTGGTGGTCGACAGCCTGTACGATCCGCTCGTGCACATGCTGCGCAACTCGCTCGACCATGGCGTCGAATCGCCGGAAGCGCGCCTGGCTGCCGGCAAGCCCGCCAAATCGTATATTTCGCTGAAAGCCTGGCAGGAAGCCAACAGTGTCATGATCGTGCTGCAGGATGATGGCAAGGGCATGGATCCGGCCTTCCTGCGCAGCAAGGCCCAGCAAAAGGGCTTGATCAGCGAAAACGCGCAATTGAGCAACGACGAATGCTTCCAGCTGGTGTTCCTGCCGGGCTTCTCGACCAAGGAAGTCGCGTCCAGCGTTTCCGGCCGCGGCGTGGGCATGGACGTGGTGAAAACGGCCGTGGAGAAAAACCGCGGCGCCATCCACATTGAATCGGCGCTGGGCAAGGGCACCAAGTTCGCCATCCGCCTGCCGATCGAACTGTCGATCGTGCCGACCATGCTTGTGTCGACCTCGGGCGCCGCGCTGGCGCTGCCGATGGCCGTGGTGCAGCGCGTCGTCGAATTGCCGGAAACTTTCATGGAAGTGGGCGGCGCGCCCGTGCTGAAAGACCAGGGACGTCCATTGCCTGTGCGCTCGCTGGCCGGCTCGCTGGGCTACGAATCGTGCAGCGAGCGCGTCGGCATCGTGGTCGCTGCGCCACAGCCGTACATTCTCGCCGTGGAAGCCGTCGATGGCACGGCCGACCTGGTGATCAAGCCGATGACGGCCATCACCGTGGAAGGCATCACGGGCACGGCCCGCTCGGCTGAAGGCGAGCTGGTGCTGGTAGTCGGCCTGTCGTTCCTGATGGATGGTTGTCGAGGTAGCGTGCGTTTAGCTGCCTGACGTAAGTGTCGCTGTATTCTTTGGAAAGCCCGCCAGGTATGGCGGGCTTTTTTTATGGCGCCAGCGGTGTCAAATGTTGTTAGGGCGTAGCGTGCCGCCTTCCAGCCAGCGCTGCACGCGCACGATTTCCTGGGCGCGCCCCGCTTCGTCCTTCGGCGGCGGCAGGTAGATGTCGGGCATGATGCCGCCCAGGTCCACTTGCAGATGCGGCAGCCGGGCCGAGCGCGAGGTCGCGTATTGCAACTCGCGCACGCCGGAAGGCAGGGCGTGCAGGCGCAGGTTGGAATAGTCGAGCGCGCCTTCGCTGTTGCGGCCGATCAATTTGACATGAAAACTTTGCCGCGCCGCCAGCAGGAATTCCTCGCAGGAACTGGCGCACTCGCTGTCCATCAGCACGGCCACGCGTGCGGGCCGGCGCGGCTCCTGCGCGCTCACGCGGGCATAGCTGATGAGTTCGTCATTTTCCTGTGGCACGTAGTCGCCAGGCTTGACCGTGCGCATCTGTTTCACGGCCTGGGTCGCAAAGTCGATGCAGTCCTGGTCGCCGGGTGCCACCAGCGCGCAGATTTTTTCCTGGCTCGCGATATTGGCCGGCGTGGACAGCCATTCGGCGCCCACGCTGACCATCTCGTCTGAGCTGATCCATTGCAGCAGCGGCGCATACGTGCTGTCGCTGCCGCCGGCGTTGCGGCGCACGTCGATGATCCAGTTGGGACGCGCTGCCAGTACCGCGCGATGCGTATCGAGCAGGGCGGCCACGGCGGCGCGGTAGGGGTCGTGAAAGCTGGGCAGGCTCAGCAGCACCGTCGCGTCAGACAAGATTTGCAGCGCCGGCTCCTTCGACGGGGCTGCCTGGCTCGCCACGTTCGGCCTGGCTGGCGCCGGCTTGGCAATCTCTTGCACGCTGCCCGGCTTCACATACAAATGGCTCTTGCGCCACATGCCCAGATAGTTTCCCAGGATCGCGTTGCAAGCTTTGTCGTCGGCCGCGCTGGCCGCCGCCGTGGAGGCCGTGGCCAGCGCCAGGTCGAAGTAGGCCTGGCCCTTTTGCGCCAGGTGGGCGCGTGCGCCCGTATCATTTTCCAGCAGGAAGGGAGTAATCGCGCGCAAGTCCCGCACGCAGGTTTCTCCCGGCGCGGCGGCCAGCGCATGCGTGTTGGCCAGGGTGAGGGCGGCCAGCGCCCAGAAGTGCAGTTTCATTCAGGTCCCCATCGGTTGTGGGCGCGTGCGCTTGCGCGCGCCGGTCATTATTGTCGAAATACAATACACGAAAGATTGAGTAAAAAATATCATTTTTTTGACCGCGCCGTGACTCGTTCGGCGGCCTGCGTGCGGACGGGGCCGGTATGCCGCCAGTAAGGCGATATCGGCAATTTTTCGCCCATATCGAACAAATGAGCCGAACTTTGTATCGCCAATCCCACGCTTTTACCTGTTTCGGTTCTGTATTCCCCAATATATGGCATAATCCTTGTGGATCACCGTATGACCTGGTATCACTTGATCACTTAAACAGGCTGTGGCAACGCTGCATAAATCATGATGAAGACGCTTTACGACAAACTTTGGGAATCCCACGTTGTTCGGGCCGAAGATGATGGCACGACAATTCTGTACATCGACCGGCACCTGCTGCACGAAGTCACCAGCCCGCAAGCCTTCGATGGCCTCAGCGTGGCGGGCCGCCAGCCGTGGCGCATTTCCGCCAACCTGGCCGTGGCCGACCATAACGTGCCCACCACCAGCCGGGTCGACGGCATTGCCGACCCCGTTTCGCGCCTGCAGGTGGAAACGCTGGACAAGAACGCCAAGCACTACGGCTTGACCTACTTCAACATGAACGACAAGCGCCAGGGTATCGTGCATGTGATCGGCCCGGAACAGGGCGCGACCCTGCCCGGCATGACGGTCGTCTGCGGCGATTCGCACACGTCCACGCACGGCGCCTTCGGCGCGCTGGCGCACGGCATCGGCACGTCCGAAGTGGAGCACGTGCTGGCCACGCAGACCTTGCTGCAAAAGAAATCCAAATCCATGCTGGTGCAGGTCGACGGCGCCTTGCCGGCCGGCGTGACAGCGAAAGATATCGTGCTGGCCATCATCGGCAAGATCGGCACGGCCGGCGGCACGGGCTACTGTATCGAGTTCGGCGGCTCGGCCATCCGCGCGCTGTCGATGGAAGGGCGCATGACGGTGTGCAACATGGCCATCGAGGCGGGCGCGCGCGCCGGCATCATCGGCGTGGACGACACCACCATCAATTACGTCAAGGGCCGTCCGTTTTCGCCGGCCGGTCCGCACTGGGAACGGGCCGTGACCTATTGGCGCACCCTGCATTCGGACCCGGGCGCCCGTTTCGACCTCGTCGTCACGCTCAACGCGCAAGAGATTCAACCGCAAGTGACATGGGGCACGTCGCCGGAAATGGTCATCGGCATCGATGGCCGCGTGCCAGATCCGGACAATGAAAAAGACAGCGTCAAGCGCGACGCCATCGAAAAAGCCCTGGTCTACATGGCCCTCAAACCGAACACGCCGATCACCGACGTACGTATCGACAAGGTTTTCATCGGTTCCTGCACCAATTCGCGCATCGAGGATTTGCGTGCGGCCGCCGCCGTGGTGCGCGGCAAGTACCGCGCCTCGAACGTGACCCTGGCGCTGGTCGTGCCCGGTTCCGGCCTCGTCAAGGATCAGGCCGAACGCGAAGGCCTGGACCGCATCTTCAAGGATGCCGGCTTCGAATGGCGCGAACCGGGTTGCTCCATGTGCCTGGCCATGAATGCGGACCGCCTGGAACCGGGCGAACGCTGTGCCTCGACCTCGAACCGCAACTTTGAAGGCCGGCAAGGGCAGGGCGGCCGTACCCACCTGGTGTCGCCCGCGATGGCGGCCGCGGCGGGTATCGCCGGCCACTTTGTCGACGTGCGGGGCTTGCGATGACGGCAGGGACTGGCGCCGCTGGTTTACACTAGCGTTCCCAGTCCCTTACTTACTATCAAGAAATCATCATGAAAAAACTCTTCGCCCTCCTCATCGCCACCGTGATCCTGTCTGGCTGCAACACCGTCTCCGGCATCGGCCGCGATGTGCAGAAAGTCGGCCAGGTCGTCACTGGCGCCGGCGGAAAATAAACCGTGACGTGCCGGCGCCCAGCGCCGCGCGTCCTACCGAGTAGAAACAGCATGGATAAATTTACGATTTACGAAGGCCTGGTCGCCCCGCTGGACCGCGCCAACGTCGACACCGACGCGATTATCCCGAAGCAATTCCTGAAATCGATCCACCGCAGCGGCTTCGGCCCCAACCTGTTCGACGAATGGCGCTATCTCGACCATGGCGAACCGGGCCAGGACAACAGCCGCCGCCCGCTGAACCCGGAGTTCGTGCTCAACGAGCCGCGCTACCAGGGCGCCTCGATCTTGCTGACGCGCAAGAATTTCGGCTGCGGTTCCTCGCGCGAACACGCGCCGTGGGCACTCGATCAGTATGGCTTCCGCGCCATCATCGCGCCCTCGTTCGCCGACATCTTCTTCAATAATTGCTACAAGAACGGCTTGCTGCCCATCGTGCTGTCGGAAAGCCAGGTCGAGCACCTGTTCAATGAAGTCAAGGCGTTCCCCGGCTTCAAGCTGGTGGTGGACCTGGAGCAGCAATGCGTGCGCACCAGCAATGGTTCCGTGTCGTACCCGTTCGAGATCGACGCCTTCCGCAAATATTGCCTGATGAATGGCCTCGACGATATCGGCCTGACCTTGCGTCACGCCGACGATATCCGCGCCTTCGAAGAACGGCATCTGACTAATCAGCCTTGGCTGGCCAACGTTATCTAAAGATCATTCCATGAAAATTGCAATCTTACCCGGCGACGGCATCGGTCCTGAAATCGTCGCGCAAGCCGTCAAGGTCTTGAATGTGCTGGGCGAATCGTTCGAGCTGGAAACGGCGCCCGTGGGCGGCGCCGGCTATGCGGCCCATGGCCACCCGCTGCCGGAAGGCACGCTGGCGCTGGCGAAAGCGGCCGATGCCGTGCTGTTCGGCGCCGTGGGCGACTACCAGTACGACAACCTCGAGCGCCAGTTCCGTCCGGAACAGGCGATTTTGGGCTTGCGCAGGAACCTGGGCCTGTTCGCCAACCTGCGTCCGGCCATTTTGTATCCGGAACTGGCGGGCGCCTCGACCCTGAAGCCGGAAGTGGTGTCTGGCCTGGACATTTTGATTATCCGTGAATTGACGGGCGACATTTATTTTGGCCAGCCCCGTGGCGTGCGCGAGTGCCCGGACGGTCCGTTCAAGGGTCAGCGCGAAGGTTTTGACACCATGCGCTATGCGGAAGGCGAAATCCGCCGCATCGCCCATGTGGCTTTTCAGGCGGCACAAAAGCGCGACAAGCGCCTCACCAGCGTGGACAAGGCGAACGTGCTGGAAACCTTCCAGTTCTGGAAAGACATCGTCACCGACGTGCACAAGGAATACCCGGATGTTGCGCTTGATCATATGTATGTCGACAACGCGGCCATGCAACTGGTGCGGGCGCCAAAGAAATTCGACGTCATGGTGACGGGCAACATGTTCGGCGACATCTTGTCGGACGCTGCCGCCATGCTGACGGGTTCGATCGGCATGCTGCCGTCGGCCTCGCTGGACGCCAACAACAAGGGCCTGTACGAGCCATCGCACGGTTCGGCACCCGATATCGCGGGCAAGGGCATCGCCAATCCGCTGGCGACGATCTTGTCGGCCGCCATGATGCTGCGCTATTCGCTGAACCGCGAAGAGCAGGCAAACCGCATCGAGGCAGCCGTCAAGCAAGTGCTGGCGCAGGGTTTGCGCACGGCCGATATCCACGAAGCGGGCACGACTTTGGTCGGTACTGAGGCGATGGGTGATGCAGTTGTAAAAGCACTGGGATAAAATAGTCTAATGACGGCAGTCGCCGTCTCATCTTGAGGAATGGTAATGAAATTAGTTGGCTTGGTAGGTTGGCGCGGTATGGTCGGTTCGGTCCTGATGCAACGCATGCAGGAAGAGGGCGATTTCGCCCACATCGAACCGGTGTTTTTCACCACCTCGAACACGGGCGGCGCGGCGCCGGCCATGGCGAAGAATGAAACCATCCTCAAGGATGCCAACAACATCGCCGAACTGTCCAAGTGCGACATCATCATTTCCTGCCAGGGCGGCGACTACACGAGCGCCGTCTTCCCGCAGCTGCGCGCAGCGGGCTGGAATGGCTACTGGATCGATGCGGCCTCGACCTTGCGCATGGAAAAAGACGCCGTCATCGTGCTCGACCCCGTCAACCTGCACGTCATCAAGGATGCGCTGGGCAAGGGCGTCAAGAACTACATCGGCGGCAATTGCACCGTATCGTGCATGATGATGGGCCTGGGCGGCCTGTTCCAGCACGATTTGATCGACTGGATGACGTCGATGACTTATCAGGCGGCATCGGGCGGCGGCGCGCAGCACATGCGCGAACTGCTGACGCAATTTGGCACCATCAACGGTTCCGTCAAGGCGCTGCTGGACAACCCCGCTTCCGCCATCCTGGAAATCGACCGCCAGGTGCTGGCCACCCAGCACGGCTATTCCCCGGATGAAATCAAGCAATTCGGCGCGCCGCTGGCCGGCAACCTGATCCCGTGGATCGACAAGGACCTGGGCAACGGCCAGTCGAAGGAAGAGTGGAAAGCGGGCGCGGAAACGAACAAGATCCTGGGCCGCGGCATCGACTTCGGCACCAAGGAAATCCCTGTGGACGGCCTGTGCGTGCGCATCGGCGCCATGCGCTGCCATTCGCAAGCGCTGACCATCAAGCTGAAAAAAGACGTGCCGCTCGATGAAATCAACGACATCATCGCCAGCAACAATCAGTGGGTGAAATTCGTGCCGAACACGCGCGAAGCGTCCGTGCGCGACCTGTCGCCGGCGGCCGTCACGGGCAGCCTGACGATCCCCGTCGGCCGCGTGCGCAAGATGAGCATGGGCGGCGAATACCTGTCCGCCTTCACCGTGGGCGACCAGTTGCTGTGGGGCGCGGCCGAGCCGCTGCGCCGCATGCTGCGTATTTTGCTGGACGCGTAAGCGCCACAAATTGCTGATCCAGATCAAGCCGGGGCTGTTTTCCCGGCTTTTTTTTCGTCCTGAGCCCGTCAAGGCTCAACCATGCGGAGCTTGCATAGCTCTGGGCATGATGATATGTTGATACCTCTGGAAAAGTAACAGTTTTCCCATGTCAACTAAGATGCCGCCAACTATGCCTGTACACACTCGTCCCCGGGTCGCCTCCCTTGCCATTCAAACACTCAGCAGCGCTGTCGCCTGTGCGGTGTTATTGTCACCGGCGGTATCCGCAGCCGAGCTGGGCAAGATCACGGTGCTGTCCGCCGCCGGCCAGCCGCTGCGCGCCGAGGTCGAATTATCGGCCGTCAAGCCAGGCGAGGCGACCAGCCTGCTGGCCAAGCTGGCGCCGCCTGACGCCTACCGCCAAGCCAACGTGGAATTCAATCCTGCCCTGAATGCGCTGACGTTTGCCGTGGAGAACCGCAACGGCAAGTCCTTCATCCGCATCAGTTCGGCGCAACCGGTAGCCGAGCCCATGGTCGACCTGCTGCTGGAACTGAGCAGCAAGAGCGGCCGCCAGGTGCGCGAGTATGCATTCGTGCTCGACACGCCGGAAGCGCGCCAGACGCGCGGCGCGCAAGTGACTGCACCAGTCGAGCCGGGCAAGGCCAAGCCGGCCGCCGCCTCTGCCGCTGCCGAGACTGCGCCGCCGGCCGTGAAAAAGGCGGCAGGTGAATACAAGGTCAAGGCGGGCGACACCCTGAGCCGCATCGCCAGCGAACTGAAGCCATCTGGCGTCTCGCTCGACATGATGCTCGTCGCCCTGTACCGCGCCAATCCCGACGCCTTCAAGGGCGAGAACATGAACCGCATGCAGGCCGGGCGCATCCTGGCCGTGCCGGGTGCGGACACCGTGCGCGCCACTGGCGCGGCCGAAGCGAAGGGCATCGTGACGGCGCACGCCATCGATTTCGACGCCTACCGCAACAAACTGGCCGGCCAGGTGTCGCAAAGCAAGCCAGCCAAGGCCGCGCAAGCGACGCAAAGCACGGCCGGCAAGATCGGCCCGACGAAGGTGCAGGAAAAACCGACGGCCGTGAGCGAATCGCAAGACAAGCTGAAGCTGTCGAAGGCGGAGCCGGCGGCCAAGTCGGCCGGCAAGAGCGCCGTCGCCAGCGAAGAAGACAAGATCGCCAAGGCGAAACAGGTCGATGAAGCGGCTGCCCGCGTCAAGGAGCTGGAAAAGAACGTCAGCGACCTGGAAAAGCTGATGGCGGTCAAGAGCAAGGCCATGGCCGACAAGAGCGCGCCGGCACCCGCCAAGCCGGCCGAGGCCGCTGCCAGCGCATCGGTTGGCGCGCCTGCCAGCGCCGTTGCCAGCGCACCGGCCGAAGCCCTGCCACCCGTGCCGAAGGCGAAACCGGTGCCGCTGGTGAAAAAACCATCGCCGCTGGAACCGACCTTTGCCGACAAGATCAACGACCACCTGGGCGCCATCGGCATCGGCCTGGCCGCGCTGCTGGCCGCCGTGGCCGCGCTGGTGATCGCGCGCCGCCGCAAGGAGACGCCGCCGCCCGCCGAAGCTATCGCTCCCGTGCTGGAGCCGGAAGCGCCAGTGGCGCCGCCGACGACCGGCCTGGCGCCGGAAGACCAGCAGTCCGAAGCGAGCAACCACCTGTTCGGCACGGGTGCGGCCGCTGCCGGCGTGGCCGCCGCAGCGGGCGCCAGCATGCTCGACGCGAATGAAACGGACCCGGTCGCCGAAGCGGACGTGTATATCGCCTACGGCCGCGATGGCCAGGCGGAAGATATCCTCAAGGAAGCCTTGCGCATCCATCCGGAGCGCCATGCCGCCCGTTTGAAGTTGCTGGAAATCTATTCGGCCCGCAACGACGTGCGCGCATTTGAAGACCAGGCCAGCGAGCTGTACAGCCTGACGCGTGGCCAGGGCGAAGAGTGGCCGCAGGCGGCCGCGTTGGGCCTGGCGCTCGATCCCACCAACCCCCTGTATGGCGATACGGAAGACGACGCCGTTGTCAGCCTGAGCAAGGCTGCCGGCGACGACTTGCACGGCCAGAGCATGGATTTGCCTGACGAGCCGTCAGCGCCGCTGGCTGACCTGGCGCCAGCCGAGCCGGTATCCGCCGTGGCGGCCCGCGATGCGCGCGATCCGCTCGACTTTGACCTCGACAGCCTCGATTTCGAGCCCGTCTCCACCAGCGATCCGATCGTCATGCCGGGGCCGGACAGCAAGCCGGTCTCCGCCGCGCACGATGCGCAGTATGACGCCAGCATGGATTTCGGCCTGGACCTGGAGCCGCCAGCCGGCCCCGTGAATGGCGTGGGCGCCGGCTTGACGCCGTTGCCTGATCCGTTGAAGGATGTCGATCTGGCCCATTTTGACCTCGACGAACCGGTGGCACCCGCTGCCACGCCGGTGGCGGCGGCCGAACCTTCGCTCGACAGCCTGTTTGACGATGCGCAAACGCCCGCCACCTTGCCGGAAGCCATACCGCCGGCACAGGAATTCGACCTGTCCGGCATCGACCTGGACCTGAGTGACGGCAAGACGGCCAGCGTGGGCGTGGACGACCCGCTGTCGGCCATCCACATGGAAATGGATACCAAGCTGGACCTGGCGATCGCTTACCAGGAAATCGGCGACAAGGAAGGCGCGCGCGAGCTGATCGATGAGGTCATCAAGGGTGGCAGCGAAGAGCAGGTGAAGAAAGCCAATACCATGCGCGCCCTGCTCAGTTAGCAATACCCGCCGGCGCGGCAGGCTGCTGCGCCGGTATAATGCTTCGATGCAAAATATTACGACAGCAACGCCATTCAAGCGTATCGTCCTCGGCCTGCAGTACGACGGCACGGCCTGGCACGGATACCAGAAGCAGGAAGACGGGCAAACGGTGCAGGACCAGCTGGAAAATGCGCTGGAGCAGTTCGCCCGCGTGCGCCTGGCCACCACTTGCGCCGGCCGCACGGATACGGGCGTGCATGCGCTCGAGCAAGTCGTGCATTTCGATACGGACCTGAACCGTGACGTGCATTCGTGGGTGCGCGGCGTCAACGCCTTCCTGCCGAAATCCATCGCCGTGCGCTGGGCCAAGGAACTCGAAGGTGATCCGACGGTCAATGACTTCTTCCACGCCCGTTTCAGCGCCCGCGCACGCACCTATCATTATGTGTTGTACAACAACGCTACCCGTTCGCCGCTGGTAGAAGGGCGTGCCGGCTTCTTTTTCCGGCCGCTGGACGTGGAACTGATGCGGCAAGCCGTGCAGCCGCTGCTGGGCTGGCACGATTTCACGGCCTTCCGCGCCGCGCAATGCCAGGCCAAATCGCCTGTCAAGCTCATGCATGACATCCGCATCGAGCGGCGCGGCGATTGCGTCATCTTTACCATTACGGCCAATGCCTTCCTGCACCACATGGTGCGCAACCTCGTCGGTTCGCTCGTCTACATCGGCACGGGACGGGAAAAGCCGGAATGGCTGGGGCATCTGCTGGAAAGCAAGGACCGCCACGCGGCCGCGCCCACCTTCATGCCGGACGGCCTGTACCTGGCGCAGATCGATTACGATCCGAAATGGGCATTGCCGCAGGACAGCAGCAGCGCCTTGCCCTGGTTTTGATCTGCATCAAATCAAGTAAAGGATTGCCATGCCTCGCACACGCATCAAGATTTGCGGCCTGACCCGCGTTGAAGACATCCAGGCCGTCGTGGCGGCCGGTGCCGACGCCATCGGCTTCGTGTTCTATCCGAAAAGTCCCCGCTACGTCACGCCCGAACAGGCAGCTGCCCTGATCGCCGCCGTGCCGCCCTACGTGACGACGGTGGGCCTGTTCGTCAACGCCACGGTGGAAGAGGTGCGGGCAACGAAGGCCGTGGCGCCTTTATCCCTGCTGCAATTTCATGGCGACGAGACGCCGGAACATAGCGCCGCGCTCGCTGGCGCCGTGAATACGCCGTTTACGCAAGTGTTCCGCGTCAAACCCGACACCTCCTTTGAAGATTTGCTAGAATACGAACAGCGCTATCGCGCCGCCAGTCCCTTGTTTTCGAGTCTCTTGCTCGATACCTATGTGGATGCCTATGGCGGTGCAGGAAAGGTATTTGATTGGTCCCTCATTCCAAAAGAACTCGCGCCTCGGGTCGTTTTAAGTGGTGGCTTGAGCGTACAAAACGCGACTGACGCAGTGGTGCGCGTGCGCCCTTACGCCGTCGACATCAGCAGTGGTGTCGAAGCGTCCAAGGGCATCAAGGACGCGTCCCGTGTCCGCGCGTTTATCGCCGCGGTGCAGGATGCCGATGCCATCATTGCCAGAGGAAACAACCATGAATGACCGTACCACAGCGCCCGGCGCAGCCGCCGCATTGTTCCACGCCACCGATTATCCGTTTCCCGACCTGCGCGGCCACTTCGGCCCGTACGGCGGCTCCTTCGTTGCCGAAACGCTCACTCACGCGCTGGCCGAGCTGAAGGATGCCTACGCCCGCTACAGCGTCGATCCGGAATTCCTCGAAGAATTCCGCTACGAGCTGAAACACTTCGTCGGCCGTCCCTCGCCGATCTACCACGCCAAGCGCTGGTCCGAAATGGCCGGCGGCGCGCAAATCTATTTCAAGCGCGAAGACTTGAACCACACGGGCGCGCACAAGATCAATAACGTCATCGGCCAGGCCCTGCTGGCCAAGCGCATGGGCAAGCCGCGCATCATCGCCGAGACGGGCGCCGGCCAGCACGGCGTGGCCACGGCCACCATCTGCGCCCGCTTCGGTCTCGAATGCGTGGTCTACATGGGCAGCGAAGACGTCAAGCGCCAGGCGCAGAACGTGTACCGCATGAAACTGCTGGGCGCGACCGTCGTGCCCGTCGAATCCGGTTCCAAGACCCTCAAGGATGCGCTGAACGAAGCCATGCGCGACTGGGTCACGAATATCGAAAACACCTTTTACATCATCGGCACCGTGGCCGGCCCCCATCCGTATCCGATGATGGTGCGCGACTTCCAGTCCGTGATCGGCGAGGAATGCCTGGTGCAGATGCCGGAAATGACGGGCCGCCAGCCCGACTACGTGCTGGCCTGCATCGGTGGCGGCTCGAACGCCATGGGCATTTTTTACCCGTACATCGACCAGAAGGATGTGAAATTGATCGGCGTGGAAGCGGCCGGCGAAGGATTGGACACGGGCAAGCACTCGGCGTCGCTGACGGCCGGTTTCCCGGGCGTGCTGCACGGCAATCGCACCTATCTGCTGCAGGATGAAAATGGCCAGATCATCGAGACGCATTCCGTCTCGGCCGGTCTAGACTATCCGGGCGTGGGCCCGGAACACGCGTGGCTGAAAGATTCGGGCCGCGCGCAGTATGTGTCCATCACGGATGACGAGGCATTGCAGGCGTTCCACGACTGCTGCCATATCGAAGGCATCATCCCGGCCCTGGAATCGTCGCACGCACTGGCCTACGCGGCCAAGCTGGCGGCCACCTTGCCGAAAGACCAGATCGTGCTGGCCAACCTGTCGGGCCGTGGCGACAAGGACATGCATACGGTGGCGGAACGCATGGGACTCAACTTTAGCTGAACGTTAGCTGTTGACTACCGGGGTCAGACCCGCCGGGACTCGGCGTCCCCGTCTGACCCAGCCTTCAATTTCCCTCAGAAAAGAGATATCCATGTCCCGTATCGCCACCACCTTTGCCAATTTAAAATCCAACAACAAGACCGGCCTGGTCACGTTCATAACCGCCGGCGACCCCGGCCCTGACGCCACCGTGCCCCTGATGCACGCGCTCGTCGAGGGCGGTGCCGACATACTGGAACTGGGCGTGCCGTTTTCCGACCCCATGGCCGAAGGCCCCGTCATCCAGCGCGCCTGCGAACGGGCCTTGAAATTCAATGTCGGCATCCATGACGTGTTCGGCTATGTGCGCCAGTTCCGTGAAACGAACCAGACGACGCCCGTGGTGCTGATGGGCTATGCCAACCCGATCGAGCGCATCGGCAGCGCCGCTTTTATTGATGCAGCGCAAGCGGCCGGCGCGGATGGCGCCATCGTCGTCGACTATCCGCCGGAAGAGTGCGAGCAATTCGCGGCCGCCATGCGCGCAGCAGGCCTGGACCTGATCTTCCTGCTGGCGCCGACCTCGACCGAAGAGCGCATCGCGCAAGTGGCCAAGGTTGGCGGCGGCTTCAGCTATTATGTGTCGCTGAAAGGCGTCACGGGCGCCGGCAACATTGATACGGAACAGGTCGCAGAGCGCCTCGCGGCCATCCGCCAGCATGTAAAATTGCCTATCGGCGTTGGCTTCGGCATCCGCGATGGCGCCACTGCCAAGGCCGTGGCCAAGGTGGCCGATGCCGTCGTGATCGGCAGCCGCATCATCCAGGAGATAGAAAATGCCCCGGAAGGTGGCGCCGTCGACGCCGTGCGCAGCTTTACGGCAGGTATCCGCTCCGCACTGGATGCCTGAGCAAGCTTGTTGTTTACACAAGCTCGGGTGGCGGCAAAGTTCGACAGCCCGGCGATAAACGGCTACACTTCGGCCACTGATTTGCCTGTTATTGTGCAATAGATAAAATTTTTGGTGGCGCCCTGCGGGGCGTTGCCGTTTACCGTCTGCCGGGGGCGTCCACCGACGCTACCCCTACAAGGGCCCAAGGAGAAAATATGAGTTGGTTGGAAAAACTGCTGCCACCGCGCATCCAGCGTTCGGACGCCGCCGCGCGCAAGACCATGCCGGAAGGCCTGTGGGTCAAGTGCCCGTCGTGCGAAGCCGTGCTGTACCGTACGGATCTGGAATCGAATCTGCACGTGTGCCCGAAATGCGACCACCACATGCGCATCCGCGCGCGTGAACGCCTCGACAGCCTGCTCGACGCGGGCGGCCGCTATGAAATCGGCCAGGAAATCCTGCCTGTCGACACCTTGAAATTCAAGGACAGCAAGAAATACCCGGACCGCCTGAAGTCCGCCATGGAAGCGACGGGCGAGACGGATGCGATGGTCGTCATGGGCGGCGCCATCATGAGCCTGCCGGTGGTCGTGGCGTGCTTCGAATTCGAATTCATGGGCGGCTCCATGGGCTCCGTCGTGGGCGAGCGCTTCGTGCGCGGCGCGCAGATCGCGCTGGAACAGAAAGTGCCGTTCATTTGCATCACCGCCACCGGTGGCGCGCGCATGCAGGAAGGCTTGCTGTCGCTGATGCAGATGGCCAAGACCACGGCCATGCTGACCAAGCTGTCGGAAAAGAAATTGCCATTCATCAGCGTGCTGACCGACCCGACCATGGGCGGCGTCTCCGCCTCGTTCGCCTTCATGGGCGACGTGGTCATCGCCGAACCGAAAGCGCTGATCGGCTTTGCCGGCCCGCGCGTGATTGAAAACACCGTGCGCGAAAAACTGCCGGAAGGCTTCCAGCGCGCCGAGTTCCTCGTCACCAAGGGCGCCGTCGACATGATCGTCGACCGCCGCAAGATGCGCGAAGAAATCGCTCGTCTGCTGGCCTTGTTGCAAAACCAGGCTGTCGAAGTCTTGGCGTAATCCGCCAACGTAACAGGCCGGGCGGCGTCCGCAGGACACGCCCGGTTGCCACGCTACACCGTCTGCGCGCCGCGCGCACTGTCTCCTCATCAAGAAGTCTCCCATGCACAACCTCCCCACCACCTTGCCGGACTGGCTCGCCATGCTGGAAACCCGCCATTCGGAAACCCAGATCAACATGGGCCTGGACCGCGTGCAAGCCGTCAAGGCGCGCATGCAACTGGCTTTTACCTGCCCCGTGATCATGGTGGCGGGCACGAATGGCAAGGGTTCCACCTGCGCCATGCTGGAATCCGTGCTGTTGCGTGCCGGCTACAAAGTGGGGCTGTACATCAAACCGCACTTTCTCGATTTTAACGAGCGCGCCCGTGTGCTGGGCGAGATGGCCAGCGACGAACAGCTCGTCGCCAGCTTCAACTCTGTTGAAGCCGTGCGTGGCGACACGCCGCTGACGTATTTCGAATTCACCACCCTGGCGATTTTGCACCTGCTGTCGCAGGCCAAGCTGGACGTGGCCATCCTGGAAGTGGGCCTGGGCGGGCGTCTGGACGCGGTCAACGTGATCGACGCCGACGTGGCCATCGTCACCAGCGTCGATATCGACCACACGGATTACCTGGGCGACACGCGCGAAGCGATCGGCTTTGAAAAGGCCGGTATCTTCCGTCCGGGCAAGGCGGCCATCTGCAGCGACCCCGTGCCGCCGCAGTCACTGATCGACCATGCGACCGCCATCGGCGCCGACCTGTGGCTGATGGGCCGCGATTTCAATTATTCGGGCGACAAGCAGCAGTGGAACTACGGCGGGCGCGAGCAGCGCCGCAATTCGCTGGCTTACCCGAGCTTGCGCGGCGCCAACCAGATCCTGAATGCGACGGCCGTGCTGGCCGCGCTGGAAGTGCTGAAGCTGAAACTGCCCGTGGGTGCGCAGGAAGTGCGCACGGGCCTGGTGACGGTGGAACTGCCGGGCCGCTTCCAGGTCTTGCCTGGCCGACCCAGCGTGATCCTCGACGTGGCGCACAACCCCCACGCGGCCTCGGCGCTGAACCAGAACCTGGGCAATATGGGTTTCCACCCGTACACCTATGCCGTGTTCGGCTCCATGCTGGACAAGGATATCGATGGCGTATTGGCCGCGATGAGCGAACATGTCGACCACTGGTGCCTGACGGGCCTGCCTTCGCCGCGCGCGGCCACGGCTTCCGAGCTGGCCGCCAAGGTACAGATCATGCTGGAAGACAAGCCTGACAGCAGCGAACATACTGTGTCTATTTTCGATGATCCGGCACAAGCTTTTGCAAATGCAATGAGCCGGGCCGGTGAGAATGATAGAATTGTGGTCTTTGGTTCTTTCCTCACCGTTGCCGGCGTGATGAAGGCCCGAAAATCCTCACTTCACTGAAACGCACTCGACTGAAAATCACGCATGGGCTTGTTCTCGAAACTGTTTAAAAACAAGCAAGAATCCTCTGGCGAAGACAGCGGCTTTTATGTCCCTGGCGAAGCACAGTCGCCGACCCGCAAGCGCGCAGCCAACACCTCCGGTGGTGGCGGATCGCGCCGTGGCGGCAAGGAAGCGCCGGATCCGGTCTTGCCTGAAAAAAAACGCGCACGCCGCCGCCTGGTCGGGGCCATTGCCCTGGCCCTGGGCGTGGCTGTCGGCTTGCCGATGCTGCTCGATTCCGAGCCGAAGGCGCCCTTCAACGATATCGCCATCGACATTCCGTCGAAGGAAAAGGCTGTGGCGCCTGCGCCGGCGCCCGTGCCTGCTGTTCCGGCCCAGGCCGCATCGAATGGTCTGGACCAGTCCGAGGAAATTGTCGACGCGCCGCTGCCGCCTGCGGCCAAGCCGACGCCGACGCCAGCACCCGTGCTGGCCGCCGCCCAGCCTGCACCGGTCAAACCTGCCTATGTGGAACCGAAGCCCGAGCCAAAACCTGTCAAGGTGGAGCCGAAACCGGAACCGAAGCACGAACCCAAGCCGGAGCCGAAACACGAACCCAAGCCCGAGCCCAAGCATGAAGTAAAACCGGAAACCAAGCCCGAGACTAAGCCTGCCAAGCCGGCGCAATCGGCCGACGATGCCGCGCGCGCGCTGGCTATCCTGGAAGGCAAGCCGCAAGAGAAGATGCAAGACAAGGCGCACGACGCCGGCAACGGCAAGTTCGTGGTGCAGGTGGCGGCCTTGGCGACGCAGGACAAGGTCGATGAATTGCAGGACAAGCTGCGCGAAGCGGGCATCAAGTCGTACACGCAGAAAGTCTCCAGCCCGGCGGGCGAGCGCATCCGTGTAAGAGTTGGCCCGTTCGGCAGTCGCGAAGATGCCGAAAAGACCCGCGCCAAGCTGCAGAAGCTGGGCCTGGGCGGCAGCCTGGTACCGGCGTGATGTTGCAAGGCTGAACGCGCGTGACGATCTTCGATTACCTGGTGCTGTTCGTGCTGGTGACGTCCGTGCTGATCAGCATGATGCGCGGCCTGGTCAAGGAAATACTGTCATTGGTCAGCTGGATCGTGGCTTTCGTCATTGCCAACGCCTATGGCGCCACCCTGGCGAAATTCCTGCCGGAAGCCGTGCCGGGCGAGGCCATCCGCCTGCTGCTGGCCTTCGTGGTGCTGTTCATCGGTGTGCGCATTTTGATGGGATTGCTGTCCATGACGGTCGACGCGCTGGTCAAGGTGACGGGTTTGAGCCTGGCCGACCGCACCCTGGGGAGCCTGTTCGGCGTGGCGCGGGGCCTTGTGATCGTGCTGACCGCCGTCATCTTGTGTGGCATGACGTCCATACCGCAGCAGCCCTTCTGGAAAAACGCGCAGCTCAGCCCGCTCGCGGAGCAGGGTGCGCGCGCCATCAAGCCTTATCTGCCTGCCGCTTACGCGCAGCATGTGAAATTTTGAATTTTGAATTTTTTTAAAATCAGTAGCACAGTTTAGGAGCACACCATGTGTGGCATCGTCGGCGTCGTTTCCCATCAACCTGTCAATCAATTGCTCTATGATGCATTGTTGCTCCTGCAACATCGCGGTCAGGACGCGGCAGGGATTGCGACCAATCACAGCAGTATGTTTTCCATGCACAAAGCCAATGGCCTCGTGCGTGACGTCTTCCGTACGCGCAACATGCGTTCGCTGCAAGGCACGACGGGCATCGGCCATTGCCGCTACCCGACAGCCGGTTCGTCGAGCGAAGAGGAAGCACAACCGTTCTATGTGAATGCGCCGTTCGGCATCACCCTGGCGCACAATGGCAACCTGACCAACTGGGAACAGTTGAAGCTGGAAATGTTCAAGAACGACCGCCGCCACATCAACACCGATTCCGATTCGGAAGTGCTGCTCAACGTGCTGGCGCATGAAATCCAGGAAGCGACGACGGGTCTGAACCTCGATCCGGAAGCCATCTTCAAGGCCGTTACCGTGCTGAACCGCCGCGTCAAGGGTGGCTACGCTGCGGTCGCGCAAATCGCCGGCGTGGGCTTGCTGGCCTTCCGCGACCCGCACGGCATCCGTCCGCTGTGCCTGGGCATCAATGAAACGGAGCAAGGTCCTGAATACCTGATCGCTTCCGAATCCGTGGCACTGGAAGGCATGGGCTTCCGCTTCGTGCGCGACATCGGTCCCGGCGAAGCCGTGTTTATCGATGCCGATAAGAAATTGCACAGCGCTCAATGCGCCGACAATGCCAGCCTGAACCCGTGCGTGTTCGAATTCGTCTACCTGGCCCGTCCCGACTCCGTCATCGACGGCGCCTCCGTGTACGCCACGCGTCTGAAAATGGGCGAGTACCTGGCCGAGAAGATCCGTGCCGAATTGCCAGGCGTGCATATCGACGTGGTCATGCCGATTCCCGATTCCTCGCGTCCGGCCGCCATCCAGCTGGCCATGGCGCTGAACATCGAGTACCGCGAAGGCTTCATCAAGAACCGCTACATCGGCCGCACCTTCATCATGCCGGGCCAGGCGGCGCGCAAGAAATCCGTGCGCCAGAAGCTCAACGCCATCCCGTCCGAGTTCAAGGATAAAGTGGTGTTGCTGGTCGACGATTCCATCGTGCGCGGCACCACCAGCCGTGAAATCGTGCAGATGGCGCGCGAAGCGGGCGCGACGAAGGTCATCTTCGCCTCGGCCGCGCCACCGGTGATTTACCCGAACGTGTACGGCATCGACATGCCGACGCGCGACGAACTGATCGCCTATGGCCGCACGACGGAAGAAGTGTGCCGCGAAATCACGGCCGATTACCTGGTCTACCAGGATATCGGCGCGCTGAAGCAGGCGATCGCCGACGTCAATCCGGCCCTGACCAACTTCGAAGCATCGTGCTTCGATGGCGTCTACGTGACGGGCGACGTGTCGCAGGAATACCTGGATCGCCTGGAGTATGCGCGCCACCATCCGAAGGCGGCAGCGCCCGAAGATACGCCGCGTTCCCAGCTGAACCTGAACCTGGCGACGACAGAAGCATAAGTACCTGCCCGGCCGATGCCGGGCTTTTTTTTCTTTGCGATCATGAACGATAAAAAAAACTACGGCTTTACCACCACCATCCTGCATAACGACCGCCGCAAGGGCATCGAGCACGGCTCCCTGCACAAGCCCGTGCACACTTCCGTTGCTTTCGGTTACGCCGATGCGCGCCAGCTCGCTTCCGTGTTCCAGGGCAAGGAGCCGGGTTTCCGCTATGGCCGCCAGGGCAACCCGACTGTCTCCGCGCTGGAAGACAAGGTCAACAAGATGGAAGACGGCGTGGCGACCCTGTGCTTCGCCACCGGCATGGGCGCCATCGGCGCCGTGGTGCAATCCTTGCTGCGCGCCGGTGATCACGTCGTGTCGTCGGCCTTTTTGTTCGGCAACACCAACAGCCTGTGGCAAACGGTGACGGGGCAGGGCATCGCCGTGTCGTTTGTCGACGCCACCGACGTGGCCAATGTGGCGGCCGCCATCACGCCGGCCACGCGCATCGTGTTTGTCGAAACCATCGCCAATCCGCGCACGCAGATCGCCGACCTGGCAAAAATCGGTGACTTGTGCCGCGAGAAGGGTATTTTGTACATCGTCGACAACACCATGACGACGCCATACCTGTTCCGTCCGAAAGCGGTGGGCGCGGGCTTGGTCGTCAATGCGCTGACGAAATCGATTGGCGGTCACGGCAATGCGCTGGGCGGCAGCTTGACGGACACGGGCGTGTTCGACTGGACGCGGTATCCGAACATCTTTGAGAATTATAAAAAGGCGGCACCGGCACAATGGGGCATTGCGCAAATCCGCGCCAAGGCCTTGCGCGATTTCGGCGCCTCGCTGGGTCCGGAAGCGGCGCACCACATCGCCGTCGGCGCGGAAACCATGGCCTTGCGCATGGATCGCACCTGCTCGAACGCCCTGGCGCTGGCCACCATGCTTGCCGCCGATCCGCGCGTAGCGGCCGTGCATTACCCGGGCTTGGCGTCGCACCCGCAGCACGCGCTGGCGACGGATTTGTTCCGCAGCTATGGCTCGCTGTTCAGCTTTGAGCTGAAAGATGGCATCGACTGCTTCGATTTCCTCAATCGTCTCAATCTTGCTATTCCAGCGAGCAACCTCGGCGACACGCGCACCTTGGTGATTCCCGTCGCCCATACGATTTTCTACGAGATGGGCGCCGAGCGCCGCGCCAGCATGGGCATCGCCGAATCGCTGATACGCGTGTCGGTGGGTATCGAAGACGAGGCTGACCTGCTGGAAGATTTCAGTTCGGCATTGAGCGCATAATAATTATTCACTTTTTCCTGGAAAGGGCTTACATTTGTGTCTTATTTGATAAATATAAGTCTTTTACAAGAGGGTGATCATGCAGAAACTTACATTTGTTGTTGCGATGCTGTTTTCTTACGGCGCGTATGCCGATGATTTATCGGATGCAAATCGCTTGCTCGAAGCGCAATCCTATACCCAGGCGCTGAGTTTATATAACAAGCTCGCTTCAGCTGGTAATGCCGAAGCGCAGTTCCATCTTGGCGAAATGTATTTGTATGGTGAGGGTGTAACCAGTGACGTCAGCGCGGCCAGGGAATGGTTTCAGAAGTCCTCCACCGGCGGCAACAAGCAAGCGGATGCTGCGCTCGATCTGATCCGGCAGCGCGCCGCACGCCGTGCGGATATCGATTTCTATGCGCGCGATTACAAGGGCGCTGACATTTCCCTGAGCAAGTTTAACTGTGTGGAGCCGGTGGTGCCGGAGATGTCGCAGACCAAGCGCCAGATCATGGCGGTGCAGGAAGGACTCGACGCTTGGAGCGCCTGCTACAATGGTTTTGTCAAAAATCTCAACGCGTCATTGCCGCCTGGCAAAAACATTCCCCCAGACATTGAACGTTTGATGAATGAGCAGGAATTTACGCAAGCAAAGGCGTTGATGGAGAAGGCCTATACTGTGGTCAGTGCAGAAGCCAATCAAAAGGCGACTCAGACCGAAGCCAAAAGAGCGGCGTGGCAAGCCAGGACGGAAGCGTATGTGCTTGCCGAATCCGCCAAGAAGGCGGTGGATACCGCCGCTTTTGATAGTGATGGCCGGCGCCCGTCGTCCAAGATGCCTGCGGAGCGCCGCCCGCCGGTGGTTGTCGCGACTCCCGGCGGCAGCCGGTAATTCTCGCGCCATCTTGCTCGAAGTGTTGGCGCCAACAGCAACTGGCGCCAACCGCGCGCCCTGCAAAGGCGTGCTTGTCAATGCCAGCTGCGCATCAGTCCGACAGCCAAACCTTCCAATGCAAACTCGTCTTCCGGCGACACGGTAATCACCTTGAAGTCGGGGTTTTCCGGCAGCAGTTCGATGACGGAACCCGTCTTCTTGTAGCGTTTGACGGTGACTTCGTCGCCGATGCGGGCGACGACGATCTGGCCATTCTTGGCGCTGTCGACCTTCTTGACGGCCAATAAATCGCCATCCATGATGCCGGCGTCGCGCATGGACCAGCCGCGCACCTTCAGCAGGAAGTCGGGTTTGGCCGAGAACAGGGCCGGATCGACGTTGTAGCTCGCTTCCAGGTTTTCCTGCGCCAGGATGGGCGAACCGGCCGCCACCCGGCCGATCAGCGGCAGCGACATCAGCAGCGCTGCCGGCACTTTCGATGGCGCCGCTTCAGCGGCGGCGCCGATCAGGCGGATGCCGCGCGAGGTGCCGGGCGAAATCTCGATCGCGCCCTTGCGGGCCAGGGCCTGCAAATGCTCTTCGGCCGCATTGGCCGATTTGAAACCCAGTTCATTGGCGATTTCCGCACGGGTGGGAGGAAAGCCCGTGTTTTCAATCGCGTCCTTGATCAGGTTCAGGATTTGTTCTTGTCGTGCTGTCAGCTTGATCATGAGCGGTGGGTGCATACTAAAATGCTGTCTATATGAACAGTCTGTATTTTTGTACAGTATCGCCCACTATGCAAGGGGATTTCCGTGTTTTCGGCGAATTTCGCAAGAAATACTTGTCCATGGGCCGAAAGCACGCTGGCGCACGGGCTTTTCGGGTGCTGGTGGAAGGAATGATTGAAACGTTTGCAAAAGGCGGTTATAATCTTCGGCTGACCTTCCCACACCCGTCTTGACGCCGGGGTGGGCGATTATCAATCCGACCTGAAGGAGTTTGCATGCGTCATTATGAAATAGTCTTTATCGTCCATCCGGACCAAAGCGAGCAAGTGCCCGCGATGATCGAACGCTACAAAGCCAGCGTAACCACCCGCGGCGGTTCGGTTCACCGCGTGGAAGATTGGGGCCGCCGTCAAATGGCTTACTCGATCCAAAAGCTGCCTAAAGCACACTACATCTGCCTGAACATCGAATGCGACAACGAGACCCTGGTCGAGTTGGAAACAGCATTCAAATTCAATGATGCCGTGTTGCGTCACCTGACCGTTAAAATGAAGAAAGCTGAAACAGCTCCTTCGCCGATGATGAAATCGGTACAACGCGAAGACGCGGCCAAAAGCCACCGCACCGAAGCACCAGCAGCCGCTCCAGCCGCAGCCGCAGCAGCAGCTTAATTCTTGACCAGGATCGTGCGCTGAACCAGCTACAAGTCACCGCCATCATTGCCGAGCGCGAAATATTGCGCTATACCCCGGCAGGGCTGCCGATTGTGAATGCAGTATTGCAACACAGTTCGCAGCAGATGGAAGCAGGGATTGCCCGTTTGACCGAGTTTGATGTTGCCGCGCTAGCCGCTGGCGAAATCTCAGGCCGGTTCAGTCAGGCAAGCTTGGGCGGGGTGTATCAGTTCACGGGTTTCCTGGCCAGGAAGAGCCGCAACAGCAAGAGTTTGGTGTTTCACATCATTGATTTTAGTGCAGTCAATTTTGACTAGCGCATTTTAGATACAGGAGCCTGACATGGCATTCGGTAAAAAGTTCGACAAAAATAAGCTCAAGCTTAAAGAAAAACGCAAACAGCAAAACCCGTTGTTCAAACGCAAGAAGTTCTGCCGCTTCACCGCAGCTCACGTTGAGCAAGTCGACTACAAAGACGTCGACACGCTGAAAGACTTCGTCCAAGAAAACGGCAAGATCATGCCAGCACGCCTGACCGGTACCAAAGCGCACTACCAGCGCCAAGTTGACACCGCAATCAAGCGCGCTCGCTTCCTCGCGCTGCTGCCATACACCGATCTGCACCACGCTTAATCGGTCAGATATTCCTGGAGAAGAACTATGCAAATCATTCTGTTAGAAAAAGTTGTTAACGTCGGTAACCTCGGCGAAGTCGTCAAAGTCAAAGACGGTTACGCACGTAACTTCCTGATCCCGCAACGCCTGGCACGTCGTGCTACGGCAACCGCTGTGGCTGAATTCGAAGTCAAGCGCGCCGAACTGGAAAAAGCTGCTGCCGCCAAACTGGCCGCATCGCAAGCCCAGGGCGAAAAACTGAGCGGTCTGACCGTTCAAGTTGCTCAAAAAGCTGGTGTTGATGGCCGTCTGTTCGGTTCCGTCACCAACTTCGACATCGCTGAAGCGCTGACCAAGCAAGGTTTTGCTGTTGAAAAAGCACAAATCCGCATGCCTACCGGCCCGCTGAAGATCGTTGGCGAGCACAACGTTTCGGTTGCTCTGCACACCGACGTGGTTGTGGAAGTTGTTATCGCTGTCGTTCCAGACGCGAACGCGTAATCGTCTGCGGGCCTGGCCCGCAGGCATTGCCGCACTATGAAAAGCCGGGTTCGCCCGGCTTTTTTGTGGCCTTTTTTTCGCTCAATTTCAGCCCTTTATTTTTGCCAGCACGCCGAAGCGGGTATAATTCGCGCCATGAACGCCCCCTCTGATCCGCAACTGGATTCCCTCCGTATTCCGCCGCATTCGATCGAAGCAGAACAATCCGTTATCGGTGGTCTGCTGCGCGACAATGCCGCGTATGACCGCATCGCCGACTTCATGCATGCGGAGGATTTCTATCGCTATGACCATCGCATCATCTTCGAGCAAATCGTCAAGATGGTTAACGCTTCCAAGCCAGCCGATGTCATTACTGTTTTTGAAACCCTGACCCAGCTCGGCAAGGCCGATGATGTGGGCGGACTCGCTTATCTGAACGCCATGGCGCAAAACACGCCATCGGCTGCGAACATCCGGCGTTACGCCGAGATCGTGCGCGACCGCGGCGTGCTGCGCAAACTCATCACCGTCGCCGACGATATCTCCGGCACGGCCTTCAGCCCGCAAGGCAAGGAAGTCAAGCAGATGCTTGACGAGGCCGAATCGAAGATTTTCGCCATCGCCGAAGAAGGCGCACGCGGCGCCCAGGGCTGGACCGCCATCCAGCCCCTGCTGACGCAGGTGGTCGAGCGCATCGACGAACTGTACAGCCGCGACAACCAGAGTGAAATCACGGGCGTGCCCACCGGTTTCATCGACCTCGACCGCATGACCTCCGGTCTGCAGCCGGGCGACCTGGTGATCGTGGCGGGCCGTCCTTCGATGGGCAAGACGGCGTTTTCCGTCAACATCGGCGAAAACGTGGCCATCGACAGCGGCTTGCCCGTGGCCGTGTTCTCGATGGAGATGGGTGGCGCCCAGCTGGCCATGCGTATGCTCGGCTCCGTCGGACAGCTCGACCAGCACCGCCTGCGCACGGGCCGCCTGAACGACGAAGACTGGCCGCGCCTGACGAATGCGATCCAGAAGATGAACGACGCGCAGTTGTACATCGATGAAACGCCGGCGCTCAATTCCATCGAATTGCGCGCCCGTTCGCGCCGTTTGTCGCGTCAATGCGGCAAGCTGGGCCTGATCATCGTCGATTACTTGCAGCTGATGTCGGCCAATACGCCGGGCGACAACCGCGCCACGGAGATTTCCGAGATTTCACGGGGCTTGAAAGGCCTGGCGAAAGAACTCGGTTGCCCCGTGATCGCGCTGTCCCAGCTGAACCGCTCGCTGGAGCAACGCCCGAACAAACGCCCCGTCATGTCCGACTTGCGCGAATCGGGCGCTATTGAGCAGGATGCCGACGTGATCCTGTTCATTTACCGCGACGAGGTGTATAACCCCGACTCGCCAGACAAGGGAACGGCCGAAATCATCATCGGTAAACAACGTAACGGTCCAATCGGCAGCATCCGCCTTACCTTCATGGGGCAGTACACCAAATTTGGCAATTACAGTGGTGGCCTGGCGCTTTACCAAGGCGACTAAGACTCAGCAGCACTGGCAATTCCATCGGCCGCCCCCGATAACGGGGCGGCTTTCTGTAGTAAATAACACGACTCAATGCTTAACGGAGAATGACATGTTTGGACGCTTGATGCCCACTGAGGGCAAGTTTTTTGAATTGTTTAACCAGCACGCGGAACTGTGCGTCAAGGGCGCCAAAGAGATGCTCGGCCTGATGACCAATTTCGACGACCTGGAAAACCGCGTGCATGCGATCGAAAGCATCGAGAAACAGGCGGACAAAGTCACTTACGCCACCGTGGAAATGCTGCACAAGACCTTCATCACGCCGATCGACCGCGACGACATCCATCAGCTGATCACGCGTCAGGACGACATCCTCGACCTGCTGGAAGATGCGGCGCAAACCGTCTCGCTGTACGACCTGAAAGCCGTCACGCCGGAAGCCAAGCGCCTGGCCGAACTGGTGCTGGCCTGTACCGAAAAAGTGCGCGACGCCGTCGCCATGCTGCACAACATGGACAACTCGCGCAAGATCGTCGCCATCTGCGAAGAGATCGACCGCCTGGAATCGGACGCCGACCACGTGATGCGCGCCGCCATGTCCAAGCTGTTCCGCGACGAACCGGACGTGCGCAATCTGATCAAGCTGAAAGCGATCTACGAAATTCTGGAAACCGTGACCGACCGTTGCGAAGATGTGTCCAATATTATCGAAGGCATCATCGTCGAAAACGCGTAAGCGTTGGGCCTGTCCTGAACCAGAATCAGAAAAGAAACTACAATGACCATACAAATCAGCATCTACGTGCTAGGCCTGTTGATCGTCCTCGCGCTGCTGTTTGACTTCATGAACGGCTTCCACGATGCCGCCAACGCGATCGCCACGGTGGTCTCGACGGGCGTATTGAAACCGCAGACCGCGGTTGCCATGGCCGCCACGTTCAACTTCGTCGCCATCTTCGTGTTCCACCAGCTGACCGTGGCCGCCACGGTGGGCAAAGGAACCATCGATCCGGCTGTGATCGACCAGTACGTGATTTTCGGCGCGCTGATGGGCGCCATCTTCTGGAATTTGTTTACCTGGTACTACGGCATTCCCTCGTCGTCCTCGCACGCGCTGATCGGCGGCCTGGTGGGCGCCGCTGTCGCGAAGTCCGGCACGGGCGCGCTGGTCGCGGCCGGCCTGTGGAAAACCGTGGCCTTCATCGTCATTGCACCGGTACTGGGCTTTGTCTTCGGCTCGATCATGATGCTGCTCGTGTCGTGGATATTCGTGCGTTCGACGCCGCGCAAGGTCGACAAGTGGTTCCGCCGTTTGCAACTGGTATCGGCGGCCGCCTACAGCCTGGGCCACGGCGGCAACGATGCGCAAAAAACCATCGGCATCATCTGGATGCTGCTGATCGCCGCCGGTTATTCCAGCGCGGCCGATGCCATGCCGCCGATGTGGGTCATCATTTCGTGCTACACGGCCATCAGCTTCGGTACCCTGTTCGGTGGCTGGCGCATCGTCAAGACCATGGGCCAGAAGATCACCAAGCTCAAACCGGTGGGCGGCTTCTGCGCCGAAACGGGCGGCGCGATCACCCTGTTCGTCTCGACGGCGCTGGGCATTCCCGTGTCGACCACGCACACCATCACGGGCGCCATCGTCGGCGTCGGCTCGTCGCAAAAAATGTCGGCCGTGCGTTGGGGCGTGGCGGGCAATATCGTCTGGGCCTGGATCTTCACGATTCCTGCTTCCGCTTTCGTGGCAGCAGTCGCGTGGTGGATTGGCCACCACATCATGTGATGGATAGCCAACGCCAGTAAAAAGGGAGCCTTGCGGCTCCCTTTTTTTATGCACCGGCCAGTTCCACCGTCAGTCCCTCGTAGGCAAGGAACACCTGCAGTCCGGCCAGGCGGCTCGCATAGCGGCCCATTACGTCGGCAAACACGGCTTCGAGCTGCTCGTCGCTGCGGGTCGGTTCGTGGTGGGTGCAGTACAGGCGCCGCGCGCCGCAGCGCAGGGCCAGGTCGAAAGCGGCGTCGAAGGTGCCGTGGCCCCAGCCCTGCTTGCCCGGGTATTCCTCGCGCGTGTACGAGCAATCCATGATCAGCGCGTCGACGCCGGCGACGACCGCATCGATGCCGGCCTGGCGCTGCGCATTGCGCGCCGCGCAGGCCGCATGCTCGGCGTGGCCGGGCGGATGCAGGTTGTAGAACGGTTCATGGTCGCCGCTGAAAAACAGCGCGGTGCCGCCGCAGTCGATGCGGTAGCCGAGGTTGACGACCGGGTGGTTCATTTCCGCGCCGCACACGCGCGCGCCGCCCACTTCGACGGCTTCGCCTGGCGCCAGGGTGCGGTACTCGATGCTGGCCGCCATGGCCGCTTCGCTGACGGGGAAATAGCTGCTTTGCAGCTGCACCGCCATCACGTGTTCGATGCCGCGTCCGGCGGCCGCATCGTGGGCGCCGTGCAGGCGCATGCGGTTGCCGGCCACGAACAGCGGCGAAAACATGGGCAGGCCGTGGATGTGGTCCCAGTGGCTGTGCGTGATGAAGACGTGCGCGTCGACGGGCTCGCCCGGCGGCAGTTGCTGTGCCAGCGAAAAGATGCCGCTGCCCGCATCGAGGATGATCAGGCTATCGTTGTCGGTGCGTACTTCGATGCACGTGGTGTTGCCGCCATAGCGCGCCGTACGCGGGCCGGGAGAGGGGATGGAGCCGCGCACGCCCCTGAACGTGAATTTCATTCAGTACCTTGTTACGGTGTAATTATTGTTGATTCTATTCTAATTAATAAGATTGGCGGCAACATTTATGCGTGTTGCGATACGGCAAGTTATTTCATTTTGTTGTAACTAAGTAATGTACAGTGCGCAGGGGGGCCGTTACACTGGCGCTTGCCGACTTCCCCTTTTTTTGCTTGCCCATTACCTGATTGCCGCCAACATGCCTCAGTTGCACCCTGAGAAAATCGCCCACAGACTGGAGCAATTGACCGAACTCAGTGTCGCGCTCGGCCATGGCCTGGGCGGCGAGGGACACGATATCGGCGCCCTGTTGCAGCGCATCGTGCTGCTGGCAAAAAGCATGAGCGGCGCCGATGGCGCGACCCTGTACCGGCCCGTGGCCGAGGGCCGTCAGCTGGCGTTCGACATCAGCGTCAACGACAGCCTGGGCATCGCGCAGGGCGCCGACATGGGCTTGCCGGGCGTGCCCCTTTTCGACGCTGCCGGCCAGCCGAACCTGGCATCGGTGGCCGCGTATGCGGCGAACCTGCGCCGCAGCGTGAATATCGCCGACGTCTACCGCGACGAGGGCTTCAATTTTTCCGGCATGCGCGAGTTTGACCGCCACCACGGCTACCACACGCAATCGATCCTGACGGTGCCCATGAGCGACCACGAGGGCGACCTGATCGGCGTGCTGCAACTGGTCAATGCCAAGGATGGCGAGACGGGCCAGGTGCGCGCCTTTTCCTCGACCGACCAGCGCTTCATCGAGGCGCTGGCCGCGCAGGCGGGCGTGGCGCTGACGAATCAATTGCTCATTTCTCAGCTGGAAGAGTTGCTCGAGTCCCTGGTCACCCTGATCAATATCGGCATCGATGAAAAGTCGCCCTACACGGGACGGCACTGCCAGTTCGTGCCCGAGCTGACGATGCTGCTGGCCGACGCCGCGCATGCGACGGACAGCGGACCGCTGGCCGATTTCCGGCTCAGCGACAACGAGCGCAAGCAGCTGTGGCTGGCCGGGCTGCTGCACGATTGCGGCAAGATCACCACGCCCGTGCACGTGGTCGACAAGGCCACCAAGCTGGAAACGATCTTTGACCGCATCGCCCTGATCGATACGCGCTACGAAGTGCTGCTGCGCGACGCCGAGATTGCGGCCTTGCGCCAGCAGGCGGCGCAGCCGCAGCAAACAGACGCCATCGCCCGCGCGCTGGAACAGGAGCAAACGGCGCTGCGCGAAGAGCGCGACTTCATCCGCACGGTGAACGTCGGCGGCGAAAGCATGGCGCAGGCGGACCAGGAAAGAGTGCGGCAGATCGCCAGGCGCCGCTGGCGCGCGGCCGATGGCGAGCTGCGCGATTTCCTCGACGCCGACGAGACGGAAAACCTGACCATCCGCGCCGGTACCCTGACGGCTGCCGAGCGGGCCATCGTCAACAACCATATCAGCGTGTCGATCCGCATGCTCGAGGCGCTGCCGTGGCCCAAGCACCTGCAAAAGGTGCCGGAATATGCGGGCGGCCACCACGAGCGCATGGATGGCAAGGGCTATCCGCGCGGGCTGACGAAAGAGCAGATGTCGGTGCCGGCGCGGCTGATGGCCATCGCCGACATTTTCGAGGCGCTGACGGCGCGCGACCGGCCGTACAAGAAGGGCAAGTCGCTGTCGGAATCGCTGCGCATCCTCGGCAATTTCAGCCTGAACGGGCATATCGACCCGGAGCTGTTCGACGTTTTCATCCGCAGCAAAGTCTATCTGACCTTCGCTGAAAAGCACATGCATCCGAGCCAGATCGATGCCGTCGACGAGGCGGCCATTCCGGGCTATACCCCTTGAAGCTGTCGCCGGCCTGGCGCAAGCACGGGGCGCGCTGCTTGCTGGGCGTGCTCCTGAGCGTGGGCGCGGCCGTCCTGTGCCTGGCCGGGAATGAGAATATTGCCCGCCTCGACGCCATGCTGGGTGACTGGCGCATGCGCGCGGAAAAGCCGCAGTTCGACAGCCGCATCGTCATCGTCGACATCGACGAGCAAAGCCTGGCCCGGGTGGGCCGTTTTCCCTGGAGCCGCGATATCCAGGCGCGCCTGGTGCGTCAGCTCACCGGCCATTACGGCGTGGCCGCACTGGGCTTTGACATTGCCTTCCCCGAAGCGGACACCAGTTCCGGCTACGCCGTGCTGCAAGGCCTGGCGCGCGGCGAACTGGCGGGCGTGGTGGGCTTGCCGGCGCAGCTGGAAAAACTGCGCCCGGCCATGGATTACGATGGCCTCTTCGCCGAAGCCATGCGCGGCCAGCCCGTGGTGCTCGGCTACAGCGTGTCGGAGCAGCAAAGGAAGGGCGTGCTGCCCAAGCCCGCCTTCACCGTCGCCGACCTGAATGGCCGCACGGTGACGGCTTACGTGGCGCGCGGCTACGAAGCCAATATCGCGCCCCTGCAGGCGGCCGCGCAAGGCGCCGGAATCTTCACGGCGCTGACCGATGCCGACGGCGTCGTGCGTTCCTCGACCCTGTTGCAGCGCATCGGCGACGGCTATTATCCTTCGCTGTCGCTGGCCATCGTGGCCGTCTACCTGCAGGCGCGCGCCATCGCCCCCCGTTTCACGGGCACGGCCGATACCCTGTCGGCGCGCGAACTGGCCAATGGCGGCCTCGAACACATCATGCTGTTTACGCCGCGCGGCGCGCTGGCGATCCCCGTGGGCGAAGCCTTGACCACCACGGTGCAGTACCGCGGCGCGGGCGGCCCCGATGGCGGCGCCTTCCGCTATGTGTCGGCGTCCGACGTGCTGGCCGGCACGGTGCCGCCCGCGCTGCTGAAGGGCGCCCTCGTGCTGGTGGGCACCACGGCGCCCGGCTTGAACGATATCCGCGCCACGCCCGTGAATGCCGAATATCCGGGGGTGGAGGTGCACGCCAACCTGATCAAGTCCATGCTCGACGGGCGCTTCAAGGCGCGGCCCGACTATGCGCTGGCATTGGAACTGGTGCAGATCGTGCTGTTTGGCCTGCTGCTGGCGGGCGCCCTGGCCGTGCTGCCGCCGGCCGGCGTGATGCTGGCCACCGTGGGCGCGCTGGCGGCCGCCATCGGCATCAACCTGTACCTGTACGCCGCGCATGACCTGGTGCTGGGCGGCGCCGTGCTGCTGTTGCTGATCCTTGCGCTGTTCATCGCCAACCTGGCGTGGGGCTACTTTTTCGAGGTGCGCAAGGGACGCGCACTGGTGGCGCGCTTCGGCGAATACGTGGCGCCCGAACTGGTGGCCGAGATGGCCGACGATCCGCAGCGCTACACGATGGAGGGCGAGAACCGCGAACTGACGGTGCTGTTTGCCGACGTGCGCGGTTTCACGGCCATTTCCGAGCAGCTGGCGCCGGCCGCGCTGCGCGAATACATCAATACCTACCTGACGGCGATGTCGGAAGATATCCGTGACAGCCATGGCGGCACCCTGGACAAATACATCGGCGACGCCGTGATGGCGTTCTGGGGCGCGCCCGTCGCCTTTGGCGATCACGCCAGCCGTGCCGTGGCCAGCGCGCTGCTGATGCAGGGCAGCGCGGCGCGGCTGAACCAGCAGTTCTGCGCGCGCGGCTGGCCGGCGCTGCGCATCGGCATCGGCCTCAATACGGGAGCCATGCATGTGGGCGACATGGGCTCGCGCATCCGCCGCGCCTATACGGTCATGGGCGACAGCGTCAACCTGGCCGCGCGCCTGGAAGGCGCCAGCAAGCTGTATGGCGTGGGTATCGTGGTGGGCGAGGCCACGCGCGCCGCCGCCCCGGATTTCCTGTACCGAGAACTCGATCGCATACGCGTGCTGGGCAAGCAGGAAGCGGTGGCCATCTTCGAGCCGCGCTGCCTGCTGGCCGGCGCCGCTGCCGCCGAACTGGCGCAACTCGAGCGCTGGCACGCGGTGCTGGCCAGTCTGCGCGCGCGCGACTGGGTGGCGGCCGGCGCGCAGCTGGCCCGTTTGCAGGCGGAGTTTCCCGACGATGGCTTGTACCGGCTGTACGCGGCGCGCCTGGAACAGTACCGCAACGCGCCACCGCCTGCCGACTGGGATGGCGTGACAGAATTGCACAGCAAGTAAGGCTGGCAGCGCGCCGGAAAATGCAAGCGATTGCGGCATTTTTATCATGCTGCGCGCATGGTTTGTTGCGCTGCGATGAAAATCTGGGAGAAATGTTAGAAATTTCTGACTGGAAACTAAAAGCCGTCTAAAATTTGTCTTCAATCCATTGCCGGACATGCAGGCGCCTGCGGGCCGCGCGCTTGTCCGGTTACACAAGAAATCCTTCACATGACATATCGTTTGGTGCACCTGCTTGCGGGTTCCGCGCTGCTGTTCGCCGTCGGCGCCGCCGGCGCTGCCGTTTCCATGGATGAAGCTGCTCCTGCCGCGCAGGAAGACGGCGTGCCGCGCTTCGAGATCCGCCGATTCGACGTCCAGGGCAATACCCTGCTCACGTCCGCGCAGGTGCAAACCCTGCTGGCGCCTTTTACAGGAGCGCAGCGCGATTTTTCCGACATCGCCCGTGCCGTCGAGGCGCTGGAAGCGGCTTACCGCGAGCGCGGTTACAGCGCCGTGCACGTGCAACTGCCCGAACAGGAACTGGAGCATGGCGTGGTGCGCCTGAGCGTGCTGCAAACGCCGCTGGGCAAGCTCGCCATCAGTGGCAACGCCTACGTCGACGAGGCCAACGTGCGGCGCGCCTTGCCGTCCTTGCGCGAAGGCGAGACGCCGAACTTGCCGGCCTTGTCGCAAAGCCTGAAGCTGGCCAATGAAAACCCCGCGCGCAAGATCGAAGTGCGCCTGCAGGCCGACGAGCCGGCCGGCGCCATCGACGCCATCGTCACGGTGGCCGATGAAAAGCCGTGGAAAGCCATGCTCAACGTGGACAATACGGGCAATGCGCAAACGGGCAAGACGCACGTGGGCGTGGTGCTGCAGCATGCCAATCTGTTCGGCCTCGATCATGTGGCCAGCCTGCAATACACGAGCAGCCTCGAAAAGCCGGACAAGGTGGGCGTGTATGGCGCCGGCTACCACTTGCCGTTGTATGCGCTTGGCGACTCGATGGATTTTTTCGCCAGCTATTCGAACGTCGATTCAGGCAGCGTCTCGGCCGGCATTTTCGACCTGGCCGTCAGCGGCCAGGGCAGCATGGCCGGCATCCGCTACAACCAGAACTTTCCCCGCAGCGGCGATTTCGAACCCAAGCTCGTGTACGGCGTCGATTACAAGGCTTACCGCAACAGCGTGCAGCTGTTCGGCATGGAGCTGGGCGCCGACGTCACCGTGCACCCGCTCAGCGTCAGCTACATAGGCAACTGGACCTTGCCCACGGGCGAGACCAGCGTGGCGGTCACCTTCGCGCACAATATCCCTGGCGGCAAGCATGGCGCGCAAGCCGATTTTGACCGGGTGCGCGCGCACGCCAAGGCGGCCTACAACACCTTGCGCCTGAGCGCCAGCTCGGGGCGCGTGCTGGCCGGCGACTGGCAATGGCGCGCTCTCGTCAACGCGCAAGTCACGCCGGATGCGCTGGTGCCGGGCGAGCAGTTCGGTGCCGGCGGCGCAGCGTCCGTGCGCGGCTTTGCCGAGCGCGAGGTATCGAACGATTCGGGCGTCAACCTGAACCTGGAACTGTACACGCCGAACTGGTGCGGTCAGGCACTCGGCTACCAATGCCGCGCGCTGGCTTTCTATGACACGGCATGGCTGCGCCGCAACCATGGGCTGCCTGGCGAAAGCGCGTCGCAAGGGATCAGCAGCGGCGGCCTCGGCCTGCGTTTGCTGCTGAGCCGCTATGCCAATCTGCAACTCGATTACGCCCATGTCGTCAATGGCGGCGACACGGGACAGCGGGGCGCCAACCGCCTGCATTTCCGCCTCGCCTTGGCCTACTAGCATCAGGATGAACACCATGCACAACCACGTTCAACACGCCTCCGTTTTCATCCTGACGCCACCGTTTGCACCACCCTTGCGCCGCACGGCGCTGGCGCTGCTGCTGGCGGGCTGTTTCGGCGCGGCGCAGGCCAATCCCGCCTTGCCGCAGGTGGTCAACGGACAGGCGACGTTCAACCAGCAGGGCAACATCTTCTCGATCACGAACACGCCCAACACCATCATCAACTGGCAGAGCTTTTCCATCCATGCGGGCGAAATCACGCGCTTCATCCAGCAAAACGGCAATAGCGCCGTACTCAACCGCATCACGGGACAAGACCCCAGCAAGATCCTCGGCGCGCTCGAATCGAACGGCAAGGTCTTCCTGATCAACCCGAACGGCATCGTCTTCGGCCAGGGGGCGCGCGTCGATGTGAACGGGCTGGTGGCGTCCAGCCTGGGCATGACGAACGAGGATTTCCTGGCCGGCAAGCGCCAGTTCACGGCCGGCGGCGTGGCCGGCGGCGTCAGCAATGCGGGCACCATCAACGCTGGCAAGGGCGGGCAAGTGCTGCTGATCGCGCCGAACGTGGAAAACACGGGCATCATCACGGCGCCAAATGGCGAAGTGATCCTGGCGGCCGGGCGCAGCGTGCAGCTGGCCGACCCCGGCAATCCGCAATTGCGCGTGCTCGTCTCGGCACCAGGCGACCAGGCGCTGAACCTGGGCCAGATCATCGCCCAGGGCGGCAGCATCGGCATGGCCGGCGCGCTGGTCAGCCAGCGCGGCGTGCTCAACGCGAACAGCGCCGTCGTCGGCGAGAACGGCAGGATCGTTCTGAAGGCCAGTGGCAAGGCGCTGCTCGAAGCGGGCAGCGTCACCAGCGCCACGGGCGCGGTGGGCAAGGGCGGCGACATCCAGGTGCTGGGCGAACAGGTGGGCTTGCTGGGCAATGCGACCATCGACGCCAGCGGCGGCACGGGCGGCGGCACGGTCTTGCTGGGCGGCGACTACCAGGGCAAGAACGCGGCCGTGCAGAATGCGCGGCAAGTGCTTGTCGGCAAGGACGCCAGCGTCAAGGCCGACGCGATCAACAGCGGCAACGGTGGCAAGGTCATCGCCTGGGGTGATGACTCGGCGCAGGTGCACGGCAGCATCTCCGCGCGTGGCGGCGCGCAAGGCGGCGACGGCGGCTTCGTGGAAACCTCCGGCCATTCCCTGGCCGTCGACGGCATCCGCATCGATACCAGCGCCCGCTCCAGCAGAGGCAAGCGCGGTATCTGGCTGCTTGACCCATTCGATATCGATGTGGTGCAGGGCAGTGGCGGTAGCCTCGATGATGTAGACCAGTTCCTGGAGGGGCCGCCCGCCAGCAGCACCAGCATCGGTGCCGATACCATCTCCAACGCCAGCAGCAATGTGATCTTGCAGGCCCAGCACCGTATCAATTTCAGCGCTGCCGTTAACATGGTGCATGCCGACATCGGCCTGAGCGCCACGGCTGGCGAGACGATCAATGTGTACGCGCCCATCACCACCAATGGCGGTAACGTGACCCTGTCGGCGAACGACGCCAGCAGCGGCGGCGCGTACGGCGCCGGGTCGAACGTCATCCTGAACGCGGCGATCACGACGAATGGCGGCAGCGTGTCCCTGTCCGGCGCCAGCGTGGTGGGTGCGGGCGTAGTCAGTGTCGGCAACGGCAACCTGTCCCTGCGTGCCAACCATGCGGCCGGTGAAATCAACCTGATGGGCGGCGGCGCGCGGCTGGTCGGCAGTGGCATCGCCAACCAGAGCGTGACCCTGCAGGCGGACAGTATCACGCTCGGCGGCACCTTGAATTTCGGCGGTAGCGCCGCAGGCGCCAACGTGACGCTCAAGCCCCTGAGCAGTTCGCGCATCATCGACCTGGGCAGCAAAGCCGGTGGCGCCCTGGGCCTGACGGCAGACGAGCTCGCTGGCATCTCGGCCGCGTCGCTGACCATCGGCGACGGCACGAATACGGGTGGCATGCGGATTTCGGATGCGCTCGCCAGGACCGGTGATCTGCACCTCAATTCAGGTTCCGCCATCACGGCCACGGGCGCCGTGACGGTGGATGGCAGCTTTGTGCTCGACGGCGGCAGCTGGGTGCAAAACGGGGTGGTCCTGCCAGGATTCAGCGCCAGAAGCTTTGCCATCGGCAGCGGCGCCAGTTTCCTGCGCGCGGCCGGCGGCGACGGCGGTTCGTCCTCGCCTTATCTGATCGCCGATATCTACGGCTTGCAAGGCATCGCCAGCCTTGGGCTTGGCAACAGCTATCGCCTGGCCGGCAATATCGACGCCAGCGGCACCGCGAATTGGAACGCTGGCCAGGGCTTTATGCCGATCGCCGGCGGCGGCAGCGGTTTTTTCGGCGTCTTCGATGGCGGCGGATTTACTCTCAGCAATTTGAAAATCGATCGCAGCCTGGCCTCCGGTTCGGCGGCAGGTCTGTTTGGCACCGTGCAGGGCGGCACCTTGCGCAACCTGACCCTGAGCGGCGGCAGCGTCACCGGCACGGCCAACGTGGGCGCGCTGGCGGGCGAGGTCGTCAGCGGCGTCATCGATGGCGTGAACAGCAGCATGGCCGTCAGCGGCCAGCGCAATGTCGGCGGCCTGGTGGGCAGCAATGGCGGCGTCATCACCTTGTCCGCCAGCAGCGGCGCCGTCACAGGCATCAATGCCGATGGCGGCGGCGCCATCGGCGGCCTGGCGGGATTGAATGCGTCCGGCGCCCGTATCGCGACTTCGTACGCCACTGGCGTGGTGACGGGCGCGCGCGAAATGATCGGCGGCCTGGTCGGCAATAACCAAGGCGCGCTGAGCCAGTCTTATGCCACCGGCAATGTCACTGGCGCGCGCAGCATCGGCGGCCTGGTGGGCCTGAACGGCGGCAGCATCGACGATGCGTATGCCAGCGGCGCCGTGGGCCGGGCGGGCGTTGCCGATCCCATCCTGGCCAGGGAAAACATGGGCGGGCTGGTCGGTGAAAGCACGGGCAGCGTCAGCCATGTCTTCAGCAGCGGCGCCGTGACTGGCGACGGCTATGCGGCCGTGGGCGCGGTAGTCGGCCGCGTGTCCGCCGGTTCTCCGTTCAGCTATGGTTTTTTCAATTCTGAAACGTCGCTGGTGCAGACCGATCCAGGCGGCTCCAGCGGCCGCAGCACGGCGCAGATGCAGCAGCAGGGCAGCTTCAACGACTACGATTTCAGCAGCGTTTGGCGCATCTACGAAGGCTACACGACGCCGATGCTGAAGGCTTTCCTGAAGCCGCTGCAAGTGAATCTTTCTGGCAATGCCGCGGGCAAGGTCTACGATGGCCAGCTGGCTGCCTTCCTCGGTGCAATCGGCTATGTGGGATTGCTCGACGGCGACACTGGCGTGAATGGCAGCCTCGGGTACGGCAACGCGCGCAACGTGGGCAGCTATGCAGCGACGGGCCTGTGGTCGACCAAGTACGACATCACGATGGGCGGCACGACGACCTTCGCCATCACGCCACGCGCGCTGACGGTGAGCCTCGGTGGCAATGGCAAGATCTATGACGGCACCCTGGGTTACGACGGCGTCAACTTTGTGCTGGGCAATGTGGTGGCGGGCGACAACATCAGCATCAGCGGCAGCGCCGCCTTCCTCGACAAGAATGCGGGCGGCATCAAGGCCGTGCACGCCAGCGGCCTGGCCCTGGGCGGCAATGAACTCGGCAACTACAGCCTGGCCGCGACGACGGTGGACGGCACGGCGGCCATCACGGCACGCATCCTGAACTATGGCGTCACGGGCGCGCAAAGCCGCGTCTACGATGGCACCTTGCAGGCGGCCCTGAATGGCTACTTCGAAGGCCTGGTGACGGGCGACCAGGTCGGCATGGCCGGCTTGCTGGGCAGCTTCCGCGACAAGCATGTCGGCACCGGAAAAGTGGTCGATTACCAGGTGGCGACCGGTCACCTGACGGGCGCCGATGCGGGTAACTATGTGCTCAATGGAAATGCGGGCAGCACGACGGCCGACATCACGGCGCGCGCGCTGAACCTGTCCGGCGTGGCGGGCAACAAGGTCTACGATGGCACGACGGGCGCGCAGCTGAACCTGGGTGATGACCGCATTGCCGGCGACAATTTGACGGCCTCGGCAGTGGCCAATTTTGCGGACAAGAACGTGGGCGTAGGCAAGGCCGTGCAGCTCAGTGGCGCGGCGCTGACGGGCGCCGATGCGGGCAATTACTTTATCGTCTTGCCAACGGGCTTGCTGGCCAGTATCACGCCCGCCAGCCTTACCCTGGCGGGCCTGAACGCCGCCGGCAAGGTGTATGACGGCACGACTTCCGCTACCGTCAGCGCCACGGCGAACGGCGTGCTGGGCCAGGATGTGGTCAGCGTGGTGGGCGGCAGCGGCAGCTTCGCCGACAAGAATGCGGGTGCCAACAAGCTGGTGACCGCCAGCGGCTTCCGCCTGACGGGCGCCGATGCGGGTAATTACACCCTGGAAATGACGGGCGGCACGGCGCAGGCAACGATTGCGCAAAAACAATTGTCGACCTGGGTCGGCAGCGGCAACGGCTTGTGGAGCGATGCGGCCAACTGGGACGGCGGCGTGGTGCCGGAAGGCGCGAACGTGCTGGCTGTCGACTTTAGCAACAGCAAGGGCGTCGTTACCTACAGCGCGGCGGCCGGCAACACCGTCCTGAAAAACCTGAACTCGGCGACGGGCTTGCTGTTGACGGGCGGCAGCCTGACCCTCGGTGAAAGCGCGCTGGACCGCTCCGTGCTGGGCGGCCTGGCCGGCCTGGAAATCAACGGCGGCAGCTTGCTGCTGAATGGCAGCCTGTCGGCGGAGCGCTATGCGCAAGGCGGCGGCGTGCTGAGCGGCAACGGTAACTTGCTTGTCGCCAACAGTTTTAATCAGACGGCCGGCGCCATCCGGCTGGCGGGCCAGCTGGCCATCACGCAAGCGGCTGGCGACTTGCGCTTCGCCAGCGTGGCGGCGAGCGAAGTGCGCTTGAGCGCCCTGAACGGCGCCATAGTCCAGGACGGTGCCTTGCTCGCCAGCAGCCTGGCTGCGCAGGCGCGCGACGGTATCGTGCTGGACCATGCGGGCAACCAGGTAAGCAGTTTTACCGCCAGCAATAGTGCGGGAGGCGGGATTACGCTGAACAATACCTCGGCGCCGGGCACCTTGACTCTGGGACCGCTGACCACGGGCGCGGGCAATATCGCCATCGACAACACGGGCGGCATCAATGCTGGCAACATCAATGCGAATGGCGGCAACGTCAGCGTGACGGCGCACAGCCCCGTCACCGTCAACGGCAAGATCGCGGGCAATGACATCGCGCTTAATGCCAGCACGGATGTCGTGCTGGGTGATGGCGCGCAACTGGCGGCGGTGCGCAATGTCAGCATGACGGCGGGGCGCGACATCAATGTCGGCAGCAATGCGAATATCGTTAGCGGCGGCAATTTCAGTGCCAGCGCGGAAGGCTATGTGCGCTTTGCGGACACGGCAAGCTTCGTCTTGCCGGCAGCGGGCAGCATGAGCGTGCTGGCGAAAACGGGCAACATCACGGGTGACTCGGGCGTGCGCATCAACCGCCAGCGTGCCAACGTCAGCTTGCTGGCGCCGAACGGCACGGTGAGCATGGCGGACGCCATCTTCCTGCCAGCGATCACCATCGACAAACCCGTGATCGACGCCGCCACGAGCGCGGCCATCGACGATGCCTTGCGCATCATCAAGCAGGCCGATCGTGCCAACGATACGCTCGCGTCCACGCCGGCAGCCAAGCCGGACGACAAGAAGAAGGAGAGCAAGGATGTTGCCGATGCCACAGATAAATCCACAGGATACAAATTTGATGACCCTACTAAAAAAATGTACTGCAATTAAGGCCTTGCTGTGGCTGGCCCTGATGTGCCTGGGCGCGCACGCCTGGGCCGGGCAAGTGGCCGGCACGGTGATGCAATTGAGCGGCCCACTGATGGCCAAGAAAGTGGACGGCAAGGTGAAAATCCTGGCCATCAGGTCCGAGGTCGAGCAGGGCGACACCTTGCTGACGGAAAAGGACACTTATGCCTTGATCAAGCTGATCGACAATAGCGAAATCACCCTGAAGCCGAATACCAGTTTCGTGATCGAGCAATTCAGCTACACGGCCGAGCGGCCCGACGGCGACCACGCCATCTTCAGTTTGCTCAAGGGAGGCTTGCGTTCCGTCACGGGCCTGCTGGGCAAGCGCAACAAGGAGCGCTTCGAAATGAAGACGCCGGCTGCCACCATCGGCATCCGCGGCACGACGTTTATTGCCAGCTATGTCGCTCCCTCGGCAATGCCGCTGCCAACGGCGGCGCCATCGGCAGGACAAGGGCTGGCTCCCGGCCTGTATGTGCATGTGCTTGACGGCCTGATTCAGGTGAGCAATCCGGCTGGCGCGCAAAGCTTTGCCCCGGGCCAGTTTGGCTTTACGCCCAACTTCAGGCAGCCGCCCGTGTTGTTGCCCGTCAATCCAGGCATGCAGTTCACGCTGCCGCCGGCCTTTGTACCGTCGCCATCGAGTGGGGGCGCCCCTGCCACGCCCGGCAAACCTGCCGCCATCGACTGCGTGGTGCGCTAAGTCTTCAAGCAAGCTCTGCACACCGTGCAAATAGGGCTTGACCTTCCCATCATGGGATAGCAGATCCTGACCCTATTCGTTAATCTTTCGTACAGGATCTGCCATGAACCAGAGTGCACTCGCTCCCGCCAATTCCAGTCCTCCCCCTCCCGCCGCCGCGCATGCGCAGGCGCTGGCCATTGAAGGCATGACTTGTGGTTCGTGCGTGGGCCGCGTGGAAAAGGCCTTGGCCGCCGTGCCCGGCGTGAGCCAGGTCAGCGTCAACCTGGCCACGGAAGTGGCCAAAATCACGTCCAGCGCGCCGATTTCCCTGGTCACCTTGCAGGCGGCAGTGGAAAAGGCTGGCTATACGGTGGCGCAGCGCGAGATCGACCTGAACATCGCCGGCATGACGTGCGCCTCTTGCGTGGGCCGGGTGGAAAAAGCCCTGCTGAAAGTGCCGGGCGTGCTGGCCGCCAGCGTTAACCTGGCCACGGAAAGCGCGCGCATCAAGGTGACGGGCGGCCTGGAGGCGGGCACCCTGATCGCCGCCATCGACAAGGCCGGCTATGCAGCCAGGGTGCCCGCCGCCAGTCAGGCCAGTGCGTCCGCTGCCGCGCCGAACCGCGACGGCATGAAAGTGGCATTCGCGGCCGTGCTGGCTTTCCCCCTGATGCTGCCGATGCTGCTCGAGTGGGCCGGCATCCATCTGATGCTGCCCGGCTGGCTGCAATTCGCGCTGGCCACGCCGGTGCAGTTTTACTTTGGCGCGCGTTTCTACAAGGCGGGCTGGAAGGCGGCCCGCGCCGGCAGCGGGAATATGGATTTGCTGGTGGCGCTGGGCACGAGCGCCGCGTATGGCTTGTCCGTCTACCAATGGCTGACGGCGGGCGAAATGCTGCCGCACCTGTATTTCGAAGCATCGGCCGTCGTCATCACCCTGGTGCTGCTGGGCAAATGGCTGGAAAGCCGCGCCAAGCGCCAGACGGCTTCGGCCATTCGCGCGCTGCAAGTCTTGCGTCCGGAATCGGCCCGCGTGCGCCGCGACGGCGTGGAAATCGACTTGCCCGTGGAGCAGGTGAAAGTGGGCGACCTGGTGGTGATCCGTCCCGGCGAGCGGGTAGCCGTCGATGGCGTGGTGGTGGAAGGCGCCAGCCAGATCAATGAGTCCTTGATCACGGGCGAAAGCTTGCCGGTCGATAAGCATCCGGGCGACAAGGTCACGGGTGGCGCCATCAATGCCGATGGTTTGTTGCTGGTGCGCACCCAAGCCGTGGGCGGCGAGACGACCTTGTCGCGCATCATCCGCCTGGTGGAAGATGCGCAGGCGGCCAAGGCGCCGATCCAGCATCTGGTCGACAAGGTCAGCGCGATCTTTGTTCCCGTGGTGCTGGTGCTGGCGCTGCTGACCATGCTGGGCTGGTGGTTCGCCACTGGCGAGCTGGAGAACGCCATCATCAATGCCGTGGCCGTGCTGGTCATCGCCTGCCCCTGCGCGCTGGGCCTGGCCACGCCGACGGCCATCATGGCCGGCACGGGCGTGGCTGCCCGTTACGGCATTTTGATCAAGGATGCGGAAGCGCTGGAAGTGGCGCACGCCGTCAATACCGTCGTGTTCGACAAGACGGGCACCTTGACGGTGGGCAAGCCTGCCTTGGCAGCCCTGCATGCGCATGGCATCGAGGATGCACGGCTGTTGCAACTGGCGGCCAGCATCCAGCGCGGTAGCGAGCATAGCCTGGCGACGGCCGTGCTCGATGCGGCTGCCGCGCGTCATATCGAACTCTTGCCGGTCACGGGCCTGTCGGCCTTGCCGGGCCGCGGCTTGGCGGCCCACGTGGATGGCCTGGAGTTGAAACTGGGCAGCACGCGGCTGATGCAGGAGTTGCACGTGGACATGACGCCGCTGGCGGAGCAGGCCTTGTCGCTGGAAAACACGGGCAACACGATTTCGTGGCTGGCGTCGGGATCGGAACTGCTGGGCTTGTTCGCCTTTTCCGACCAGGTCAAGCCGAACGCGCAGGCAGCCATTGCCCATTTGCACAGCCTGGGTATCCGCACGGTGATGTTGACGGGAGATAACCAGGGCAGCGCCGACGCCGTCGGCAAACTGCTGGGTATCGACACGGTGGCGGCGAAAATGCTGCCGGCCGATAAAACCGCTAAAATTGTCGCGCTGAAAGGCGAGGGGGCGAAGGTGGCCATGGTGGGCGATGGCATCAATGATGCGCCCGCACTGGCGGCCGCCGACGTGGGTATCGCCATGTCGACGGGCACGGACGTGGCCATGCATGCGGCCGGCATCACCCTGATGCGCGGCGATCCGGCCCTGGTGGCGGACGCCATCGATATCTCGCGCCGCACCTACAGCAAGATACGGCAGAATCTGTTCTGGGCCTTCATTTATAACCTGATCGGCATTCCGCTGGCCGCCTTCGGCTTGCTTAACCCCATGGTGGCGGGCGCGGCGATGGCCTTCAGTTCCGTCAGCGTGATCAGCAATGCCCTGTTGCTGCGGCGCTGGAAAGCCCGCAGTCATTCAGGTAGCGCGCACACCAAGGAGTCATAGGATGAATATCGGCCAGGCGGCAAGCGAAACGGGCGTATCGGCAAAAATGATACGCTACTACGAGAGTATTTCATTGTTAAAACCCAGCGCGCGCAGCGACGCCGGCTACCGCATTTACACGCCCAACGATTTGCACGCCTTGCGTTTTATCAAGCGCGGGCGGGGCCTGGGCTTTTCGCTGGAGCAGATCCGCGAGCTGCTGTCGTTGTGGCAAAACGACCAGCGCGCCAGCGCGGACGTGAAAGGCATCGCGCTGGCCCATGTCGCCGAGCTCAACAAGAGGATCGCCGAATTGACGGAGATGCGCGACACTTTGGCCCACCTGGCGCAATCGTGCCATGGCGACGACAAGCCCGATTGCCCCATCCTGCAAAGCCTGGGGCTGGCCGGAGACGCGGAAGCGAAAGCCTGTTGCCATTGAGGTAAATCAAAGGAGGTGGGGTATGGCGTATGCACTGTATTACTGGCCCGCGATACAGGGGCGCGGCGAATTCATCCGGCTGGCCCTGGAAGAAGCGGGCGCCGAGTACCGTGATATCGCCCGCTTGCCTGAACGCACGGGGCAAGGCCTGTCTGCCATGCTGGCCTGCCTCGATGGCGACAGCACGTCACAGGCCGCCTACGCGCCGCCCGTGCTGCGCGATGGCGACGTGCTGATCGGCCAGACGACGAATATCCTCTTGTACCTGGGCCGGCGCCTGGGCCTCGCGCCACGCGCGGAAAGCGGTCGTTTGTGGCTGAACCAGCTGCAACTGACGATGGCCGACTGGCTGACGGAAGTGCACGACACGCACCATCCGCTGTCGATGAATCAATATTACGAAGAGCAAAAGCAGGCGGCCATGTTGCGCAGCGCGGATTTCCGCGCAACACGTTTGCCCAAGTTTCTCGATTATTTCACGCAGGTGCTGCTGAACAGTCGCGGCCAGTATCTGGTCGGGGCCAGGCTCACGTATGGCGACCTGTCGCTGTTCCAGATGCTGGCCGGCCTGCAGTATGCGTTTCCGCAAGCCATGGCACGCCTGGCTCCGCAGTATCCTGCCCTGCTTGCGCTGCACGATATGGTGGCCGCGCGGCCGAATATTGCCCGCTACCTGCGGTCGAAGCGCAGGATCGCGTTCAATGAGGAAGGCATTTTCCGCCACTATCCCGAGCTGGACGGATAAAAAAAGGCTCTGTCATCGATAAATAGGGGAACTGCCGGAATCTTCCCTTGGCATTGCTGTCTGACTCTGCATACTTACCACATAGGGAGCAGATCATGCAGCCAGCCGAATGGATGCGTTTTATCGCCCAGTTTGCTCACCTGAACCGACGCCAGCGGCAGACAGGCATCGCCCTGCTGTGTGGCAACGCACCGCACGGCGCGACCGTCGCGTTGCTGGAAAGCGTGGCGCAGCCGCGATTGGCCTGTCCCGCCTGCCGCTCGCCTCACCTGCACCGGCATGGCCATGCGCACGGCTTGCAGCGCTACCGCTGCGTGCCTTGCGGGCGCACTTTCAATGCCTTGACGGGCACGCCGCTGGCCCGCTTGCGTCACAAGGCGCTATGGATCGCGTATGCCGATTGCCTGCTTGATTCCAGGTCGGTGCGCCAGGCCGCTCAGCAGCTGGGATTGCACCGCAACACCACGTTTCGCTGGCGCCACCGCTTTCTCAGCGTGGCGAAGACGGACCGGCCGCATGGCCTGCATGGTATCGCCGAGGCCGATGAACTCTACGTGCTGGAATCGGAAAAGGGATCGAGGCAGATGACGCGGCCGGCCCGCCGCCGGGGCGGCCGTGCCTTTAAACGTGGTATCTCGAATGAGCAAGTCTGCATCCTGGTGGCGCGCGACCGCACGGGCCAGACCCTCGATTTCGTCACCGGCAAAGGCGCGTTGACGAAGGCGCAGCTGCACCGATGTTTGTTGCCCGTTATCGACAAGGATGTTCTGCTGGTAACGGATGGCCATGCGGCCTACCGGGCGTTTGCGAGGGAAGCGGGTATCAGCCACGAGGCCGTCAACTTGCGCGCCGGCATCCGTGTGCAGGGCGCCGCGCATGTGCAGAACGTCAATGCGTATCACAGCCGCTTGCGGCAATGGCTGCGTCCGTTTCACGGCGTGGCGACGCGCTACCTGCCAAATTACCTGGGCTGGCGCTGGATACTCGACGCCAGACGCATCCGTTCACCAGAAACGTTATTGAAAGCAACACTGGGAGTATTCCCACATCTGACGGTGACATAGCCTAAAAAAACAGCCGGCGCAAGGGCCGGCTGTTCTGTGTGCGTGTCGCTTTGTGTGTTGTTTATTGCGCGCTGGTGACGGGGTAGCCCGCCTCCACGATGGCCGCGCTGATTGCGCCCAGTTCGGCGGGTGATTCCACCGTGACACGCTTGCTGGCCAGGTCGATCTGCACCTGGGCTTGCGGATCGACGCCTTGCACCGCTTTCGTGACCGAGCCGACGCAATGGCCGCAGCTCATGTTTTCAACTTGTAACTGGTACATGGCAAGCACTCCTTGAATGGTTAAGTGTGTCCACTGTAAGCCTTACCCCAATGGTAAGGTCAAGCTTAGTGCAGCAGAAAATCGTCGGCTTGCATGGGCGGCGGCACGTTCTCGTCTTGCACGGATTCGCGCAAGCTGATTTCGATGGCGCGGCACATGGCCGACAGCGGCAGGTCGTTGGCGTCTTCGCCGAACGGTTCCTCGATCTCGTCCCCCAGGGCATCGAGGCCAAAGAAGGTGTACGCGACGATGGCGACGACAAACGGCGTCATGAAGCCCAGCGAATCGACGAGGCCGAAGGGCAGCAGGAAACAGTACAGATAGGCCGTGCGGTGCAGCAGCAGCGAATACGAGAAGGGAATCGGCGTGCTGCGGATGCGTTCGCACGAAGCGCCTGCGCCCACCATGGCCGAGACCGTATTATCGATCTGCGTGGCCAGGATGCTGTCGATGCGACCTTGCCGGACGCAGTCGGCCAGGTCGTGGCCCATCTGCAGCATCAGGTAGTCGGACGGATTCGATGCCTTGCAGGCCGCGTCCCATTCGGCCGGGCGCAGCAGCGGCTGCAGGTCGGCGGGTCCTCGCGTGTCGCGCAGCTGGTGGCGGAGGGCATGGCAAAAGGCGATGGTGCGGTAGATCATGCGCACGCGCACGTCTTCCAGGCCCAGCCTGGCGTGGGCCGGCGTGTCGCTGCGTATCATCGTCTGGCACTGGCGCGAGAAATTCCGGCTGCGCAAGACCAGTTCGCCCCACAGCTTGCGCGCTTCCCAGTAGCGGTCGTAGGCGGCAGTGTTGCGAAAGCCCAGGAAGATGGCCAGCGGCAAGCCGATCAGGGTGAACGGGATGGTCGTGAGGATCACCTTGTGGTCGAACAAGGTGCCGTGGCACCAGGTGACGAGGGTGGCGATCAGGGTATTGACGATCAGCGTGGTGCGGATGCGCGGCAGGACGGAGCCGCGCACCACGAGGAACAAGCGCAGCGCCGAGGGACGCTCGCGCACGATCATGCTGTGCTCCCTGTGGGGAGCTGGGCTGGCGGGGAACAGCGCGCCCGGTGATCGTTAAAAGGGGAAAGACGGAGTGGCAATGGCCGGGAACAAAAAGCCCGCGAGGTATGCGGGCTGAGCAGGGTGTACATGGGAAGCAGAGTAGGGGAGACGGCTTGAGTATAGGCCGCCGTTTCGCTTCCGGCCAATTCACAGTGGCGATAGGTGTTATTCATTTCATGAATGAATATTTCATTTGTAATTTAAATCCATGTAAGCGCTGAAATTACGATCTTTCGTCTGGACCAGTCGCAAAAGTTCGCCTGTATCAGGTGCGCCTGCAGGGCAGGACTTTTCGCGTCGAGCCTGCCCGATTCGTCTTCTCAAGGCACCTGCTAAGTAGGGGAATCATTTCAGCAGTCCATTCGAGAGGCTTTACACCATGTCCGTCAGTCGCAAGCAGCATCGCTATATTTCCACACCGCAAATCCTTCCCATCGCCCGTGCCGTGTCGCTGGCCGTGTGCAGCCTGGCACTGTATGCGGCCATGCCAGCCCTCGCGCAGGCGCAAACTTCCCAGGCCCAGCAGGCTGGCGCCACGCGCCTGGCCTATAACATCCCTGCCGGTCCGCTGGCGCCTGCGCTGCGCAGCTTGGCCAGCGCCGCGAATGTCTTGCTCAGCTACACGCCCGAACAGGCCAGCGGCAAGAGCACGGCCGGCTTGCAGGGACAGTATACGCCGCAGGCTGCCCTGGCGGCCTTGCTTGCAGGCACGGGCTTGCAGGCGGTCGAACTGGAAGCGGGCAGCTATGTGCTGCGCGCCGCGCCTGCCGTGGCCAGCGCAGGCACGGCGCCGGACGCCGTCATGCCGTTGATTTCCGTCATGGCAGCGGCTGACGCAGGCGAGGGTACGGTATCGCGCGGCTATGTGCCGATCAGCGTGGCCGCCACCAAGATGCGCACGCCATTGATCGAGACGCCACGCGCCATTTCTGTCGTCACGCGTGAACAGATCAAGACGCAGGCGCCGAAAAGCATCGAACAGGCGCTGGCGTATACAGCGGGAGTGCTGACGGACGTGACGGGCGCCGACGTGCGCATGTCGGGCGCCACCATCCGCGGCTTCAGCGATGGCAGCTCGTACTACCAGGATGGCTTGAGGCTGTTGTCGGCGGGCAGTTATGGTTCCTGGAATAGCGAAATGGAAGACCTCGACAGCGTAGAAGTCATCAAGGGGCCTGCGTCCGTCTTCTACGGCCAGGGTCGCCCAGGTGGCATGATCAATGTCACGTCCAAGCTGCCGAGCGCCGACCACGTCAATAGCGTGGGCGTTTCCGCAGGGCGCTACCAGCGCTATCAGGTCAATGCCGACCTGGGCGGCGCCGTCGCGGGCAACGATGGCTTGTTGTACCGCGTCACGCTGACGGGTCGTGATGCTAACGACCGTCCCATCGAGTCGAAGAACAACCGCGTTTCCATCTCGCCGTCGCTGCGCTGGGACATCTCGGCGCGCACCAGTCTTACCGTGCTGGGCACATATTCGCAAGAGCGGGGTACGCCGAAACCATGGTGGCCCAGCCTGTTTGTCCATCCGCAAATCAAGGACTTGCCCGTAAGCCGCACGGCGGGCGACCCGTCCTTCGATTATTTCAACCGCGATACGCGCGCCCTCGGCTATATGTTCGAGCATGCAACAGGGAGTGGCTGGAAGCTGACGCATAACTTGCGCTATGCCACCATCAAGGTCGATTACCAGCATATTTATGCCGAGGGTTTGCTGGCGGACGGACGCACGGCCACTCGCGGCAGCCTGGCGGAAAAAGTGGACGGCAAGACCTGGACGGTGGACAGCCGCGCACAAAAGGAATTTCGCTGGGGCGAGATCGAACACCGTTTTGTGGCGGGCATCGATTACCTGAAATACAAGGAAAATGACGGCCTGGGCTTTGGCTGGGACGTGCCGAACCTGGATATTTATTTGCCGGTGTACCATCAATCGATCGCCGCGCCTGAACTCGACTATACCGACACTGAACTCAAGCAGACGGGCCTCTACACCTTGAACCAGTTCAAGCTGGGCGCATGGGTGGCGAACGCCAGCCTGCGCCACGACCGCGCGCGCAGCACGCAGCGCAATTCGGCGACCACGCGCATCGGCGACAATGCCACCACGGGCAGCGCAGGCCTGCTGTACCTGTTCGACAATGGCGTGGCGTCGTATGCCAGCTATGCCACCTCGTTCGATCCGGCCACGGGCCGCGACTTTGACGGCAAGGCTTTCCAGCCACGCAAAGGCAAGCAGGTGGAGCTGGGTATCAAGTACCAGCCTGCTGGCACCTCCACCATGCTGACGGCATCATTGTTTGATCTGACGCAAACGAATGTCACGACTCCGGACCCACTGCATCCGCGTTCGTCAATACAGACGGGCGAAGTGCGCGCTACGGGCGTGGAACTGGAAGGCACGTTCAAACCCTTGCCCGAGCTGGGTGTGCTGGCTGGCTACACCTATCTTGACCCGCGCACGACGAAGAGCAACCACGACTACGAAATCGGCCGCCAGAGCCTGCAAACGACACGCCATGCGGCCAGCGTGTGGCTCGACTACCGGCCCCTGGCCGTGCCTGGCCTGATGCTCGCCGGCGGCCTGCGCTACCGTGGCAGTTCGCCCTACAATGGCGCGGCCAATGCGCTGTACCTGAATGATCCGTACACCTTGGCCGATATCGCCGTGGCCTATGAAACGGCGCGTTACCGCCTAGCCCTGAATATCGGCAATGTCTTCGATAAAAAATACTTTGGCGGCATCTTCCGTGGCGCGGAACGTGAAGCCCTGTTGAGCTTGAAGGTGAATTTGTAGCCATGACCGGGCTGTACCAGGCTGTAGCCAGCCGGGGCCGTGCGATGACAGCCCCGGCGCGCGCCAGCCATATACGACCAGCGCCACCACCCACGCCAGCAAGACCGCCAGCCCCGGCAACAGCACCCATTTCGTCACCGTTTCTTCCCACGCCACAAAAGCGCGTCCGCCGCGCGCGATGGCCAGCAGCGCCTGTCCGCCGTTCAAGCCGGCGAACGGCAGCAGGTTGAAGGCGCACAGTTTCAATGAGAACAGGGCGAACAGCAGCGCAAAGCCGTGCGTGCGGGCAAAGGTTTCTCCATCACCCAGCAATTCCTGCGCCACGGACAGCGGCGCCAGTGCGCCGTGGATGATCTGCCCGAAGGCAGCGACAAAGCACTCCCAGCCCGACGCTCCCATGATGCCCAGCGATAAGGCCAGCAGTACCCCCACGCCGCTCAATGGCAGCAGCACCTGCTTCCACAACGGCTGGAAGTTATAGGCATCAAGACAGGGATCGTCGTCATACAAGGTTTCCTCGCGCGTATCCTTCAGCACCACGTTGCCGGCCAGGGGCAGCAGCTTGACATGGACTTTTCCTAAAGTCAGCAAGGTCGGTCCCACGCCATAGCTGATGCTGCGCACGGTGATGCCGAATGCGCGAGCGCACAGGGCCATGACGGAAATGTGGATCAGCATGAAGAGGATAAGGCAGAGCAGCAACTGGAAAGCGGGGTGCATCGGATATGGTGTCCTGAAAGAAAGGAGCGGTATTAGAACATGCCTCCACGAAAAGTCGCGCACAAGAAAAAAGCCCCGCCTGCATCGCTGCAGCCGGGGCTTCGAATGACTGGGCAGCTTGCGCCGCCCGCTATAACTTACAGCACGTTACAGCACTTCGCTGGCGTGGTCGGCCAGGCGTGAACGCTCGCCGCGGGCCAGGGTGACGTGGCCGCTGTGGGTCCAGCCCTTGAAGCGGTCGACCACGTAGGTCAGGCCGCTCGAGCCTTCCGTCAGGTACGGTGTGTCGATCTGCGCGATGTTGCCCAGGCACAGGATCTTCGTGCCGGGACCGGCGCGTGTGACGAGGGTTTTGACTTGTTTCGGCGTCAAGTTTTGCGCTTCATCGATGATGAGGAACTTGTTCACAAATGTGCGGCCGCGCATGAAGTTGAGCGACTTGATCTTGATGCGCGAACGGATCAGGTCTTGCGTTGCCGCACGGCCCCATTCGCCGCCATCCGAGTCGGACTTGTTCAGCACTTCCAGGTTGTCGTCGAAGGCGCCCATCCATGGCGACATCTTTTCTTCTTCCGTGCCTGGCAGGAAGCCGATGTCTTCGCCCACCGGTACCGTCACGCGGGTGACGATGATTTCATTGTAGAGCTTGGTTTCCAGCACTTGCGCCAGGCCGGCGGCCAGGGCCAGCAAGGTCTTGCCGGTACCGGCCTGGCCCAGCAGGGTGACGAAGTCGCATTCCGGATTCATCAGCAAGTTCAGGGCGAAGTTCTGCTCGCGGTTGCGCGCCGTTACGCCCCACACATTGTTCTTCGTGTGGCTGAAGTCGCGCAGGGTTTGCAGCACGGCCGTCTTGCCGTTGATCTGTTTTACCTGGCCGTAGAATGGCGTTTCGCCGTTTTTCGGTTCCAGGTAGATGAACTGGTTGACCAGCAAGGATGGAATGAACGGGCCCGTCACGCGGTAGAACGTCGAGCTGTAGCCGTTCTTGCTTTCCTGCCAGGATTCCATATCCTTGCCGTGCTTGTTCCAGAAGTCGTCCGGCAATTGCACGATGCCCGAGTACAGCAAGTCCGTGTCTTCCAGCACATGGTCGTTGAAGTAATCTTCGGCCGGCAAGCCCAGGGCGCGCGCCTTGATGCGCATGTTGATATCTTTCGACACCAGCACGACGGGGCGGCCTTCCTGTTCCGATTCCAGCGAACGCACGACGGCGAGGATCTGGTTGTCGGCCTTGCCCACTGGCAAGCCTGCCGGCAGGTCGGCGCTTTGCAGACGCGTCTGGAAGAACAGACGGCCCTTGGCATCCTTGTTGCCCAGCTTGGACAGCAAAATGCCGTGTTCGATGGCGTCGTCATCCGTGTTGCTGATCAGGGCGTCCAGGGTGCGCGAGACCTGGCGTGCATTGCGCGCCACTTCCGTCATGCCCTTCTTGTGGTTGTCCAGCTCTTCCAGGGTCATCATCGGCAGGTACACATCGTGTTCCTCGAAGCGGAACAGCGACGATGGATCGTGCATCAGCACGTTTGTGTCGAGCACGAACAGCTTGCTGATGCCGCGCTGATCGGCGGCGCGGCTGGCGGACGACTTGAGCTGTACTTCGACCGCCTTGTGCTTGGCCGGATGTGGCTGCTCGGCTTGCTTGACTGGCTTGATCGGCGTGACCTTGCCTTTTGCCGCCGGCTTGGCTTTCGCCGCAGGCGCGGCAACGACGGCAGGTGCGGCCGCAACCGGCGCAGGTGCAGGTGCCGGCTTGGCGACCATCAGGGCCGCCACTTGCTTGATCTTCGTGGCCGCATTGCGAACCGGCTTGGCAACTTCGGCGATCGCCGCTTCAATGATCGGTGCAGCCATTTTCTTGGCTGCCGGGGTTTTGGTGGCCGGGCGCGCTGCGCCTGCGGTTGGGTAATCTTGGGTGGCCAGGATGGTGGCTGGCTTGCTCGGTAATTTTGGCAGTGGCATCAGGATCTCAATCAAAAAATTTCTGGAATGAATCGCCCATGGGCAGCCAGCTTCTGGCGGCACTTCTCATGGGGTGGATGCGGGGGAACAACAATGCTACAGGACGAGTAACTGCCGGAAGGCCGGCAGCATGGCCGGTCATGGACGCCATCGGCGGGCTGCAGGCCCGCCTGGCGGAGTGGGTGGAGGCGCTTCGTTGACTCAAAATGGCGATAGGTACCGTGAACTGAACTGCGGTTGAACCAGGCTCGCTGGAAGCCGACAACGCGCATTGGATCAAAATGGACGATCAATTCAGATGCGCTACGAATTCCAGCACTTCTTCCACGTGAGTTGCGACCTTCACGCCTCTCCATTCTTTCACCAATCGGCCCTGGGCGTCAATCACAAACGTACTGCGCTCGACGCCACGGACCGTCTTGCCGTACATCTGTTTCATCTTCATGACGTTAAACAGCAGGCAAACGGCTTCGTCCGGGTCGGAAATGAGCTCGAATGGCAGCTCCAGCTTGGTTTTGAAACTTTCGTGCGAGCGCAGGGAATCGCGGCTGATGCCGTAGATTTCCACGCCGGCGGCGACGAATTGCGAATACGCATCGCGGAAGGCGATGTTTTCCGTGGTGCAGCCAGGGGTGTTGTCCTTCGGATAGAAAAACAGCACGGTGGCCTTGGCCGGACGGCCCAGCAACTGAAAGGTCTTGCCGCTGGTCATAGCGGCGCTAAAGTCGGGTATGCTTACGAGGGATTGGCTATCAGCCACAGGTTCTCTCCTGAACGGTGATCATCAGCGCTGTTTTTAATCTGGCAACGCATCCAGGTGCAACAATACAGCATTCAGGCCGCTTTGCCCTGCACAATCAGGCGTCCCGAACGGCCTGGCAACTCATCCCAGGTGACGGGACAAACGGGCAAGTCCGTATTTTTTATCTTTTCATAATAATCGCCCATCGCTGCAAACTGGTAGCCCTGGGCTTTCCAACCAGCCAGCAATTGTTCGAAAATGGGGGCGAGTTTCTGTCCTTCAAGTTCCGCATGCAAGGTATACACGTGATCGCGGGGATTATCCGCCGTCAGCGACAATATATGCGCGGCAACATTGCCGGTCGTGATCAGTTTGCCGTCGATTTCGCAGCCCAGCAATTCATCCAGGGTGGGCAGGGTGGTGGGCAGTTGCACGCATTGCAGGATGGTGTTGCCATTGCGCACGCGGTGCGGGCCATTGCTAGGATGGACCATGGCGCCGCGCGCGTCGAGCATGGCGCGGCCATCGGAGGCAAAGCGGTAGCCGGCCGTGTCGTGTTCGACAAAGGCGCTGACATTCATTTGCCAGCCGGCCGCGCCGTGCGTGTGGGGCTTGGTGCCAAACACTTGCTCGTAGCGGTTGGCGGCCTTGCGCATCATGTTGATGGTCCAGGCGGCGTTGCGCTTGGCCACGTTGTCTTGCCACAGGGTGTGATCCCAGGTGTGGATGCCGCACTCGAAACCGGCATCGCGCACGGCGCGCAATTGCGCCGCGCATTGCTTGCCGATATCGGGTCCTGGCAGCAAAGTGCCGTACATCAATGTTTTCAAGCCGTAGTGCTCGACCACCGAGGTGCGCGACACCTTGCTGAAAAAGCCGGGCTTCAAGGCGCGCCGCAGGGCCCAGCCCGTGTGGTCGGGGCCCAGCGAGAACAGAAAAGTGGCCTTGGCCCGGTGCGCGGCCAGCATGCGCACCAGATTGCCCATGCCTTCACGGGTGCCGCGATAGGTATCGACGTCGATTTTCAGGGTCAGGAACGGCTTGCTCAACATTAATCCATCAGTGCTTTGGCTTGGGCTACCTGGCTGCGGTAGGCGTCGAAAATATTGCGCAGGGAATCGGCCATGGTGGTGGTCGGCGCCCAGCCCAGCTCTTCGCAGGTATTCGTGATTTTCGGCACGCGGTTTTGCACGTCCTGGTAGCCGGCGCCATAGTAGGCGCCCGACGTCGTTTCCACGATTTTCACGTGTTTCGCGCCTTCGGCATATTCCGGGTATTCGGCGGCCAGGGTCAGCATCATGCCGGCCAGGTCGCGGATCGAATAGTTATTGGTCGGATTGCCAATGTTGTAGATCTTGCCGCTGGCGATGCCGTTCTTGTTGGCGATGATACGCATCAGTGCATCGATGCCGTCGTCGATGTAGGTGAACGCGCGTTTCTGCGCGCCGCCGTCGACCAGCGAGATGTTCTCGCCGCGCACGATGTGGCCAAAGAATTGCGTCACCACGCGCGAGGAACCTTCTTTCGGCGTGTGGATCGAATCGAGGCCGGCGCCGATCCAGTTGAACGGACGGAACAGGGTGAAGTTCAAGCCTTCCATGCCGTAGCCCCAGATCACGCGGTCCATCAGCTGCTTGGCGTTCGAATAGATCCAGCGCGGCTTGTTGATCGGGCCGCAGATCAGTTCCGAGTTTTCCGGGTCGAATTCCTCGTCATGGCACATGCCATACACTTCCGAGGTCGACGGGAAGACCAGGTGCTTGCCGTACTTGGCGGCCGAGCGGACGATGGGCAGGTTGGCTTCGAAGTCCAGTTCGAACACGCGCAGCGGCTGCTTGACGTAGGTCGATGGCGTGGCGATGGCGACCAGGGGCAGGATCACGTCGCATTTCTTGACGTGGTACTCGACCCATTCCTTGTTGATCGTGATGTCGCCTTCGAAGAAGTGCATGCGCGACTTGTAGTTGTCATCTTCCAGCAATTCCGTGATGCGGTCCGTGTTCATGTCCATGCCGTAGACATGCCAGTCGGTGGTTTCCAGGATGCGCTTGGACAGGTGGTGGCCGATGAAGCCGTTGACGCCTAAGATGAGGACTTTTTTCATGTGAGATTCTCTTGAGTGATATCAGTGTGTGCTGACGCGGGTGGTCAGACTTGCTTGCAATTGCTGAGCCGAAATCGGCTCCCCGGCAGCCCTCAGCGCGGAAATGGCCAGCATGCGGCCGTCTCCGCAGACGCCAAAGATGCAATTATCCACTACCGCCAAGCCCGGTGGCAAACTTCCTGCGGAATGCTTGCTCAAACGGGCTTTTTCGATGGTGTAAATGACATCGTTGACTTCGGTGAAGGCGCCGGGATAGGGGGGCGCGACGGCCCTGTGCAGGTTGTATACCTGCTGCGCCGGTAACTTCCAGTCGATGCGGCCGTCTTCGGGCTTGCGGCCGCCAAAGTAGCCGCCCTGGCGCAAATCGTTGAGCTGTCGCGGCGCCGTGCCGTCCAGCAAGGCCGGCAGCACGTTCCACAAGGTTTGTTCCGCCGCCACGGTGACCTTGCCGAAGACTTCGAAGGCCGTATCGTCGGGCAGGATGGGCACGGCCGATTGCGCGACGATGGCGCCGGCATCGGGCTTGACCGTCATTTCATGCAGGGTCGCGCCCGTTTGCGGGGCGCCATGCAGCACGGCCCAGTTGACGGGTGCGCGACCGCGGAACTGCGGCAGCAGCGAGCCGTGCATATTGTAGGCGGGCGCGACTTCCAAGATGCTAGCCGGCAACATGTGGCGGTAGTAAAAGCTGAACAGCATGTCCGGCGTTGCCGCCTGCACCTGCGCCAGCAGTTCGGGCGCGCGCGCGTCCGAAGGCGTGATGTACGGGATGCCTTCGGCCTGGCACAGGCTGGCGACGGATTCGAACCACAGGTTTTCCGTGGGGCTGTCTTCGTGCGTGACGACCAGGGCGATGTCGACGCCACCGGCCAGCAGCACCTTGATGCAGCGTACGCCGACATTGTGGTAGCCGAAGACGACGGCGCGTGGCGCGCCCATCAGCGGCCCACCTGGCGCTTTTCCAGGCGCACGCACGATGGCGCCTCGGCTTCCGCCTGGATCATGCCGTCCTGCAAGATGGTTTGCACCACGTAGCGGGGGCGGGCACGAACTTGCTGGAAGATGCGTCCCACGTATTCGCCCACCAGACCGATGCCGAACAGGATCACGCCCATCAGGAAGAAGGCGATGGCGAACAGGGTGAACACGCCCTGCGCCTCGGCGCCGAACAGGAAGCGGCGCGCCAGCAAATAGATCACCAGTACGGCCGAACTGAAGGACAGCAGCATGCCCAGCATGGAAAAGATTTGCAGGGGAATCAGCGAAAAGCCCGTGACCAGGTCGAAATTGAGGCGGATCAGGCTGTACAGCGAATATTTCGATTCGCCGGCCGAGCGTTCCTCGTGCTCGACGGTAATTTCCGTGGGCTTGCGGGCAAACGTGTAGGCCAGGGCGGGCACGAAGGTGTTGACTTCGGCGCACTGGTTGACCAGGTCGATCACATTGCGGCCATACGCGCGTAGCATGTTGCCCTGGTCCGTGATCTTGATGTTGGTGATGCGTTCGCGCAAGCGGTTCATCATCTTCGATGCCAGTGTGCGCCAGGCGGAATCTTGCCGCTTGCGCCGGATCGAGCCCACGTAATCGTAGCCTTCGCGCATCTTCGCCACCAGGTTGCCGATTTCTTCGGGTGGATTCTGCAGGTCGGCGTCGAGCGTGACCATGATCTGCCCGCGCGATGCTTCAAAACCGGCCAGGATGGCCATGTGCTGGCCATAATTGCCGTTGAACAAGACCACGCGCGTGACGTCGGGGCGCTGGCGGAACTGTTCCGCCAGGATGGCTACCGAATTGTCGCGGCTGCCGTCGTTGATGAAGATGATCTCGTAGCTTGTCTGCAGGGCGTCGAGGGCCGGATACAGGCGGGCGAACAGGCTGGCCAGGCCATCCTGTTCGTTGTAGATCGGAATGATAATGGACAGTTCAGGTTTCATCGGCGCGCTGCTCATTTGATGAGAATGGATTTGACCGTGGCGACGGCGCGTTCCACGTCCTGTGTCGTCATGGCGTAGAACATCGGCAAGGTCACGGTCAGGCGGCCGATCTTTTCCGAGACGGGGAACATGCCCTCGGTAAAGCCGCGTTCGCGGTACATGGTAAACAGGTGGATCGGTGCGTAATGATAGCCCGTTCCCACGTTTTGCTGCGCCATTTGCTGCATGAAGGCGGCGCGCGTGCCGGGGCCATTGTCGGGCAGGATGATCTGGAACAAATGCCAGTTGCTGTTTTCAAAATCCTGCACCGGCAACTGGGCGCCGCTCTGCGCTTCGAAATCGCTGCCGAATTGCGCGAAATAGTGGCGTGCCAGCGCGCGGCGGTGGGTCGTGATCGCATCGATATTGGCGAACTGGCCCAGGCCGATGGCGGCCATGATGTCGCTCATGTTGTACTTGCCGCCCAGCACATCGACGTCGATGCCGTCGACGCCGCTGCGCGTGACGCCCTGCAGCCGGTATTTCTCGGCCAGCTTCGCTTCTTCCAGGTTGTTCAGGACGAGGCAGCCGCCTTCGCCCGTGGTGATGTTCTTGTTGGCCTGGAAACTGAACGAGACGAAGTCGCCAAACGCGCCGATGCGCTTGCCTTTCCAGGTGGAACCGAACGCTTGCGCCGCGTCTTCCACGACCCGCAAATTGTACTTGTCAGCGATCGCGTACAGGCGGTCCATGTCGACGGGCAGGCCGGACAGGTAGACGGGGATGATGGCTTTCGTGCGCGGGGTGATGGCCGCTTCCAGCTTGTCGAGGTCGATATTCCGGGTGACGGGGTCGATATCGGCGAAAACAGGCGTGGCGCCCACTTCGATGATGACGTTGGCCGTCGCTACCCACGACACGGGCGTGGTGATGACTTCGTCGCCGGGGCCGATGCCGGCGATGCGCAGCGCGATTTCCATGGTGCACGTGCCCGAATTGAAGGTGCGCACGGGACGCCCGCCAAAATACTCGGACAGCTGGGCTTCGAAGGCCTGCACTTTCGGGCCGCTGGTGATCCAGCCCGAGCGCAGCACGTCGCCGACGGCGGCGATGGTCGCTTCGTCGATGGTGGGTTTGGAAAAGGGCAAAAAGGGCAGGGTAGAGGTCATGGGGCGCAGTTCTTGGATCTGTATTGTGTCAGGGTATCGGCATCGCCGAGGCTGCCAGTGCCGTCAACAGGGGCCGGCAGGCATGGCTATTTTATATCGTCAGTATGGCGGCGCAGCCCCTTCAGCGGTGAAAAATCCTGCTGATGCGGGGGCGGCGCAAACTGGCCGGGGGCGCGATCCGTGCTGCCTCGCGCCCCTTTAAACATTTATTTGTTGGCAATGACCATGCGGCGCGCATCTTCGGTAATCACACGCATCGGCACGCCACGCGCTTGCAATTCCTTGTAACGGTTCAGGCTGATAATCGCCATGTCGCGCACGCCGGCATTGGCATCGTTCGTCCACTGCGTGATGAAAGTCTCGATGCTGGGGATGGACAGTTCGGGCTGCTGTTTCAGGCCAAACGTAAACTCATCCCAGTAATCGACGAGGATCACGGGCCGCTGCAGATAATACGTCAGCGACTGTTCATAGATGCCGACCGAATAGAGCTTGGTATCGGCCGTCAGTTCGGCCTGGATCTGCGGCAGCATGTCCGTGCCAGCGCGGTTCTGGCCATACAGCTCGGAGCCGGCCAGGATGCAGTGCGTGGCCAGGAAGCCGGCGCCGGCGATGGTCAGCACCGTCATGTCGCGGCGCAGCTGGCGCGCATGCAGCAAGGCCAGGGCGCCGCCGGCCAGGGCGAAGAAGCCGGCCGCCATCAGCCATGGCTGGTAGCCCTTGAGCGCGACCAGGGCTTCCGCGTCGCGTGCGCTGGCCTTGCTGAAGGCGATCGGTCCGCCGATCAGGATGGCCGCGCCCAGCACGCACAGCAGGCCGGCGGCGAACAGGCGCTGGCGGCGCGAAGCCGATTCCAGGTACAGCGCCACCAGCAGGGCCAGGGCCGGGAAGACGGGCACGATATAGCCGGGCAGCTTCGACGTCGAATAGCTGAAGAAGAAGAAAATGAAGACGGCCCAGACCAGCAGCATCAAGCGGGGCTGGAACGCGCCTTCCTGGCGCTGGAAGGCGGCGGCCAGGCTTTGCGGCAGCACGCCTATCCATGGCAGGATGCCGGGGATGAGCAGCACGAGGAAGTAATACCAGGCGCCTTCGCGCTTGTGGCCCTTCATCAGGAAGCGCTGGAAATGTTCGTGGATGAAGAAGAAATGCGGCTGCTCCGGATTGCGCAGGGCGACCAGCACGAACCATGGCGTGGCGATGGCAAAGAACACCAGCAAGCCCTTGACCAGGTGCAAACGCGTCCAGATGCGCCAGTCGCGCGCGCACAGCGAATACAGCACCAGCACGGCGCCCGGCAGCACGATGCCGATCAGGCCCTTGGCCAGCACGGCCAGCGCCATGGCGGCCCAGCAGGCCAGCATCCAGTTGCGTCGCTCGTTCGCCGTGGCGTCATCGCGCTGGGCGATCAGCAGGCTGCCCAGGGTGAGGGTCATCATGCCCGACAGGCCCATGTCCAGCGAATTGATCTGGCCGGAAGCGAGCCAGAACAGGCTCGACGCCAGCACCAGGGCCGCATACAGGCCGACGCGCGGGCCGAACACTTTCTTGCCCGCGTAGGCCGTCATGCACACGCCGATGATGCCGCACAGGCCAGTCCACAGGCGCGCCTGCCATTCGCCCAGGCCGAAGGCGGCGAAGGTCAGCGCATTCATCCAGGTTTGCAGCGGCGGCTTTTCAAAGTACTTGATGCCGTTCAGGCGCGTGGTGATCCAGTCGCCCGTGACGAACATTTCGCGCGCCATCTCGGCGTAGCGGCCCTCGTCGGGCGGCACCAGCGTGCGCACGCCCAGCGCATACAGGGTGACAACGATGAAGATGCCCAGCAGGGACCACATCAGCACCCGCGACGAGTGCAGCTCGTTGACATTGATTTTCATGCGGCCTTGCCTGCGGCCGGGGCCAGGATCAGTGCCAGGGTGACTTTGCGGCCTTCGCCCATGAGGATATTGTAGGTGCGGCAGGCAGCCTGGCTATCCATGCATTCGACGCCGATGCGGCGCATGGTCAGCGCGGCCGTCAGCTTCGGATGCACGAAGCGCTGGCGCTCGCCCGTGCCGAGGATGACCACGTCGGGCGCGTCGGCCAGGATTTGCGCGAAATGCGCCTCGTTCAATTGCTCGAAACTGTCCACCTCCCATGCCCGTGGCGGCATTTCCGGCATGACGATCAGGCTGTAGCTGTAGGGCTGGGCATTGATCTCGACGCCGTTTTCGTCATAGCCGGTGACAGTCTGGTATTGTTGGGTGCTGCTGGCATGGAGTTTCATGGCGATATCGGGGCTGGTCGTGTCGGTTGATCGGTGCGCGCGCGGCCAAACTGCGTGCCGCGGCCAAGGGCGTAAGCATGCCATAAATGACAGAAAAGAGCGACTGAAAAGCAACATCCTTTCCAAATTGCAATGTTCGGCGCCACAGTGGCGATGCCTGCTTGCGCCATGGTAGTGCTGCAAGATTAAGGGAAGATGAAGATGGCACCCACCCGATTGCCGTCGGGAGGCGCCGGCGTGGCAGAATCGGCGTCAAATGCTGGGGTTGGCCATGTTTAATTTGATAAAATGGCCTGTTTTCGGCGAGAATGGTTGTTTTCGCCTTGCAGTCTTTCGCATCGCAGTTTCACGGGTTCATAGTTCTGGCGCGGCTATCATGCTGCAAGCTTAGGTCTCCGCGCCGCATCACGACAGGGATTTATTTTGCGACCGATTCAGAAATCGAATAAATTGGCGGACGTCTGCTATGACATCCGCGGCCCGGTCCTGGAAAAATCCAGGCAAATGGAAGAAGAAGGCCACAAGATCACGAAGCTCAATATCGGCAACCTGGCCGTCTTCGGCTTCGATCCGCCGGACGAGATCGTGCGCGACATGATGCTCAATCTGCAGAACGCGGCCGGCTATACGGATTCGAAAGGCATGTTCGCGCCGCGCAAGGCCGTCATGCACTACACGCAGGGCAAGAATATCGCCGGCGTGACCATCGATGACATCTACCTGGGCAATGGCGCTTCCGAGCTGATCGTCATGTCGATGAACGCCCTGCTCAACAGTGGCGACGAAGTGCTGGTGCCGGCACCCGACTACCCGTTGTGGACGGCCGCCGTCAGCCTGTCGGGCGGCAATCCCGTGCACTATGTGTGTGACGAGCAGAACGAGTGGTATCCCGACATCGAGGACATGCGCCGCAAGATCACGCCGCAGACCAAGGCTATCGTCGTCATCAACCCGAACAATCCCACCGGCGCGCTGTACCCGGTGGAAGTGCTGCTGCAGATCGTCGAACTGGCGCGCCAGCACCAATTGATCATTTTCGCCGACGAGATCTACGACAAGGTCCTGTACGACGAAGCCGAGCACGTGTCGATCGCCTCGCTGGCCGACGACGTGCTGTTCATCACAATGAACGGCCTGTCGAAGAATTACCGCTCCTGCGGCTACCGTTCCGGCTGGATGGTGGTTTCGGGTGAAAAGCGTCACGCAAAAGATTACATTGAAGGCCTCAACATGTTGGCCTCGATGCGGCTATGCGCCAACGCGCCGGGGCAGTTTGCCATCCAGACGGCGCTTGGCGGCTACCAGAGCATACAAGACCTGGTGGGGCCCGGCGGGCGCCTGTTGAAACAGCGCGACCTGGCGCACAAGCTGCTGACCGATATTCCGGGCGTCACCTGTGTCAAGCCGAAGGCCGCGCTGTACATGTTCCCGCGCCTGGACCCGGAGATCTACCCGATCGCCGACGACCAGCAGTTTGCCTATGAATTACTGGCCGAAGCGAAGGTCCTGATCGTGCAGGGCACGGGCTTCAACTGGATCGCGCCCGACCATTTCCGCGTCGTCTTCCTGCCCAACTCCGATGACCTGACCGAGGCCATGGGGCGCATTGCGCGCTTCCTCGAAGGTTACCGCAAGCGTCACGGCCGGGGCTGAACCAGCCAGCAGCAGCAATCTCGATCAACCATACCGATCAACCTGGCGCCGCCCAAGGGGGCGCCACTTATGAGCAGTCAAGCACAATTATGAAATCCATCAAGATCGGCCTGCTGGGCCTGGGCAATGTCGGTTACGGCACGTTCAGCGTCCTGAAACGCAACCAGGAAGAAATCAAGCGCCGCGCGGGCCGCGGCATTGAAGTCGTCGCCGTCGCCGTGCGCGACGTGGCGCGCGCCGAAGCGCTCGTCGCCGGCGGCTGCAAGGTCGTCAATGACCCGATGCTGATCGTCAACGATCCCGAGATCGACATCGTCGTCGAACTGATCGGCGGCTACGACCTGTCGAAAACCCTGGTGATGCAGGCCATTGCCAACGGCAAGCACGTGGTCACGGCCAACAAGGCCCTGCTGGCCGTGCACGGCAACGAAATCTTCGCCGCCGCCCAGGACAAGGGCGTGATGGTGGCCTTCGAGGCGGCTGTCGCCGGCGGCATCCCCATCATCAAGGCGCTGCGCGAAGGCTTGACGGCCAACCGCATCGAATGGATCGCCGGCATCATCAACGGCACCACCAATTTCATCCTGTCCGAGATGCGCGACAAGGGCCTCGATTTCGCCACCGTGCTGAAACAGGCGCAGGAACTCGGTTACGCGGAAGCCGACCCCACCTTCGACATCGAGGGCGTCGACGCCGCGCACAAGGCCACCATCATGTCGGCCATCGCCTTCGGCATCCCGGTGCAGTTCGACAAGGCCTACGTGGAAGGCATCAGCAACCTCAATGCCGTCGATATCCGCTACGCCGAGCAACTGGGCTACCGCATCAAGCTGCTGGGCATCACCAAGCGCGCCACCGTCAACGGCGTGGAAGGCATCGAGCTGCGCGTGCATCCGACCCTGATCCCGGCCAAGCGCCTGATCGCCAACGTGGAAGGTGCCATGAACGCGGTGCTGGTGCATGGCGACGCCGTCGGCGCCAGCCTGTACTCGGGCCGCGGCGCGGGCGCCGAGCCGACCGCCTCGTCGGTGATCGCCGACCTGGTCGACATCACGCGCCTGGCCACGGCCGACCCGGAACACCGCGTGCCGCACCTGGCGTTCCAGCCGAACGCGATGACCGACATCGCCATCTTGCCGATGTCGGAAATCACCACCAGCTACTACCTGCGCATGCACGTGGCCGACCAGCCGGGCGTGCTGGCCGACCTGACGCGCATCCTGGCCGAACGCGGCATCTCGATCGACGCCATGCTGCAAAAAGAGCCGGCCGAGGGCGAGACGCACACGGACATCATCATGCTGACGCACCAGACGCAGGAAAAGAATGTCACGGCCGCCATCGAGAAGATGGAAGCCCTCAATAGCGTGGTGGGCACGGTCACCAAGATCCGCCTGGAAAACTTGAGCTGATTTTCACAAGGTTGCATGCAAAACGGCGCCCGCGGGCGCCGTTTTTTCATACGATGACTGTCTTACAGTTGCGGCACGTCGGGCGCGCCGACCGGACCCACATCCATGCCGTCATAGCTGGCCAGCTGGTTGTCCTGCGCAAACGCCATCAGTTCGCCATTGCGCGCGTGGAGGCTGTCGACGCCATGCACTTCGGCCTTTTCCACGTGCAGTACCCACACGGGCGGTGCGGCAGGGTCGTCGAGTTCGGGCTGGTACAGTTCCACCGGGCGGTAGCCCTGCAGCGCCAGCAGGGTGGCGGCTTGCTCCAGCGGCTCGGACGCCGGGTTGGTGAAGTAATAGCCCCACAGCAGCGGCTGGGACAGATCCCACGGCGCGTTCTCGGCGATATTGGCAAACAGTTCGGTCACATCTTCTTTGGTCATCATGGCGCTGCCTTCCTTAAAATCTCAGGACGCGATCTTAGCATCGACTGGCGTCGGGGCGAAATACACGCCGACTTTCAGTCCATGTCGATTCGCCGCTGTCGTCAGTTCCAGGCGGGCGCCGTGCAGGGCGGCGATGTCGCGCACGATGGCCAGGCCCAGGCCGGCGCCGCCAGGGTTGCTCTCGAGCGCCGTGCCGACCCGGTAGAACGGCGTGAACACGCGTTCGCGCTCGGCCGGCGGGATGCCCTTGCCGCTGTCTTCCACCTCCAGCACGGCGCCGTGTCCGTTCTCTGCCTGCGCGGCGCGCACGCGCAGGATCACGCTGCCGCCCTGCGGCGTGTAGCGCAGGGCGTTGTCGACCAGGTTGGCGACCAGTTCATGCAGCAGCAGGGCCTGGCCATGCACGGGCGCTTCGTCGGGCGCTTCCAGCGACAGGTCGATATGCTTGCCGACGGCGGCCATGGCCATTTCCAGTCCCACCTGCTGCGCCACGTCGCGCAAGGGTACGGTGTCCATCGCCAGGTTCTCGCCGCCATGCTCGATGCGCGCCAGGGTCAGCAGGCGGTTGGCCAGCAGCACGGTCGAATCCGTGGTGGCGGCGATCGAGCGCACGATGTCGCGCAGAGCGGCCATGTCCTGCGGCGCGGCGCCTTGCCGGTCGCACTCGCGCATGGCCAGTTCGGCCTGGGTTTTCAGCACTGTCAACGGCGTGCGCAACTGGTGCGAAGCGTCGGCGATGAAGCGGCGCTGGCTGGCGATCAGCTGCTGCAGGCGCGACATGGAGCCGTTCATGGCGCTCACCAGCGGGCGCATTTCCTTGTGCACCAGCGTGGGGTCGACGTCGGACAGGTCGGACAGGGTGCGCGTCTCGACTTCCGTTTTCAGGCGCATCAGCGGGCGCAGCACCAGGCGCACGGCAAACCACACGAGGGCGCCCATCACCAGTATCATCGCCGCCTGCCAGCTCAGGGTGTCGAACAGGATCTGGTTCGACAGGCCGCGTCGCGCGTCCAGCGTTTCGGCCACCTGGATCAGGGCGATGCCGCGCATCGAGTCGTCATACACGGGTTGCAGCAGGGCGGCGATGCGGATCGGCTTGCCATGGTAGTCGGCGTGGTAGAAGCGCACCAGGGCCGGATAATTCTGTGAGCGGGGCACGTTTTTTGGCACGGGCGGCAAGTCGCCATAGCCCGACACCAGCTCGCCATTGATGCCCGTCACCTTGTAGTAGATGCGGCCCAGGGTGTCGGTCTCGAAGCTGTCGAGTGCCACGTAGGGCACTTCGGCCACCACCTTGCCGCCCACGATGGAAACGCGCTCGGCCAGCGCCCGCGTCGACGCCAGCAGGGAGCGGTCGTAGGCCATGTCGGCCGCGTCGAGCGCGTTGCGGTACACAAAAACGGCATCGAGCAGCACCAGCATCACCAGCGGGATGAGCAGCCAGCGCAACAGCTGGCTGCGCAGGCTGCCCAGCGGCCGCCCCTGCGCCCAGCGCCGGCGCAGGCGCTCGAACACGGGCAGGCGTGGGGCACGCACGGTCATTTCGGCGCTGCCGGCGCCATGGCGCTGCGCGGCTGCAGCAGGTAGCCGATGCCGCGCAGGGTGGTGATGACGGCGCCGTCGGGCGAACCATTCTCAAGTTTCTTGCGCACGCGGTGGATATACAGTTCGATGGCATCCAGGTTGGCGTCGTCGGCCAGCGCGAAGACTTCGTCGAACAGCTTTTCCTTCGATACGGCGCGCCCCGAGCGCGTGATCAGCGCTTCGAGCACGGCGTGTTCGCGCGGCGTCAGGGGAAAGGGGGCGCCGGCATAGCTGAACATGCGCGTGACGGTGTCGAAACTGAGGGCGCCGCAGGTGTGCACGAGGGCTTCGTTGCCCTGGCTGCGGCGCAGCAGGGCCTTTACGCGCGCTTCCAGTTCGGCCAGTTCGAACGGCTTGGCCATGTAGTCGTCCGCGCCCAGGTTCAGGCCCTGCACTTTTTCATCGAGGCCGCCGCGCGCCGTGAGTATCATGACGGGAGTCTTGCCGCGCGTGCCGCCGCGCGCGCGCAGGCGGCGCAGCACGTCCAGGCCATCCATCTTGGGCAGGGTCAGGTCGAGCAGCACCAGTGAATATTCCTGCGTGTGCAGCAGGGCGTCGGCATCGGCGCCGTTGTGGGCGGTCTCCACCGTCAGGTGCGCGTCGCGCAGGGCCTTTGCCAGCCAGTGCGACAGCTCCAGATGGTCTTCCACTAATAATATGCGCATGGTCTCCGCCATTCGTTTGAATTGATGCAGTGTAAGCCTGCCGGCGCCGCGCCGACAGGGGCGGCGATGAATATGTTTGTCCCCCTTGTGGCTGGCGGACGACACCTGTCAGTCTGAAAGCGAATTGAAAGGATCGCGCTCATATAGTGTGATCCTGATTCATGAAATTGATCAGGCATATCACTAATAACTATATCTAAGGGAGACACGTTACATGAAGAAAACTGCATTCTCGCTGGCCGCCATGGCGGTACTCGCTGCCGCCGGCAGCGCCCAAGCCCAGTCGAACGTCACCCTGTACGGCCGCCTGGACGCCGGCATCAGCAACACCAGCAACGCCGGTCCGAACAAAAGCTCGATGACGCAAGTGAGCTCCGGCGGCATGAATACCTCGCGCTGGGGCATCCTGGGCAGCGAAGACCTGGGCGGCGGTCTGAAAGCCGTCTTCAACCTGGAAGGCGGCATTCTGGTCGACACGGGCGCGGCCGACGGCGCGCTGTTCAAGCGCCAGGCCAATGTGGGCCTGGAAGGCGCGTTTGGCCGCGTCGTGCTGGGCCGCTCGTTCACCACCGTGTACGATTTCGTGCTGCCGTTCGATCCGATGGCGTATGCGCCGTTCTACTCGTGGGCCACTTCGGCCAACGCGACGGGGCCGAGCAAATACGGCATGACGACGGCCTTCGACAACATGGTCAAGTATTCGGGCAAGACGGGCGACTTCAGCTACGGCGCATCGTACGGTTTCGGCGAACAGTCGACGGGCAACTCGGACAGCGCCAAGCTGTCCACGGCCGTCACCTACAAGACGGGTCCTGTCAGCCTGCTGGCCACGTATGAGCAGGTCAACGGCAATGCCATCGCCGGCGGCGCGCGCGACAAGACCACCGTGTACCACCTGGGCGCCATGTATGACGACGGCCCGTGGAAAGTGCAGGCGGCGGCGCGCGACTACAAGCTCGATCCGGCTGCTTCCGGCAAGGCCGACGTGCGCGGCACCCTGTACTGGGGCGGCGTCAGCTACAAGACCACGCCGGTCATCACCCTGACGGGCGTGATCTACTACCAGGACGTGAAAAACGTGGCCGCCAACCTCAATGCCGATCCGATCATGTACGTGGCGCGCGTGCGCTATGCCCTGTCCAAGCGCACCGACCTGTACGTGGCCGGCGCCTACGCCAAGGCCAAGCACAACCAGCTGGTCAGCCTGTCGCGCGACGATGCCGGTTTCGGCGACACGCAGCGCGGCCTGATCGCCGGCATCCAGCACCGCTTCTAAGGCCTGACGATGCTGCGCTCCCTGTTCCTGTCGCTGCTGTGCCTGCTGCCCGCTGTTGCGGGGGCGCAGGCGTTCGCGCCGGCCGAGTGCGTGGTGCCGTCCAAACCGGGCGGCGCCATGGATCTGACCTGCAAGCTGGCGAAAAAAGGCCTGGCGCAGGAGGGCGTGGCCGCCGCGGCTGCGGGCGCAGCCATGCGCATCAGTTATCTTCCCGGCGGCATCGGCGCCGTGGCCTGGCACTCGATGGGCTCGCAGCGCCGCCGTGCGGAAGCGAACACGCTGGTGGCTTTTTCGGGCGGTTCGTTGCTCAATCTGGCACAGGGCAAGTTCGGCAATGCCAAGGCGGGCGACGTGCGCTGGGTGGCGGCGCTGGGCGCCGACTACGGCATGATCGCCGTGCGCAGCGATTCGCCCTACAAGACGCTGGGCGACCTGATCGCGGCATTGCGGCAGCATCCGGACAAGGTGCTGATCGGCGTCTCTGGCACCATCGGCAGCCAGGACTGGCTGAAGATGGCGCTGGTGGCGCGCCAGGCCGGCATCGATCCGAAAGTGCTGCGTTTTGTCGCGCTCGAAGGCGGCGGCGAAGTGTTTACGGCGATGCAGGCCGATTATGTGCAGGTGGTCTCGGGCGACACGTCCGAAGCCACCCTGAACGCCAGTGCCAACCACGCGCGCGTGCTGGCGGTGCTGTCGGAGAAGCGCCTGCCCGGCGTGCTGGCCGGCGTGCCGACGGCGCGCGAGCAGGGCGTCGACGTGGTATGGCCGATCATCCGCGGCCTGTGGATGGGCCCACAGGTGCCGGATGCGGATTACCAGCGCTGGGTAGCCACGTTCGAGCGCGCCATGGCCACGCCGCAGTTCGCCGAGTGGCGCGCGCAGGCTGGCCTGTATCCATTCGCCCTGACGGGGCCGAAGCTGACCGCGTATGTCAGGAAGGCGGTCGACGAGTATGCCAGGCAGGCGAATGAGCTTGGCCTGATGCGCTGAACGACCTCATATTAAAAAAACCTATTCATAGACGGAGACAACCCCATGCAAACCAAGACCCTGCTTCAAGCCGCCCTTGCCACCGCGTTTGCCAGCCTGGCCGGCGCCGCTTTCGCCCAGGTACCGGCAGGCTATCCGGCCGACTACCAGAAGATCATCGACGCTGCCAAGAAGGAAGGCAAGGTGGTGATCTATAGCGCCACCGACAGCAAGGCCGCCGCGCCGCTGATCAAGGATTTCAGCGCCCTGTATCCCGGCATCTCGGTCGAATATAACGACATGAATTCCACTGAAGTGTATAACCGCTTCATTTCCGAAGTGGCCGCCGGCGGCAACACGGCCGACGTGATGTGGTCCTCGGCGATGGACTTGCAGATGCGCCTGGCCTCCGATGGCTACGCCCTGAAATACAAGTCGGTCGAAGCGGCCAAGATCCCCGGCTGGGCCATGTGGGACGACCAGGCCTACGGCACCACGTTCGAGCCGGCCGCCATCGTCTACAACAAGCGCTTGCTCGACCCGAAGGAAGTGCCGAAGAACCATGACGACTTCGTCAAGCTGATCGCCACGCCGAAGTTCAAGGACAAGGTTACGACCTACGACATCGAAAAATCGGGCGTGGGCTTCATGTTCATGTCGCAGGACGCGAAGGAATATCCGCAATTCCTGGCGCTGCAAAACGCGTTTGGCACGGCCAAGGTGCGCGTGCAGTCGTCGACGGGCACCATGATGGAGCGCATTTCATCGGGCGAAAACCTGATCGGTTATAACGTGCTGGGCTCCTACGCCCTGGTGCGCGCCAAGACCGACCCGTCGATCGGCGTGGTGCTGCCCAAGGATTACACCCTGATCCTGTCGCGCGTGCAGTTCATCAACAAGAACGCGAAGAACGTCAACGCCAGCAAGCTGTGGCTCGATTACATCCTGTCGCACCGCGGCCAGACCATCATCGCGAACGGCGCCAAGCTGTTCGCCATCCGCGCCGACGTCACGGGCGAGACCACCTCGGCGGACCTGATCAAGGAAATCGGCGCGGCCAATGTCAAGCCGGTGCCGGTGCATCCGATTATCCTGCAATTTTTGGGACCAGCCAAGCGCATGGCTTTCCTCAAACAATGGAAAGAGACAGCCGGCAAGAAGTAACGCCGTCCTGGCCGTCCGCAGGCGCGTGCCAGCGGACGGATGCCGTACCCTTCATTCATTGGATTCATCATGCAAACTGCTATCTTGCCGCTGCCTGCACGGTCGCGCTCTCCCTTGTCGCGCCTGAACTGGCCGCGCGGCGTGGTCGTGGCGATCACCCTGGTCGCCATTTTCCTGCCGCTGTTCCTGATTTTTTACCAGAGCTTTTTGAACGCGCCCTTTTTCATGCCGGTGCGCGAATTCGGCTTTGATTCCTACCGTTTCATCTTCGATGATCCCGACTTTTCGATGGCCTTCAAGAATGGCCTGATGCTGGCCTTCGGCCTGACCGTCATCGCCGTGCCGCTGGGCGGCATGCTGGCCTTCCTGATGGTGCGCACGGATTTGCCGGGCCGCGGCTGGGTGGCGCCCATGCTGCTGGTGCCGATCTTTGTCTCGCCGATGGTGATGGGCTTTGGCTACGTCGTGTCGATGGGGCCCGTGGGCTTCTATTCGATCTGGGCCAAGGAGCTGCTCGGCTTCGTGCCCTGGAATATTTATTCTTTCACCAGCATCGTCATCATCGCCGGCCTGACGCACGTGCCGCACGTCTACCTGTATGCGTCGTCGGCCCTGAAAAGCCTGGGCTCGGACGTGGAAGAAGCGGCCCGCGTGGCTGGCGCCTCGCCGATCCAGGTGATGCTCAATGTGTCGCTGCCGATGATCATGCCGGCGCTGGCGTATGCGGGCGTGCTGGTGTTCTTCCTCGGCTTCGAAGTGTTCGGCCTGGTGCTGGTGCTCGGTGATCCGGAAGGCCACCTGGTGCTGCCGACCTATCTGTACAAGCTGACGAACAAGCTCGGTACGCCGTCGTACCATCTGATGGCCGCCGTCGCCGTCTGCCTGGTGATGGTGACGATGCCGCTGGTGATGATACAGCGCTGGCTGCTGAAATCGGCCAACAAATACGTGTCGATCAAGGGCAAGGGCGCGCGCAGCAAGGCCATGCCGCTGGGCCGCTGGAAGTGGCTCGCGTTTGCCTTGCTGGCAGGCTGGCTGATCTTCACCATCATCCTGCCATTGACGGGCATCGTGCTGCGCTCTTTCGTGCAGTACTGGGGCGAGGGCGTGCACCTGGCCGATGTATTGACCTTGCAGCATTTCCGCGATATTTTCGACCAGCCATCGCTGGTGCGCGGCATCGTCAACACCATCCTGATCGGCGTCGTCGGCGGCGCGCTGGCCGTGGGCTGCTACAGCTTCATCGCGCTGGCCATGCACCGCAAGCAGGACGGCATCACGCGTCTGCTCGACTACAGCGTGCTGGTGCCGCGCGCCGTGCCGGGCCTCCTGGCCGGCCTGTCGTTCCTGTGGGTATTCCTGTTCGTGCCGGCCTGGCTCGACGGCATATTGAAGGGTATGGACAACGGCGTGGCCCTGTGGCTGAGTGGTCATGTGATCCCCGTGCTGCGCGAAGTGCGCTCGACGATCTTCGCCCTGTGGCTCGCGTATTCGGTGGTGTGGATGGCCTACGGCATGCGACTCATTTCGACAGCGCTGCTGCAGGTGGGGCCGGAACTGGAAGAGGCGGCGCGCGCCGTCGGCGCCAACCGCGGCCAGGTGACGCGCGACGTGACCCTGCCGCTGATCAAATACGGTTTGCTGGGCGCCTGGCTGATGGTGTTCCTGATCTTCGAGCGCGAATATTCGACGGGCGTGTACCTGCTCTCGCCGGGCACGGAAGTGATCGGTGCCATGCTGGTGTCGCTGTGGGCGGGAGGCTCGACCGACCTGGTGGCGGCGCTGTCCTTCATCAATATCACCCTGGTGGCCATCGGCCTGGGCATCGCGCTGCGCTTCGGCGTGAAGTTGCATAACTAAATACAAAGACTGAGACCACATCATGAATGAATTGACTGTCAATGAGCTGTACCTGGACTACGGCACCGGCGCCTCCGCCAACCAGATCCTGAAGGGTGTCTCGATGCACCTGAAAAAAGGTGAAGTGGTCGCCTTGCTGGGGCCTTCGGGCAGCGGCAAGACCACCTTGCTGCGTGCCGTGGCCGGGCTGGAAAGCCCGAAGGCGGGCACCATCCAGATCGGCGAGCGCAATGTCTACGATGGCGCGAAACACTTCGAGATGCCGGCCGAGCATCGCAACCTGGGACTGGTGTTCCAGTCGTACGCGCTGTGGCCGCACAAGACCGTGTTCGACAACGTCGCCTACGGCCTCAAATTGCGCAAGATGGGCAGCACGGAGATCGCCGCGCGCATCAAGGAAGTGCTGACGCAACTGGGCCTGGGCCACCTGGGCGAGCGCTATCCGCACCAGCTGTCCGGCGGCCAGCAGCAGCGCGTGGCGATCGCCCGCGCGCTGGTGTACAACCCGCCCGTGATCCTGCTCGACGAACCGCTGTCGAACCTGGACGCCAAGCTGCGCGAGGAAGCGCGCGCCTTCCTGCGCGAACTGATCGTGCGCCTGGGCCTGTCGGCCCTGATGGTGACGCATGACCAGGGCGAGGCGATGGCCATTTCCGACCGCATCCTGCTGCTGAATAACGGCAAGATCGAGCAGCAGGGCACGCCGCAAAGCATGTATGAAACGCCGGACACCCTGTTCACGGCCGAATTCATGGGCAGTAACAACCGCCTGCCCGGCAAGGTGGTGCAGCGCGAAGGCAATCAGGTGCGCCTGCTGGTCGATGGCGCGTCCATGCAGGGCGTGGCGCGCGGCGCCAACGTGGGCACGGAAGTCACCACCATGATCCGCGTCGAGGAAGTGAAGATCAGCGCCACGCAGGTCGACAACGCCATCGAGCTGCCGCTGCTGACCTGCATGTACCTGGGCGACCGCTGGGAATGCCTGTTCGAACGCGGCGGCGCCGAGAACATCAGCCTGCGCGCGTATTCGCGCCACAAGCTGGAAGCGGGCAAGTACTGGCTGCACATGCCGGCCGATAAGCTCTGGGTGTTTTAACGGTGACGAGGTGGCCACGCTGGCGCACAGTATATTGCCCTTCCTGTGCGGCACTGGTCACCGGATTGGCGGGCCACCATCTGTTGCGCCGGCCCGAATTGATGATGCGCACGGACCCTCTGTTCGTCGTCATCGCCCTGGGTACATGCTTCGGTCCCGCCTTCCTGGATACTGCTCCTCGCTACATGGCCGGCGCGGCGCGGTGCAGCTTCTTGATGCTGCTGGTCGCTGCCTTCGGGCTGGGCTTGTCGCACTGGCTTGGCATCCATCCCTGCACGGCCATCCTGACCTTCTCGCCCGGCGGTATTGCCAAGATGTCGCTGACGGCCAAGACCCTGCATATGGGCGCGCCCATCGTCACGGCGCTTCATGTTTTTTCATGCTGATATGCAAAGCCGCCAGAGTTGAATCGGCCGGCTGGAACTGGCATAAAGCAAATGCTCTGTATCGTCGTTGCTGCGCACCCGCTTTAAGCCATGCGTGGGTAATATGTGGCTGCCCGTTTTTCCAGGGCATTCCATCCTGGCGGTGCACTGGCCAGCCATGCCCGGCGACCGTATTTTCCGCACCGTTGCGCCATGTTGAGTGTGTTATCTAAAAACAACGCTCCAGTGTGTGGTATGCGCACCTTGTTTTGATCATGGATAAAAACACACCCGTTCTGAGAATGCCGGCGGTTTGCCGGAGAATGCTTATTCTCCCATTGAAAATATAGATGTGAGTGTTGCAAATAGTAACTAAAGGGAGCTCAAACTTTAAAAGATGAATTTTGTATTTGCATTTAAAAAGTTGCTCCACAGCCATTTATTTTAGTTATTTTTACTTCCTTCGTTTATAATTTGAAAAGAACGCCGGCGAGGCTTTTTGCGCAGTTTTGACGTGAGTTCGCCTTTTTTTGAGCTCAGGGATATGCATATGCGCACCGACGGTGTCCGTTTTTCAATTGTCAGACATGCCGCATGGGCGCCAGGCCTGGAAACGCCGCAGCAATGGCGCACGTGGGCGCAAAGCACCTTGCCCGTCGCACCGATTGCTGCTGGCGAGCCGGGCGTGCGCGCGATGACGCCGATGCTGCGCCGCCGCGCCGGTCAGCTGGGCAAGATGGCGCTCGAAGTGGCGTACGCCTGCCTCGGCGAACAGCGTGATATTCCGCTCGTCTTTTGTTCCCGCCATGGCGAGGTGGCGCGCGCCGTCGAACTGTTGTCTGCGCTGGCCCAGGGCGAACCCCTGTCGCCAACGGCATTCGGCATGGCCGTACACAATGCCAGCGCAGGCCTGTTTTCCATCGCTCGCGCCGATACGGCGAATCAGCTGGCCATCGCTGCCGGTGCGGCCAGCCTCGAAGCCGCGGTGATCGAGGCGTGCGGCTTGCTGGCCGATGGCGCGGAGCAGGTATTGCTGGTGCTGGCGGAGTGTCCCTTGCCAGCGCCATTCGAGGTTTTTGAAGACTGCCATGAGCAGTCGCATGCGTTTGCCTGGCTGCTGCAGGCCGAGGCTACCCCTGGCACCGCTTTCAGCCTGACGTGGCGCGCCCGCGGCAGTGATGACGCGGTGGCGGTGGCCGCCGGCGCCATGCCGGGCAGCCTGGCCGTGTTGCGATTCATGCTCGGCGAGGCCCGCACGTTCGAGCATGCGGCCAACCGCCAGGCATGGTGCTGGAGCCGCCATGCATAGGCTGAAGGCTGTCCGCACTGGCCTATCGATAGGCTGGCGTACCATCGCGACCGCGCTCAGTTTTGCCGCCTTCGGCCTCGGTGGTTTGCTGCTGCGCGTGCTGGTGTTTCCCGTGCTGCAGATGCTGATGTGGCGGCGCGAGACGCGCATTGCCTGCGCGCGCACCATCATCCGCTGGAGTTTTCGCTTGTACATCGGTCTGATGCATTTTCTCGGCGTGCTGCGCTACGACTTGCGCGGTCTCGACAAGCTGGAACGCGGCGGCTTGCTGATCCTGGCCAATCATCCGACCCTGATCGACACGATTTTCCTGATGGCGTATGTCAAGCAGGCCGATTGCATCGTCAAGTCCGATTTGTGGAATAACCCGTTTACGGGCGGTCCCGTGCGCGCGGCAGGCTATATCAATAACACGGGCGGCGCCGAACTGGTGGACGCCTGCCTGGCATCGCTGGAGCGCGGCAATAACCTGATCATTTTCCCGGAAGGCACGCGTACGCCATGCAGTGGCGAGGTTGTGCTGAAGCGGGGCGCAGCGAATATCGCCGTGCGCGGCCGCCGCGACGTGACGCCCGTGCTGATACGTTGCCTGCCCAGGACCCTGGGCAAGGGCGAAGCATGGTGGCGCGTGCCGGCCCGCCGTGCGCATTTCGAGATCGCCGTGCAGGACGACCTGGCGATCGGCGAGTTTACCGGCGGTGGCGCCAGCGACGTGATGGCGGCGCGTACCTTGACCACTCATTTGCAACATTACTTTAGCGGGAAACAGGAACAACATGCTTGAACAAGAAGTGAAGGAACTGATCATCGAGGCGCTGCAACTGGAAGACGTGAGCGCTGCCGATATCGATACGGATGCGCCCCTGTTTGTCGAGGGCCTGGGCCTCGATTCGATCGATGCGCTGGAACTGGGCGTCGCCCTGCAAAAAAAATACGGCATTTCCCTGTCGGCCGATTCGGCCGATACGCGCCGCCACTTTGCCTCGGTACGGGCGCTGGCGGCCATGGTTGACACTCACAGAAAGAAGTAAGGAGCAGCAAAATGGTAGATATGAGCGCAATGAGCCGCGATGAATTGTACGCATGGGTGGTGCAGCTGCTGGCCGAAATGTTCGAGCTCGATCCGACGGCGCTGACGCCGCAATCGAATCTGTACGCCGAACTCGATATCGACAGCATCGATGCGGTCGACCTGGCGGTCAAGCTGAAGCAGCTGACGGGCAAGCGCCTGCAGCCGGAAGTGTTCAAGACCATCCGCACGATCGACGATGTGGTCGAGGCGCTGCGCGCGATGTCGGTGTCGGAACAGGCGGCATAACGCGTGCTGCTCAATGCCGTCGCGTTGCTGCTGACCGTCCTGTATCCGTTGGTGATCTGGTTCGGTCAGGGCCAGGTCGAGCCGCGCTGGCTGGCGCTGCTGTTGCTGCTGGCTGTCGCCTGCCGCTTGCCCGCGCTGAAGCTGCAGCGCGCCGCGCGCTGGTCGGTGGCCGCCGCGCTGCTTCTGGCCGCCATCGCTCTGTGGAGCAACCTGCTGCTGCCGCTGAAACTGTATCCGGTACTGGTCAACGTCGTCTTGCTGGCCACCTTCGGCTACAGCTTGTGGGCACCGCCGTCGGTGGTGGAACGCCTGGCGCGCTTGCGCGAGAAGGATTTTCCGCCCGCCGCCGTGCGCTATACGCGCCGCGTGACGCAAGTCTGGTGCGGTTTTTTTCTCGTCAATGGCGCTGTCGCGCTCGGTACGGCATTGTGGGCCAGCGAAGCCGTCTGGTCGCTGTACACGGGCGTCATCGCCTATGTTCTGATGGCCCTGTTATTTGGCGGCGAGTATCTCGTCCGCCTGCGTTTTAAGCGTTTGCTCCATGCCTGAATCTTCCCTGCCGCAAGCCACTGTGCCTGACGCACATCCGCCGATTTCCCCGCTGGCGCGCCTTGCGCTGTTCGTGCATGGCCGCCCGCCGGCCATGCCCGTGGGCTGGCGCGATGGCGCGGTGCTCGATTGCGCGCACTTTGCGGCGCGCATGGCCGCCTGGGCCGGCTTGCTGGAAGGCCAGGCAGGCCGCCATTTCGCCCTGTACCTGGACGACAGCATCGAGTTTGGCGCCGCCTTGCTGGGCGCCTGGCAGGCGGGCAAGACCGTCTGGCTGACGGCCGATACGCTGCCGGCCAGCTGCGCTTCGCTGGCTGCGTCCGTCGATGGTTTCCTGGGGCAGTTCCCGGCAGCGCATGCGCCGCTGCCGCCGCCACCGGACAGTCTGGCCGAGCGTGCGTGGACGCAGCTCGCCGACGATTTCCCGGCGCTGGTGGTGTACACCTCGGGCAGTACGGGCACGGCGCAAGCCATCCCGAAAAAACTCTCGCAGCTGGCCAGCGAGGTGGCCACGCTGGAGCACCTGTTTGGCGAACACGCCGATGGCGCGGCCGTCGTCGCCACCGTCTCGCACCAGCATATCTACGGCTTGCTGTTCAAGGTCCTGTGGCCGCTGGCGGCCGGGCGTGCCGTGCATGCGCACAGCGTGGACTACCCGGAACAGCTGGCTGCCTTGCTGGCGCGCGGTCCGTGCGTGCTGGCCGCCAGCCCCGCGCACCTGAAACGCCTGCCGGAACACATCGACTGGTCCGGCGCGCGCGCGCAGCTGCGTGCCGTGTTTTCCTCGGGCGGGCCGCTGGCCCTGGACAGCGCGCTGGCTGCGGGGCATTTGCTGGGCCGCGTGCCGCGCGAAATCTATGGCAGCTCGGAGACCGGCGGCGTAGCCTGGCGCCAGCGCGTGCCGGAGCACCCTGACGACGAGAGCTGGCAGGGTTTTCCTGGCGTCGACTGGCGCCTGATGGCTGACGGCGCGCTGGAAGTGCGTTCGGCGCACCTGGCCGACGATGCCTGGCTATGTTTGGCCGACCGCGCGCGCGAAACGGCGTCAGGACGCTTCCAGCTGCTGGGACGCAGCGACCGCATTGTGAAGATCGAAGAAAAACGCATTTCCCTCAATGCCATCGAAGCGGCATTGCTGGCCACGCCGCTGGTGCTGGACGCGCGCGTGTTGCTGTGCGATGCGCCGGCCGGCGAGCGCCAGAAGGTGGCCGCCTTTGTCGTCTGCAGCGCCGCTGGCCGGGCGCTGCTCGATGCCGAAGGCAAGCTGGCCCTGAACCGTCAGCTACAAACGGCGCTGGACGGGCAGGTCGACGCCATTGCCATGCCGCGCCGCTGGCGCTACCTGGAACAATTGCCCATCAATGCGCAGGGCAAGACGACGCAGGCGCTGTTGCTGGCATTGCTCGAGAAACCCCGCTTGCCGCATGCGCGGCTGATCGAGCGTTCGGCCGATGGCGAAACGCCACGGTTGCTGTTCCAGCTGCGCGTGCCGGCGAATCTGTTCTATTTTGACGGCCATTTCACGGGTGCGCCCTTGCTGCCCGGCGTGGTGCAAGTGGAGTGGGCGCTGCACTTCGCGCGCCAGCACCTGGACCTGCCCGCGCGGTTCCGCGCCATGCATGCCCTGAAGTTCCAGCAGCCGGTGCTGCCGGACCGGCCGGTCCGGCTGGCGCTGGAATACGACGCGCTCAAGGCCAGCCTGCAATTTCGTTATCTGTCGGACGCCGGCCAGCATGCCAGCGGCCGCATCCTGTTTCACCCGAATGCCGCTGCCGTTCCCGATGGCGGCACCGATACACCCACTCCAGCAGCGAGCGCATGTTAGATAAAAAATTCTCACCCGAACGCCAGACCGCCTTTGCCGCCCGTTTCGAGGCGCAAAAAATCGCTTTCGGTCCCGTCGTCTTTCAATGCGTGCGCTATGCCTGGAAGCGCGGCATGCTGCAGGCATTGGCCGACACAGGCCACAGCGGCTTGAGCGTGGCCGAGATGGCCGCCAGCGGCCGCTGGACGGAATATGCGCTGAAGGTGGCGCTCGAATCGTGCCTGTCGGCCGGCGTCGTCTCGCTGCGTGACGGCGCGTATGTGCTCGATAAAGTCGGTTTTTGCATGCTGACCGACAGCATCACCCAGGTCAACCTGGACTTCATGCATGACGTTTGCTACCAGGGCTTGTTCGACCTGGACCGTTCGCTCGACGCCGAGCAGCCGCTGGGATTGGCCGCGCTGGGCGAATGGCCTACCCTGTACCAGGGCCTGTCTGCCCTGTCGGAGCCGGCCAAGGGCAGCTGGTTCGCCTTTGACCACCATTATTCGGATACATCGTTCCCCGAGATATTCCCGGACGTCTTCGCCACGGCGCCGCGCCGCATCATGGACATCGGCGCCAATACGGGCAAGTTCGCCAGCGCGGCGCTGGCCTACCATGCGGGCGTGGAACTGCACCTGGTCGATCTGGAGCGCCAACTGGCGGTGGCCGACCAGACTCTCACCGATGCCGGCGTGCGCGAGCGGGCGCATTTGCACGCCTGCGACCTGCTCGACGACGCGGCGCCCCTGCCGGCCGGCATGGACCTGATCTGGATGAGCCAATTTCTCAGCTGTTTCAGCGAGCCTGCCATCGCCAGCATCCTGCGCCGCGTGTCGCAGGCGCTAGGGCCGAACGGGCAAGTGCTGATCATGGATACCTTCTGGGACCGCCAGCAGTACGATATCGCCGCCTATTGCCTGATCAATACCTCGCCGTACTTCACGGCCATGGCCAGCGGTAACAGCAAGATTTACCAGAGCACCGACTATATCCGCCTGGCGCAAGCTGCCGGCCTGGAGTTGCTGACCACGCGCGACGGTATCGGCTATTGCCATTCGCTGCTGCGCTTTGGCCGCGCCGGAGCGCACAGTGACTGAAGTGCGTTTTCAACCGTGCATCGTGATTCCCGTGTTCAATCATGAACACGCAATCGGCGCCGTGGTGCAGCGCCTGCTGCCGCATGGCGTGCCGCTGATCCTTGTCGACGACGGCAGCTTTGACGTCGGCGCGCGCACCCTGGACGCGCTGGCCGCCGCGCATCCTTCGCGCGTGACCCTGCTGCGCCATGCGCAAAACCAGGGCAAGGGTGGGGCGGTGCTGACGGGCTGCCGCCACGCGCATGCGCACGGCTACAGCCATGCGCTGCAGATCGATGCCGACGGCCAGCATGAAACGGACGATGTGCCGCGCTTCCTGGCGCAGGCGCAAGCCATGCCGGCGGCCGTGGTGGTTGGCTACCCAGTGTACGATGCTTCGGTGCCCAGGGCGCGCTACTACGGCCGCTATGCGACGCACGTCTGGGTATGGATCAATACCCTGTCGCTGCAGATTCGCGACTCCATGTGCGGCTTTCGCGTCTATCCGCTGGCGTCTTTCATGGCATTGGCAGAGAAGTGCCAGCTGGGACAGCGCATGAATTTCGACACCGATGTGCTGGTGCGCCTGTACTGGGATGGTTTGTCGATGGCGAATCTGCCCACGCGCGTCGGTTACCCCAGCGACGGCATCTCGCATTTTGAGCTGTGGCGCGACAACGTGCTCATTTCGCGCATGCACGCGCGTCTGTTTTTCGGCATGCTGTGGCGCGCACCGCGCCTGCTGGCCCGCCACTGGCGCGCGCGATGACGGCGGCACCGCAGCCGTCGCGCGGACACTGGTCCGGCTTCAATGAAGTCAGCTTCGTGGCCGGCATGCGCCTGCTGTTCTGGATCTGCCGCGTCTTCGGCCGCTGGCCTTTTCGCATCGTGCTGTACCCGGTGCTGGCGTGGTACGTGCTGACCAAGCCGCGTGCGCGCCGCGTGTCGCGCAGCTACTTGCGCCGCGTCGCGGCCTGCGGCGGCCCGGCAAACCTGAGCGTGCTGCGGCACTTCGCCACGTTTGCCGAAACCATCCTCGACAAGATGCTGCTATGGGGCGGCCTGTACGACACGCGCAGCGTGAGCCTGCACGGCGTCGATGGCGACGATGGCGTCAACCGCTGCCTGGACGAGGGGCGCGGCGCCTTGCTGATCTGCGCCCACCTGGGCAACCTGGATTTGTGCCGCGTGCTCTCGCAGCGCAATGCGCGCCTGAAACTGACGGTGCTCGTGCACACGCGCCATGCGCAGGCGTTCAACCGCATGCTCGAGCGCCTCAATCCGGACAGCCAGCTCAATCTGATGCAGGTGACGGAAATCACGCCTGCCACGGCCATGCTGCTGGCGGAAAAGGTGGCGCAAGGCGAGTTCGTGGTGATCGCCGGCGACCGCGTTCCCGTCTCGCCGCAGCCGCGCGTGGCGGTGGCGCCGTTCCTGGGCCAGCCGGCCGCCTTTCCGATCGGCCCGTATGTGCTGGCCAGCGTGCTGCAATGCCCGGTGTATCTGCTGTTTTCCATGCGCATCGGCCAGCGCTCGGAAGTGCATTTCGAACTGTTCCGCGAGTCGCTGCACCTGCCGCGCAATGCACGCGAGGCGATGCTGGCCGAACTGGCGGCCGCCTATGCGGCGCGCCTGCAGTACCACTGCCTGCGCGCGCCGCTCGAATGGTTCAATTTCTACGACTTTTGGCAACTCCCCGATACTTCAAGACTGGATACTCCCGATGCAACTCGCTGACCTGAAAAACACCCGGCGCGCCGTCCGCTTCGACCGCGAGCGGCTGCGCATCGAAGACATTACCGACATCGCGCATGGCCGGGCCAGCGCCGAACTGTCCAGCGACCCCGTCTTTCTGGCGGCGATCGCGCGCGGCGCCGACTTTCTTGACCGCCTGCTGCGCGAGGATGGCACGATCTATGGCGTGACCACCGGGTACGGCGATTCGTGCACGGTGACCGTGCCGCCGGAACTGGTGGCCGAGCTGCCGCACCACTTGTACACCTATCACGGCTGCGGCCTGGGCGAATTCTTCACGCCAGCGCAGACGCGCGCCATCATGGCCACGCGCCTGGCGTCGCTCTCCAAGGGTTTTTCCGGCGTCAGCGTGGAACTGCTGGCGCAGATCGCGCGCTTGCTCGATGCTGGCCTGCTGCCGCTGATCCCGTCCGAAGGCTCGGTAGGCGCCAGTGGCGACCTGACGCCGCTGTCCTACCTGGCGGCCGTATTGTGTGGCGAGCGCGAAGTGTGGCGCGACGGCGTGCAGGTGCCGGCGCAGCAGGCGCTGCGCGAAGCGGGCATCACGCCGCTGCGCCTGCGTCCGAAGGAAGGCCTGGCGATCATGAACGGCACGGCCGTCATGACGGCGCTGGCCTGCCTCGCGTATGAGCGCGCCGAATACCTGACGCGCCTGACGACACGCATCACGGCCATGGCCTCGTTTGCGCTCGACGGCAACGCGCACCACTTCGATGAAACCCTGTTCTCCGTCAAACCCCATCCAGGCATGCAGCAAGTGGCGGCCTGGCTGCGCGCCGATCTGCCCACCGATTCCTGGGAGCGCAATGGCAAGCGCCTGCAGGACCGCTACTCGATCCGCTGTGCGCCGCACGTGATCGGCGTGCTGGCCGACGCCTTGCCATGGCTGCGTTCGTCGATCGAGAATGAACTCAATAGCGCCAACGACAACCCCATCATCGACGCCGAAGGCGAGCGCGTGCTGCATGGCGGCCATTTCTACGGCGGCCATATCGCCTTCGCCATGGACAGCATGAAGAATACGGTGGCCAACCTGGCCGACCTGCTGGACCGCCAGATGGCCTTGCTGGTCGACAGCCGCTACAACCAGGGCTTGCCGGCCAACCTGTCTGGTGCCACGGGGCCGCGCGCGGCCATCAACCACGGCCTGAAGGCGCTGCAGATCAGCGCCTCCGCCTGGACGGCCGAAGCACTGAAGCTGACCATGCCCGCCTCGGTGTTTTCACGCTCGACCGAATGCCACAACCAGGACAAGGTCAGCATGGGCACCATCGCCGCGCGCGACTGCCTGCGCGTGCTGGAGCTGTGCGAGCAGGTGGCCGCCGCCTTGCTGATCACGGTGCGCCAGGGCGTCTGGCTGCGCTGCAAGGTCAGTCCCGACGTGCCGCCGCAAGCGGCGCTGGCGGCGATGATGGCGGCGCTGGCGGCCGACATCGCGCCGGTTGAAGAAGATCGCCGCCTCGATCCGGAACTGCGCGTGCTGCTCGAACGCATGCGCACGCAAGCGTGGCCGTTGTACGGAGCCGGGAATGACTGAGACGCATAAGGTGCGCGGCAAAAAGGCCACGCCTAGCCGCTGGAACGCCGAAGTCGAGATGCAGGTGCAGTTCTTCGACCTGGACCCGATGGAGATCGTCTGGCACGGCCGCTACGTGAAATACCTGGAAGTGGTGCGCTGCGCGCTGCTCGACAGCATTGGCTACAACTACGTCGACATGAAGGCCTCCGGCTATGCCTGGCCCGTGATCGACATGCACTTGCGCTATGTGGCGCCAGCCACCTTTGGCCAGCGCCTGACCTTGCGCGCCGACCTGGTGGAATGGGAAGACCGTTTGAAGATCGACTACCTGGTCAGTGACAGCGCGACGGGCAAGCGCCTGAACCGCGCCAGCACGACGCAGGTGGCCGTCGACATCGCCAGCGGCGAGATGTGCTTTGCCTCGCCGCCGATACTGTTTGAAAAATTGGGATTGAAGACCGTATGAAAAAACAATTCAAAGTTTTGCTGGCATGCCTGTGCCTGATGGCGATGGCGCCGCTGCACGCGGCCGCGCCCGTGGCAAAGATCGAGGCCATGCTGGCCAAGCCGCAACAGTTGTGCGGCCGTTTCGACCAGAGCAAGCAGCTGGCGGGCATGAAGAAGGCGCTGGCCTCGAATGGCCGCTTTTGCGTGGTGGCCGGCAAAGGTGTGCTGTGGCGCACCTTGCAGCCGTTTCCGAATACCCTGCGCCTGACGCGCGACGAGATCGTGCATTTCCAGGGCGAGCGCGTGGCCATGCGCCTGGACGCGAAGACGGAACCGGTGGTCAAGATGATCAACAGCGTGTTGTTTTCGCTGCTGGCCGGCGACCTGGCGCAACTCGATACGCTGTTTGAAGTGGACGGCAGCATCGATGGCGGCACCTGGCAGGTGGCGCTGAAGGCGCGCCAGCCGGCGCTGGCCAAGGCCATCGGCAGCATCCGCCTCGATGGCGGCGCCTTCGTGAAAAACATCAGCATCAGCGAAGCGAGCGGCGACCGCACCAGCATCGTGTTTTCCGCGATTGAAACGGGACCGGCCGCCATCACGGCGCAAGAGGCGGCCCTGTTTTGACTTCCCTGACGAAGCGTGGCCGCAACGCCGGGCGCTTGCTGGCCATCGCCTGGGCGCTGGTGGTGGCGCTTCTGCTCGCGCATAACGCCTATCTGTGGCTGGGCAAGCGCATCGCGCCCGAAACCGACATTCTTGCCTTGCTGCCGGTGCAGGAGCGCGACCCCGTCTTGCAGGCATCATTTACACACATGGTCGACGCGGCGCAGCAGCGTCTGGTGGTGCTGGTCGGTGCGCCCGACTGGACCGAGGCCAAAAAAGCGGCCGACGCCTATAGCGCCGTGCTGGCGCGCCAACCGGACCTGTTCCAGTCCACGCCGCTCGACGAGCAGACGCAGAACGACTGGCTGGCCCTGTTCCAGCAGCACCGCTTGACCCTGCTGACGGCGCCGCAGGAAACGCAGCTGCGCCAGGAAACGCCCGCATTCTGGCGCGATTCGGCGTTGAGTCAGCTCTACAGTCCTTTCGGTGGGCCGAAACTGGGCGCCTGGCAGGACGATCCTTTCGGCCTGTTCAGCGGCTGGGTGCAGGAGCGGGCGCAGGAAACCCCCGTGCGTCCGCGCGACGGCCATTTGTTCGTCGCCGACGGCGAACGCCAGTATGTGCTGCTGCCGCTGACCTTGCGCCTGCCCGCCTTTTCGCTGGGCGCGCAGGAAAGCGCGCTGCCCGTGCTGGCGCAAGCCGAGGCGGCGGCGCGGCAGGCTGTGCCTGGCGTGGACATCATCAGCGCCGGCGTGATCCTGCATGCGGCTGCCGCCAGCAGCCAGGCGGCGGGCGAGATGTCGACCATCGGCCTGGGCTCCCTGGCCGGCATCATCCTGCTGACGTGGCTGACCTTCCGCTCGGTCAAGCCGATTGCGCTGATCCTGCTGTCGATCGGCATCGGCTGCCTCGGTTCCTTGTCCGTGTGCTGGCTGCTGTTCGGTAAAGTCCACCTGATGACCCTGGTGTTTGGCGCCAGTCTGATCGGCGTGGCGCAGGATTACGGCATTTATTTCCTGTGCAACCGCCTGGGCGCCGATCCCGCGCTCGACTCGCGCGCCTTGCTGCGCCGGCTGCTGCCGGGCCTGTGCCTGACCTTGCTGGCCGCCGTCATCGGCTACCTGGGCCTGGCCCTGACGCCATTCCCCGGCCTGCGCCACATGGCCGTGTTTTCCGCCCTGGGCCTGGTGTTTGCCTGGCTGACCGTGGTGTTCTGGTTCCCTGCGCTGATACGCGGCGGCACCCTGAAAAGCGGCGTCCTGGTCGCGCGCTACGGCGCGGCGCGCGCGTGCTGGCCGCTGTTGCGCGCCAACCGCGCCACCCTGGCTGGCGGCGTGCTGTTCGCCGTGTTTGCCGTCTTCGGCATCGGCCGCCTCGGTGTCAACGACGATATCCGCTTGCTGCAAACGCCGCCCGCGCACCTGATACGCGACCAGATCAAATTGAGCAAATTGCTCGATGGGCCCACGCCGGTGCAGTTCTACCTCGTGCGCGGCGACAGTGCGGAAGCCGTGCTGCAGCGCGAGGAAGCGTTGAAACAACGGCTGCTGCCGCTGATCGCGCAAAAGCACATCAGCGGCTATCAGGCCATGTCGAACTGGGTGCCGTCGTTGCAAACGCAGGCGGCGCGCCGGGCCTTGCTCGACACGGCCATCCTGCGGCCGGGCGCAGCGCTCGACTTGCTGGCGCAGTCCGTCGATGAAGGTCCCGAGTGGGCCGGCAAGGTACGCGCGCAGTTGGCGCAAGCCGGTGCGCCGCTGTCGATCGATGCCTTCTTGCAGGTGCCGGCCAGCGAGCCATGGCGCCACCTGTGGCTGGGCAAGGTCAAAGGCGGCTATGCCTCCATTGTCGCTCTGCGCGGCATGCAGTATGCGGCCATTCCTCTGCTGGCGCAGGCGGCCGACGGTTTGCCCGGGGTGCAGTGGGTCGACAAGGTGAGTGAAATTTCCTCGGTGCTGGGCCGCTACCGCGTCTACATGGGCGCCGTGGTGCTGGGTGCCTACGTGGTGGTCTTCGGTTTGCTGCTGCCCCGTTACCGGCGCCGCACCTGGCGCGTGCTGGCGCCGACTGCGCTGGCCAGCGTGGCGGCCCTGGCCTTGCTCGGTTATTTGAACCTGCCGCTGCAGTTGTTCCACGTGCTGGCGCTGATGCTGCTGCTGGGCGTGGGCGTCGATTACGGCATCTTCATGCAGGAGCATCCTGATCGCCGCAACAATACGCCGTGGCTGGCCGTGGGCTTGTCGGCGGCGAATACCATTCTGTCTTTCGGCTTGCTGGCCTTGAGCAAGACGGCGGCCTTGCAGGCATTCGGCCTGACCATGCTGATCGGTACGGCGCTGGTCTGGCTGCTGTCGCCATGCTTTGCCGAGGCAGACAACCGTAGCGCGGCCGATGCCGCAGGAGAAATCTGATGTTTTTGCACTGTCAACGATGGGTGCCGGCACTGCTGCTGGCACTGGCCGGCTGCGCCAGCACGCCTCCTTCGGCACCGGCGCGCCTGGGCCTGAAACTGGCGCCGGCCGCACTGGGCGCCACGGTCAGCTTGCAGCAGCATCTGGTTGTCGAACGGGCAGGGCGCATCGACGAACTCGATGCGGCGCTGGAAGTGGAGCCGTCGCACCTGGACCTGGTGGGCCTGGCGTTCGGCCAGCGCGTGCTGTCGCTGCATTACGACGGCAAGGAGATGACGTCGTGGCGCCACCTGATGCTGCCGGCACAGGTGCGCGCGGAAGACGTGCTGGAAGACATGCAGCTGACCTTGTGGCCGCGCGAGGCGATCGCCGAGGTCTTGCCGACCGGCTGGCGCATCGAGGACAGCGGCCTGCGCCGCACCCTGTTCCTGCATGACGAGGCGGTGACGGTGATCGACTACAGCGCCATGCCGCGCTGGAGCGGCACGGTGGTGCTCGACAACCTGCGCTACCGCTATCGCCTGACGATACAGAACGCCCCGGAAGGAAGTTGAATGACTGGCTTGACCGTGTATTTGAATGACTGCGGTATCGTCTGCGCGCTGGGGGCCAGCCGCGACGAGGTGCGCGCGCGCCTGTTTGCCGCGCACAGCGGCGTGCTGGCCACCGACCGCCACACGCCGGGCCGCGTGCTGCCGCTGGGCGTGGTCGATGCGGCCCTGCCATCGGTGGCACAGCACGGCATCGCCGCGCGCAGCCGCAACAACCAGATGGCGCTGGCGGCGCTGGCGCAGATCCGCCCCGCCGTGGAACATGCCGTCGTCCGCTACGGCGCGGACCGCGTGGCCGTGGTGATCGGCACCAGCACCTCGGGCATCGGCGAGACGGAAGACGCCATCGGCCAGCATGTGGCGGGCGACGGCTTGCCGGAAGCCTTCCACTATGGCCAGCAGGAGATGGCGTCGCCGGCTCTGATGCTGGCCGAGGAACTGGGCATCGACGGCCCGGCCCTCGTGCATTCGAGCGCCTGTTCGTCGAGTGCCAAGGCGATGGCCAGCGCGGCGCGCCTGATCCGCATGGGCCTGTGCGACGCCGTGCTGACGGGGGGCGTCGATACCCTGTGCGGCTTTACCGTGGCCGGTTTTTCCGCGCTTGCATCCGTCAGCGCGCGGCGCTGCAATCCGCTCGGCGCGAACCGCGACGGTATCAATATCGGCGAAGGTGCGGCCCTGTTCCTGATGACGGCGGAACCGGCCAGCGTGGCCTTGCGCGGATGGGGCGAATCGTCCGACGGCCACCATATGTCGGCGCCCGATCCCGCAGGCGGCGGGGCGCGCCTGGCCATCGGCCAGGCCCTGGCGCGCGCGGGCATCACGGCGGCGCAAGTCGACTATGTGAACCTGCACGGCACGGCCACGCCGCAGAACGATGCGATGGAAGCGCGCGTGGTGTCCGACCTGTTCGGCGCCACGGCGATGGTCAGCTCCACCAAGCCGCTGACGGGCCATGCACTGGGCGCGGCCGCCGCCATCGAGGCGGCCCTGTGCTGGCTGGCGATGCAGGACGATAACGCCGAGGGCTTGCTGCCGCCGCACCTGTGGGATGGCGTGCCCGATGATTCCCTGCCGCCGCTGCGCCTGGCTTTGCCTGGCGCGCGCCTGGGGCGTCCGCTCGACTGGGCGCTGAGCAACTCGTTTGCCTTCGGCGGATCGAACGCCGCTCTGCTGTTCGGGAGGGGAGCATGAGTTTTCCGCCTATCCGTGAGCTGGTGCCCCATTCCGGCGCCATGGTCCTGCTCGACCGGGTGCTGTCGGCCGATGTGGAAAACCTGTGCGCCGAAGTCACCATCCATGCCGGCAGCGTGTTGTATGACGCGCCGTCGGCAGGGGTGGGTAGCTGGGTCGGCATCGAATACATGGCGCAGGCGATCGCCGCGCATGCAGGCTACCGCGCCCGCTTGGCCGGTGCGCCCGTGAAGATCGGTTTTTTATTGGGGGCGCGGCGCTACGAAGCGCAGCTGCCCCTGTTCGTCGATGGCAGCGTGCTGCAGGTGCATGTGCAGCAAGCCTTGCAGGGCGAGAATGGACTGGGCGCGTTCGAGTGCCGTATCGAGATGGCGGGCGCCGTGCTGGCGCAAGCGACGATCACGGTATTTCAGCCCGAAGATGCAAAGCAATTTCTGCAGGAGAGTATGAATGGAGCGCAGCATGAGTAAAAGTGTATTGGTGACGGGATCGTCGCGCGGCATCGGCAAGGCGATAGCCTTGCGCCTTGCGCGCGATGGCTTTGACGTGGTACTGCATTGCCGCAGCGCGCGCGCCGAAGCCGACGCGGTGGCGCAGCAGGTGCGGGCGCTGGGGCGCGCGGCGCGCGTGCTGCAGTTCGATATCGGCGACCGTGCCGCGGCAGTTTGCGCGCTGGAAGCGGACATCGCCGAACATGGCTGCTATTACGGCGTCGTGTGCAATGCCGGCGTGGCGCGCGACAATGCGTTTCCCGCCATGTCGGGCGAGGACTGGGACATCGTCTTGCAAACCAACCTCGATGGTTTCTACAATGTGCTGAACCCGCTGGTGATGCCGATGGTACAGCGCCGCAAACCGGGGCGCATCGTCACCATGGCATCCGTCTCGGGCCTGATCGGCAACCGCGGGCAAGTCAATTACAGCGCGGCCAAGGCAGGCATCATCGGTGCGACCAAGGCGCTGGCGCTGGAACTGGCCAAGCGCGCCATCACCGTGAACTGCGTGGCGCCGGGCCTGATCGAGACGGACATGATCAGCGAGGTTCCACTCGACGAAGCGCTGAAGATGATCCCCGCGCGCCGGGTCGGCACGCCGGAAGAGGTGGCCGCCGCCGTGAGTTTCCTCGTTGGCGAGGAGGCGGGCTACATCACGCGCCAGGTCATTTCTGTCAACGGAGGCATGGCATGAGCCGCCGGGTAGTCGTGACCGGCATGGCCGGCATCAGCCCGATCGGCAACGACTGGCCGGCCATCCGCCAGCGCCTGGGCGAGTACCGCAACGCCATCGTGCGCATGGAGGAATGGGCCGATTATGAAGGCTTGAATACGCAGCTGGGCGCGCCGGCCGCGCCGTTCGCGCTGACAGACCGCTATAACCGCAAGGCGGTGCGCAGCATGGGGCGCATCGCCTTGATGGCCACGCGCGCCAGCGAACTGGCGCTCGAACACGCGGGACTGGCCGGGCACCCCGTGGTGAAAAGCGGGCAGATGGGCATTTCCTTCGGCTCGTCGGCGGGTACGCCCAGCGCCATCGGCGACTTTGGCCGCATGATGGAAGAGCGCACCACCAAGGGCATCAACGCCACCACCTACATCAAGATGATGGCGCACACGGCGCCCGTGAACATCGGCGTGTTTTTCGGCGTCACAGGCCGCGTCATCACCACCTCGAGCGCCTGCACCTCGGGCAGCCAGGGCATCGGCTATGCCTACGAGGCGATCGCCGGCGGCAAGCAACTGGCGATGATCGCCGGTGGTGCCGAGGAACTGTGCGCCACCGAGGCGGCCGTCTTCGACACCCTGTTCGCCACCAGCACGCGCAATGACGCGGGTCACACGACGCCGCGCCCGTTCGACGCCAGCCGCGATGGCCTTGTCATCGGCGAAGGCGCCGGTTGCCTGATCCTGGAAGAATTCGAGCATGCGCAGGCGCGCGGCGCCGCCATCCACGCGGAACTGGTGGGCTTCGGCACCAACAGCGATGGCTGCCACGTGACCCAGCCGAACGCCGCCACCATGCGCCAGGCGATGCTGCTGGCGCTGGCCGACGCCGGCTTGCAGCCGTCCGATATCGGCTACATCAATGCGCATGGCACCGGGACGCAGCAGGGCGACATCGCCGAATCGCAAGCCACGTTCGAGGTGTTTGGCGACCGCACGCCTATCAGTTCGCTGAAAAGCTACATGGGCCACACCCTGGGTGCCTGCGGCGCGCTGGAAGCGTGGATCAGCATCGAAATGATGCGCGAAGGCTGGTTCGCCCCGACCATCAACTTGCAGCAGGTCGACGCGCAATGCGCGCCGCTCGACTACATCGCCGGCGAAGGCCGGGCCATCGAATGCGAGTATGTGATGTCGAATAATTTTGCCTTTGGCGGCATCAACACGTCGCTGATCTTCAAGCGTTACCGGCCGTGAAGTCAGCTTGTGCTGGCGCAAGTGGCAAGTGTGCTTCCGTTTGTACTATCTTTAACTTATCGAGGAAAGCAGCATGAAAAAAATGATGATCCTGGCGGCGCTGAGTGCGGCGCTGACGGTTGCCTTGCCGGCACAGGCGGGCGATACCAAACACATGATGCCGATCGCCAATGCGATGTCCGCCAACGATGCCCAGGCCCGCCTTGGCGATACCGTCAAATTCTACTTTGGCGACCAGGCAACGCCGCCGATTGCCACGCGCATCAGCAGCGACAAGACGAGCCAGAAAACCAATGGCGTCGGCAAGTCCGCAGAAACCTCGTGCAACTGGGCCTTCCTGTCGGCCATGCTGGCGCTGCAAAAGCGTGCCCAGTCGGTGGGCGCGGATGCCGTCGTCAATATCGTCAGCAATTACAAGAACATCGAAAATTCCAGCGCCACGCAATTCGAGTGCCATGAAGGCACGATGATGACGGGCGTGGCCTTGAAGGGTGAGTTCGTGAAGTTGAAGGCAAGTAAGTAGCAGTAGCAGGAAGCAGCAGGGAAGTCCACCCCATCGGTGACCGGCGCAATCAGATGTAGTGATCGCGTCCGGGAGCCACTCCAATAAAAAAGTAGAAAGAGAATATGCAAAAAGTATCGAAAACTGTCGTCCTGGCTGGCGCGTTGCTGGCATTGACCATGTTGCAAGGCTGCGCCACGCGCATCAAGGCATCGTCGACGGCCAATCCGCCGCCGAGCGAGGCTTTCTCGTCGTTTGGCCGCATTGAAGTCAAGTCAACAGTCTTTGCCGAGGGCTACAAGGGCAACCAGGCCGCCATGGCGAAAATCGACGAGAATATCCGCAAGGACCTGGCCGAATCGCTGACCAGCTGGAATGCCGCCCCGGCCAATGGCCGCGTGCTTATCATCGAGCCTATCGTCGAAGAAATCCAGTTCAAGAGCGGCGCCAAGCGCGTATTCCTGGGACCATTGGCCGGCAGCTCCGGCGTGCGCATGCGCGTCATGATCCGCGACAACAAGGGCGCCCTGGTCGCGACGCCAGAGTTCTTCCAGCGCGCCGACGCGATGGCGGCCGGATTCACGTTTGGCGTGCACGATAACCTGATGCTGACCCGCATCGCCAACCTGACCAGCGCTTACATCAAGGCCAACTATGTACGTGCCGAAGGCGGCCCGACTGGCGCCGATAGTAAAGCGGTCGAAGCAGCAATGACGAACTAAGAAGGGCGCGGCGCGCAAGCGCCTGCAGACCTGCTGAGATGGCAGCGACGGGCAACCGCGCTGCCATTTTTTTGCTGCATGCATGCTGGTCATTTGTGGCAGACTGCGCCTTTGCCTATCCAGACCTTGTCATGTCACCAGCCTTCCCCGGTAACGGCGCCAGCATCTGCCTGCTCGATTCCCGCAGCATTGATCTCGCGCAGCTGACTCAGTATGAAACATGGCTCGGGCCAGCGGAAACGGCCCGATACGCGCGCTTTGTGCGGCCATTGCGCCGGCGCCAGTTCCTGCTGGGGCGTGCCTTGCTGCGCGTAGCCATGGGGGAAATGCTGGAAGTGGCGCCGGAGTCCATTGCGCTGGAAGAGAGATCAGGTCAGGCGCCGCGGCTGCTGGCGCCCGCCGGTGGTCCCTATTTCAGTATCTCGCATAGCGGCCACTGGGTTGCCTGTGCGTTGAGCGGTACCACGCGGCTGGGGCTCGATATTGAGCTGCGTGACCCGCGGCGCGACGTGCTGGCACTGGCGCGCCAGGCGTTTGGCGCGGCCGTGGCGGCGGATCTGGAAAAGCTGCCACAGGAGGAGCGCCGGGAGGCGTTTTACCAGTGCTGGAGCGAGGCGGAGGCGCGCTACAAGCTGGGCATGGACGCGGGCGCTTGCGTGACCTTGGCGCATGCCGAGCTGTCCATCGTGCTGTGCAGCGCCGCGCCGCTGGCACACCCGCCCGCCTTGCTATTGTCCTGTCTGGCGCCAGACTAATTCCCCCGTACCACGATTTCCTGCACTTTCGGTTCGCGCTGGCGCATGAAGCGCACGATGGAGTCGACGGTGACGACGTCGATCTGGCGCGTCATGCGGCGCTCGAACGGGTGGTCGTCGAAGGCGATATTTGCGCGGAACATGCGCGCGCCCAGGCGCGTGGCGGCGGGTATGCTCAGCGTTTGCGGCGCGTAGCTGGCGCTGCGCAGCCAGCCTTGCGCTTCGGCGCGCGTTTCTATCTTGCCGGGCTCGTTGCTGGCGGCGGCCAGGGTTTCCAGCACCCACTGGTTCGAATTCTGGTACTTGGTGGAAAACGGGTAGGCCAGCATGTTGTAGTGCGCCTCATGCAGGCGCTTGGGCGTGTTCGACGTCAGCAGGCGCACCAGTTGCTGCTGCGTATCCTGACCCGGAATCAGGATCATGCTTTCATACATGAACACATCGTCCATGAAGAAATTGCCCAGGCCTTCGTTGTACAGCGACGATTGCGCCGTGCCGCACTCATTGAGTTCATGCACTACCAGCCAGCGGCCCTTCGGGTGGTCGCGCCAGGCCAGCGCCATGTGCGAATAGCGCAAATTGTACTTTGACAGGTCTTGCCCGGCGCGCGCCAGCAGCGCCACCTGCGCGCCCGAGCCATCGAGCGCTTGCAGTGTCTTTTGCGCCAGGTCCATCGATTTGACGAGGGTGGTCGCATCCGTTTGCTTTTCCTCGCACGAGCGTCCCGCATGGGCGGCGCCGGCCAGGGCCAGGCTGATGATCATGGCAGTCAGGCGTTTCATGGGTTTACGCTTTCGAATGGTGGAGGATGGCATTGCCGGCCGCATTCGGCACATAGGCGATGGCCTTGCCCGACAGCACCAGCATGTGGCCCGTCGAGACGGCCACCACCTGGATGGCCGTGCCGGCCGCCAGCGACAGGCCCTGCGTGGCCTTCTGGCTCAGCTTGACGGAGGCCGTGGCCGCCTGCGAGGCGCCTTTGGCTGCGCTTTTCAGCACGAGGACGCTGCCGTCGGCCACATCTTCCACCTTGTCGATGATGATTTCACCGGCGGCGGCCAGCACCGACATGGAGCCGACGAGCACGATGGCCGACGCCATGCTGGCGTTGTCGGACGCGTTGGTGGTGTCGGAGTTGGCGGCCTGGGCCAGTGGCGCCATGGTGGCGGCGCACAGCAGGGCGGTGGCGAGCAGATGTTTCATGGAATGTCCGTTCTTCATTGGTGGTTACACTTTGGAGTGGTGCAGCAGCGCCTTGCCCAGTTCGTTCGGGATAAAGGCGATGGCCTTGCCGGAAAGAACCAGCATGTGACCGGTGGACAGCGCCACCACGTTGACCACGGTGCCGGCCGCCAGCGACAGGCCCTTGGCCGCTTGCGTGCTCATCTGGATGGAAGCGCCGCCCGCTTCGGACGCGCCTTTCAGCACGATGACGATGCCTTCGCCCACCGTTTCCACGCTGGCGACCACCACCTGGCCGGAGGCGACCAGCATCGACATGGAGCCTGCGACGACGATGGCGGATCCCTGGCTGAGGTTTTGCGAGCCATTTGACAGATTCTCGGAGGCGGCGGCGTGGACCAGGCCGGGAGCGGCCACGGAGAGCGTCAACAGCGACAGGGACAGGCAGAGGGGCAGCAGGCGTTTCATGTGTTTCTCCTTCAAGTGTGCCAAGTGGCAACGCCATCATTGTAGACTGTGGGCAATTGGTCAATGAAAACGCTACTCGTAGCGGGCAGGCATACCGCAGGTAGCGTATAGCGCTACTTTTTTGCCGCTGGAACCGATGCTATTTATATAAAGGAAGTGCATGCCGCAAACCCACGCCTTGATCGAAGCCTTGAAACGCCTGTTGAAAGCGCGTTCCGTCACGTATGCCGAGCTGGCCCAGCGCATCGGCGTGTCCGAAGCCAGCGTCAAGCGGATGTTTTCGCAAAAGCAATTTACCCTGCAGCGCCTGGACCAGATCCTGGTGGCCATCGGCAGCGATTTCCAGCAACTGGCGCTGGCCGTGCAGTCAGCCCAGGCCGCGCCCACCCTGATCACGGGACTGACGTATGCGCAGGAAAAGGAAATCATCGAGGATACCCGGCTGTTCGTGGTAGCTGTCTCTGCCCTGAACCTGCTGCCGCTGGAACAGATCGTCGCCATCTACGACATCAGCGAGGCGCAAGCCGTGAAATACCTGCTGCGCCTCGACAAGATCGGTTTTTTGGAACTGCTGCCGAATAACCGGGTCAAACTGCTGGTGGCACGCACGTTTGCGTGGATACCGAACGGTCCCATTCACAAGTATTTCAAAAAGGAAGCCTATGGCGACTACTTGAATTCGCAATTCGATGGCGAGACGGAATTGCTGCGTCTGGTGAACGTGATGCTGTCGAAAAAATCCACGGCGGCCTTGCTGGAACGCCTGAAACAAGTGGCGGTGGAATTCTCGCAGCAGCACCAGGAAGACGCGCGCCTGCCCGGCGATGAGCGCTTGGCCATCAGTTTCATGCTGGCGGCGCGGCCGTGGATGCCGCAGACGTTCAAGGCGTTGCTGCGGCAGTGAGGCAGCCATATTGCGGGCAAGCGGCTATTGCTCCTGCTTGTCGGTCCTGCCTTGTTCCTGTTTCATCTGCGTCAGCAAACGCCAGGCAAAAAAGCCCAGCACGCCCACGCCCAGCAGCAGTGCGCCCCACAGCGCGGCCAGGCGCCACGTTGCCCCGTCCTTGGTGACGCGTGCGGGCGCAGCCACGCCCCCGTTGGGTTTGAGCGGACCGGCGCTGGCCGTCTTGAGCGCCAGCAATTCGTCCGCCCTGAAGCCGGGCGCCACTTGCGCCAGCGGTTGCGCCACGGCGGCGGCGTTGCGGTTGCCGAACGCCAGCTGATAGGGCGGCTTGCCGCTGGCCAGGAAGACCACGGTGGCCGGTGTCCAGCCCAGGCGCATGGCGGGCGCGTCGCTGGCGGAGAGCGCGAGATCCGTGGCCGTCAGCAGTACCCATTCGCCCGTTTGTGTGACGGGCATGGTCAGGTCTCCCGAGACCCTCTCCTTGCCATCGAGGCCGATGCGGTAAAACGTTGTGCTCAGCAGGGGATCGAAATAGGCGCCTTGCGCGGGACGCGCCTGGTGGCGCAGGTGTAGCCGGTGCCGGGGAACATAGCTGCTTTGGCGATACACGCCCAGGGTCACGGGCAGCACCACATTGTTGGGCGTCAATTGCAGGGCGATGCTGTCGGCGGGGATGGCGAGGGGAGTGGCGTAGCGCCATTCATTCGCCTGCTTGCCGGGCAAGCCTTGCAGCACGATGGAGGCGCGCAGCGGGGCGATGTCCGTTTCGCTGACGGCTTGCGCCGTAATCGCCGCAAAGGCCAGCGGCTCGCCCGCTTGCCAACTCAGGCGCGCATAGCGAAACGCGCGCGGCGCAAAGGCGATGCTGTCGTTGGCCAGGGTCTGCGTGTCGCTGTTGCTGAGCCAATTCAGGGTGGTGGTGCCGATGGCGTCCCATTGTTTCAGGTCATCGCTCACTTCCAGCAGCACTTGCGCACTGTAATTGTCCGTGCGGGCCGGCGGCGTGAAGCGCAAGGCGGCGATGCGCTTGTCTTGCGTTTGCTTGCCCAGGTCGAGGATCAGCGCTTGCAGCGCCGCCGTGGCCGCTGCCGTGCCGGCGCGCGTGCTGACCGACAGCAAGCGGCCATCGTCGGCCGTGCGGATATCGATGCCTTGCATGCCATCGCCAGTTGCTGGCGCGCCCGTCACGGGGAAAATGCGGGCGGGAATGCTGGTGCGCTGCGTGGCCGATTGCGCGGGTGGTGCGCCGATGGCGTAGGCCAGGCGCTTGCCGTCGGCGTCGAACAGGCGCAGGTCGGCCAGGCTGGCCGAGCTGGCGTGCAGGTAGACTTCCCTGGGCAATGTTAGCTGCACGATGCCGGCGCCTGCCGGCGACTGGATGGGCATGCTCCAGGCATAGTCCTGCGGCCGGTCCTGGCCAGGTGCGGCCAGCGCGGCGCCTGCCACCAGCAGGCCGCAGCAGATCAATGAGGCTTTCATGCGGCTCCTTGTTGCGGTTCGGCTGGCGCTGGCGCAGCAGCCTTGGGGAAGGGGGCCAGGTAGCCGATCAAGACCATCAGCAAACCGACACCGACGAAGGAGACGATGCGTTCGATGCCGCCCACGTTCGACAGGTCGATCAGGAACAGTTTCAAGACGACCAGGCCCAGCAGCACGGCGCCCAGGCTCCATTGCTGGCGCCGCTGCTGGCGCGCCGCGTGGCGCATCAGCAGCAGGGCCGTGATGCTCCACACCAGCGACAGCATCGCTTGCACGAACTGCGAGGCCAGCATGGCGTCAAAGGTATACGGCACGCCCAGGTAATGCGACACGGTGCGCAGCAGCATCAGGTTGAACCAGGCATACAGCAAGCACACGGCCACGACAGGCAGGCGCGTTTGCCACACGGCGGGCAGCGGGATCTGGCCGGCCGGGAATAAACGGTAGCTGGCAATGGCCAGCAGGACGGCAAAGCCCGTACTCAGGTCCAGCGGATTGAGCAGCGGCAAATAGGGCAGGGGTGCCATGGCGCCGTTGTCGAAAATGTTCCATGCGGCGATCAGCAGCAGCGACCATGCCGCCGCCAGCGGTATCAGATAACGCGGGTACCAGTCTGCAATCGGCGCCACCGGCCAGGCGTTCGCGCGGCAGCGGCGGATCAGCAGGGCCAGTGCCAGCATCATGGCCCAGGCCGGCAAGTAACGGGCCCAGGCAGGGCTGACGCTGTCTTCATGCTGTGCCAGCCAGGCGCTGACCTGGATGGCGCCCACGGGCCACAGCATCAACCAGGGCGCGGCCGTGCGCAGCGTATGCAACAGGCGCAGGGCACGCACGTCGAGTTGCCAGCCCGCTTGCGGCCAGGCCCGCAGCAGGTATTCGCCGGCCGCCAGGGCGCTGGCCAGGGCCAGCCAGCTCAAGCCGGTCGGCAGGTAATCGCGCAGGTACAAGGCCAGCAGCATGTGGGCGCTCCACAGGCCCAGGCCAAGCCAGGCGGCCACGCTGAGCCAGCGCAGTTGCTGCCAGTCGAGGCGCCGCGCCAGGATGGCGAACACGGGCGTCGTGACGCAGACGGCGATCAGGTACAGCGCCAGCCAGTGTTCGCCCGCGTGCGGTTGCAGCCCCAGGTCGCCGTCGATCAGGCGCAGCAGCCAGCTGGTGAAGGGCACGAGGATGGCGGCAAACCACAGCAAGCCGCTCCACACCAGCAGGGGGCGCGCCACCAGGGCCAGCAGCTCGTCGCCGCCGCGCGCGCGCAGCGCAAGGAAACGCGCGCTGGCAAACGCTGCGGTGCCCAGCAGCAGGGCGCTGAGGAAGGAACCGCCGAACAGGCTGGCCGGATGTTGGTCCCAGGCCCAGCTGGCGCGGCTGAGCATGACCATGCCGGCCAGCACCTGCACGGCCAGCAGCAGCGCGCGCGGCGCATGCCATTGTTCGCGCCGCGCCAGCGCCGCCAGCAGGGCTGCCACTGCCAGCGCGCTGACGGTCAGCAGGTTCAATTGCGTGGCGGCATCCGTGCGCAGCAGGATTTCGGTCCAGATGCCGCCCAGCAGCCAGACCGTGGCGGCCGTCAGGAACAGCACGGACAGGCTGCGCATGAACTCCGGGTGCAAGTGGCTGCCGTGGCGGCGGAAATTGTAGGCCATCACCAGCGCGGCGGCGGCCAGCAGCGCGCAGCCGAGCCAGATGTTGGCGTCCAGGGCCGCTGCCGTATTGAGTTCCTGCATGGCGCCGAGGAAGGCCAGCCAGGCGGCCCCCTGCACCAGCAAGCCGAAGGCCCAGGCCAGCGTCTGGCGCTGGCGCAAGCCGACCCAGACGATGCCCGCGCCTTCCAGCGCCCAGGCGGCGGAGGTCCAGCGGCCATCTAATGCGAACGGAATGGCCAGGGTGCCGAAGACGATGCCCAGCGCAAGGAAGGCTTCGGCCAGCAGTTTGAAACCGTTCCTGCGCCACAGGGCCACGGCCAGTCCCGTGTAGGTCAAGCCGGCGAGCAGCGCGGAAAACGCCAGGCCGAAGTCAAAGTGCCGCACCAGGCCGTATTGCAGGCCCATGGCCGCCAGCGGCGTGCCGAAGACGAGGGTGCCATCCACGTAATGCTTGAGGCGCGGCGCCTGGCGCGCGCAGTAGGCAATCGCGATGCCGATATAGAACAGCACGAACAGGATCAAAAACAGTTGCGTCGACAGGTAGTGTTCGGGCGTGTAGCGCAGCAGGCCCCAGGTGGTGGCGACGACAAAGGTAAAGCCAAAGCTCAGCACATTCAGGACCCGCCAGGCGCGTTTCAGGGCGATGGCGAAGACGCCTGCATTGAGCAGCGCGTAATAGCTGAACAGGCCGATATGGTTGCCGCTGCCCGTCGACACGAGCAGGGGCACGGCAAAGCCGCCGACGATGCCGAAGACGGCCAGCCAGACGGCGTTTTGCAGCACGGCCAGCAAACACGTGAATGCCGTCAGCACGAACAGCACGGCAAACGCCAGGCCGGCCGGGATCAGTTCATACAGGCGGAAGGCGCCAAACGTCACCAGCATCAATATCGCCAGCGCCGTGCCCTGCAGCGGCAGGCTGATGCCGGGACGGCTGAGGCGGATGCGCCAGGCCCAGGCCAGCAGGGCGATGTCAGCCAGCACGATGCCGGCCAGGCGCAGCTCGATGGGCAGCGTGACCTGCGCCGACACGTATTTGAGCAGGAAGCTGACGCCGAGGAAGAGGATCAGCAAGCCCAGCTTGGCAACCAGGTTGCCGGTAAACAGCCAGTTCTTGGCCTTGGCAACGAGGCCATCCGGGTGCGCGATCCAGGACGGGGTGTTGGGGACGGCGGGAGCGGGCCTGGCCGGAACCGGCGGGGCTGGCTTCGGCGGCACGGGTGCAGCTGGTGCGGCCGGCGCGACCTTCGCCACCTCGGCCACCTTGATCGCTGCCGCTTGCGGCACGGGGGCGGGCGTCGGCAAAGGCGCCGGCGCTGCCACGGGCGCCACTCTAGAGGGCGCGGCGGGTGCGATGGGCACGGCGGACGTGCCGGCCGGCGCTTCGGCCTGGCCTTCCAGCGCTCGCAGGCGCTGCTGGATGGCGTCGACTTCCTTGCGCAAGCGCGCCGTCAGCAATTCCAGATCCGCTACTTTCCGGCGGTGCTGCAGCACCAGCACGAAGGCGGTGACCAGCAAGGCCAGGATGGTCAATGATGTCATTCCAAACATGGAGGCAGCTTTCCGGGAGGGGCGGGCAGGGGCGCCAGCGGTATGCGCACATTACCTTATTATCAAGAAACAAGCGATTTCTGTTGTATCAGAGTAAGAGCCAGGCAGCGCGTGGGCGGCAAGGCGAGCATGACGCGCAGGCTGTTTTCTGTATTGATGCCGAGCAAGAGGACGACATTCAGATTGTCGTGCGCAAGATAGTGCTGTATTTTAGCAATTCCTTAATTGCCAGTTCCCCATGCCATGAGTCAAAGCAGCCAGTTTTCCTTATTGTCGCAGCGCCGTTTCGGGCCCTTCTTCTGGACCCAGTTCTTCGGCGCCTTCAACGACAATCTGTTCAAGACGGCCTTGATGGTGATCCTCGCCTACGATGCGCTGAGCTGGACCACGCTCGACCCGTCCACCATCACCAATCTGATTCCCGGCCTGTTCATCCTGCCCTACGTCGTGTTTTCAGCCACGGCGGGCCAGCTGGCCGACAAGTTTGAAAAGGCGGGCCTGGCCCGTTTCGTGAAATGGATGGAACTGGCCATCATGGCCGTAGCCGCCGCCGGCTGGATGACGCATACCCTGTGGCTGCTGGTGGCGGCCGTGGTCGGCATGGGCGTGCATTCGACCCTGTTCGGCCCCGTCAAGTATGCGTACCTGCCGCAGCAGCTGAAACCCGAAGAGTTGGTCGGCGGCAATGGCCTGATCGAGATGGGCACCTTTGTCGGCATTCTATTGGGCGAAATCCTCGGCGCCGTCTTGATCGTGCACAAGCCGCTGGGCGTGGAACTGGTGGCTGGCGCGACCATCGCCGTGGCCATTTTCGGCCTGCTCGCCAGCTACCGCGTGCCGCGCACGCCGGCGCCCGAGCCTGATTTGAAGGTGAGTTTGAATTTTGTGGCCGAATCGTTCCGCAACCTGAATTTTTCGCGCAAGAACCGTCCCGTCTTCCTGGCCATGCTGGGCAACTCCTGGTTCTGGTTTTACGGCGCCCTGATCCTGGCGCAGTTCCCCGTGTACTCGAAGGATTTCCTGCATGGCGACCATAGCGTGTTCGTGCTGCTGCTGACCGTGTTTTCCGTCGGTATCGGCACGGGGTCCTTGCTGTGCGAAAGGTTGTCCGGTCACAAGATCGAAATCGGCCTGGTACCGTTCGGCTCCATCGGACTGTCGCTGTTCGGCATCGACCTGTATTTCGCCAGCAATGCGTATGCGAATACGCAAGTGGTCGACGCGCTGGCCTTCGTCAGCCAGGCGGGCGTGCCGCGCATTTTGCTCGACATCGTCATGATCGGCGTGTTCGGCGGCTTTTTCATCGTACCCCTGTTCGCCCTGATCCAGACGCGCTGCGACCCGAAACACATTTCGCGCACGATCGCCGGCATGAATATCCTGAACGCGCTGTTCATGGTGGCGGCCGCGGGCGTAGCCATCGTGCTGCTGGGGCAAGGCTTTACGATCCCGCAGTTGTTTCTCGTTACGGCCATTTTGAATGCGCTGGTGGCCGCCTACATCTTCTCGCTGGTGCCGGAATTCCTCATGCGCTTCCTGGCGTGGATATTGATCCAGACCGTGCACAGGGTCAAAGTCGTCGATGGCGAGCGCATCCCCGCGGAAGGGGCCGCCGTATTGGTGTGCAACCACGTCAGCTATGTGGATGCCATCGTCATCATGGCGGCCAGCCCCCGCCCCATCCGTTTCGTCATGGACCACCGCATCTTCAAGATGCCGCTGATGGGCTGGATTTTCCGCACGGCCAAGGCGATTCCCATCGCGCCGGCCAAGGAAGATCCTTTCCTGATGGAAAAGGCTTTCATTGACATCGCGCAAGCGTTGCACGAAGGCGAACTCGTCTGCATCTTCCCCGAAGGCAAGTTGACGCGCACAGGCCAGATCAGCGAATTCAAGGGCGGCATCGCGAAGATCGTCGAGCGCAGCAAGGTGCCCGTGATTCCACTGGCGCTGCGCGGCTTGTGGGGGCATCTGTTGAGCCATCGCAATGGCCATTTGTTCGAGCGCGCCTTCAAGGCGGGCTTGCGCTCGCGCCTGTCGCTGGCCGTGGGCATGCCCGTGGCGCCCGAGGCCGCCACGCCGGAACTGTTGCAGCAAAAGGTGCAGGAATTGCGCGGCAAGTGGAAGTAAGCGCTAGGTTGCCCGCGTAGTGTCCCCCGCCCGCCGCGCCAAGTGCTGTTCCAGCAGGGCTGCGATGGCGGCGAAATCCACCGGTTTCGTCAGATGATGGTCGAAACCGGCTTGTTCCGTGCGTGAGCGCGCCTCACCCCAGCCCGTCAGGGCGATCAGCAGCACCTCGCGCCCGTGCGCACGCTGGCGTATCTGGCGCGCCGCTTCATAACCATCCATGTCCGGCATGCCCAGATCCATCACGACCAGTTGCGGCCACGTCATCTCGACGGCCGCCAGGGCTTGCGCACCGCCATACGCGACCCTGGCGGCATAGCCCTCAAGCTGGAACAGGCTTTGCAGGGAGTCTGCCGCATCGAGGTTGTCGTCGACCACCAGCACTTGTACGGGCGGGACCGCGCCGGTGGGGGACTCTTGGGCGGCCGCCGCCGGCATGACGGCAGGGGCGTCGCCGGTGCTGGCCGGCAAGGTGACGATGAAGCGGCTGCCGCGACCGGGGCCGTCGCTGCAGGCTTCGATGCTGCCGCCATGCATCTCGGCAAACTGGCGCGCCAGGCTGAGGCCGATGCCCAGGCCGCTGGCCATCTGGCCGGCTACCGTGCGCCCCTGTTCAAACATGGAAAAGATGCGTGGGATGGCGTCCGGCTCGATGCCGATACCATTGTCTTCGACCGTCACCTGCAACTGGCCCTGCGCCAGGCATGCCGTGAGGTGGATGTGGCCGCCGTCCGGCGTGAACTTCACGGCATTCGACACGATATTGGCGAAGATCTGCACCACCCTGGCATAGTCGGCGTGCAAGGTCACGGCATGCGGCGGCAATGCCTGCGTGATGCTGATGTGCCGGCTGTCGGCAGCGGGCTGGCACAGTTCGATTACATGCTCGAGCACTTGCTGCAATTTAATATTCTCGCGCTGCAGCAGTACCTTGCCGCTGGTGATGCGCGCCACGTTGAGCAAGTCATCCACCAGCCGCGTCAGGTGCGTCACCTGGCGGTCGATCACGCCACTCACTTTGCTGACCTGCTCGGATGCCGGATACAGGTGCTTGAGCAGGGCCACCGAGGTCTTGATGGGCGCCAGCGGATTGCGCAGTTCATGCCCGAGGCTGGCAAGGAATTCATCCTTGCGTCGCTGCGTCTCGCGCACCTGGTACTGGCGCCGGCGCGCGCGCAGCATGGCGTGGGCCGAGGTGATCAGGGTCAATATGTGTACGGGGCGTTCCAGTAGGGTCAGGTTGCCCAGGGTGGCAACGGCTTGCCGCAAAGGCAGAGAATCGAGTCCCGCGTGCGTCAGCAGGATGATGGGCAAATCGGACCAGTCCGGTTGCTGGCGGGCGTAGGCGTCGAGCACGGCGTACACGCCTGCATGCAAGGCCTCGTCCACCGTCAGCACGCCGCCGGCGCCCAGCGCCAGTTGCTCGGCCAGTTCGCCGGCGGAACGACAGGCGTGGCTGGCGATGGCCTCGCCGGCGAGCACCCTGGTGGTCAGGGCGGCGTCCTGGCCGCCAGGCGCATAGATCAGGATACGCTGCTCCATGGCAACTCCTAGGGGAAGGGCGTGCCGCCGATGGTGGGCAAGCCCGACAGGATGCCGTGAAAGCCGGCCAGGGCCGGGCCGATGCGGATGCCCTGCGGGCTGATCTCGAAGCGGCGGATGCTGCGCTCGTGCGCGCTGCCGCGCTTCTTGAAGACGGAAATGGCTTGCCGCACCTCGCCTTCCGTTTCGTAGTAGCGCAGCATGATGACGCTGTCGGCCAGATAGCTGGCGTCGGCCGCCGTCGTCATCGAGGTGCCCAGCATGTTTTGCTGCACGCCGACGAGCAGGGTGGCCACGCCGCGTTGGCTCAGGTAATTGAGCAGTTCGTGCAGGTAGGTGCTCTGGAAGCGTTCATTGGGCACGGCATGCATGTAGCCGTTCAGGCTATCGATGACGATGACCCGGGCGCCCCGTTCTGCCGCGTCGACCACGGCCTGGGCGAATTCTCCCGGTGTCAGCTCGGCCGGATCGATTTGCTGTGCGCTCAGCAGGCCGGAGTCGAGTGCCGCCTGCAGGTGCATGCCCACGTTGCCGGCCCGGTTCAGGAGCTTGCTGCGCGCCTCCTCGAACAGGAACATGGCGCACGGTTCGCCGCGCGTTGTGGCCGCATGCACGAATTGCGCCGCCAGGGTGGACTTGCCGCTGCCGGCTGGGCCGGAAATGAGCGTGCTCATGCCTTCTTCCAGGCCGCCGCCTATCATGGTATCGAGTTCGGGCACGCCGCTCGACAGGCGCCGATGGTCGCCATCGCGTCGCGTGTCGGCCGCCACCAGGCGCGGATAGACGATCAGGCCGTCATGGGCGATCTTGTAGTCGTGCGTGCCGCTGCGAAACGGCACGCCCCGGTATTTCACCACCCGCACGCGGCGCCGGTCATTGCCATAGTCCTGGTTTTGCAGTTCCAGCGAGATCACGCAATGGGCCACGCTACGCACTTGCAAGCCGTCGTCCAGCGCGGAACGGTCATCGATCAGCAGGGTGGTGCAGTGCCGGCTGGCCAGGTATTGTTTCAACGCCACGACCTGGCGCCGGTAGCGCAAGGGGTTTTCCGCCAGCAATTGCAGTTCGGACAGCGAATCGAGCACCAGGCGGGCAGGGCGGTGCTTTTCGATGGCGGCGAGGATGCGCTGGTTGGTCGAGGCCAGTTCGATTTCCGACGGGTGGAAGATGGTGTACTGGCGTTCGGGGTCGAGGATGTCGTCGCTGGGCGCCACCTCTTCGATGGCGATGCCGGCCAGGTTCCAGCCATGCGACAGGGCCGCGCCGCGCAGCTCGATCTCGGATTCCGCCAGGGCGATATACAGCACGGGCACGCCGCTGCGCGCGCCCTCGGCCAGGAATTGCAGCGCCAGGGTGGTCTTGCCCGTGCCGGGAACGCCTTCGACCAGGTACAGGCGCTCGGCCAGCAAGCCGCCCGTGAGTATGGCGTCGAGGCCGGCGACGCCCGTCGACAGCAGTGGCGGCGTGTCCGGGCCGCTCGCGCCATCTTGCTGCCTGGTATTTCGCGCCTGTGCTGTCATCGTTGCGCCCCCGCTTTGCCACGCTGTGACCACTATACTAGCGCGTCCGCCGCGCCATGTCTTTTCGATACCATTGGTAAATATTTATGGTGGCGAGGTGTGTGCGCGCAGGCAGTGTTGCGCGCGCGATCACGGCTTCAGCAAAAAACGCATTACCCTGCTACAGTAATCATTCAATCCAACTTTCCCGCTTTGCCGTTTTGCCGCCGCCCGCCCGCTTCCTGCTCGACCTGGCTGGCGTGCCGACGCTGTTGCTGTCCTCATTTCATTGCCTCATTGATAATTTAATTCGCTTGATAGTTACTATGTTTCAATTGTAACGATGCTTGACGATTTTAGAATGATCGTTCATTCTTTGATCTGCGTTAATAAATTTAGTCATTTCTAACGACACTAGCCAGCTTCTTTTTCAGAAAGTCCAAGATGCAACCAACATTTTCCTTGACGTCGCCGCGTACGAGCGGCGCTATTGCCGTTCTGTGCGCCACTGTAATCATGGCCGGCTGCAGTAAAAAACAGGAAGCACCTCACGCGCAGCAAGCGCCACAGGTGGTCGTGTTTACTGTTAATCCGGCCGCGTTGCCGATGAGCGCCGAATTGCCCGGCCGTACGAATGCCTACCAGGTCGCCGATGTGCGCCCGCAGGTCGGTGGCTTGATCCAGAAGCGCCTGTTCATCGAAGGCAGCGATGTGAAAGCGGGCACGGCCCTGTATCAGATCGATCCTGCCACCTATCAGGCAGCCTACAATTCGGCCAAGGCCGCGTTGTCGAAAGCCAAGGCCAACCTGCTGACGGCCGGTCCGAAAGCATCGCGCTACAAGGAATTGGTTGCCATCGAAGGCGTGAGCCGCCAGGAATACGATGATGCCGTCGCGGCGTTCGAGCAAGCCAAGGCAGATGTCGAGTCCGCCACTGCGGCGCTGGAAACGGCAAATATCAACCTCAAGTACAGCACCGTGACGGCGCCGATCAGCGGCCGCACCAGCCGCTCGACCGTGACGGCCGGTGCGCTGGTCACGGCGGGCCAGGCCGATGCCCTGACTACGGTGCAGCAACTCGATCCGATCTATGTCGACGTGACCCAGTCGAGCACGGATTTGCTGCGCCTGAAACGCCAGATGGCCGACGGCTCGCTGAAAAAAGTCGGCGAAGGCCAGGCCAAGGTCGACCTGATCCTGCCGGATGGCAGCAAGTACAGCGAACCGGGCAAGCTGCAGTTCGCGGGCGTGACGGTCGATCCGACCACCGGCAACGTGATCTTGCGCGCGCTGTTCCCGAACCCGAAAGGCGAATTGCTGCCAGGCATGTACGTACGTGCCCAGCTGGAAACGGGCGTCGATGAAAAAGCCATCACCGTGCCGCAAGTGGGCGTGACGCGCAACCAGAAGGGCCAGGCAACGGCCTTGATCCTGAACAAGGAAAACAAGGTCGAGCAACGCGTGCTGACCACCAGCGGCACCGTCAGCACCAACTGGCTGGTAACGTCCGGCCTGGCCGCAGGCGACCGCGTGATCGTGGAAGGCTTGCAAAAAGTCAAGCCAGGCGCGCCAGCCGTTGCCGTACCGGCCAAGGCTGCTGACGCGCCTGCCGCTGCCGCCTCTGCCGCCGCATCGGCTGCCAGCGCCCACTAATTCAGGAGAATATTAATGGCCCGTTTTTTCATTGACCGCCCGATTTTTGCCTGGGTGGTCGCGATCGTCATCATGCTTGCCGGCGTGATTTCGATCCTCAGCCTGCCGATCGCGCAGTACCCGAGCATTGCTCCGCCGTCGATTTCGATCAGCGGCTCCTACCCTGGCGCCTCCGCCAAGACCGTGGAAGACGCTGTCACCCAGGTCATCGAACAAAAGATGAAGGGTATCGACGGCTTGCGCTACATGGCTTCGTCGAGCGATGCCACTGGCGGCATCAGCATCACGCTGACGTTTACCAGCGGCACCAACCCTGACATTGCCCAGGTGCAAGTACAGAACAAGCTGCAGCTGGCCACGCCACTGCTGCCGACGGCTGTTACGCAACAGGGTCTCGTCGTGTCGAAAGCGACGAAGAACTTCCTGATGGTGTTCGGCTTCATTTCCGAAAACGGCAAGATGGACCAGACCGACTTGAGCGACTATGTGGCCGCCAACGTCGTCGATCCGCTGAGCCGCGTGCCTGGCGTGGGTGACGTGACCCTGTTCGGTTCGCAGTACGCCATGCGCATCTGGCTCAATCCGGCCAAGCTGCAAAGTTTTAACCTGACCCCGGCGGACGTGATCACGGCCGTGCAGGCGCAGAATGCGGAAGTGTCGGCCGGTGAGCTGGGCGGCACGCCGTCCATCAAGGGCCAGCAGCTGAACGCGACCGTGTCGGCGCAAAGCCGTTTGCAAACGGTGGAGCAGTTCGGTGCCATCTTGCTGAAAACCACGACCAACGGCGCCATGGTGTACCTGAAGGATGTGGCCACCATGGAACTGGGCCGCGAGAACTACAACACCGTGGCCCGCTACAACGGCCATGCGGCAACCGGCGTGGCGATCAAGCTGGCGACGGGCGCCAACGCGCTCGATACGGCCAACGCGGCGAAAGCCATGCTGGGCAACCTGAGCAAGCAATTCCCTGAAGGCATGAGCTACCAGGTGGCGTTCGACACGACCCCGTTCGTGAAACTGTCCATCGAAGAAGTGGTCAAGACCCTGGTCGAAGCCGTCATCCTGGTCTTCCTGGTGATGTATTTGTTCCTGCAGAACTTCCGCGCCACCCTGATCCCGACCATGGCCGTGCCGGTCGTGCTGCTGGGTACCTTCGGTATCCTGAACGCTTTCGGCTATTCGATCAATACGCTGACCATGTTCGCCATGGTGCTGGCCATCGGTCTGCTGGTCGACGATGCGATCGTGGTGGTGGAAAACGTCGAGCGCGTGATGAGCGAAGAGGGCTTGTCGCCGCTGGAAGCGACGCGCAAGTCCATGACGCAGATCACGGGCGCGCTGGTCGGTATCGCCATGGTGCTGTCGGCCGTGTTCGTGCCGATGGCCTTCTTCGGCGGTTCGACGGGCGTGATTTACCGCCAGTTCTCGATCACGATCGTCTCGTCGATGGTGCTGTCCGTCATCGTCGCACTGGTGTTTACGCCAGCGCTGTGCGCCACCCTGCTCAAACCGGTCGAAAAAGGCCATCACGCGACGAACAAGGGTTTCTTCGGCTGGTTCAACCGCAGCTTCGATAGCAGCAGCAACAAATACCAGGGCCTGGTCGGCAGCATGATCCGCCACCGCGCCCGTTCGATGCTGTTGTACGTGCTGTTGCTGGCCGGCCTGGTGTTCGTCTTCATGCGCCTGCCGACCTCCTTCCTGCCGGAAGAAGACCAGGGCATCCTGTTTACGCAGATTCAATTGCCGACGGGCGCCACGCAGGAGCGCACCCTGAAAGTGATCGAGCAGGTCGAAGACCACTTCATGAACAGCGAGAAAGACAACGTCGCTTCCGTGTTTGCCGTCGCCGGCTTCAGCTTCGGCGGTAACGGCCAGAATACGGGTATCGCTTTCGTGCGCCTGAAAGACTGGTCGCTGCGCAAGGATGTGGCGCAAAAAGCGCCGGCCGTGGCCGGTCGCGCCATGGGCAAGTTGTTGCAGATCAAGGATGCAATGGTATTTACGTTTGCACCGCCTGCCGTGCTGGAACTGGGTAACGCCACCGGTTTCGACATGCAGTTGCAGGATATCGGCGGTGTCGGCCATGACGCCTTGATGGCGGCGCGTAACCAGTTGCTGGGCATGGCGTCGCAGAATCCGGCCATGGTCGGCGTGCGCCCGAACGGCCAGGAAGATACGCCGCAGTACAAGATCGACATCGACCAGCAGAAGGCAACGGCGCTGGGCTTGCAGATCTCGGAAATCAACCGCGTGCTGAGCGTCGGCTGGGGTAGTTCGTATGTGAACGACTTCCTCGACCGTGGCCGCGTGAAGAAAGTGTTCATCCAGGGCGACGCCAGTTCGCGCATGCTGCCGGAAGACTTGAACAAGTGGTTCGTGCGCAATACCGCTGGCCAGATGGTGCCGTTCTCGGCCTTCGCCACCGGCAAGTGGATTTACGCGTCGCCACGCCTGGAACGCTACAACGGCTTGCCGTCGGTAGAGATCCTGGGTACGCCGGCGCCGGGCCAAAGCACGGGCGCCGCCATGAACGCGATGGAAGAAATGGTCGCCAAGTTGCCGCCTGGCATCGGCTTCAGCTGGACCGGTGTGTCGCTGGAAGAGCGCGAATCCGGTTCGCAGACGCCGCAGCTGTATGCGCTGTCGCTGCTGATCGTGTTCCTGTGCCTGGCCGCGCTGTATGAAAGCTGGTCGATTCCGTTCTCCGTGCTGCTGGTAGTACCGCTGGGCGTGATCGGCGCCGTGCTCGGTACGTGGATGTTCGGCTTGTCGAACGACGTGTACTTCCAGGTGGGCTTGCTCACGGTGGTGGGCCTGTCGGCGAAGAATGCGATTCTGATTGTTGAATTCGCCAAGGAAATGCAGGAGTCGGGCATGTCGCTGCTGGACGCGACCTTGCATGCGGTGCGTCTGCGTCTGCGTCCGATTCTGATGACCTCGATTGCCTTCGGCCTGGGCGTGTTGCCACTGGCGATCTCCAGCGGCGCCGGTTCCGGCAGCCAGAACGCCATCGGTATCGGCGTGCTGGGCGGTATGTTGACGGCCACGTTCCTCGGTATCTTCTTCGTGCCGGTGTTCTTCGTGCTGGTGCGCGGCTTCTTCTCGAAGTCGGACGCGCCCGCCACGCCGGCGACGCCTGGCTCGCCAGCCGTCACGCTTTCTAAGGATGCGCATTAATATGAAAAAAACGCTACTCTCCATGGCGGCACTGGCCTTGCTGGCCGGTTGCAGCCTGGCTCCCACATATGAGCGTCCGGCAGCGCCGGCGCCCACGGCGTGGCCGACCGGTCCTTCCTACAAGGCCGACACGGCCGCCGCCGACGCCAAGCCGGTGGCGGACGTCGCCTGGCGCGAGTTCTTTGCCGATGCGCGTTTGCGCCAGGTACTGGAACTGGCGCTGGCCAACAACCGCGACCTGCGCGTCTCGATCCTGAACATCGAGAAGGCGCGCGCCACCTACGGCATCGAACGCGCCGCGCTGATCCCGACCCTGTCGGCGTCCGGCGGCCAGACGGCCAGCCGCGTGCCGAAGAACGCCAGCGCCAACGGCGAAGCGTCCATCAACCGCCAGTACACGGCGAACCTGGCCGTATCGGCGTACGAGCTGGACTTCTTCGGCCGCGTGCGTAGCCTGTCCGACAGCGCGCTGGAACAATACCTGGGCACGGAAGAAGCACGCCGTGCACAGCAGATCAGCCTGGTGGCCGAAGTGGCCAGCACCTATCTGAACCTGGTGGCGGACCAGCAGCGCCTGCGCGTGGCGCAGGACACCTTGAAGAGCCAGCAGTCGTCGTATGACCTGGCCGTGCGCCGCTTCAGTGCCGGTGCGACTTCCGGCCTGGACAAGTACGATGCCCAGACCAGCGTGGAATCGGCCCGTTCCGACGTGGCCGTCTACACGAGCCAGGTTGCGCTGGATCAAAACGCGCTGGTGCTGCTGGTGGGCGGCCCCGTGCCGGCCGACCTGCTGCCGCCAGCCGAGTTCGGCGCCGTGACGGCCCTGGCGGACATTCCGTCCGGCGTGCCGTCGGACGTGCTGCAACGCCGTCCCGACGTGCTGGCGGCGGAGCGCACCTTGCGCGCGGCCAACGCCAACATCGGCGCGGCGCGCGCGGCCTTCTTCCCGCGCATTTCGCTGACGGCCACGGCCGGCTCGCTGAGCGACAACCTGTCGGGCCTGTTCAAGGCGGGCAGCGGCACGTGGAGTTTCATTCCGCAGATCAGCTTGCCGATCTTCGATGGCGGCGTGAACCGCGCCAACCTCGATATCGCCAAGGTGCAGCGTGAAATCTCCGTGGCGCAATACGAAAAGGCGATCCAGGTCGCCTTCCGTGAAGTGTCCGATGCGCTGGCCCAGCGCGGTACCATCGACGAGCGCCTGCAGTCGCAGGTCTCGCTGGTCGAGGCGTCGACGAAGAGCTACACCATCCACGACGCGCGCTACAAGCAGGGCGCCGAGTCCTACCTGAACGCCCTGGTGGCCCAGCGCGCGCTGTACACGGCGCAGCAAAGCCTGATCACGGCGCGTCTGGCCAAATCGACCAACCTGGTGACCTTGTACAAGGTGCTGGGCGGCGGTTGGCAACCTGAGCAGACAGCCGTCGCGGCGGCTGGCGGCGTCCAATAATCACGGGGACGCCGACGCCGGCCTTGCCCGCAAGGGCAGGGCCGGCGCGCTACTGGAAAATCATGAACCAAGTTGAAAAGAAGCATCCGGATCCCGAGCGCGCCAACACGCGGCGCAAGCAGGTGCTCGATGCGGCCGAAAGCTGTTTCAGCCGACGCGGCTTTCACGGCGCCAGCATGGCCGAGATATCGAAAGCGGCCGGCATGAGCGCGGGCCATATCTATAATTATTTTGACAGCAAGGATGCGATCATCGCCGCCTTCGTCATGCAGAATACGGAGCGGGTGTCGAACCTGATGCAGGACCTGGCGCAGCGCGAAGACCCGCTGCAGGCCGTGATCGACAATGCGGGCGAGCATGTGCTCGAAGCGCTGGACCCGAAAACGTGGATGATGCCGCTGGAAATTTTTGCCGAAGCATCGCGCAATCCGGTGATCGCCGAAATGCTGCAATGCTCGGACCAGCGCTCGCGCCAGCTGTTTCTCTCCATCATCCGCGATGCGCGCATCAAGCGCGGCTTGCCGGCCGATGAAGAGATGCTGGAAGGCCGCCTGAATGCCCTGGTCGCCATTTACCAGGGCTTGCCCGTGCGCTTCATTCACAATCCGGACGTGAAAGTCGAGCCGCTGATCGCGGGCTTCCGCATCGTCCTGACGGCGCTGCTGCTGAACGAATAGGCCGCTTGCCAGGGCCATGCAAAAAAGTTTGCGCAGATCGATATGAATCATGCGCAAAGCATGGCAAAAACCTAAAAGCCTCTGCTATAATTCCCACCTCGTCGGGGCGTAGCGCAGCCTGGTAGCGTACATGCATGGGGTGCATGGGGTCGGAAGTTCGAATCTTCCCGTCCCGACCATTAGATTCAAGGAGTTACAGCGCAAGCTGTATAGAAACCCAGTACTGTGTATTATACGTTTGTATAATATCGGTACTGGGTTTTTCCGTTTACGTGACGTATGATTTCTCATCGCCGCATGCCGATGGCTGCTACCGGCCGCCATGCGGCGGTCAAACGGTCCTGCATATTTTGTCTGAACTTACATCCGCCACCATGACGATTTCCGAATTTCTTACCGCCGTTCGCACGCCATACATCGGCACCTTGGCACGGGCCGCCACGCAGCTTGCATCGCATGTGGAGCCGGCATACAGGCAAAGCGATGGATCGCTGGCCGTCGAAGGCGCGCTCGGCCTTCCTTGCAGAGCCGACGTCATCCCAATGGAAGGGGCCGCTGCGGGTCAATCGATTCAAGTCGACTCCGAGACCCGGTTGGAGTTTGAGGCAGTCACTTTTGCGTCGGGTGCGGGTGAAGTGGTTCTTGCACCGTTCGTGTGGGATTGGACGCCGCTCGAAGTGCGTGGTCTGAGCCAGGAGGCCGTTTCGGACGTTTTTCAGGCGTGGTTCCTGAAGTGGTTCGATACCGACGACGAAAATGTAGCTACTGCAGAAGGCCTTTTCGGCGTCGTCCACTTCATGTCTGAGCTGGAACCCACAGACGCGGGCTGGAGAGTGACGGTTGATCTTGGCTCGTCGCCGGTGAGCGCAGTTGAAGATTTCCTGTTTCGCATATTGGATGCCGGCGCATCTCAAGTTCGGGTCGGCTGACCCCATGCAATTCAATGCAGCTGCCTGACCAGTCATTCAAGCCATCGCAGAACGTCGGATTATTGCGTGTGCCATGCATGCCAGCCCGCTTTTGCCAGCGCCTGCCTTTGCCTTTCATTCCCCGTTTCCCCCATCCTGTCCCTTGATTTCCGTTCCCTGTCGCGTAGTCAACCTGGCAATACTGCTTTGGCCTATGATCTGCTGGCACATGCACGTGTGAAGTTTTCCTTCATTCATTAACCATGAGGTGTCCATGATTCGCTATGTCCTGCCTGTCCTGTTGTTCGCCGGCGCACTGCCGGCGCACGCCCAAGTCCCTGCCAAGGAAACGCCGCTGATCGAGCGGGCCAAGCTGTTTGGCAATCCCAGCAAGTCCGGTGGCAAGCTCAGTCCCGACGGGCAGTGGCTGTCATGGATCGCGCCGCGCGATGGCGTGCTCAATGTGTGGGTGGCGCCGGCCGGCGACCTGGCGCAGGCGCGCCCGCTGACGGAAGAAAAGGTGCGGCCCATCCGCAGCAGCTTCTGGTCGCCTGATTCGAGGACCCTGCTGTTTATCCAGGACAAGGGCGGCGATGAAAACTTCCTGCTGTACGGCGTGAACGTGGCGAGCGGCAAGCAGATCAACTACACGCCGTTCGAGAAGACGCGGGTGCGGATAGTCCAGATCAGCAGCAAGGTGAAGGACCGCATCCTCGTCGGCATCAATAACCGCGATGCGCGCTGGCACGACGTGTACAGCCTGGAGCTGGCCAGCGGCAAGCTGACCCTGGTGCAGCAGAACGATGGCTATGGCGGCTATGTCGCAGATGAACTGCTCAACTTGCGCATCGCCAGCAAGGCGCGCGCCGATGGCGGCATGCAGTATTTCCGCCTGGCCGATGGCAAGGTCGAGAGCACGCCGCTGGCCGAAGTCGGCCTGGAAGATGCGCAGACCACGTCGCCACTGGGCTTTACGGTCGACGGCAAGACCTTGTACTGGACCGATTCGCGCGGCCGCAATACCTCGGCGTTGCTGGCGCAGGATGTGGCCAGCGGCAAGACCACGGTGGTGGCGCAAGACCCGCGCACCGACATCGCCGACGCGCTGTACGACACGCGCACGGGCCGGGTGCAAGCCTATACGGTCAATTATCTGCAGCAGGAATATCTGCCGCTGACGGACGAGCTGAAAGGCGACCTGGCCTTCCTGAAGAAAAATACGAAGGGCCAGTTCACGGTGACGTCGCGCACGGATGCTGACGATAAATGGCTGGTAAGCGTCGATGCCATCACGGCGCCGCCATCGAGCTGGCTGTATGAGCGCAAGACCAAGAAGCTGACGCGGCTGTATGTGACGCGTCCGGAACTGGAGGGCGCGCCGCTGGTGCCCATGTATGCGCAGCAGATCAAGGCGCGCGACGGCCTGACCCTGGTGTCCTATCTGACCTTGCCGCAGGCATCGAAGGCGGGCGCCGGCGGCACGCCTTCGCAGGCGGTGCCGATGGTGCTGCTGGTGCACGGCGGCCCGTGGGCGCGCGATACGTATGGCTACAGTGGTTATCACCAGTGGCTGGCCAACCGCGGCTACGCCGTGCTGTCCGTGAATTTCCGCGGTTCGACGGGCTTCGGCAAGCAATTCATCTCGGCCGGCGACCTGCAGTGGGGCCGCAAGATGCATGACGACTTGCTCGACGCCGTGCAGTGGGCGGTGCAGAGCGGCGTGACCACGGCCGACAAGGTGGCCATCATGGGCGGCTCGTACGGCGGCTACGCCACCCTGGCCGGCATGGCGTTTACGCCGACGACGTTTGCCTGCGGCGTCGACATCGTCGGCCCGTCGAACCTGTTTACCTTGCTGCAAACCATCCCGCCATACTGGGAAGCGGGCAAGCAGCAGTTCTACAAGCGCATGGGCGACCCGACCACGGAAGAGGGCAAGGCGCTGCTCAAGGAGCGTTCGCCACTGAACTTTGCGCAGAACATCCAGCGCCCGCTGCTGATCGGACAGGGCGCGAACGACCCGCGCGTCAACGTGGCTGAATCGGACCAGATCGTGGCGGCCATGGCGGCGAAGAATATTCCCGTGACGTATGTGCTGTTTCCCGACGAAGGCCATGGCTTTGCCCGGCCCGTCAACAACATCGCCTTCAATGCGGTGACGGAGAACTTCCTGGGGCAATGCCTGGCGGGCCGCGCCGAGCCGATTGGCGCCACCCTGAAGGCATCCACCGCGCAGATCAAGCACGGCGCCGAGTTCGCGCCGGGTTTGAAGCAGGCAATGCAGTAACGCTGCCGGCAATCTGCCGGGCAGGCCGTGCTGCCCGCTGACAAGAAGTTCCACGCCGGTGGCTTGCAATGTGACAGCTTCCGGCGTTGCGTGCGTACAACTGATGGCGGGGTGTGCGAGGCCGCATTCGATGCGGCCACTGCCGATGACGCGGCAGCCATGCGCCGCAGAAATCCGCCGTGCAAGGTGGATTTCTGCTGTGGCGCAGAGCATACCGGACGGGAGAGCGGGCGGAAAACCCTTGCTGCTGCCTGGGAAAACTGGCGTCGGGCCGCGCCAGCATGGTTCACGGCGAGTTGGTCAATATAGCCATCCATGCGCCTTTCTTTTTCATATTTGTTGCTAAATAAATACATTCTTTTGGCAACAATTGATTTTCATTAAAAACTTCCCTATTTGATAATATTTTATAGTGGCTTTCTTTGTAAGTCGTAGTAGCATAGATTGACTTAAAGCAAGGTTCAATCATGCTGGAAAGCCATCTTCAGTCCTGTTGGCGGTCGTTGTCATCGGCGTGCAGGTTAGCCATGACCGTTATCAGTACCAGGCCCAGCGCCAAGATAAATGTATCGAGGGAAGACAAATGTTTCTAAATTTCACGAAATTTGGATGGCTATCCACGCCCGTCCGGAGTGTTGATGGCTGCATTGCCAGAGCCCATGGCGCGCCGCCTGCCCAAGGTCTGGCGCCGTCAATGCTGATGTACCTGGCGGGAACTTTGCTATTTGTCTTGCTGTCCCTTTTTTCCAGCCAGGCTTCCGCCGCCAGCACCTGCCCGAGCCCGCGCGCCGTCAGCATCGTAGCGGGGGGAGAGTATTACGAGGATTACACCAATGCGCCTTGTTCCCAGTTCGGCCTGACGGGAACCCTGGTGGCGCCGCTGTATGGCACGCTGGAAGATTCGAATGCCACGAATGCCGTGCGCTACCGGAATACCAATCTCAGCGCGACCTCGGACACGTTTACCGTCAGGGATGATGTGGGGCAGCCCATCGTGTACAACGTCACGATTACCTCGGCCATCGTGCTGGCGCCGGCTACCCTGCCGAATGCCACGGTGGCCCTGACTTACCCGACGACGACCATGACGGCGACGGGGGGCGCGGCACCGTACACCTATGCCATCAGCGCTGGCACCTTGCCGGCTGGCATGAGCTTGAGTGGTGGTGGTGTGCTGTCGGGTACGCCGACAGCGGGCGGCACCTTCAACTTCACCGTGCGCGCCACCGACTCGCTGGCCATCAATGGCACGCGCCCTTATACGCTGACGGTCTCCGCGCCCACCATCACCATCGCGCCGACGACCTTGCCGGCAATGACAGTCGGTCTCGCCTACAGCCAGGCCATCACCGGCGGCGGCGGGACGGCAGCGTACAGCTATGCCGTCACTGCCGGCAGCGTGCCTGCGGGCTTGAGCCTGGCGGCGAACGGCACCTTGTCCGGCACGCCGACGGTAGCCGGGGCATACAGTTTTACCGTCACCGCCACCGACAGCAGCGCAGGGAGCGGTCCGTACACGGGGGCACGCGCCTATTCCGGCACGGTGGCAGCCGGTGCGCCAGTCGCCAACGCCAGCAGCGCCATAGTGGCTTACGGCAGCAGCGCCAATCCGCTCACACTGAGCCTGAGCGGCGGTGCGGCGACATCGGTGGCCATCGCCTCCGGCGCCTCGCACGGCACGGCGACGGCCAGCGGCACCAGCATCACCTACACGCCGACGGCAGGTTACGGCGGACCTGACAGTTTTACTTACACGGCCAGCAATGGCGTAGGCACCTCGGCACCGGCCACCGTGACGATCACGGTCAGTGGCCCCACGATCACGATTGCACCCTCCACCGTACCAGCGGGAAGCGTCGCTACGGCCTACAGCCAGACCGTGACGGCCGCGAACGGCACGGGGCCGTACACCTACGCGATCAGCGCCGGTTCCTTGCCAGCCGGGTTGAGCTTGAATACCGCCACCGGTACGCTGTCGGGCACGCCGACGGCGGGCGGCGTCTTCAACTTCACCTTGCGGGCCACGGACAGTTCGACGGGCAGCGGCCCGTATTCCGGTGCGCGCGCCTATTCGCTGACGGTGGCGGCACCAACCATCACCATCGCGCCGACGACCTTGCCGGCCATGACGGCAGGTCTCGCCTACAGCCAGAGCATTACGGCCGCCGGCGGCACGGCGCCGCATAGCTATGCCGTCACTGCCGGCAGCGTGCCCGCAGGCCTGAGCCTGGCGGCGGACGGCACCCTGTCCGGCACGCCCACGACGTCCGGGGCCTACAGTTTTACCGTCACCGCGACCGACAGCAGCGGCGGCGCCGGCCCCTATTCGGGAGCGCGTGCCTATTCCGGCACTGTAGCTGTTGGTGCGCCCA